>CAUUHV010000004.1:0-92028 GCA_963545085.1 uncultured Catonella sp. | reverse complement strand
GGTATCTTTTTATATTATTGTTTTGGATATTTTAACATACTCAGATATGATTATAATACAAATTAGATAATTTGAGTATCAAAATTTTTTGATACCCACTGATACAGGATTGCTACGGCTTACGCCTTTCGCAATCCTTAACAATATTCGTAATCCGCTCATTTTTCGTAGAAAAATGGCTACTTACTCATATTGTTTGCGTGTCAAAAGATGAAAAATCCTCGTGCAAGCGAGCTTGCATCGGATTTTCATACTTTTGACACTTGTATCATTAAATAATTATCAAAATACTATCACGCGCTTAAATAAACATCAACTTTTTAATTTAAATTTTATCAAGTTTTATCGGACAATTTCTCTTTAAATCCCATCATTTACAAATCCCTTACTATCTGCTAAAATAGCTCACTACAGGAGATTGTAATTTATACATAGGAGGTACTTAAAATGATTAAAATAAAAACGGACACTCATACACATACTCTCGCTTCGGGGCATGCTTACTCCACTATCGAGGAAAACTTGAAAGCCGGAAAAGAGCAGGGGCTTGAGTTGGTAGGTATAACCGACCATTTCAGCCCCCTTTTTGTACCGACTACTCATTTCGCTTCCTACGGTTTTTTTATGAATAAGGGCGATCTGCCTGAAGAATGGCACGGAGTAAGGCTTTTGTTCGGGGCGGAAGTAGACATCATCGACCTTGACGGTCACCTTTTCGGATATGATTTATATGTACCGGAACCTTTTTCCGTCAAAGATAATCCTCTCACATACGAGGAAAAGCTCCTGTCAAAGCTTGATTATCTTATAGCGAGCATACACGGCAAAAGTTTTGTGGGAAACAGAACCGAAAACACCGATATGTATATAAAAGCTCTTGAAAACAAAAAAGTAAAAATTTTAGGGCATATAGGACGTTCGGGACTCGATATAGATTTTGACGAAATAGTAAAAGCCGCAAAAGCTTTGAATAAGATGATAGAAATAAACGAGGCATCTTTCGCTCACGGAAGCCTTGTACGTGAAAGATGCAAAAAGGTAGCACTAAGCTGTGCCGAATACGGAACAAAGATAACAATATGCAGTGACGCGCATAGTTCATATTATGTAGGGAAATACCCTGAGACCGAAAAACTCCTCGACGAAATACATTTCCCGAGTGATCTTATAGTAAGCAGAGACAAAGAAAGCTTCCTCTCCGCAGTAGGTCTTTCGGAGTAATTCCCGACCGGGAGAATACTTTGAAAAATAAAAAATTTAATAATTCGAGTTTATCACTCACCCTCTATTTTTTACGAACAAGCAGACTGTACTTTTTAATAAGTATAGTCTGTGTATGTTTCGTAAATTTTCTTGCCCTTATAATTCCCAAAATAATAAGCTACACAATAGACACCGTAATAAATAATAAGCCTTCCGAGCTTCCGGGTTTTATAAATTCGATGATAGAAGCCGCAGGCGGTATCCTCATATTAAGAGAACATCTCTATTATATAGCGGCGGCAATAGTTATAACCGCACTTATTTCCGCGCTGTTTCAGTATCTTAACAGGTATTATAACGCTAAAGCTTCGGAGAGCCTCGTTGAAACTATGAGAAACGATATTTTCTCCCACATAGGTAAACTTCCTTTTTCTTTTCATTCGGCGAATAATACCGGAGATATAATACAACGCTGTACTTCCGATGTGGATGCGGTTAAAAATTTCCTTTCCGAGCAGCTTGTGGAAATTTTCAGAACGGTAATACTTGTAGTATTTTCTCTTTATTTTATGGCGGGCATAAACCTTAAACTCACTCTTATAGCTGTAATCCTTCTGCCTGTAAGTGCGATTTACTCAACATACGCTCATAAAAAAATGGGTAAGGTGTTTGAAGAAGCTGATATAGAGGAAGGCAAGGTTTCCTCCACCGTTCAGGAAAATCTTACAGGAGTAAGAGTTGTAAGAGCCTTCGGCAGGGAAAAGTTTGAACGGGATAAATTTGAAAAACAGAACGGCTTTTACCATGCCATGTGGGTAAGGCTTGACCTGATACTGTCGGCTTTTTGGGCTGTCGGCGACTTTATAAGCGGTATTCAGGTCATGTCGATTATAACGTTCGGGGCTTATTTAGCCGTAAAAGGAGAGCTTAACGCAGGAGATTATTTAGCCTTTATCTACTATAATTCCATGCTTACCTGGCCTATTCGTTCCCTCGGAAGAGCGGTATCGGGCTTAAGCCGAATGGGAATAGCTTTAAACAGAATAAAATATATACTTGACTCTCCCACCGAGGATAACGGAGGTAAAAATCTTACCCCGCCTATGGACGAGGATATAGTATTTGAAAATGTAAACTTCTCTCATATACCTGAAAATAAGGTGCTTGATAATGTTTCATTTGCAGTTAAAAAAGGCTCCACCTTGGGTATATTGGGCGGCACCGGCTCCGGAAAATCCACACTTATGTATCTGCTTACAAGACTGTATGAACTTCCTGAAGGCGATGGACGGATAACGGTAGGCGGTATCGACATAAAAGACATAAATTTAACGTGGCTGAGAAAAAATATAGGAATGGTTTTGCAGGAGCCTTATCTTTTTTCGGGTACAATTTCCGAAAATATAGCCATGGGTAAAAATTCCTCCGAAAACTTCGAGATAGAGTCGGCAGCGGATACGGCAAGTCTTTCGGATACAATAAGAGAATTTAAAGACGGTTTTTCAACTTATGTCGGTGAGCGGGGTGTTACTCTCTCCGGCGGTCAGAAGCAGAGAGTCGCAATAGCAAGAACGGTTATAAGCGAATCGCCGGTCATGATATTTGATGATTCCCTCTCAGCCGTAGATGCCGAAACAGACTCCAAAATAAGGCATGCTCTGTCTAAAAAGAGCAAGGACTCGACCGTTATGATAATCTCTCACAGGATTACCACCCTTATGTCCGCGGATAAAATCATTGTGCTCGATAATGGTAAAATTTGTGAAAGCGGTACTCATGATGAGCTTATAGCAAATAACGGCATTTACAGAAAAATTTACGATATACAGTTCGGCTCTTACGAAACGGAAAGGAGAGGCTGATATGGAAGAGAAAACAAACATAAAACTCCTGCCGTACTTCGGCATACCTAAAATCTGGCCTTATTTTAAGTCCTACAAAAAAAATATCGTCTTAATGCTTTTTTTGGTACTTATGGCAAGCCTTGTAGATATAATTTTTCCTCTTTTTTCAAGATACGCGATCAACAATTTTATCGGGAAAAATACTGTCGACGGACTTATCCCCTTTGCCCTGCTCTATCTCCTGGTGCTTATCAGCCAGATTATAAGCACCTTTTTCGGAACGTACATTGCAGCCAATATAGAGGTGGGAGTTGCCAAAGATTTAAGAAATTCCTGTTTCTCGCATTTACAGACTCTTTCTTTTTCGTACTTCAATCAAAATAATGTAGGCTACATACATGCAAGGGTAATGAGTGATGTTGCGAAAATAGGAGAAATCGCTTCATGGTTTTTCTTTGAAATAACTTGGGAGCTTCTGTATGTGTTTGGAGCTTTGGTTGTAATGTTTTGGCTGAACTATAAACTTGCTCTCATCCTTGCAGCTATTATACCCGTGATAGTTTTAATAATTACTTTTTTTCAAAAATTTATCTTAAAATATAACCGTGAGGTAAGAGAAATAAATTCAACAATAACAGGAAATTTTAATGAGGGAATAACAGGTGCAAAAGAAATTAAGGTTTTAACAGCTGAAACCCGTATGTATGAAAAATTTAAGGGAGATACCTCCAAAATGAACAGAACTTCGGTACGTGCGGCTCATTTTTCCGCTCTGTCCGGCTCGGTTATATCATTTGTGGCTTCCTTCGCTTTAGCTTTTATGTTAATGCAGGGAGGAAAACTCACCCTTGACGGTGTTATGCTTATAGGAACTCTTTCGGTTTTTCTCTCATACGCCCAGGGAATTATAGATCCGATAAAAGGAATCACCCGTGTTATCTCTATTCTTATAGCCTATTCCGTAAATATAGAACGTTTTACCGGACTTATGACTACCGAATCCGATGTGGCGGATTCTGAAGAAGTAATCGCCAAATACGGTGATATTTTTGAGCCTAAAACAGAAAACTGGGAAGAGCTTCATGGAGATATTGAGTTTGATGACGTAACTTTTAAATATCCGGACGGGGATGAGTATGTCCTTAATCATTTCAATCTCAAAATACCGCAAGGAACAAATGTCGCGATTGTAGGTGAAACGGGAGCCGGCAAATCTACCCTTGTAAACCTGGTCTGCCGCTTCTTCGAACCGACCGAAGGCAGGGTGCTTATAGACGGAAGAGATGCCAAGGAACGTTCCGGACTCTGGCTTCACAGAAACATAGGATATGTACTTCAGGCTCCGCATCTTTTTTCGGGAACGATAAGGGATAATCTCCGCTACGGTAAGCCCGATGCTACCGACGAGGAAATAATGGAGGCTTTAAAGACGGTTTCGGCGGACAGCGTTGTAAATAAACTTGATAAGGGGCTTGACAGCGAAACCGGCGAGGGAGGCGACCTTCTTTCGACAGGAGAAAAACAGCTCATCTCATTTGCGAGAGCTATAATAGCCCGTCCTAAAATTCTTGTACTTGATGAAGCCACATCCTCGATAGACACCGTTACCGAAAAGCTCATTCAGGACGCTATAGAAACCGTGATAAAAGGACGTACTTCCTTTGTGATAGCGCACAGACTCTCCACCATAGTAAATGCCGATATAATACTCGTAGTTAAAAACGGTAAAATAATAGAAAGAGGAAAACATTCAGAGCTTATGGAGGAAAAAGGCTATTACTACAACCTTTTTACAAGACAGTTTGAAGAAACGGCTACTGAAGAAGTGTTTTAGATATATTAAACTCTGATTATTTATGCCATAAAATTACAGCACATCAAATTTCATAGACCGTATCGCTTTAATTTTCGGCTAAAATAAGATTAAATCTTGTTTTAGCCGAATTTCATTATTATTTTAAGGATAATACCTGACTTTTTCTCCCTCTTTTCCCGTTAAAAGCCAACCGCTTCCTTCAATTTCCGCTTCATCTGATAATTTTACATCTTCCAAATACTTGTTTTTACATAAAAACACCTTGGCATCTTTTGTAAACTCAATCTCAAACTCGGCTATCTTTCCGTCTTCACATGCCGCAGTAACAATAATAGCCGCTTCTCCCCGCAACCTTTTAAATGCTGTTCTTCCGTTTTGCCACTCATCCGGAATGGCGGGAAAAAGCTCTATTTCATTGTCTTCCGAATAAAACAGCATTTCCTGCAAGGCATCCGCCGCGCACATATTCGCTTCAAGCGTAAACGGTCTGTAATGCGAAGCGACAATTCCTCTGTTTTTAAAATCCCCGTTTAAATGAAAACCGTTATCCGAGCAGAAACTGTCCCAAAAAGTTTTAAGCTGATACTCGGCTCCGTTTCCGTTTTTTGCCACCGCATATAATTCCGCCATAAGGCAGAAAGAATATCCCACCCACTCTCCTTTGCCCAAATGCTCCAAATTCGATATGGACGCTTTTATTATTTCCTCATCACCGGAATTGTTCCATTTTAAAAGCCTTAAAGGATGAATTGCCATAAGATGTGAAAAATGCCTGTGCGACTCTGTAAGGCTCTCATCAGGACTTAACATAAGCACATTTTTTTCATTTACGGCAAGTTCCGGCAGCTTTTCAAGTATTTCCTTCCAGTGTTTTTCTTCTCCGTTTTCAAGCTTCTCTGCATACCTGACTAACTTAACATATAAAAATCGCATAAGTGAAAGGTCAAAATTGCTGTTAGGCGTAAGAAAAGAATTTATTTCATCGTCATGTATTTCCGGAGAGCTTGATACAGGCAGATATAATTTCCCCTCTTTCTCTTTTAACAGACATTCAATAAAAATTCCCGTTTCTTTCATATACGGATAGGCTCTTTCTTTAAGAAAACTTTCATCTCCCGTGTATCTGTAATGACGTTCAAAAATCTGAGCAAGCCATACGCTCATAACAGGCGACAAAGAATACATTCCCCATCCCCCTAACGGCTGTCCGTCTATTGTCATCACTCCGGGAAGCGCCGAACCCTTAGCATTATAAAATTTTTCCGCAAACCCCTTTCCTTTCTCCCTTAAATCCCACAAAAAATCAAGAAAACATTTGCCCTCATGAAAATGTCCCGCTTTAAGATAGTGATAATAGCTTAACTCCGTATTAAGATCATGATGATAATCTCCTTTCCAAGGCGGAAGTTTACCGTCATCGGCAGTCCAAAGCCCCTGTAAAGCCATAGGATAGCCGCCCCTTCTTGAGCACGAAGCTAATAAGTAATTTGCCAAATACCAGTTATTTTCGATAAATTTATCAGGAAGTTCTATTTCACTCTTACTCCAAAATTCGCTCCACCACTTCTTATGTGCCTTAAAGCTTTCCTCATATCCGTTTTCAAGCATTTTAACGACAAGCTCACAGGACTCTTCTTTCCAGTTTTCTCCGTCCGTGCTTGCTCCTATCGTATAAACAATCAGGCTCTCTCTTTCGTTCTCATTCTTACCTGATTTTTCCGCGGCGAATATTCCGTAAGAAAATCCGTCATTTATTTTTTGTATAAAGTAATGTATACCCCCATTCAAAATTCCTGTTTCCGGCTCCGGATAATAAAGTTCTTTCACAGACTCCGGATACACGCTGTCACTCTTTTTTTGTTTTTTTTCGGTGACTCTGCCGTATTCCGGATATTGGAGCTTCCATTTAAAGCTACCTTCTTCCCTATGCCTTACCTTTATAAGCCCTACTTTCTTATCGGCATGAATGAATCCGTTAAGCTCCGTCTGATATTTACCGGCTTCATCAAATTTCACACTCATTTCAGCTGTTTCAGTATCAAGATTTCCTTTACTCCATTCACCCGGAATTTCCATTATTATAGCTCCCACAGGCAGCTTTGAAGGAATCGGCTTATTATACGGCGCGTCAAAAATACGTCTTATTTCCTCTATATTTTTTTCTTTAACAAGCCTTACCATATTCTCATAAGTAAATTCAGACGATGAAATTTCTTTACACGGTGTAATATCCCAAATATCAGGCCGGTCCAATGAAAATCTGAAGTTCTTAGCTTCTCCCCATACAAGACTTCCGATAAAGCCGTTTCCTAAAGGAATTCCTTCATCCCATTTTCTTATTTCTTTATTAAAATTCCGTTTATATTTTTCCATTTAATTCCACCTTCAGTTTCGTTTTAAGGTTCAATGATACTTACATACCTTCAGTCATCAACCACTTGCCTTCCGTAAAATCCGGAATATCCGTTACAGCTCCGCCTTTTGCGACCGACATTTCCGAAAGTGCCGTAACCGCCATCCATGAAGCCGCGTCATAGACATCAACAGGCATCGGCTCACCGTTTCTTAACGCCTTAAAAAACATCTTGAACTCCAACCAGTCCATACCGTCATGAGTTCCCTGAACTCCGTTCTTTATATATTCCTTCCATACGGGATGATCATAGTCTTTTACGTATTCTTCGGCATTTCCGACTTTATATTTTTTCCAGTCATAGTCATGTGCCATGTCCTCGACTCTATCCAAAAAAATCGAATCCGTAGCTTCCTCATACATTCCTTTTGTGCCTCTTACCGTAAAATTTCTGCTGTAATATCGCGGTAAAGTCGTATCAAGGGTAAGAACTATCGTTTCTCCTCTTGCGCAGGTTATAACGGTGGTAACTATATCTCCCTGTGCAAAGCTTTTATTAAGAAGCTCCTTATCCTCCGGTTTCTCCTTTTTTAAATAAGCTCTCATCCCCGCCGCCTTTGATGCTGTGGAATGTAGAGTCAACATCCTGTTCCCGTGATTTATATTTAATATTTTCGCTATAGGTCCCAAGTCATGGGTAGGATAATTTTCACAGTTTCTCGCAAGATAGTTTCTGAGGCGATAATGTCTGTTCTCTTTGCCGAAAGCTATTTCTTTTCTTAAATCATGCTGATATCCTCCGGCACAATGAACTATCTCTCCGAAAAGTCCAAGCTCCGCCATATTGAGCGCCATCATTTCACGCCTTCCGAAGCAGCAGTTTTCTAAAAACATAAACGGCGTCTTTGTCCGCTCATAAACCTCTACAAGTTCATAACACTGTCTTACGGAATAAGCTCCTCCCACTTCCATAGCGACAGCCTTTCCCGCTTTCATTGCCGATACCGCTATTTCGCAATGGCTCTCCCATGCCGTCATTATAATTACGGTATTTACATTCTCATCATTTATCACATCTTTATAATCCGTATATTTCTCAGGCGCAGGCTGCCCTCCCTCGGTAACGAGTCTTACTCCGAGCTCGGCTCTGTCATTATAATTGTCGCACACTGCCGTTACTCTCTCATTCTGTTTCAGCACTATGTTTTTTAAAATATCCTTTCCCCTTGCCCCGATTCCTATAAATCCTATTTTAATATCCATTTTTTCTCCATTTCCTATTTTACGTCACCATATCTCAAAATCGGGATCCGCCTTACGGCAAATCCCGATTTTTACATGAAATAAGTCGGATTTACAGCTTATTCCATAAAAGTATCTTACTTCAATTTACTGTTATAGATTTCCATTGCAGCTTCAATATCTCCCATCTTATTAAGTTCCTCAATATACTTATCCCACTCGTCAAAACTTCTCTCGCCTTTTATAAATTTTACCTTTTGCTCTTTAGCATAGGTTTCCACAGGAGTCATTATGCCTGCATACTCACTCGACTCATCCGCGGATATGGAAGGATCAGGCTGACCGTCACGAGGAGAAGTATTTGAAGCGTTCATTACCTTACTTGAAAAGGCGACCAATTTTTCCGTCACAATCTCGCCGTTCCAGTAAATAGGAGCAGGGTTGGAAATTTCTATTCTCCAAAGATCCATATCCTGAGGTTGTGGGAAAATACCTGAGCGCATGCTTCCCGAAACCGGCATTCCGAGTTCCGCGTATTTCTCTCTGCCTATTATAAGAGATTTCTTTCCATCTTTCACTTCATATGTTTCCCCCTCTATGCCCCAGTTCAAAAGGTCTATTACATCCTGATCGTACTGAAGATCCATAAATTCAACCAATTCCTCGGCTACAGGTGACTGCGCGTTTATTACCATACCGTATCTCGGCGCAAATTCATACTCATTCACAAATTCTCTTTCAAACTGCCAGCCGTTATCCTTGTAAACATCCGAGGTAGGAACAGGTACAGCTACCCATTCATCGTCGGGACGCTCCGTCGCCCACATTCCCGGATAACCTTCCCACGAAGATAAAAGAATACAAGCCGAACCCGCTTCCAAATCGGCATTGCCCATATCGGTAGTATAGGTAAAATAGTCCGGAGATATTAACTCTCCCGTGTAAAGCTTATTAAGATACTGCAACGCAAGCTTATAATCATTTGAAACGGGACCGTACGCAAACTTGCTTCCGTCATAGTAGCGTTTCGCATTGGTATGATACGAAGCAAATACCACATCCTCAGGTTTCTGCCACTCTTCAAGCTGTACTATAGGGTATTTGGATATTCCCGCTTCTTTTATCGCTTTCGCTGTCTTATACACCTCGTCGAGAGTAGTAGGAATCGACAATCCGAGTTTCTTTAAAACACTGTTCTTTATCGCCATCATAGTGGATTCGGCACCGTGAGCCGAGCCTGTATGTGTAATATTAAGGTTGAACGCTCCGTACAGTCCGCCCTCGGGCGTAAACAGGTTCTTTGCACTGTTCGGATCTTTATCAAGAAAACTCTTATAATTAGGCATTTTGTCAAGATGTTCCGCCAAGTTTAAATACAGTCCCTTTGAGCCGTATTCATCCACCATCTGCTTTATGCTTCCGCTGCTGCTGAAGCAGGTAAGTATGTCGGGCAAATCCCCTCCTGCGTTTATAACCTGTAATTTCTCCGTGTAGTCGCCGGTGTGAATATACTCAAATGTGATATCAAGCTTTCTTCCCATCTTCCGCTCGCACATCTCCATCCACTTTTTCTGAATTTCCGTATCTTCCGGAGATTTATCACCGAAATATACCGTCGTCACCTTAAATTTTAAAGGCTCGGTATTTTCCGCTTCACTTACCTTTGAAGAAACCCGCTCCGAAGTCACTGCCGAACTCTTTGTCTCGGAAACGGTCTTACCCTCATTTTTAGCACCGCAGCCGGTAAACATCATCACCGCGCATAGTGCCGTCGCTACCGCCTTGAATAAACCTTTTCTTTTCATACATTACCTCCCTCGTTTTTGTAATATATTTCGCTAAATCCTTTCATCCTTTAACGCCGCCGACCATTATACCCGCTGCGAAATATTTTTGTATGAAAGGATAAATACACATTATCGGAAGCATTATTACTACAATAGTAGCCATTTGAATATTGGCGGGAGTAATTGTGCTGTTCCTGAACATCTGCATTATGGACGGATCCATATTATTAAACACCGTACTGTTAAAAAGTATTTTTCTCAAAATCATCTGTACCGGATAATAATCCTGAGTATTAAGATATATAAGCGCCGAGTACCAGTCGTTCCATTTGCCGACTATCGTAAAAAGGGAAACCGCCGCTATAATAGGCTTTGATAAAGGCATTATTATTTTTATAAGTATAAGAAATTCACCCGCTCCGTCCATCCTTGCGGATTCCCTCATGCTCGGGTCAATTCCCGCAAAAAATGTTCTGAACAATATCAGATTATATGCCGTCACCACAAAAGGAATTATCATGACCGCAGGGTTATTTACAAGTCTAAGCTCCTTCATAAGTAAATAAGTAGGAATAGCTCCGCCGTTAAAAAACATTGTAATCATAATAAAAACCGTAATTCCTTTTTTCAACGGAAATCCCTTAATTGTAAGCGGATACGCGGTAAACGCGGTTAAAATAACAACGAGTATAGTGTGAAGCGAAGCATAAACTACCGTATTTATATACGACCTCACTATCATGTTATCCTGTAATACCTTTTTATAGCCCTCCAAAGTGAATCCTCTCGGCCACAAAAAAAGTCCTCCCTTTTGTATCTCCGTTCCTATTGAAACCGACACGCATAATACATGAATTATAGGTGCCAGCATGATAACGGCAATTATAAGCATTATCAGGACATTGATAAAATTAAAAACCCTGTCTCCTCGACTTTTCTTAAACTTTTTCACATTCACACCTCCTACCATAAGCTGTTTTCGCTTATCTTCCTACTTAAAAAGTTGGCTGATATAAGAAGTATAAAAGATATAAGTGAGGTTAAAAGTCCTATTGCTGTGGTATACTCGAATTTACCTCCCAAAATTCCCTCTCTATATACATAAGTGCCTATAATATCAGCTGTTTCGTAGGTAGATTCATTGTATAAAAGAAGTACCTTTGTGAAATCCGATGAAATAATTTTACCGCTTTCAAGAATAAGCATTATGGTTGTCGTAGGAATAATGGCGGGCCATGACACATACTTAATCCTCTGCCATCTGCTTGCGCCGTCCAAAGTGGCGGCTTCATGCAACTGCGGATCAACGGTCGAGAGCGCCGCAAGATAAACTATGGCTCCCCAACCTAAACCCTGCCAGATATTACTTGCTATAAATATAGTTCTGAAATATTCGGGATCGGTCATAAAAGAAATTTCCTTAGCCCCGAAAAATCCTCTTATTATGTTTATAACGCCGTCCACACTGCAAAAATTTGTTACAAGCCCTACTATTACCACGGTAGATATGAAATACGGAAGATATGAAATCGACTGTATGATTCTTTTAAATTTGGCGCTTGTAAGCTGATCCATTAAAAGCGCAAAAACGATAGGCGCGGGAAAGCTCCAAAGTAATGTATATATTCCTAAAAGCAAGGTATTTTTAATCAAACGAAATAAATAAGGATTTGTAAAAAACTGCCTGAAATATTTAAGTCCTACCCAGTTATCGGCACCGAACATTCCTTTAACCGGATTATAGTTCTGAAAGGCTATCAATATTCCGTACATAGGTATATAAGAAAAAATAAATACTGCCACAAGACCCGGTATCGACATTATAATCAACGCCTTATAATCCATGCATCTTCTTATAAAACCTTTCTTTTTATTAGCCGAATTCATATTTCATCTCCCTCCTTCCTTTATCAACCATGGTTGATCTCATGCTTCAAAATACAATTCCAATACCTTTATTAGTCATTTTTTCTTGACAAAAGCATTATTTCTTTTTCTGTTTTGAATATATCTCACAATTTATTTTATATCAATGGCTATTTTTTAGTCATTATTTCATTTTTAAATATTTATGTTAATTTTTGAAAACTATCTTAAAAAACGATAATGCGTATTTCAGCATCACTTATTTTATAAGTACTTAAAATATGTTAAAATTTAAGCTGAGTAATTCGGAATTTCAAGAGGGGAGGTATTTCAGGATGCGTTCAAGAAGAAGTATTTTAAGCAGAGTAATGTATATAAATCTTACCATGGCAGCTGTAATTACAGTAATATTTCTTGTTTCAAGCGTAATATACAGTAACCAGCTTACAAGAGAAAGATACCACCTTGCAAACACCAAGCTTTCAAAATTAAATAAGGACTTTCAAATAGAAATGCAGCGCCTTGACGCTTTTCTCACCTTGTGTATACATGATTCTTCTCTTGTATACACACTTTCGGACCGTCTGGGAATGAAATTTTTTAAAAACAATTCCGACAATGCCTCCGCCAAGCTTTCTTTGATTCGTCAATCGCTTCCCTACGCTAAAACCGTTTTTCTTTATACAAAAACTTCCCAAAGAATAGTTCCTGACAACGGTCATTTATACACGGAAAACGATTTTTTAAATGTTGTATTAAACAAAAATACCGCAGACAAAATCACTTCTATAGAAAGTTTTTCCGATGGGCTTCATCAATACAGCGATTCTTATGCCCTTTATGTTAAAAATCTGTACAGTCACGGCTACATTGCCGTACAAATCAATCTGTCCGAATTCGCCAATATAAATAAGAATATTGATGATGATTTTTTCGGGTATGTAATAGGAAAAGACGGTAAATGTCTCATAGGAAATTCACAATTCAGGCTTAGGCATGATGAAATCCAAACAGCTTTAAAAAATGATTTTATAAGCTTCAATTCCACAAAGTATTACTGCGCTTCTTCCGATATGCGTATTCTTCCTTATACCGGACTTGTATTGGTAAATAATGACGCTCTTATGTCACCGCTTTATTATATGTATACCGTAATGGGGATTACTTTTGCCATTTTATTTACAAGCTCTCTTTTGCTTGTACTGTTAAATTATAAAATTTACCTGCCGCTAAAAAAATTCACTTCTCAATTCAGCAATTCGGATGATAATGAAATTTCAATACTCGAGGATCAGATTCATGAGCTTTTATTTGAGATAAATGTTCTTACCAAGGACGCCAAAAACTCCGGTCTTATCCCGGAAAAAATAGCTCTTCATTATCTTTTGAGCAGTAACGCCGAATTGGATGAAAACACAATGAAAATTCTCGAAAAAAAGTATCCTTACTATACGTTAATGGCTCTTACCGTACAGAACACGGAGGGTCTGGAGGACATTTCTTTTGTCGCCGCTCTGGAAAAAGATTTGAGCGAAAAATTCGAGCTTAAATTTATAAATATAGATAAATGTGTCTTTGCTCTGGTTACAAAATCTGAAAATAAAGAGGAAATTATATCGGTTCTCAAAGCTGCGGCGGAAAATACGGACAAAAATATAGAAATCTTCGTTGGCACCCGGGAATACTGTACTTCCATAAGGGATCTTAACACTAACTATAAACTTGCCGAAGAAACCATGTTAAACTCCGTAATTATAAAAGGCGGATGTTTTTCATGCGCCGAAAATACAAGCCTTCCCAATAAAAAAGTCCGCCTTTTGTCCGATAAGCAGAGCGCATTATTTGAATATGCGAGAAACAATGCATCCGAGCTTATACTGCGCGAACTTGAACAGATTTTTTATCCTGAAACTCCGCTTACACTTGAATCTTTCAGAAGTTTTTACTTTGAAGTCCTTGCAATTTTTGAGAAAGCGTGCCTTGCGAAAAAAATCGAGCCGGTCTTTCTTTCAGATGAGAATATTCCTTATAATACGGAATATATGTACCGAAATCTGTGTTCACTGAACTGCAGACTTTTTTCTGAAAGCTGTGAGCAACAATATGATATTAAAAGCCGCATGGAGGAATACATTTCGAAACATCTGAAAGAACCTCTTACTCTCAGCACCGTTGCCGATATTTTTTCCATTACTCCGGTTTACCTTTCAAGCTGGTTTAAGAAGAATATGGGTGTTAATTTCTCATCTTATATTGCCGCTACAAGAATGGAGCGGGCAATTAAACTTCTTTGCAAGCAGAATTCGCCTAAAATTCATGAAATAGCCGCTGAAGTAGGCATAGACAGCACAGCCACCTTCATAAGGCAGTTTAAAAAACACACGGGAACCACTCCGTCACAATACCAAAAAAATTGGACGGATAAGTGACAAATCTTAAATAAATTCTGTTTTTTCGTTGCTTTCTTTTATTTGCGTTAAAATACCCCGAATTATTCAATTGTTTTAAAAACCTGAACAATTCGGGGATTTTTTCCGTATAAACGGCACATACGCCGCCTGTCTGTGGAAACCGATTCTCTATATCCTTTTCACCATAAGGCACCTTACCGCATTAAGTATGCAGATTACCGCCACTCCGACATCGGCGAAAATAGCAAGCCACATATTGGCTATGCCGACCGCGCCTAAAAGCAGGCAAAGAAGCTTTACTCCTATTGCGAAGATTATATTTTCATGCACTATCCTTATACATTTTTTGGCTATTTTTATACCTTTTGCTATTTTAAGCGGATTGTCATCCATTAAAACTATATCCGCCGCTTCTATTGCCGCGTCGCTGCCGAGGGCTCCCATAGCTATACCTATATCGGCTCTTGAAAGCACCGGAGCATCATTTATGCCGTCGCCGGCAAAAGCCAAGGTCTCATTTTTGCCGTTTTCTTTAAGAAATTTTTCAACAAGCGTAACCTTTCCCTCCGGAAGCAGTCCGGCGTAAACCTCGGTTATGCCCACCTTTGCAGCTACCGCCTTTGCAGCCTTTTCGGCATCTCCGGTAAGCATAATGAGTCTTTTTACTCCCGCCTTTTTAAGCTCTGTGACAAGCTCGTTAGCCTCAGGCTTTAAATCATCAGAAATAAGTATATGCCCCGCATAGCTTCCGTCAATCGCTATATGTACTATGGTTCCGGAGCTGTGGCATTCCTCCACGTCAAGCCCGATTCTTTTCATAAGCTTTATATTTCCCGCGGTTATTTCCTTGTCGTCAACCTTTGCTATAACGCCGTAACCGCTTAATTCTTTGACATCCCCTACTCTATTTCTATCCGGTTCCTTGCCGTACACTCTTTTGAGACTTCCGCTTATAGGGTGATCTGAATAGCATTCGGCAAGAGCGGCATACTCAATAATTTTTTCATCGGCATAGGTTCCGTGATGTACTCCTAAAACCTCGAAGCTTCCCTTTGTTACGGTTCCGGTTTTATCAAAAACAACGGTTTTCACATTTGCGAAGGCTTCCATATAATTTGAGCCTTTTATAAGTATTCCTCTGCTTCCGGCTCCACCTATTCCTCCGAAAAAACTTAGCGGTACGCTTACCACAATGGCGCAGGGACAGCTTATTACAAGAAAAGTTAAGGCTCTGTATACCCATTCTCCCCACATAGGCGGCTGTCTTAATATAAACAGGATTAAAGGAGGAAGAACGGCAAGCACCAAAGCGCTCACGCAGACTATCGGGGTATAAACCGAGGCGAATTTGGTTATAAATTTTTCCGATTTCGCCTTCCTTGCTCCCGCATTTTCCACAAGCTCCAATATTTTTGAAACGGTGGAATCCGTAAATTCCTTTGTAGTCCTTACTTCTATCGGTCCGGTGAGGTTTACGCTTCCGCTTATTACGTTATCTCCCTGCTTTATATCCCTCGGCAGGCTTTCTCCTGTAAGAGCGCTCGTATTTACGGTGGAAACTCCGTTAAGTATCACTCCGTCTATCGGAACCTTCTCTCCCGGCTTAACAACTATTATGCTTCCTGTCGGCACATCCTCGGGATCCGCTTTTTCAAGCTTACCGTCAACTAAAATATTCGCATAGTCAGGCCTTATATCCATAAGGTCGCTTATATTTTTTCTGCTCTTGCCGACGGCATAGCTCTGGAAAAATTCTCCTATCTGATAAAACCACATTACCGCCACGCCCTCGGTGTATTCTCCCAAAATCATAGCTCCGACCGTAGCTACCGCCATAAGGAAATTTTCGTCCATAACCTGTTTTTTTCTTATTCCTTTAAACGCTTTTTTAAGTATATCATAACCGGCTATAAAATACGGAAAAAGAAAAAGAGCAAATCTTAAATACGGTTTATCCTTAATCGGAAGCAGATTTAAAACTAAGAGCAATACTCCCGAAATTATAATGCGGATAAGAAGATTTTTCTGTTTTTTATTCATAGCTTTCACCCGCGCCTTTTATTCAGTCGAAAAATATTTCGCAGTCGTCCTCCACCTTTTTGCAGTTTTTAAGCACATTTTTCATTACCTTATCAACATCCGCACCGTCCTCAAATTCCACCTTCATTTTAAGAGTCATAAAATTCACAACGGCATCCTTAACACCCTCGGTCTTTTTAGCCGCTTCTTCCATCTTGTTCGCGCAATTTGCGCAGTCAACCTCTATACTGTATGTCTTTTTCATTGTTTCATCCTTTCCGAGCATTCAGCTCAAAAATAAGCTTTATTCCTCAATATGTTCTTTTCCCTGATTTATTATCGTCCTCACATGATTGTCCGCAAGATAATAAATCATCGACTTTCCGTCTCTTCTGCTGTTTACAAGCTTTGCCTGTTTCAAAATCTTAAGTTGGTGTGAAATTGCAGACTGGGTCATATTTAATATTTCCGCCAAATCGCATACGCAGATATCCGCTTCAAACAGTGCAAACAATATCCTTATCCTTGTGGAATCTCCGAAAACCTTAAAAAGTTCAGCCAAGTCATACAATTCATCCTCATCCGGCATACTTTCATGGATAAGTCGAACCTTATCCGTATGTACTTCCTTTACCTCACAAAGCTCTACATCCTTTAAAGACATAACCCCCTCCTGCCCGTAAAATGTTTTATTAAATAATGTGAGGGTCAAAAGATGAAAAATTCTCTTGTAAGCAAGCTTGTACCGGATTTTCATACTTTTGACACTTATATCATTAAAATATATTTATATATGAATAATTGTTCATATATAAATATAAAACTCCGGCACTGTATTGTCAAGTAAAAAGTAATAAGTTGGGGTTTAAATTTAGAAAAGATTTATTAGAGCACCGCAATGATAAGCGCGGCTGAAATAAGAATAATAAATCTCAGCATGTTTAAATAAAAAAAATGTGAAAACTCAAGAATCCTCCCGCCATATTTATCTCCCCTTCATCCTCTTAAGTTCCTCAAGCATTTCAATATCCTCCGCCGTCACCTTGATATTGGCGGTCTTTGTAGCTTCACCGGGTTTGGTGACGGACATCTCTATGATACTTCCCTCAGGCATCCCCGTCATAAGCACCTTTTTAACAAATTCCGCAGCCTTCGGATGGTTTCCTTCAAATTTCGCCTTATATTTAAGCATTGTAAACGGGTTCATCTCATCCTCCTGTCATCCTTTTCATTATTGCGCCGCCGTTTTTATCAAGCCACGCCTTTCTTTCCCTGTAATCAGGGAGTATTTTTTCCACTTCTCTCCAAAACTTCGGACTGTGATTCATTTCTTTTCTGTGGCAAAGCTCATGTACCGCCACATATTCTCTGACTTCTACCGGCGCAAGCATAAGCAGACAGTTGAAATTCAGATTTCCCTTAAAGCTGCAGCTTCCCCACCTTGATTTCTGATTTCTTATCGTTATTCTGCCGTAAGTCACTCCTATTAAATCCGCGTATTTTTTTACCATAGGTGGAAATTCCTTTAAGGCTTCCGCTGCAAGTTTTCTTATTTCCGTTTCGCTTAAAGGTTCTCCTGAAGCTTCCCGTTGCTTTACATTTTCCACAAGTCGCTTTTGAATTTTTGCCATGGTTCTATATATCCATGTTAAATTTTTGTCTATAAAAATCTTAATTTCAGCTTCGGACATCTTCTTAGGCGCTCTGATTTTTACCTTAAGCTCTTCAGTCACTTCTACCGATATCGTCTTTCTGTCGCTCCTTATTATTTCAGCCTGCACTTTTATCCCTTTCTTTCAATCCGGAGCCTATTATACAAGATTACCCCGTCCGGGTAAAGCGCATAAATCGCCAAATCCGAACGGGGTAAGATTTTTACAAATATTCACTCTGTCATTCCGCACAAAAACTGTGAATATAAAACTGTCATAAGCCTATAACCATGACTATTTTTCAAAACAGCTTGCTTATCTCTCGATATTTTATGAGTAATTTTTATACAAGCTCTCCAAGCATTGAAGTACCGATTGTGCCCTCAGGCATCTTAACGCCGAAGTTTTCAGCCACGGTAGCGCCTAAAGCCGCAAAGCTGTCTCTCTGAGGAAGCTCGCCGTTTCCTTTAAGACTCTCCGAGTAAGCTATAAGAGGAACCAGTTCCCTTGTGTGATCCGTACCGGTATAGGTAGGGTCGTTTCCGTGGTCTGCCGTAATAAGAAGCAAATCGTCGTCGTTAAGCACCTTAAGAAGCTCGCCAAGTTTAACATCAAATCTTTCTATTTCGGCACCGTAGCCGATAGGATCTCTCCTGTGTCCCCAAAGCGCATCGAAGTCAACTAAATTTACAAAGCAAAGACCTTTCCAATCATTCTTTTTGGCTATGTCGATAGTCTGCTCCATGCCGTGCACCGAGCTTTTTGAACGGTATGCCTCCGTAATTCCCTCGGTCACGAAAATATCGTTTATCTTTCCTACGGAAATTACATCAAAGCCGTTCTCCTTAAGTGCGTTAAGAGCCGTCTTTCCGAAAGGCTTTACGGCATAGTCGTGGCGATTCGCCGTTCTTACAAATTCACCTTTTTTCTTACCGACATAAGGTCTTGCTATTACTCTTCCAACCTTCCACTCATCCTTCATACACAGCTCTCTTGCTATTTCGCAACATCTGTAAAGATTTTTAAGGTCGAAAGTCTCTTCATTGCCGCAAATCTGAAGCACGGAGTCCGCCGAGGTATAAACTATCATCTTTCCCTCATTTATCTCGGTTTCTCCGAATTCCTCAAGAATTTCCGTTCCCGAAGCGCTCTTATTTCCGATTACCTTTTTGCCGCAGCGCTTTTCAAGCTCCTCTATAAGTTCGGCAGGAAATCCCGTATCCGTAAAGGTTACAAAAGGCTTTGTTGTAAGTAAGCCCATCATCTCCCAATGTCCGGTCATTGTATCCTTGCCGTTACTCGCCTCTCTCATTGAGCAGTAATAAGCCATAGGATTATCCACAGGCTCCACCTTGCTTAAAGGCTTGAGATTGGCAAGCCCCAATTTTCTTAAATTAGGTATATTAAAATGCTCCACCGTGTCGGAAATGTGCCCGAGAGTATCTACACCTATATCTCCGAATTTAGCGGAATCGGACATTTCTCCCATTCCCATTGAGTCACAAACAATTAAAAATATTCTTTTGAATTTTTCACTCATTTTAAACTGCCTTTCATTAAACATCGCTTTATCTTAAGCAATACCTAAAGCGAGCTCCATCATCTTTCTGAAACCGATTTGTCTTTCCTCGGAAGTGAGTTCTTTCCCTGTAAGAATGTTGTCCGAAATCGTAAGAATCGCAAGCGCTTTCTTCTTACTCTTTGCGGCCTCCATATAAAGAGCGGCAGCTTCCATTTCCACACAAAGCACACCCATTTCCATCCATGTCTTATTAGGCTCAGGGAGAGCATTGTAAAATGTGTCCGAAGAAAGGATATTTCCGACAACAACCTTTGTTCCCTGTTTTTTTGCAGTTTCAACCGCATTATAAAGAAGCTCGAAATCTCCTATCGGAGCGTAGGTTCCCGGAAAACCGTACTGTGTCTGCCAAGCCGAATTTGTGCAGGCACCCTGTGCTATTACTATATCCATAACATCGCATTTATCGCTCATGGAGCCTGCCGAACCGATTCTTATTATATTCTCGACTCCGTAAAAATTGTAAAGCTCATGAGAATAGATACCGATAGAAGGCATTCCCATTCCGCCTCCCATTACGGAAACTCTCTTTCCCTTATATGTTCCGGTAAATCCCAGCATATTTCTTACATCGGTAACCTGTTTTGCGTCCTCAAGATAATTTTCCGCAATAAACTTCGCACGAAGCGGATCGCCCGGCATAAGCACTGTTTTAGCGAAATCTCCCTCTTTTGCGTTGATATGCGGTGTAGGTACATTAGCCATAGTAACATCCTCCTTTATTTTGTATTATTATAACACCCTTCGGGTGAAACCCCCTGCATTTTCAATTTTTATTCTCCGCCGCAAGGCTTACCGGTATTCCGTTTACTTCCACATTGTCACTGACAGGTATAACGATTGAAAGTCTGCCGTCCACTATCATGTGCTTTATAAGCGAAGCGCTCTCCGGCTTTACTTTTATATCTACATCCGGTGTCGTTATATTAAATTTTTTTATACCCTCGATATTCGACACCATTATAGACTGTCTTTCGCCTGCAAGCTTATCGAATCTTTCTTCAAAATCAATGAGATTTTCCGTTTTTATCCCGCTTTTTTCAAAAAGTCTTTTAACGTCGGGGCAGGCAAGCGCCACAGGCTCGGGATTGTCCTTGTTAAGCTCTATGATTTCTCCTATGTTCTCATGAATATTTTGAACTATATCCATGCTTACCGGCTCATCAAAGCTTTCCTTTATAAGCGAATTGAATATCTCCTTCTGACTTCCTGCGGAAAGAGGAAGCTTGCTTCCGAAAACAGCGTCTATGAAGTCCTCCGAAAGCTCCTCCGGCTTCTTGGTATAGTAAAGCATACTGTGAATATCAGCCGTTCTGTCCTCAAAAGCCGGAAACAGAAATGCCTTATCCGGCTCCGCCACTATCCAATCTCTAACCCTCTCTCCTATTCTGTTATCATTCTCGTTGTAGCCGAGCCCCGGCTTTGAAAGCTTAACCGGACAGATGGCACAAAGCAGATATTCGTAAATATTCTCCGACATATCGTGCATTTCCACCCCGTCCTTAGCCTTTCCGGGCACATCATACACGGCATGAGCCAAAACTATATAATATTTCTCCGTAGTAGGATAATTAGCTATTACAAGATTAAAAAACTTTTCCGTAAGCCCGTCATCTTTTAAAGCGGTTTCCCTAAGCTTAAGCAAAAACTTCTGCTGCCCTTCATCGCCAAGCTCCGCTTCAAGCGGAAATTCCATATTTATAAGATTTTTCCCGAGTGTCCCGCCTAATGCCTTTTTAAAAATGTCAAGGTATCTGAAAAGTTCTTCCTCGGGTAATGATAAAAAAGCTTCCTTCGTTAAACAGGTCTTTTCCTTTTCCGTACTCACATAACAGGCGGCGAAACGATCTATCACGCAGTCATCTTTGGTAAACTGCTTTCTTATCTCCGATATTTCGGTTTTATTCATAAGCAAATTCCTTTCGCCTAATACGGCATCAAGTCCTTTACATCAGGTCTGTAAGGCTTTATATTTGCATTATAATATTACGGAGAAGTTTATACAAGGGACTACAGTCCTTTAAATGTGGCTATTTTTCCGGTTTCAACTATAAAAAAACCTGTATATCAAAAGCTTCAATGATATACAGGTTCTTTGTAAGTTTCTTAATTATTCGCGGCGGTCTCTATAAAAACAGAATCATCTTTAATCAGCTCCATATTGTCCATACATGCCCAATCTCCCGGATTTCCTTCGGTGTAAAATGCCACTGTACATTTTCCATTAGTCACTTGTATATTCTTAATTTCAACCTGATTCCAAAAAGAGTTTACCGGAATATCAACGTTCATTTCCGTTCCTCCAAAATCCGTAGCTAAAATTTTGTTTTGTCTTTGACCCCCTCCTGACTGAACCACAGCCCTTAAAGTATAGTTTCCTTTCGGTAAGTTATATATCGTCTGCCATGTATAACAATCATGCGCTGCCGACGAATAATGAACCACATGAAAACGACCGCTCGCTGCGTTTCTGTTTTTTTCAAGATATGCAGCCTCAGGAGTACCCCCTTCAAATTGCCAACCTTTCGGCGAACGAACTGCGCTTCCGTTATCTTCAAAGCTCGGGTTAATAACCAAATTTTTATCAAATGCCGGTATTCCGTCATCATATCCGCTTATAAATGCAAGATCATCAATTCCGTAATTCCCTTTCCAATAAAATCCTATTTTTATTTTTGCAATTTTAGTGCGGTCAAATCCCTCTGTGCCGGCAATAGGAATCCACATTCTTGTCCAATTATTATATACGGTCTTTTCATGTGTCCATGTTCCGCTCTCATTACCTACGGCATCCACAAAAGTCACTTTTACAGTTGCAGACGCCGGATTTACCATATCTTTTACTGAAAAAGTCAAATATTGATAATTTGAAGCATCTACATAATTGCCGCCCTGAGGTAATATCTCAATACATTGTTTATTCGAACCCGGTAATCCGTTTTCAGTTGTTGTAAGTAAAACACCTCTACTTCCGCCTAAATTTGCGCTTGAATCGGTTTCCGTAACACTTGCACTGATACCCGATGTAAAATTCATATTATTTTCAAAATTATTGAACCAAATTGGATCGGCAACTTTTCCATCTTGAACGCCATTCCAAGTCATTGTTGTTATAGATTCCGGCAGCAAAATATATGAAAACTGCTTATTTCCCCAAACTACTTTTACATCCTGCACTTTATTAACCATATTTGCAAGAATCAATACTTTTTCTCCTGAGACATTTTTAAATGCAACTGTTTCAATATTATTATCTAAACTTGTAGAATCAATGCGTTTAGCACCAGGATCAACAAATTTGCTTATATGTCCCAAAGTATAATAATCAACATTATAATCCCAAGTTTTTGTATCTGTATTTATGGTGACAAGTCCTCGGTTAGTAGAATCATGATGCTGATTCACATCGTAATAATAGTCCGGTCCACCATTTTGATCAAGGGCAAGATTCCAATATATAATAGATTTACTCCAGTTTCGCGCTATATTGACAATGCAGGATATTTGATTTAAAAAGGCTGTTCTCCATTTTGGAAAACCCCACTCACCGCCTGATCCTTCCGTAAACCAAATGTCTTTTGTCGGATATTCTTTGTGTATTACTGACATCACCTCTTCGTCACCTTCATACCAATGCCATGCTGAGCCGTCAGTCGCATTAAATGCATCATTATTTTTATAGTATTCAAGCGGATAAGCTCCATCCTTATAATTAGTTGTCGTATAGCTGTGATCCCAACACATTATCTTTGTATTTAAATTATTTCTGTTAAATGTCGGACGAAGATAATTTGCCACAAGCTTTCCCGCCTCATTATGTGACATAGGCATTGCCGGCCAATCATAGCTTGCGTGATCAGGCTCATTGTTAGGTGTTATAGCATAAATATCAATTCCTCTAAGCATATATTCCTGAATAAACTTTACTATATAATTGGAATATGCCTGATATTTATCACTTCTCAGCCTTCCTTTCCGTCCTTTGTACATACCGAGTTCAGATCTGTTTTCTTTCATCCAACCCGGAGGACTCCAGCATGAAGCCATAACCTTTACCCTTCCCTGTTCTATAGCTAAAGCATCTTTAACTGTAGGCATAATTTCTTCCAGTTCATGAGAAAAATCCCAGTTCGGCAAGTCCTCTCTTTGCCAATTAGGAGCAAAATTATATGGTGCGACACAATGATCCGAAGCCCCTATTGTTTGTCTAAGCATACTTATTCCAATTCCGGTCTCTTTATCAAACAGCGCATTCATCATACTTGTTTTTGATTCTTCATCAAGTTCTTTTTGATACAGATGCGCAGATGCTTCCGTAATTGATGCTCCAAATCCGTCCATTGTTTGATAAGTATTATTCTCGTTAACCACAATTAGATTATTCGTTGTTATACCATCATTTATATCAAAATGAATAGGTACCTGTTTCTCAAGAGCTTTATCCATTCCCGAGTTACTGCTGTTTACTGTTGATATCCATACATTTACATCTGTAATATCTGCGTAAGTTATTGTCTGTGACTGTGTTCCAAGTAACATAACCATCAACAGCCCTCCTGCAATCAATTTCTTTAACATATCTTCTCCTTTCCACAATTTCATCATTTTCAGCATATTAGAAAACAAAAAAATCATTTTTACATTAAATTATATTTCTGTCCGTCAGCGATTTATCAGTATACTGTTAAAAGAGCGAGGCTTAAGTTTAAAATTATAACATTTACCCTTCAGTTCAAATTTCAGGTCTTTAGTTTCATTAAACGGGTTAAAGCTTTCAACGGCGATACTGCCGTCAGGATTTCTGAATACCAATGAATCCGCCGCTTTATATCCGCAAATTCCCAAACGGACAGCGCCTCTTTTAATAACATTTGAAAAATGTTTCATCACATAAAAGTCGGGATTATAAATATATTCATTGTTTGAAACAGTAATCATGGAATTTTGCGGATCTCCCCACGTACTTACTCCCCTCGGCTCAAGAATCATATTCCAATACATGTATGATTCCGCCCCGTTGCTTATATAATGTTTAAGCATTGTCCATACATAAGCGGCATATTCCCAAGTATTATCTCCGAAACCGCATTCATTTTCAGACTGCATCAATCTGATTTCCGGCCACCAGCTTTCAAATGTTCGCTGTATCGCAATTTTGCCGCCCCATTGATAGCTTACACCTGAAATATATTTACGTGCTTCATCATCTTCAAGAACCGCATTTGCAAAATAATCGTAATCTTCCGTCGCCCATTTATCAAAAATCAGTCGGTTATAATCACATCCCGGAGCATTTATTGTTCCAAGCCATATTTCCGTGTCAATGTTATCTTTTTTAAAAACAGGTCCAAGATAATCTCTGATAAAAATTTTCAGTTCTTCACCGGTCCACATACACGATGGAAATTTCTGATCGGCAACAGGCTCATTTTGTATATGTACCTGATCAATATGTATTTTTTCTTCTTTATATGCTTGTATAAACTTTAAAAAATAATTTGCGTATGTTCTAAGATTTTTCGGAGTGAAAATCAGCTTCCCCCAGTTATATACCGGAGGATTTTTCATCCAAGCCGGCGGACTCCACGGCGACGCGAACAACTTTAAATCCGCATTATATTTCAGCGCTTTTTTAATATAAGGTATTAAATATTTTTTATCCCGTTCTATTGAAAAATCATTCAGCTCATAATCTTCAGGTGTCTCATCCAAACTGTACCAGTCAAGAGAATAATCATTCGCTCCGATAGGAAGTCTGCAAAAATTAAACTTACAGCCGTCATATTCCGGATCAAACAATTCTTTCAAAAGCATTTCCTGTTTTTCTTCCGAAAGTAACGAAACAGCCTTATATCCCAATTCATTAAAACAAGCTCCAAAGCCGAACATCTTTTGATACTCGTCACCTGTTAAGTATAAATTTGCCTGCCCGTTTCCTTCAGCAGGTTCCGCTTCATTCCATGCTTCCGTTTCCGTCGTATATTTCCACGTAATATTTTCCATATTTTATACTCCTCTATTTGTCGGATCCTGCTGTTAATCCGTTTATTATATATTTTGAAAACAGCAGATATATTATGATAATAGGAATAACCGAAATCGCGATTGCTAAATACATCGCTCCGTAATTTGTTAAATACAATCCTTTTATCATCGCAATCATAACCGGCATCGTATATTTCTTATCTGATGTCAAAATAATCAAAGGTCCCATATAATTATTCCAACAGGAAACAAAGTTAAAAATACACATTGTCGCAACCCCCGGCACAATACACGGAAAAACTATCCTGTTAAATATTGCAAATTCTCCGCATCCTTCAACTCTTGCCGCCTCTATCATTGAATTTGGAATACTCTGCTCTATAATACCTCTTAAAAAAAATACCGCTGTCGCATTTGCGATACCTGGGAC
This sequence comes from uncultured Catonella sp., assembly GCA_963545085.1. Lineage (GTDB taxonomy): Bacteria > Bacillota > Clostridia > Lachnospirales > Lachnospiraceae > Catonella. The sequence goes on along the minus strand of CAUUHV010000004.1, from coordinate 65,841 downwards.
AATAAGTGATGTATATGTATTTAACATATTGAGTTTTAGGTTTAACTGATAAAAGCCTATTATGCTTAACTGGCTCGGTAACATCATAGAAGCCAGAACAACGGCAAATAATATTTTTTTTCCTTTAAATCTATATTTAGCAAAACCGTACGCCGTCAACGCGCCGAAATATCCTGTAAAAAACATATACGGCACAGCTATCATTAAACTGTTACGAAAACCGTTCCATATATTGACATGACTTTGCATAGTCTCATAATTATCAGCTATATTTTCTCCGGGAAACAGATTTAATCTTGTCACTATATCGAAGCTTGAATGCGTAGAATTTATGATGACCATATAAAACGGAACGATTGACAATATCAGTAATACCATTAAAAATAAATAAACAGGTATTCCGAATATCACCTTTCGAGTTCTATAAATTTTCTTATTTTTCATTATTTTATTCATCATAAACGCTATCCCTTCTCTTCATTACACAAAGGGCAAAAATACTTAACGTCGCTATAACAACAAATAATCCGGCTGACATCGCCGAAGCGTAACCGTAATTAAAGTTTTTAAAACCCTGATTATACAAATACATAGAAGTTGTTAAAACTGATTTATTCGGATCTCCTGTACTGTTTGTAAGTGTCATCGGTACGTCAAACAACTGCATTCCACCGATTATAGAGGTAATTGTCATATAAATAAGTGTCGGACGTATTAACGGCAAAGTAATCTTAGTAAATACATTAAACTTCGTTGCTCCGTCTACCGACGCCGCGTCATATATAGAACTGTCTATTGTTGTAATACCTGCCATAATTATCACTGTCGTATAGCCGAACCACATCCACCATTGTATATATGAAACGATACCGGACAAAAATACACCGTTACTGAAAAAAGCAAACGGCGCTCCCTCTACACCGAATTCTTTAAGAATATAATTAATCGCGGATTTATTACCGTCAAACAAGAGATTGAAAAGTAATCCCACGGAAGCCGCAGTAATCAAATTCGGGAGATAGTACGACGCGCGGAAAAATTTCATTCCGCGAATTCGATTAAATGTGAAAAGTGCCGATAATAACAGCGCTATAAACATTTGTGGGATAAAATTACAAATCCAAATTCTAATAGTATTCCAAATGGAAAGATAAAAAACTTCATCTCCCAAAAGTCTCAAATAATTTTCAGTACCGACCGGCATCATCCGGGACAATCCGTCCCATCTCCAAAAGCTGAGAATAATTGTATATATAATCGGATATAATCCGAAAACCACAAATACAATAAAAAAAGGCGCAATAAACAAGTAGCCGTAATTTTCTTTATTTATTCTCTTTTTAAAAAACTTACGTTTAATCATTGTTTATTATCCTCCAAAATATGGCAGCAGCAGTTATATATGCCGCTGCCATGCTTATACAGCCAAAGCTTCTTTAACTTTCTAATTATTTAACATTCAATTCAGGATAAGCATTCTTTGCGTCTTTTTTGAATTGTTCTACTGCCTGTTCTTTTGTAAATTCACCTGTAATATACAACTTTGTATTGGACAAGAAAAAATTATTCAGCTGTCCGTCATAAGCACTCATAAGGGTATCGGGAATTTTCTCCATCTGAGCATTATAGAACTGATATAAGTTCTGTCCGCCAAGCACTTCTTCTCCTGCTTCTTTAGCGAGTGCGTCATCGGCGGATTTTAAAGAAACATACTCGCCGTATTCCTTTGCATATTGCTTCTGTGCGTCACTGTTACATGTTACATATTTCATAAACGCCCAAGCCGCTTCTTTATTCGGACTGTCCTTGTAAATACCTAACCATGTCCCTCCTTTGACATAAGGGACAGGTCCGCTGCAAAGTCCCCATTTTCCTTTTGTTTTGTCCGCTGCAGGTTTAACGACAAACTGATATCCCCATGTAGGCAATACGTAGCAGAATGTATCATCACTCTCTACCGCCGCGCTCCACTCCGGAGCCCAAGGATCAACATTTAAATCATATCCTTTTTCAGAAATTGTCTTTGCCATATCCATAAATTCAAGCATAGATTCATCAATAATAAGCTCTCCGTCTACAACCCACGGTTCGGCTCGATTTGAAAACTGCATATTCATGATATCTTGCCAACTGGCAAACATTTTAATATTTTTTTTCTTTAATTTTGCCGCCACATCAAGCATGGCGCTGTTACTGTCAAGAAGTTTGGATATTTCTTCCGGTTCGGATACTCCAAGGACTTCTTTGGCTATATCACGTCGATAAATAACGGAACCGGGAGAAGACTGCCAACTTAATGCCCTGATCACTCCTGACATGTCGGTTCCTACATTAACAACATAGTCCCACATGTCCCCTTTATACTCTCCGACATTATAAGGCGCCTTACTCAGATCATCCCAATATCCCGAATCAACAAGATACTTGACATAATCCGATTCACCTGTAAAAATATCAGGCGTATCTTTGCCGCTTGCGAGAGTAGGTGTAAGCTTTGTAAGAAAATCGGCATTAGGTACTACAGTTATATTTACGTTTATATCCGGATATTCTTTATTAAAGCCTTCAACAAACCTTCCGAGCTCCTCACCTGACGACCATACTTCTATTGTACCGCTCAGAGCGCCTGATGTGGAAGCTGCAGTTTTAGATGTAGTCGTACCGGATGAAGTCCGCATACCCTCACTACTCTTAGCCGATTTCTCTAAGTCTCCCTTCCCGCAAGCTACAAGTAAAGATGCCATCATTGCCGTCATTGCTATTGCCGCAATTTTTTTCATGTTTTACCTCCTTCATTGTTTTTATTTACACATACACCTAACGTGTATGTCATTTATGATTCAGTCTTGAAACCGATTTGCCGTCAATAAAATCAGGAACTATAAACCTGCAAATACGCTCCGCCTTCTTATCAATTTCAGCTAATAATTGTTCAGCCAACATTTCACCGATTTTATATACAGGCTGTCCTACTGTTGTTATGGGAACTGTCGCAAGCAGGTTGTGACCCAAGCCGTCAAACCCCGCAACAGAAATATCCGTCGGCACTTTTAATCCCTTTTCCGTTATAGCTTGACAAACCCCGATTGCGATTGTATCCGTAGCACAGAATACGGCTGTACAGCTGTTTTTCTTCAATATTGAAATCGCCGCCTCTCTTCCCCCCTGCACGTTATTATTTGTTTCAAAGTATATATTTTCACGGATTTCAATATTATTTTTTTTGAGTGCGTTACAATAGCCTGTATAACGGTCCGTTGCATAATCTTTGTTTTCATTAACATTAACCATAGCAATTTTACTGTGCCCGTTTTTAATTAAATGCTCGGTTATTATCTCCGCTCCGAGCACATTGTCCACATCTATACAACTGACTTTACTTAATTTCGTATGTCCGAACAAAACAACAGGTCTTGAACGCTCTCTTGCGTATTCATAAAATTTATTTATCTCATCCCTCATCAATCCTGTCACTATATATCCGTCACATAAATGTTCATGTTTCATATCTCGTAATATAAGAAACGGATACATCCGTCTGCTCAACACATTACTTATACCCGCTATAAAGTGCATAACAAAGGGATTGCTTAAATCAATATCGTGCGGAATAAAAACATCAATTATTCCCGCCCTGTTTGCCGCCAGACTCTTCGCGGCGGCATTAGGAATATATTTCAGCTCAGCCATGGCTAAATTAACTTTGTCACGAGTTTTCTCTTTTACCAGTTCAGGATTATTGATAGCTCTGGATACTGTAATACTGGATACTCCGGCACGCTCGGCAATATCTTTTAATGTACTCATTTAATCACCTTTCACCTAATGTTAGCGCTAACATTTATAGTCATAAAATAGCACAGTTAAAATTAATTTTCAATAGTTTTTGTTATTTTCTACATATTTATTATGATATCAAAATATTTTTGTTACACTATTCACAATTATTTTCAAACATAGCAGCTCCCCTCATAAACTCACCATGAGTTTATGAGGGGAGCCCGTTTAATTTTAAGCTTGACTGCGTATTTTTTAATATCACTCCTCAAATAACGCCGTTGACAAATACCTGTCACCTGTATCGGGAAAAAGCGCCACTATTATCTTTCCCTCGTTCTCTCCTCGCTCCGCAAGCTTTTTTGCCGCCGCGAGAGCCGCTCCGGATGATATTCCCACAAGAAAGCCTTCGCTCCTTGCTACTTCTCTACCGAAAGCGAATGCTTCTTCATTTTCTATCTGTATAATCTCATCATAAATATCACGGTTCAAATTTTCAGGTATAAAGCCCGCTCCGATTCCCTGAATCTTATGGGGTCCTGCCGCGCCTCCGCTTAAAACGGGCGACGCCGCAGGCTCTACGGCAACTATCTTAATATTCGGATTTTTGCTTTTTAAATACTCACCGACCCCCGTCACCGTACCGCCGGTACCTACTCCCGCCACAAAAATATCCACCCTGCCCTCGGTGTCATCCCATATCTCGGGACCGGTAGTCTTTCTGTGAGCTTCAGGATTTGTCTTATTTTTAAACTGCCCCGGTATGAAACTGTCAGGAATCTCTTCGGCAAGCTCTTCCGCCTTCGCTATAGCTCCCTTCATTCCCTTTGCTCCGTCCGTAAGCACAAGCTCCGCGCCATAGGCTTTAAGTATCATCCTTCTTTCCGCGCTCATTGTTTCGGGCATGGTTATTATAAGTCTGTAGCCCCTTGACGCCGCTACCGAAGCAAGCCCGATACCGGTATTTCCGCTTGTAGGCTCTATTATAACTGTACCCTCTTTTATCTCTCCGCTCTTTTCCGCCGCCTCGACCATCGCAAGCGCAGCTCTGTCCTTTACCGAACCCGCCGGATTAAAATACTCCAGTTTCCCGAGTATCTTAGCCTTAAGCCCATTATTTTTCTCAAAATTCTTAAGCTCCAAAAGGGGCGTTTTTCCGATAAGTTCCGTTATTTTTTCGTATACAGCCATAAATCCCTCCTTTTCAGACTTATGTCTTTGCTCATCTCCGTAATAGGGTAATTCACTTTCTTTTCCTACTATATTATAGTGTTTAGTAGGCATTTTAGCCGCAAAATAACGGTCTGTCAAGTGTTAAAAACTATAGCCAAAATACATAGCTTCCCTCGGATAACGAAAGCATTCTTTCTTTAAGCCTTATCTCCGCTTTTACCGGAGTCTTAATCTCATATTTCACCCTGTTTTCCTCCCATGACCATTTTGCGTAAACTGTCCCGTGTCTCGTTTCAACTGAAGCTTCAAGCCATTTAAGCAGTTCGGTGGGCTCAGGCTCAAAAATAACCTTTTTAAATCCCGGTTCTTCCTCGGAAGGCTTTATCCCTGCCGCCCGCTCATATACCCAATCAATTACCGCCCCGTAAGCATAATGATTGAAAGAATTCATTTCACTGCTCCAAAAGTCGCCGTTTTCAGTAATTCCGTCCCAATGCTCCCAAATCGTTGTCGCCCCTTTTTCTACCGCATAGAGCCATGACGGATACTCTTTTCTCATTAACAGACGGTATGCCGTATCACTATATCCATATTTTCCGAGCACATGCAGAATATACGGTGTTCCGACAAAACCTGTTTTCAGCCTGTATCCGTCTTTTTTAATCATATTGTTTAATTCTTCAGCCGATTTTTCAGGTTCTTTCGCCAGTCCGAACCATATCGCCAATGTATATTCCGTCTGGGTATGATACTCCGGATACGTTTTTCTGAATGTTTCTATAATATTTTTAAGTAATTCTTCATATTCCGAAACATCAACACCTATTACCTTTGCCGCCTTAATAAACAGTCCTGTGGAATACGCATAATAAGCGGAAGCAATAAAATCTTCACGGCTTGAGCCTTTATAACTTCCAGCCGGAGCGTCCAGACCGAGCCAGTCACCGTAGTGAATGCCCCCTGTCCATAAATATCTGTCTTTTGTTGCCGTGGTAATATAGTCAATCCATTTCCTCATACTGTCAAACTGCTCATACAATATCTTTTCATCTCCGTATGTAAGGTAAATTTGCCACGGGCATATAACCGCCGCGTCTCCCCATGCCGCGCAGGTTTTGTTATTTTTAAAATAGTCCGGTATTACTTCCGGTACCAAACCGTTTTCTTTCTGATCCGCGGATAAATCATGGAGCCATTTAGTAAAAAAACGCCGGGTATCAAAATTATAAGATGCCGCTTTTATAAAAACCTGAGCGTCACCTGTCCACCCGAACCTTTCATCACGTTGAGGACAATCGGTGGGTATATCGAGAAAATTCCCGCGTTGTCCCCAGAATATATTTGAAAACAATCGGTTAAGATTTTTATCCGAACAGTTGATTTTGCCGGTCTGCCTGATATCCGAATAAACCGCTATTGCTGTAAACTGTTCAGGCTTTGCCTCGAGCGGGAAATCTACCAATCTTATATATCTGAAGCCGAAAAAAGTGAGTTTAGGGTGCCAACGCTGCTTTCCTTCCTTACATATATAATTTATTTCAGCCTTTGCGCTTCTGTAATTTTCATTATAAAAATTCCCTTCTTTATCAAGTACTTCCGCATGTTGAATTCGAATACGTTCGCCTGCTTTTGCTTCTATCTCAAATTCCGTATATCCTGTAATCTCCTGTCCGAAGTCAACAACAATATCACCTGCAGGCGTCTTAAATACCGATTTTGCCGCAAATCGCTCCTGTTCCTTAACAATCTCCCCCTCCTGCGGAATCAGTATTTCGGTCGGACCTGTGAAAATTTCCGCTTTTTCCCATAAAATCGGAGTAAATCCCGCATCGTATGTTTCACCGTCATAAATCTCACTGAATCTTACGGCACTCTCGCTATACTCCCACGATTCGTCCGTAAGAATAACAGCTTTGCTTCCGTCTCTATATAAAATATGAATTTCAGCAAACAATCCCGTATTTAACGCCACACGACGCTTTCTGTCCTCACAGTTTTCGTTACTCGGCATCGGAGATGAATACCAGCCTTTTCCGACGGTAACACATATTTCGTTTTCCCGCTTTAACAGATCTGTAATATCATAAATTTGATATTGCAAACGTTTTTGATAACTCGTCCACCCCGGCGCAAGCACATATTTCCCTATGCGTTCACCTCCTATAATCGCTTCGTAAACGCCTAAAGCGGTTATAATCAGTCTCGCTTTCAGAACTTCTCCGTTTAGTGTAAATTTTCGCCTGAAAACCGGACAAATATCGCCTAAATTTCTTCCGGATTTTATCCATTTCGCCTTAAACTCCATTTTTTCCTCCGCAGCATTTTTTATCACTTACATAAAACTGCCGCCCTTTGCGGACGGCAGTCTGGAGCGTTTTGTGTATTACTTCTTGATTCCCTGCTCTTCGGCAACCTTATTTACTTCCTCAATCATAGCGGAAAGTCCGTTATTTTCATAATTTTCGAGAAGCTTGTCCACCATTTCGGGAACAGGATCCGTGCCCATCATAATCTGCATAAGATCATCGCTTACATTATACACAAACTCGTTCTTTAAAGGTGTGGATAAGAAAAGCACCGAGTCGTAATACTTCGGAAGAGTTCCGTTCTTTCCGGCATCCATATACCTTGCTTCACTAAGCTTTCTGTATTCCATAGGAGTGTTTGAAGGGAAGCTCAAATCCCACGATGATGGATTCCACATGGCGATACTGTCGGTGGCATTATTATTTTTAAATCTATATTTAGTCATAACATCCACTCCGTCCTTCATTACAACCTGCCCGTCCTTGACTTCATAATCTTCACCCTCAAATCCGCAGAATACAAGTCTTTTTCCTTCTTCCGAGCAGAGATAGTCATAAAGCTTGCAGATAGCCGCCATCTTTTCATCATCAACCTTTGATGAGAAGTAGCTCTCGCTCCATGCTTCGGTGTCTACAAAATAATGCTTCTTTCCGTCCACACCCGGATAAAGCTTTGCAATCTTCATATCATCAATAAACTTACGATCCGGATAAAGCTGCTCATAATCTTTCACAATGTTGTCATAAAGCCCTGCAGGTCCTGCCCATGCGAATATCATTGCAGCGCTCTCGCCCTTCAAGAATTTTTCTTTACTTGTTTCAAGCTTTGCAAGAGCAATATCTTTCTCAACAACACCTTCGGTGTAATATTTTCTTGCAAGCTCCATAGCGGCTATAAGTCCGTCCTTATCCGCAAAATATCCCGGTACAAATTTATTGTCCTTGTTTAATACCCATTTTTTCTGAAGTATGCCGCCATAAGGAAGTATGAAGCCGGCAAGCAGAGCGGGAATAATCTGTGTCATTCCGGATATATTCTTTTTCTCGGGATCAGCCGCTATTATCTTTTTGATCATATCGGCAAACTCTTCATAAGTTTCAGGTTCCTTGGTAACTCCCGCCTTTTTTGCAAGATCCCATCTATAAACCACATTTCTGTCAAGCACGCTGTAGGAAATATCCTTATAGGTGCTTCTCGGTATCATATAATATTTGCCGTCTCTCATAGCCGCCTGTGCTCTGTCCATCTTAAGATACTCCGCAAGGTTTGGATATGCGGATAAATCCTCAGGCAAAGCCCTTATAGTGCCCTGCTCTATCCAGTTTCCGAAAAATGATTTTCCTACAAAATCTCCGACGAAGATATCAGGAAGCTGACCGTTTGTGGACCAAAGCTGAATCTTCTGCTCAAAATCATCCCATGTTACATTTTGAGGAACGAGGTGTACTCCCGTCTTTTCCTCCAAAGTCTTTAATATAGGGTCATTAGGATCCGAAAGTCCGTCATCAGCTCCCCAAATCGCAATCGTTACATCCACCTTCTGTGCCTGTTCACCGGTACCCGATGTAGAAGCGCTCCCCGTACCGCTTGTCTTACTTACTGTAGAGGCGGCAGTCTCTGAAGTACTGCTTTTCTTTGTTTCATTCCCCTTCTGTCCGCAACCCGCAAGCATTGATACAGCCATTACCAAAGCAAGCGCGGCAGAAATAACTTTTTTGTGTCTTCTCATTTCATTTTCTCCTTTTCCGTGGTAATTCCCACATTTTTATATATGAACGCTGTAAGCGCTCTATTCCTTTATCGAGCCGATCATTATACCTGTTACGAAATATTTCTGCAAAAACGGATACAGACAGAATATAGGGAGCATGGTAACAACGATTGCCGCCATCTGAATCGACTGCACAAACACCTTATTTTGCGAAAGCATTGACTGCGCCTGCGTTGCTAACTGGGTATTGAAATTTACAAGCACCTCTCTTAAATAAATTTGCAAAGGCTTCAGATTCTTATCACTTATATAAAGAAACGCTTCCCACCAACCGTTCCACCTTTCAACCGCGTAAAAGAGAGCGAAGGTCGCCATAAACGGCTTCGATATCGGCAAATAAATCCTTATAAGTATGATAAAGGCGTTCGCGCCGTCTATACTCGCCGCCTCGGAAAGTCCTATAGGCAGACTCTCAAAATAATTTTTCATTATAATCACATAATAAGTATTAAGCATGGTGGGAAATATTAACGCCCAAATACTGTCGGTAAGATTTAAATTGCTTATTACAAGGTAGGTAGGTATCATTCCACCCGAAAAAAACATTGTAAAAAGAATAAGCGACAAAAAAACCTTTCTTGCCGGCAGACCTTTTCTCGACAACACATAGGATGCAATAATTGAAAAAATCATATTTAAAGCGCCGCCGAAAGCAGTTACAAATATCGTTACAAAAAGTGATTTAAAAAAATCTATATCTTTTATAATAGTTTTATAACCCGTAAGGTCAAACACATACGGCAATATATACGGAGAATGTTCAATGCTTGTCTTGGTATTTGAAACGGATACAATCAGTACATTATAAAACGGATAAAGGGTTATGAGGGCAAGTAAGCCGAATAAAACGTAAAGTATGATATCAAAAGCCGTTGTCTTGTTCTTTTTCATCAGAACAGCCCCTCCTCTCCCATTTTATTAACCGCTTTATTTGCCGTGAGCAGCAATGCCACTCCTATTACGGACTTAAGCAGTCCTATAGCCGTCGTGTAGCCGAAGTTGGCTCCTACCATAAACGATTTTCTGTAAACATAAGTGTCTATGATATCGCCGACAGGGTATACCGGTGCCGAATAGAGGTTGAATACCTGGTCGAAGGAAGCACCGCTCATAATTCCTCCGATTTGTAAAATAAGCATTACACTTACTATGCCTCTTATTCCCGGCCACGTTATATGAAGCATTTTGCCGAGTCTTCCTGCCCCATCTATTTCCGCCGCCTCATAAAGCTGAGGGTCTATGCTTGTAAGCGCAGCCATGTATATGATGGCATCCCACCCGAATTCCTTCCAAATATTCGACAACCATATAAACCATCTGAAAGAGCCGACTTCAATTATAGGCGCTATCTTTTCCATTCCGAGCGCTCCGAGAGTCTGATTTACTATACCGTTTGAAGCGAAGATATTTATAAGTATTCCGGAAAGAACCACCCAGCTTATGAAATGAGGGAATGTAAAGATTGTCTGAAATACCTTTTTTACTTTTGAAATTTTAATCTCATTTAATAAAACAGCCACTATTATCGGTACCGGAAAATGAAAAACAAGTTTTCCGAGGCTGAATATGATAGTGTTCGTAAATGCCGTCCAAAACTCTCTATCCGAAAACATCGCCTTAAAATGTTTAAACCCTACAATCGGGCTCCTCCAAAGCCCCATATCAAATCTGAATTCTTTAAATGCAAGGGTTATTCCTCCCATCGGCAGATAGCAAAAAATCAGATACCACACTAAAACAGGCACCAACATGGCGTAAAGCATCCAGTTATTCCTGATTCTCTTTTTTAACTCCGTTTTGGAATATTTTTCCCTTCCTTTCATGACTTTTCCTCATCTTTCTCTTTTATATATCAAGTATACACTATGGTTTTGCACAAAAAAATGTATTTTTAATGTCGATTTTTGGTTGTTTTTATGATAGATGTGGGATTTTTCCATATTTCAAATACAAATATGGAATTTTATTAGGTGCGGCAAGAAATTTTACATAAAAATATTCACTTGATCCTGAAAATCTTGAGTTTCAGGATTTTTTCATAAATATGGCTTAACCGTGCTGCTTATAAGCCGCATTACATAAACAAAAATAATTTAACGAAAATAAGTACATTTTAGTCGATAGAGCCATGTTTAAATGAAAAAAATGCATAAACTCAAGCTGAAAATATCTTGCATTTTTTCATAATCGGACGTAATCTTATGCTTAGAATATCTCCTGCGGAAAGGTCAATATATGCCTCTAAATAAAAACAAATCCGTTTTAAAACAGTTTAATTTCATTCTCTGCTGCTTTTTAGTACTCGGAATCGGTCTGTTCCTGCTTTCTTATAACGTCATCTACGGACTTATGACAAAAAACGCTTCATCTTACGCAAAAAGTACTGCGGAAAAATTTGAAAGCGAGGTCGATTTTCTTATAAAACGCGCGGATACAATATTTACGAGCCTTTTATTTGACAATAATATTGAAAACCTTATGCTTTCACCGTTTTCATCAAAAACTCCCGAATATATAAAATCCCTGCAGACACAATTTTCTTCTTATTCTATAATGAATAATGACATTTCCGATATTGCCCTTTTTTCGGATGAATTAGTATGGTCAAATTATTGCGACAGGGCTTCACTTCAAAAATTTTCCGATGAAATGAAGGAGTCCTACGGCTCCCGCTGCTTCGGTCTTAAATCCTCTCCCTTTTTCTCCCTCCGCGAAAAAAACTCATATAGGCTCATTTTCGGGCATAATATGTACGGGATGCATAACAGAGCAAATTACGGAAAACTGCTCGGCACTTTGTTTCTTTCATTGGATTTAAATAAATCAAATCTGATACTTCCTGATAATAAAAAAGAATTCACCTATTTTATCCTGGTTGACGATAACGGCAACAGCTTTTCTTTTAACGGAAAAAAAGTCATAAAAGATGAGATATTAAGCGAACTCGGAGAGCCCTCCGAAAAAGCGGACTCCAAACTGATCTTTTTGGAAACGCCGAATTACCTTATTTATAAATCAAGGATAAGCGACAAACCTCTTACCGTAATAACTGCGCTTGACAAACACTCAATAACAGCCGAGGTCAGATTCACAACATTTGTTATAATAAGTGTAACTTTGCTTTCACTTACTATAATCGCTCTGCTTATGCGAAGTATTTTACGAAATATTGTCACTCCGCTTAAAAAATTATCAATCCACATAGAAAACCTTAAAGAAATCAGTCCCGTTTCAGATAAGGCTCCCGTTAAACTGACAGGATGTTCGGAAATTGTGTCCCTTTCAAACGCTTTTAATAATATGCTTGAAAGACAAAACGAGTTAAGTCTGGAACTTCAAGCCGCCACCGTGAATCTTTATGAAATGGAGCTTGAAAAGAAAAAAGCGGAATTAAGTTTTTTAAGAAGTCAAATCAATCCTCATTTTCTGTATAATTCCTTGGAATCCATAGCCTCACTTTCACTTGAAAAGTCCGTTCCGGAAATAAGCGATGCCATATCGGCTTTAGGCAAGCTTTTCCGATATAATATAAAAGGTGAAAGTATTGTGCCTTTTGAAAAAGAACTTGAAATGATACAGTCATACCTTACAATATGCAAGATACGCTTTCCGAAAAAGCTTAATATAATTTACAGCATAAGAAATGACACAAAAGAAATTCCCGTAATGAAATTCATACTTCAGCCCTTTGCGGAAAATGCGCTTAAACACAGCGTGGAGCCCGGCACCTCTCCCGTCACCATTTACATAGGCGCAAAGCTTAATGAAACTCATCTTGTAATAAGCATATATGACGACGGAACGGGCATCCCTGCCGAAACCTTAAGTAAGCTTAAAGATATGCTTGCTTCACCGCTTTCTTTTAAAGACGATGAAAACAGATCACATATAGGTATATTTAACGTAGCAAAACGACTTGCCCTGTACTACGGCGATGACTGCAATATAGATTTGGACAGCACGCCGGGAAACGGTACAAGAATAGTAATTTTTATTCCGAAATCTTAGTAAGAAACCGTACGGAGAAATATTATGTTAAAAGTAATTTTAGTTGATGATGAAATTCCGGTAATTAACCATTTGCAGGCGCTTGTTCCATGGGACGAGCTTTCGTTGGAAGTTGTATGTACAGCTAATTCAGCCGATGATGTTCTTAAATTCTTCAAGAAAGAAAAAGCGGATATATTGATAACCGATATTCGTATGCCGGGTATGGACGGGCTTACTCTTGCCGGAAAGGTAAAGACTCTGTATCCCGATACACAAATTATTATTCTTTCGGGTTATTCGGATTTTGCTTACGCAAAGCAGGCAATAAGCTTACAGGCGGCAGGCTACTGTCTTAAACCGATAGATGCGGTCGATTTGAAAAACGCTTTGAGGATTGCGGCAAACAAAATCCTTGCGGACAGCAGATCAAACGGCGATTATCTGCTCGATGCCATAGAAGAAAACGATGCTTCGGAAATAAAAAATATACTTTCCGAGCTTTCTCTTAATACAGACAAGTTGTATCTCGCCGCTTCGGTAAACGTACATAATATAGGCGTGAAAATAGGCGCAGGATTTACCTATAAATTAGCGAAGCATAAATATCTGTATATTTCAAACTCTCCGTTTTCATATACCGAAGCGGAAAAAATCATCGCTTTTTCAAAGGATATGGGCGGAATTTCAATATACAAAGAGGCTGTTTCCATAGAAAAACTCGGTATTGTTTTAGATGATTTGCTTTCAATGGCGTATCAGTTTTTTATCAACAATACTCCTACACTTTGTTCATCCATGCCTAACCCTGTTCTTACCGAGGAAATTTTTAAAAAACTTAACGAAGCGAAAAAAACGCCGGAGACTTTAAAAATATTTTTAACGGAGCTTTCCTCTGCCAACTGTTCCTTAATTTTCGATATGAAAGCCGTTTTCAAGTTTTATAAAGAAATAGTTTATTCCGGATACCCTTCCGTGCTTTATGAGCTTGATGAAGCTATGCTTCACGGATACGTAAGACTTCTTAATGAATTTAAGAATTTTTCTGAAATGCTTACAAAAACTGCAGACTCCATTCTGCCTAAAGCTATATCCGAAACGTCGGAAAGTTACGATGCCGGTTCCGGCAAGAGCTTTTTGGCAATCCTCGGATATATGGAAAAAAATTATTCAAAAACCGTTTCATTGAAGCTTATCTCGGAGGAATTTCATTTAAATGCAAACTACATAAGCCAGCTTATAAAAAGTGAAACGGGGCTTACATATACGCAGTACTTAACCGAACTTCGTATAGGCAAAGCCAAAGAACTGCTTGAACAAACAGCAATGAGCCTTGCTGAAATAAGTGAAGCCGTAGGATTTAACGATTATTTTTATTTTATAAAGAAATTTAAAAATGCTGTAGGAGTTACTCCCGGGAAATATAGAGCTTGTTAATATTTCTCCGAGGTTTAAGTAACGGACTGTAATTTTTTATTTATATCCATGTCATAGTTAATAAGTGTTGATTCCCGCAAGCAACAAGTTATTAAAGAATGTAAACGCGTACGCATAATTATTGCATAAACAAACCGAATATTCTATTACACAAATAACGTCTCCAACAGTAAAATCATCCATACTTACTCAAAAATCTTATAGCTGATTTTCTCGCCTTTTCTATTTTGGAAGTTTCTCCATTTTCTAAAGCGGATGAAGACAGCCACTTTTTGCCGAATAACGTTTGAGCCGCTTCTATCATAATACCGCAAGCATACAAGACTTTTTCCCCTTCAATAGCCTTGGCAATTTTTTTCGCCGTTTCTTTTTTTATTATTTCCGCCTCTACTCTATGAAATGACATTTGCATAAGGCTTGTTACCGACCATGCTCTACAAAGAGCATCATTGTCGCTTAGCATTTGTTTTATCAAAATATCAATCTCTTCTGATGAACCTGTCCATCCGAAGATTATAATCACCTTTTGGCGAAGATTATTATCCTTTGTTTCTATGAGTGAAATAAGAACAGGAATAAGTTTATCACAAAAGGATACATAAAAATCTTTATGCTTTAATTTAGATAAAATTTCCGCTATTAAAAAAGCTGTAAATATTCTTAGCCTTTCATCTTCAGCCTTAGACAACTGTTCGAATAAAAACTCAAGCCCTTCTATACCATGTTTATCAAAGCTGCTTTCTAAATGCAGATTTTTACCTTCTTCCCGGTCTTTGCAAATAAGCTCGTAATGATATGCGATTTCCTTGCAGGTACCTAAATCCGCAATAAATCTTATTCTGTCGACATCGGGAAAATTTTGTTCCGCTAATTTACGGTATGATTTTTGTAAATCTTCTTTTGTAAGATTCATGCGGCGAGTTTGTTCCGCCTCAAGCTCCTGTAAAATTTTATCTGTTGAACCGGACATGTATTATATCTCCTTGCTCATGGCTATTTTATCAAAATCTTTACTTTCTTTTGTAACAATATTATTATTTTACCAAATTGCTATGTGACGGCTGTCCCCGATATATCCGCAGGCTGCTGCTTTAAACCCGATTATTAAGCTTAATATTTTTCAGTAAAATTCAAAAATACGGTCGGGGTTACTCCCGGGAAGTATAGGTTTTAAATTACCCTTCCGCTTTCCCTTATTTTCTCCTCGGTATATCTTACCTCGTTCTCAAGTTCGTTTGCCGACATTCTTATGGCTCCGCTTCCGAAAATTATCATCTGTACAAGACTGTCCGAGGTGGCAACCGTTACTCTGCCCTCAGACGTAAGCTTTTTACCCGTCTTGGCTATGTACTCATCCGCGGTTTCCGCCTCCTTTGTATATATTACGTCTATACCTGCATACTTCACTATACTTTCTCTGCCGCCCTTTACCCTGTAAGCATCAAAAACAAGCAAAAGCCTGCATGCCTTATATCCCTGATAGTTCACAAGCACCTCTATCAGCTTATCTCTTGCGCTGTCTATATTTACTTCCGCCAATTCTCTTAACTCTTTCCATGCGAAAATGATATTATAGCCGTCCACAAGCAGAAATTCCTCTCCACCCGCCGTCTTTTTTTCTTTCCATGCTTCATAAGACGAAGCTCCTCCCTCGTCTCTTTTTGCCTTATATCTTTTCCAACGGTTTCTTGCGGTTTCCGCTTCTTTTTTCTTGTTTGAGCTTACCGCCTGACCTAATATGCTGTCTATTTCCTCCGTACCGAGGAAAATTTCTTCTCTTTCCCTGCCTGTCTGCCTTTCTACTTCTGTAGCATGCCTTAAAAATTTTTCATTTTCATTCTCTTCCTGCCCTTCCCTAAGAGAATATGGCAGGTGCATATACTCGCTTACACTGTCCCACGGTACCACAAAACCCGCTCCGTGAGAGCAGAACACGGAATCGGCGGTATTTTCCGTATCCGCCTCGGGATAATACCCCGTCTTTTCAATAATTTCTTCCTGATTATGGCAAAAATCATAGCCTGCGAAAGAAAGCTCCATACTTCCCTCGCCTCCCGTATAGCTCCTTAAAACAAGTCTGTAATCCTTTAATTCATTTGCGGGAAGCATTCCGGTTAAAAAAACCTTATCTCCATTTATTTCCGGAGCCTCGAATTTTCCCTTCATCGCGCTTATATCCGTCATCGCCCTACCTACCGCGTCTTTAGGAATCTCTAAATTAAATTCATAAATCGGCTCAAGCAAAGCGGATTTCGCTCTCATAAGCCCGTGCCTTATCGCCCTGTAAACAGCCTGTCTGAAATCTCCTCCTTCGGTATGTTTTAAATGAGCCCTGCCGGATGTCAAAGTTATTTTTATATCCGTTACGGGGGAACCGGTAAGCACTCCCTTATGCTGTTTTTCCGCGACATGGCTGAATATAAGCTTCTGCCAGTTTGCTGCTAAAGCATCTTCGCTAAGCTCCGAGCCTATGCTTATCCCGCTTCCTCTCTCCGCCGGCTCAAGCCTTAAATGCACCTCGGCATAATGCCCGAGCGGCTCAAAATGCCCTACTCCCTCTATCGGCTCAATTATCGTTTCTTTATAAAGTATACTTCCCTCACCGAAAGAAACATCAAATCCGTACTTATCTCTAATCAAAGAAGTTATAATCTCGATTTGAACTTCTCCCATAAGAGAAACGGATATTTCTTTACTCTCTTTCGAATATTTAACTCCAAGCTCCGGTATCTCCTCGGAAAGCTCCTTTAACTTTAAAAATGCCGACACGGGCGGCACATTTTCATCTAAAATAACTCTATAACTCATAACCTGTTCCAAAACAGGTTTTATATTCTTTCCTTCAAGAAATCCCAGTCCATCGCCCGCCATAGGCTTTAAAAGCCCCGTTACGGCGCATACTTCTCCTGCTCCCGCTTTTTCCTTAAGCTCGTATTTTTCGCCCGAATATACTCTTATCTGCTGTATCTTTTCATCGCCTATCTTTGTTTTCGGCATGAGCTCGCCGCCCGTTATCTTAATATAGGCGAGTCTGTTGTCGTTCTCATCTCTTGCAATTTTAAAAACCCTTGCTCCGAATTCTTTTCCATACTCGGGCATATCCGTATATTCGGCAAAGCCCTTTAAAAACTCCTCCGTTCCGTCAAGTTTTAACGCCGAACCGAAAAAGCACGGGAAAATTTTTCTTTCCTTTATAGCCTTTTTAATGCTATCTTTTTTTAGCTTACCCGTTTCCAAAAATTCTTCAAGCAGATTTTCATCACAAACCGCAATTTCATCAAGCTCATTCTTTTCCGCTTCATCCGGATTTTCGGTGAGCTTTACAATTCCTCCGCCAAGCTCTTGCTTTATAAGCTCCTCTATATCCTTTTCTTCTCCTACAAAGCTGTCCATCTTATTAACGAAAATAAAGGTCGGTATTTCATATCTTTTAAGTAAATTCCAAAGAGTCCTCGTATGCGACTCTATACCTCCTGTCGCGCTTATTACAAGCACGGTGTAATCAAGCACGGAGAGAGTTCTTTCCATCTCCGCCGAAAAATCTATATGCCCCGGGGTATCAAGCAGGGTAAATCCCTTTCCGCAGGCTTCAAATTCCGCCTGCTTTGAAAAAATAGTTATACCGCGCATCCTTTCAAGAGCATAATTATCAAGGCAGGTATCGCCTTTATCGACTCTACCTGCCTTTTTAATAGCCCCGCTTAAGAAAAGCAGGGCTTCCGAAAGTGTTGTTTTTCCCGAATCCACATGAGCCAAAATACCGAATACTATATGTTCCATTTATCCGCCTTGTTTACTGTCTGAAGCAAATAATTTGATCTAAAAGCTGCCCGATCTGCCGCCATTGGAGCTGCTGCTGTTCGATCTGCTTCCGCTTGAGCCGCCGCTTGACTCCGTACTTCGCCTTGTCTTGCTTACCGTCCTGTATAAGAAGAAATCTCCCGAATCGTCAAGTACAAAGCTTCCGTCAACCACATATCTGCTTGCAGCCCGCTCCGGAGCCACGCTTTTAAGCTGTCCTAAAAGAACAGCTATCACTATTCCGGATATTATAAGGGCTATTAAAAGTGCTATTCCCGCTATTTTAGGCTTAAAGAATGAATGATACTCCGCGATATACTTATCGCTGAGTTTTGCGAACTCAAAACAAGCCTTGTTAAATTCATTATCTCTCAGATGGGAAACGACTTTATCTTCCATATCGTCAAGTACCGATTCCGAAAAAATCTTCATCGCAAGACCCTTAGTGGATATAGCCCAATGTCTTTCCGTAACGTCCACTAAAAATAATATTCCGTCCGGCTTATCAAATGATGTGTTTAAAAGTTCATTGGCAAACCTTTGTATGTTGTCCTCGGTAGTTTCTCCGGCAACCGTCATAACAACAACATCACAGTTCCGCCTTTCGCTTATTTTATTCAGAGAGTCAAGTAACTCCGTATTCTCACTATCAGTTAAAATAACCGCTCCGTCTATAAGTCTCGGACTGTTTTCTGTTTCGGCAAGAGCTTTGCCTGTATAGACTTGCCCGAGTATTCCGAAGGAAAGTATCGTAAAAAGCATAAAAAGCAGTATTCTTTTCATTTTCATCTCCAAAACCCCCCTTTACAGAAAAATGCCGATTAAATACAGGATAACAGTTAACAAAACAGTCGAGCCTCCAAAAATGAGCCCCGCCAACTTTTTATCCACAGGAAGATTTCCCACGAATTTCCCGGTCTGTCCGTTCATCGCAAATGTATATAGTTTACCGTTCCATGAGGTATTTAAAAGCCATACCGGGTAAAGCGAATAATTAACCCCTGCGTCGCTTAACGATACATTCATACTTTCAGTACTGACGGATGAATATCCTGTAACGGTACTTCTAAGCTTATCCTCAACGCTTGTTTTAATTCTTCCGTTCGCTATTATCTCGGCTTCTTCCACTTCCACATCATACTTATCCGCAAGATAGCCCGCAAGGTACGCCGTCTGAAAATCCACCGCCTCTTTTGCGTTAAAAGGCTCCAGGGACTGCATAAGGTCGTCATCCATCTTTTTGGACGCGTCGGCAGGCACATTCTCAAACTTAAGCCTGCCGGCTCTTGTAACGGAATAATGACTTGTTTCCGTGTAGTTATAGTCGTTATCGCTCCAATGCCTTACCTTTGTAGCCTTGAATCTTCCTCTGCCGGAAGCCTTGGCGTCAAAAATCCAAAAAGGCACATAAAGTCCTTTTATCTCTTCTATATGGTTTTCATTTTTAAAGACCTTGGGAAGCAGAACTTTTCCCTTAAAATGATTTTTAAGCGCTTCTTTAGCCGCCTTTTTATCAAATTTGAACGGAATTACAAGATCAGGCTTAAGTCCTCCCGACCATTTACTCGGAATAACTACGTTATTACCGCAGTAAGGGCAGGCGGTTGAACCCATGGTATCGTCGCCTATTATTTCTCCTCCGCAGGACTGACAGGTATATACGGAAAGTCCGTCTCTTTCCTCGGCGCTCCATTCCTCATTCGAGGCGCCGTTCCAATTCATTTCATCAGGAGTATCCGACTTGAGAATATCGTCATACCCCTGCAAAGTTTCCATATCAAATTCAGTATCGCAAAAAGGACAGGTCACTTTCTGCGCATTCACATCAAAATTGATTGCCCCTCCGCAGTTCGGGCATTTATAATCCATAATCGCCATATATTTCCCCCTATAAGAAAAACACGCCTTCATAAAACGGTCCGCTTCCGAAAAATTCGAACGCGAACCGCACAATTCTTATCACCCCGGACGTTTTGTACCGCAGTTCACACAGAAATTACCCTCATTTTTATTTCCGCAGTTAGGGCAGAACCAGTTAGGCATTCCTCCTCCCTGCGCAGGCTGTCCGTTCATCTGTCCCATATTGTTTTGAGGTTGTGCCTGTCCCTGCATATTCTGAGGCTGCCCCATCTGAAAGAGATTATTTGCGTTCATACCTCCCATATTCTGTGCCATATTCATACCCATAAAGCCCATCATGGCGCCTCCCTGATTACCCGCAGCCGTTCTCATGGCGTCAGCCTGAGCGGAAGCAAGGTTAGCCGCAGCCATATTAGGATTGCGCATGGTAGCCGTCATCTGGAGATTCTTTATCATCTGAGCGTCTTCATCCGAAAGCGTTACAGGGTTCATAGCCACGGAAATTATATCAAGACCTCTCAATTCCTTCCATTTCTTGGAGAGAACCTCATCCATAATATCGGCAAGCTCTCCTACATGCGCGGGAAGGGCGCTCGGTCTTATGCCGAGTTCGCTAAGCTTTGCGAAAGCGGGCTGCAGAGCGCTTACAAACTCGGTTTTAAGCTGTCCGTCTATCTCATCTCTTGTAAATTCATCGGTAATATTTCCGCATACGTTCTGATAAAAAAGTATCGGATTGTCTATCTTATAAGAATACATTCCGGAGCAGCGCACCGAAACGTCTATATCAAGTCCCACATTATTATCCACAACTCTGAAAGGTATAGGATTAGGAGTACCGAATTTATTATCCATAAGCTCTTTTGTATTAAAATAATAAACTCTCTGATCCTTCGCCACATCGCCGCCGTATGAGAATCTTTCCATCACGTCCTTAAAAAGCCCGGTTACACCTTCCGCAAGTCCTTTTGAGAAAACGCTCGGAGACATACCCGTATCAAAGGTATATTCTCCCGGTTCGGCACAGATTTCGGTTACCTTTCCCTGAACTACAATTATAAGACATTGTCCGTCAGCTACCGCCACACCCGAACCGTCAGTTATTACGTTGTCCGAGCCGTGTTTATTTGAGGATTTACCGCCTATTCTCTTAACGCCCTTCCTTACCAGTACATCGGCAGGCATAGCTTCGCAGTAAAAAAACTCCTTCCATTGATCTCCTAAGGCACCGCCTACAGCTCCTGCCATAGCTTTTATAAGTCCCATAAACAACCTCCTTTATGAATATATTTTCATGAACGACTTAATATATAATACAAGACAGGATTGCTCCGTCCGACGACTCTCACAATCCTTCGGTCAATATTTGTAACCCGTCTGTTTTTCTTTGAAAAACGGCTGTTCACCCATATTGTTCGTAATAGGAAAATAATAAATCCTACTGTAAGTCCTTTCCGGATTTTTATATTTTTGACACTTGCACTTTTACATTATACCATATTACAGTCTATAAACATACTTAATTTTTTTCTTTTTTGAATCATTGCAATAACAAATTCCTAAAGTAATGTCTACGGGTTAGATTTACTTTAGGAATTTGTTTTAACGAAAGGTATATTCTTACAAATGACAAATTTTGTAAGAATACGCAAAATCACAGCTGTGACCGCTCATATAGCTTATATGAAATTCAAGCTTCTTTCATTTATCACCTCCTGTTGTTAAGATTTTTCCTAAATCTATTTCATTCAGTTTCTGAAAAGATTCCAAACAGCTTTTACTGCCTCTTTTGTGTTATAATAAACGGATACACCATCTCTGCGAATCTCGGTAACGACATAGTCCGGATATATGTCTTTCCCGGTCCGGTTATGACGGTATCAATAATTCCCTCATCGTCTTTTATATGACTTTTTTATCAAAAAATACATTAAAAAAACATTACCCCAAGAATACTTTTGCCGAAAAAATACAGTCAAATTATGATATTATTCATTGGATAATGTAATTTTGGCACAAAAAAGCCGCACTATTTTTGTGTATTTTCCACAACTATAGTGCAGCTTTTTTCTTGTATAAACATCAATTTACATATTTTGCATATCAACTTGTCGCTCGAGTTCTCCGATTCTTCCGCAACGCTTCAATAAGTCAGTATAAAGCTGAAGTTCATCCTTAGATTTGACATTAAGCTTTTCATAAATGCTCCGGTTATGCTTCCTTACCGTATTCAGGCTTATACATGCCAGATCCGGTATTTCCGCAATCTCATATCCCTTAACATAGTAATCCAGAATATTGTGCTCGGATACGGTAAGCTTCTTTGAATTCTCAATAAAATTATCAAACAGCTCCTCTATATCCGGAGGCAAAGTCGGCTCCGCTTTACCTCCGTTTCTATATTCATCATTCTTAAGCGCCAGAAACTCCGCAAGCGCGTCTATCTCCGAAATACCTGATGTAGTCTTTCTTTTTTGTCTTGATTCTTCGCTTTTAAGTTCTTCAAGCCCTTGTACTATAGGCTTTACAAAATGGTGTGAAAGAATAAAGGCGCCTAAAAGCATTACAGGTATAAATACCGACAGGGCAATAATAGCCTTTGCTCTTTGCCTTCCCACCTGTTCCTTGTAATCATCATAGGAAAGAAATACGGCAATTGCCCACGTTCTTCCTTTATCATCCTTTGCGCCTTCTATGCTGCGGTGCGTTCCGAGATAATTTCTTCCGTCACTTTTATAAATATTGAATCCGCTCCCGTATTCAATATGGAATTCTTCGACCCCGTTCAGATAAGCGTCTCCCTGCTGACCTGTCAGACCGCTTGATAAAAGCAGACTGTCTCCTTCAATCGGCACAAGGGCGGTAATCATTTCTCCGTATCTGCTCTCTACGGCAGGGTATCTGAGGCTGAACAAAAGATTGCTGATTTCAAGCCCGCATAGCCCGTAGCCGTTTCCGGTACTCCCTGTTACCGGCACACTCAAAAAAACTCCGTTTTCCCATGTTCCCCGTACACTATGCCTGTCAATCCAAAGATATTCTTTTCCCTCATCTTTTGAGACAAACTGAGTGTTATACCACTCCATCTGTTCTGTATTAAACTCCATATTCCAACGGTTGTGAAGCTGAATATGGTTTTGCATGGCAACCTCGGGATTTCCCCTGAACAGAAATATGTCATTTTCCGGTGCGTTTCCACTGCTCACATTTGCCACACGGAGATAAACTCCGGTTCGCGAATGCTCCGCTCCCGGAGCCTCCTTATTAACCGTAGCATCAAAAATAGCAAAAACACCGCTCACGCGGGTAATATTCAGCGTATTCTCGATTAACGGATAAATAGACAGCTGCATCTTCTTAATTTTCTCGGAATTATTCTCAATCTCTTTAATATCGTACGGATAAGTGAGAGTATCATTCTCAAGCGCCGCCTTTAAACGCTCGGACAGCTTTATCGTATTTCCGACCTGAAAATCCATAAGCTCTCTTATATCCTTCTCACTGTTTTGCAGCTGCAAAGTAAGGCTCTGCTCAAGGCTCCGTCTGCTTTCTTTAAAAACTCCCGTTCCCATTAGCGTAATTATCAGGATACAGCTTCCCGCAAGAACAAAAAAACACATATAAAGTAACAGTTTTCTGCGCATCGAACCGCTCTGCGCTTTCAAACCTTTTATCATTTGCTTTACGGACAGTATTTTACCTATATCGGTTTTTTTTCCCGTTCCGTTTCTCATCCATTTCCCTCGTTTCAACGATTCACTTCATAATACTGATTATATTTTTATACGCTTCTTCCATACAGCGTTCTTTTTCTCTCTGTTTTTCCTCGTCTGAAATATCCTTTTCCGACTTAAGCTTTTCCAATACGGCTTCATACTCCTGCTTTGCCCTTGAAAGCTCCAGACGTGCATTCTTCTCAAAGCGCATTTCAAGGTCAAGATAATCCGGCAGCTGAGGAGCCGTATAGAAACGATATTCCGCCTGAGTCTTTGCTATCGCGTCATAAAGACTCCTGTATTTTGAGCTTTCAAGCTTTTTTACAAACTCCGGAAGTAAACGGGATGCTTCTTTTGTTACGGGCATATATCCTGTAGTTGTTACAAATTCCACATTATTTTTCGGCTCAGTAAGCCATTTCAGGAACTCGGCAGCCGCTTTTTCTTTTTCCGGCACCGACTTCGTTACACAAAAGCCTGCACCCCTTTGCATAACGAGTTTTTCACCGCCTTCAAAAACAGGCGCCGGATATGCCTTCACCTCAATCGGCTCCGAGGTATTATCTTCGTAGGTGACTATATCTTCATAATACAACACGCTCGCGGAAGACGCCATGCTCACAATCGCGCCGCCTGTACGGAGAGGCTCCGTAGCGTAGCCTTCTCTAAGCCACACTCCGCCTGAAAGCGCCGCATTCGCATAAGGAAGCCACGCTCTCTTAAATATAGGTCCGAACGCAAGGCTTCTTTCCTTATCGCCGTCAGTAAAAAAATGTTCTCCGAGGGATTCACAGCCTACCTGAAAATAATTGAAGTGATAGTCATGAACGAAAAAACTTTTGCCGTCATTCGGAATATCCGGTGTCTTTTCGTCTGTCCACTCGGTATACTTTTCCGCCATTTTAAAGAGCCCTTCCCATGTGGAAAGCTCCTTTTCATCTGCCCCCGTTTCCTTGGCGAAACGGTCAAAAAGGGTCTTGTTTATAAACATAATCTCTGTGGATTTAGCAACCGGAAAAACCAGAAGCTTGCCGTTTATCATTCCCTCTTCAATAAATTCAGGAAAATATCTGTCGAGCTCCTCATCGTTAAAATAGTCTCTGTAATCCACTAAAATGTTCGGGTCCGGCAGCGAAAGCACCGTTTTCGGATATGAAACAAAAATGTCCGGAAGCTCCGCCGCTCCCGGCTCTTTTCTTCCCGCCGCAAGTACCGCTTCATGAATGGTGTTGGTATTTGACACGCTTGTAACCTGCACATAAATGCCCTGTTCCTTACCGTATGTGTCGTTAAAGCGTTCTATTATCTTATTTAGCGGAGAATCCACCTGACCGCCGTACACATGCCACAGCGTAATAACAACAGGCTCGCTCTTTTTCGCGGAGCCTGCGCAGCTTATCAAAGTAAACGAAAGCATAAGAACCGATACAGTAAAAAATAACAGCTCCCCCCACTCTTTACACCGTTTTCTCACCATCTCCCGTCTCCTTTTTCCCTCTCTTTTTCATTCGCTTTTCTTTTATGTATTATACCAAATTTTATTTGTGCCGCAACTGTTTTTATAATCAGACTTTTTAATCATTTTTATAAATATTGCTTAAAATTGCGAATTATAAACCTCATTATAAAAACACAAGAATTTACCCCCGATTATTCACAACGTTTTATAAATAATCGGGGGATTATATTTGATTTTATATCAGTCCTGCAAATACGGAGACTCCCACAAGGGTTATAATTCCGCATACCACAATCGAAAGGCTGCTCATAGCTCCTTCCACTTCTCCGAGCTCCATAGCTTTCACCGTTCCTATCGCATGTGAAGCCGTACCTATCGCCACACCCTTTGCAATCGGGTCTATCACCCTCACAACTTTGCAAATTCCTACAGCAGCTATATTTCCGAAAATTCCGGTGAAAATTATAGCCGCGACCGTGATTGCCGCATATCCGCCGAATTCTTCCGAAACTCCCATTCCTATAGCCGTAGTTATTGATTTCGGAAGCAGAGTAACGTATTCCTTATGATTTAACTTAAAAAGAAGCGAAAGTAAAAATATACAGATAAGATTGGCTAAAACTCCCGATGTTATACCGACTAAAATCGCCACCAAATTTTTCTTTAAAAGCGTAAGCTGCTTGTATAAAGGAACGGCAAGACAAACAGTCGCCGGTGTAAGCAGATAGCTTAAATACTTTGCGCTCTCGTAATAGCTGTCATACTTCATATTCAAAACCGACAGCAGGCATATTACAAAAACTATGGATATTAAAAGCGGATTGAGTACGGCATATTTAAATTTTCTTTTTAATACGGAGCCTATTTCATAACCTATTATACTGACTACGACTCCGAACGCGGCGGAGCTTTCTATAAGCGATATTAAATTCATTTTTTCTTCCTCTTTAACATAAATTCCGTAGTTTTGCCCGAAATCGCTATTACTGCGACGGTAGAAACACAGGTTATCACAATTACCGGAAGTAACATTCCGCTTAAAGCTCCCCACGCTTCAAGAAGCCCTACCGAAGCCGGTATAAACATAAGCGGCATTATTTCTATAAGAAAATTGGAAGCTTCCTCCACCTGCTCGACTTTCAACACTCCTGAAATTAACAGTATAAGCATTATACATAGTCCGTATATACTTGCCGGAACGGGAACGGGCAGGAGAAATTTAATAAATTCTCCTGCACAGGTCACAGCCATTATTATCATAAATTGTCTTACATATTTCATTTGCTTTTGCTCCTTGACTTAAATCTTGCTCATAAGCCTTTAATTTTTCCTTCCTCTTTTTACCGCCCATTCCCTGTCTCTGTCAAGCATCTTTTTTATATATATTCCTGTATATGACTTTTTATTTTCCGATATTTCCTCCGGAGTTCCTTCAGCAATAACCGTACCGCCTCTTTCACCGCCCTCGGGACCTATGTCGATAATATAATCCGCGGTTTTTATTACGTCCAAATTGTGCTCTATCGTAATTACCGTATTTCCGCCTTCCGAAAGCTTTCTTAAAATATTTATAAGCTTATGCACATCTGCAAAATGAAGTCCCGTTGTAGGCTCATCAAGCACATAAATCGTTTTTCCGGTACTCCTTTTACTAAGCTCCGTCGCAAGCTTAATCCGCTGCGCCTCTCCGCCCGAAAGCTCCGTAGACGGCTGCCCGAGCCTTATGTATCCGAGTCCGACCTCGCTTAAGGTTTCTATTTTTCTTCTTATGGCAGGTATATTTTCAAAAAATCCGAGAGCTTCGTCAACAGTCATATTAAGCACGTCAAAAATAGTCTTTCCTTTGTACCTCACTTCGAGAGTTTCTCTGTTATAGCGTTTTCCTTCGCAGACCTCACAAGGCACATAGACATCAGGCAGAAAGTTCATCTCTATTTTTACAATCCCGTCACCCGAGCAGGCTTCGCACCTTCCTCCCTTTACATTGAAACTGAAACGACCTTTGCTGTACCCCCTTGCCTTAGCGTCCTGTGTGGCTGCAAACAAATCTCTTATCAGGTCGAATACACCCGTATAGGTAGCGGGGTTGGAGCGCGGTGTTCTTCCTATAGGCGACTGGTCTATATCTATTATTTTATCAAGCTGTTCTACTCCGATTATCTCATCGTGATTGCCCGGTACTGTTCTTGCCTTATTTAATTTTTTTGCAAGACTTTTATATAAAATCTCATTTACAAGAGAGCTTTTCCCCGAACCCGAAACCCCTGTAACTACCGTCATTACACCGAGCGGGAATTTTACATTTATGTTCTTAAGATTATTTTCCCTCGCTCCCCTTACCTCTATAAAATTCTCGGACTTTCTTCTTTCACTCGGAACCGGAATCTGGAGTCTGCCTGAAAGATAAGCTCCTGTAAGAGATTCCTTACACTTCATAATGTCGTTTATATCGCCGGCGACTACAATCTCGCCGCCCCTTTCACCCGCTCCCGGACCTATATCCACTATATAATCCGCTTCCCGCATAGTGTCTTCATCATGCTCCACCACAATGAGGGTGTTTCCTATATCTCTTAAATTTTTAAGGGAAGCAAGGAGCTTATCGTTATCTCTCTGATGAAGTCCTATACTCGGCTCATCGAGGATATAAGCCACTCCCACAAGACCTGAGCCTATTTGTGTGGCAAGTCTTATGCGCTGCGCTTCTCCGCCTGAAAGCGTACCCGTGGCCCTCGAAAGAGTAAGGTAATCAAGTCCCACATCATTTAAAAAATCAAGTCTTGCCCTTATCTCTCTTAATATCATATCTCCTATTTTTCTTTGCGTCTGTGTCATTTCAACACTTTCGAAGAATTTTTTAATATCTATAATAGACATCTCCGTAACGGAGGAAATATTTTTATTCCCTACAGTCACTGCAAGTGCCGTAGGTTTAAGCCTTTTTCCGCCGCACGCCTTGCACGGAGTTGTTCTCATAAAGCTCTCATATTCCTGTTTTGAGGCTTCGGAAAAGGTTTCCCTGTACCTTCTTTCCACATTTTTAATAAGTCCCTCAAAAGGAACATCATACACTCCCTCGCCTCTTTGCCCCTTGTAATGAACCTTAACAACTCTTCCGCCGGTTCCGTGAAGTAACATATCCTGTATTTCGGCGGGAAGCTCGTTAAAAGGAGTTTTTAGGTCAAATTTATATTCCTTCGCAAGAGCTTCGAGAGTGCTTCTTGTAAAGCTGCCTTTTTGCGCGGATGACTGCCATCCCATTACAACAATAGCTCCGTCCGAAAGACTTTTTGTCCTGTCCGGTATCATAAGCTCAGAATCAAATTCCATTTTATAGCCGAGTCCGAAGCATTCAGGGCAGGCACCGAAAGGATTGTTAAAAGAAAAGGTACGGGGTTCAAGCTCCTCAAGGCTTATTCCGCAGTCCGGACAGGAAAAGCTTGAGGAAAAACTTAAACGCTCCCCTCTGTCCACTTCCACAAAAAGCAGACCGTCCGAAAGCTTCATGACAGTTTCTATGGAATCCGTCAGCCTTTTTTCTATACCTTCTTTCACTATCAGACGATCAATAACTATTTCTATATTATGTTTCTTCGTTTTTTCAAGCTTGATTTCCTCGGAAAGCTCCCTCAGCTCTCCATCTATCATAACCCTTACATAACCGTTCTTTTTCGCGCTTTCAAGTACCTTTGTATGCTCACCTTTTCTGCCCCTTACTATCGGCGCAAGAAGCTGTATTTTAGTGCGCTCCGGCAGCTTCAAAATCTCGTCGGTCATCTGGTCAACTGTTTGCTTATGAATCTCTTTCCCGCAGTTAGGACAGTGAGGAATGCCCACTCTGGCATACAAAAGTCTTAAATAATCATATATTTCCGTAACTGTCCCGACTGTTGACCTCGGGTTTCTGTTCGTGGACTTCTGATCTATGGAAATTGCCGGAGAAAGCCCCTCTATACTCTCAACCCTCGGTTTTTCCATCTGCCCCAAAAACTGTCTTGCGTAAGATGATAGCGACTCCATATAGCGCCTTTGTCCCTCGGCGTAAATGGTGTCGAATGCGAGCGAAGATTTCCCCGAGCCTGAAAGCCCCGTTAAAACCACGAATTTATCCCTTGGAATATCTATGCTTATCCCTTTTAAATTGTGCTCCTTAGCACCTCTTATCCTTATGAAATTTTTCCCTGAAATCTTTTTGTCAGCCATTTTGTTTTTCCTTCATTTAATTATCTTAAACCCGGATTATTCAATATTTCATGAATAATTTGAACTACATCGCCGTTATGTCCACAAGATATTTTTTAAGCTCCAAAACCTCATCTCTAAGCTCTGCAGCCTTTTCAAAATTAAGCTCCGCAGCCGCAAGACTCATCTTCTTCGTAAGCTCCTTTATAAGCACTCTTAATTCTTCAGCATCCATAGACTCCGCATCTTTTACGAGTTTTCCGGTATCCGCCTCAACCTTCTTTGAAATGCTTATTAAATCTCTTACCTTCTTTCTTATGGTCTGAGGAACTATCCCGTGCTCCTCATTATATTTCATCTGTATGGCTCGTCTTCTTTCCGTTTCCTCTATCGCTCTTTTCATAGAGCCTGTTATGGTATCTGCATACATTATCACATGACCGTCCGCATTTCTCGCCGCCCTGCCCACAGTCTGTATGAGCGAAGTTTCCGAACGCAGGAAACCCTCCTTATCGGCGTCAAGAATTGCCACAAGAGTTATCTCCGGTATATCAAGACCTTCTCGCAAAAGATTTATACCGACAAGTACATCGAACACATCAAGACGCATATCCCTTATGATTTCCGAGCGTTCCAGGGTATCTATATCGGAATGAAGATACCTTACCCTTATCCCCGCTTCCCTCATATAGTCGGTCAAGTCTTCCGCCATTTTTTTAGTAAGTGTTGTAACAAGCACTTTATTTTTATTTTCTGTCTCTTTCTTAATCTCCGAAAGCAAATCGTCTATCTGCCCCGCAGTAGGTTTAACAGTTATCTTCGGATCCACAAGTCCCGTAGGTCTTATGATTTGCTCCGCCCTGAAAACTTCGTGTTTTTCCTCATAATCTGACGGTGTTGCCGATACAAAAAGCATCCGGTCTATCTTATTCTCAAATTCATTAAAACTTAACGGTCTGTTGTCAAGCGCGGAAGGAAGCCTGAATCCGAAATCAACAAGTGTCGATTTTCTTGAACGGTCGCCTGCGTACATTCCTCCTATCTGCGGTATTGTAATATGCGACTCATCGACTATTATCAAAAATTCATCAGGGAAATAATCAATAAGTGTATAAGGCATACTGCCTGACGGGCGCCCTGAAAGGGGACCTGAATAATTCTCTATACCCGAGCAAAACCCCGTCTCTCTCATCATTTCTATATCAAAATTGGTGCGTTCCGCAATTCTCTGAGCTTCAAGCAATTTATCCTCGCTCTTAA
Organism: uncultured Catonella sp.; assembly: GCA_963545085.1. Classification (GTDB taxonomy): domain Bacteria; phylum Bacillota; class Clostridia; order Lachnospirales; family Lachnospiraceae; genus Catonella. The sequence continues at coordinate 35,111 of CAUUHV010000004.1, read as the reverse complement.
AAAATCTCACCCTTTCCTTCAGTTCCGCCTCAAGATTTTTAAGCGCGTTCTCCATCTTGTCGGGCGCAACCACATAATGTGATGCAGGAAAAATAACCGTATGAGAAAGAGAAGCCAGTATCTCACCCGTAAGCACATCTATTTCGGTTATCCTGTCTATTTCATCTCCGAAAAATTCTATTCTTACAGCCTTATCCGCGGAAGAAACAGGAAAAATCTCAAGTACATCTCCTCTAAGTCTGAAAGTGCCTCGTTTAAAATCCATATCATTTCTTAAATACTGGATATCCACAAGCTTTCTTACCACTTCCTCCATATCTTTTATCTGCCCCGGTCTTACGGAAAGAGTCATTTCCTGATAGTCAATAGGATCTCCGAGTCCGTATATGCAGCTCACACTCGAAACAACGACTACATCCTTCCTTTCTGTAAGTGCCGCCGTCGCCGAATGTCTCAGTTTATCTATCTCATCATTTATAGCCGAATCTTTTTCTATATAGGTATCGCTCGACGGCACATACGCCTCCGGCTGATAATAATCGTAATACGACACAAAGTATTCCACCGCGTTCTCAGGGAAGAATTCTTTGAACTCACCGTAGAGCTGAGCCGCCAAGGTTTTATTGTGCGATATAACAAGGGTAGGCAGATTAAGCTCCGCTATCACATTAGCCATCGTAAAGGTCTTGCCCGAACCCGTAACCCCAAGCAGGGTCTGGAATCCGTTCCCTTCCTTGAAGCCCTTAACAAGCTCTTTTATAGCCTGCGGTTGGTCACCCGTAGGGGCATATTCGCTGTGCAAAACAAATTTATCCACTTAAAATTCTCCTAAAAGTCATATTATAAAGTGTGCGCAAGCATATACTTCGCTCGCAAGCGGTGCCGTAAGGCAAACTTCCTTGCCGCGAGCTGCACTATGTGCAATTCGCCTGAAACTCGTAATCATGCGTTATCTAAAAACTTCATCAAATTACACAAGACCTATCAAATACGAACAGAAGTCACCTAAACTATATTGTTGAAGTATCCAAAACGCGGTAATACTGCGTTATTCAGGTGATTTTACAGGTCACTGAAAGGACTTTTCGTTTCAACATAATAGCATAGAAAAAGAAAAAAGTACAGAAAAGAGGAGCCGGAAAATTTACGGGTTTCCAAGCTCCTTGATTGATATTTTATCTAAAATTGATTTTTGCCGTACACTAATACTTAATTTGAATCGGGTTTTTAGTCCGAACTGTCAGATTATTATATTTCCATTTGCGTCAGCAGGCTTTAATGCAGCCATAATTCCTTCTATAAGACCGATAATCGCAGGAATTCCCGACCAACAGAACAACAAATATAAAATACCCATTCCCCATTTTCCAACATAAAACTTATGTACACCGACTCCGCCTAAAAGAATAGCGAGAATCACATATACTATTTTACTAACCACCTTGCCTGAAGCATACACAGGTGTTACAACCTGCTGACTCTGTGCCTGATTCATATTTATATTTATTCCGCCTGCCGGAAAGTCACTCTTCTTTTCAACTTTGCTCACTATTACCCTTGTTTCCGTTTTAAATATTTCCACTTCATCACCTAAATGCGGAACAAAATTCAAATCGGAAGTGCGAATCTCTTCAATACCGTTATTCTCGGTTCCGATACAAACTATATCCTGACGGATTTCAATAATTTTTGCCATATCTAATCGCCCTTTCATTATTAAATATCTATTTTTAATTATATAATATATATATTTATTGTCAAGATTATATTCATTCTTGAGTTTCCGTATCTTTTCATAAATATGGCTTAACTGTGCTGCTTATAAGCCGCGTTACATAAACAAAAATAATTTAACGGAAATAAGTACATTTTAGCCGATAGAGCCATGTTTAAATAAAAAAAATGCGGAAACTCAAGTATATTCATTTCCTTTTACGGCTATGAAGATTTAATATTACAAATGAAATGATATTTATACCGTTCTAACAGAATACACATGCAGGTATTAAGATGGATGACACCTATAGAAATGCGTAAATCTCTAATAGCAAAGTTAGAGATTTACCATTAAAGAAATTATTTTTAATTTTAGGCACGCAGCCTTGACTAATATACAAGTATCAGGTTTTTTGTTCTATTCGCCTTAACTATTTTCATTTCTTATCAGTGCATAGGCACCTGCACCGATCAATGAAGCTTCATATCCAAGCTCCGTTACTTTTATAGAATAAGCATTGTTTGCTTTGGCATAAATACTGTCATCAATGCCCTTTTTTATACCGTCTTTCAACAAATCATACGCCATGGAAATTCCGCCGCCCAGAACTATTAACGGTAAATTTAATAAATTTTGAATAGTTCCAATCGCAAAGCCTATATATTCGCCTGTGTCAAACATACATTTTAACGCAATGTCGTTACCGTTTCTCGCTAATTCGGAAATTTCTTTTGTATCTGCGTTCCTTCCCGTCATTTTCCGGTATCTCTTTGATATTCCGTTTCCCGCCGCAACCGCTTCAAGGCATCCTAATCCCCCGCATGGACATTCAGGCCCGTTCTTCTCAACTTTAATATGTCCTACTTCACCTGCATTTCTATTTACGCCTCCATACAATTTATTATTTAAAAACAAGCCGGAACCGACCCCGTTACTTATGGTAATCCATATAAAATCTTCAACTTTTTTCGCGCATCCAAACATTTTTTCACCATACGCGCAAATATTGGCGTCATTTTCCAAATAACACGGTATCTTAAACTCGTCTGAAAGAATTTTTGCTAACGGCAGATTTTCAATTTTAGAAAAGCAGGCATATATCCAAATCCCATTTTCCGCATCAGCAAGTCCCGGTATAGAAGCTCCTATACAGGAAGGTTCATATTTGGAATCTATCAGCGCATGACATTCACTAATTATTTGTTCAACTACACTGTCTCCTGTCGGCTCGCAAAACGGACTCTTTCTTGACTCTAAAACATTCCCCGTCTCATCCATTATCCCCACCAACAATTTGGAACCGCCAATGTCAATCGCTAATACTGTTTTATTTCTCTTTTCCATTGCACTACCCCAATTTTATTTTTGCAGCCAATGAGCCATATAACAAACTTATCCTATAGTCACATACCGAAAAGCCTTATGCTGCCGCATTACTCCGGTTAAGAAATCTGTAACCTATAGAGTGAGTAAAATACCCCGCGGCAAGCAGCGGGGTCACCCTCCGGACAGTCGCCGTGTAGCGGTGGAAACTTGTCGGTACAGCACGCCCGCCGCGGGAATAATTTTAACTTGGATGCTCTGTTCTCTATCGCAGGGTATTTCACTTAATATTTCCAAGCTGTTTATGAATTTCAATATAATCCGCAACATTATCAGGTGTTACAAGTTCGCTGTCAATTCTCGTGCTTTCTTTCTCTTCTCCTTTAAAATGCGCAGATGCATATTCAAGTGCTAAATCGGCATAATCTACCGCATTCTGAAATACGGAAGCTCCCATTGTTCCTGCTTCAATTGCCTGACATCCCGCTGCCGTAGCATCAACACCGTAAACCTGAATCTTGCCTTCCTTTCCCGCCATCTTAATTGCTTCCGTTGCACCTAATGCCATATCATCATTATGAGCCATAATTACGCTTAAATCAGGATAAGCTACTAACCAGTTCTGTACAATCGTCATAGCCTTATCTTTTTGCCATTCACCGATTTCTTCCGCAACAATTTCAACCCCGTCGGTTGCTTCCAACACTTTTTTGAAACCTTCTTCACGTCCATTCGCATGAAAATTGCCTGCCGGTCCTTGTAATATTGCAACTTTGGCATTTTTCGGAAATTTAGAAACGGCATATTCCGCCAATATGGATCCCTGCTGAACAGGATCTGCATCAATATATGTACTTGCACCATCGTCATTAACCGAACCGGTTGTAACAATTACTTTTATTCCCTTATCCACTGCCGCTTTAACTGCCTGTACCGGCGCTTCAGCATCAACCTGTTGAAAAATAATGGCATCATAACCTGAGGCTACACAGTTTTCAATCTGTTCAATCTGTGTAGAAGATGTATTTTTTGAATCTAAGCAATCAACCGTAAATTGTTCTGAATATTCTGATGCTTTCTTTTCAATTTCATCTTTTACCCATACACAAAATGTATCGGTATAAGATTTACAAATAAATGCGACTTTCTTTGGTGTGCCTGCAGTTTTATCTTTACTTGTCTTTGCGGATTCCGTTTCCGCCGCTGTTTTAGCTGACCCCTGTGCATCTGTCGATTTTTTTCCGCAACCGGTCAAAGCTGAAAGCGTAGTGTTGCTCTCTAAACAGGATTCAAAGAAGCATAGAAGGTTTGTTTTTGGATGGGAATAACTATATCTGCGGATATTCCGAAAGAGGGAAAAGAGAGATAGAAAAGATATTTAACAATAAAGAGGAAGCTGTCAAATATGTCATGAAACAAATTTCTGAAGGCAAAGTAAGTAATGAGCATTTGGCGGCGCGGACTTGGAGCGAAGAAGATATTGAACAGGCTGAAAAGGAGCTGCAGGAAATTTTATTCCTTTTTAGCGAAATGATATCCCGAACTTTGACGGAAGAACTGCCTATAGAATATTTGTCTATGGAATAAATGTAAAATATCCGGATGATTTTGAAAAGAAATATTGTCAACGTTAAAAGTATAAACCGGTGTATACAGAGGGTTGAAAATTTGAATTTTTTATACAGGCGGAAAGAGGGAACAAGTGAAAGATAGTGTATGCAGAATCATAAAAATAAATAGGGAAGCCTTGTTTGAATTTATATATGAAACTTTCATAGATCAGGAAGAAAAAATGCTTGATTTAGAAACAAAAGTCGGTATAAGCAATCATTTTGATATAAATTGGGAGACGGGTGAGTTTATATTTTTAGCGTATAATGGTGAAGACGCAGATGAGAATATTATTCCCTTTCCTAAGGATATAGATATCAAAAAAATTATGGGCAAATTGCCTGATACAACGGATTCAGTTTTGAATTCGGCTAAGAATTATAAGGAATTAACCTTTGAGGAATTAAGAAGTTTAAGTAATGGTTAAATCTGTAAGAAAACGAAAATGGAGAATAATAACCGGTTATCGATATTTAAGTGACAAAAATTTAAAGGAGCCTAAAGCTTTTACGCGAAAGAAGATGAAAGAAATAAAAGTTTGTGGAGGTGACGATGTTATTTGAAAATATTATTGCAGAACATGACGAAAAGAAAATTATCAGACTTTGTAAAAAACTAAGTAAAAGTTGTTCATTTACGAAAAATTCCGATGTGACTTCTTTGTGTGAGCTTGCCTATCGGCTCTATGTGTCAAGTGATAAAGAGAACGCGCTAAAAGTGTGTGAATGTACCAATATTGATATTCCGACAAAAATCAACTATAACGTATGGGATTTTATTCTTTTTATTTGGGGATTGGAAGCATATATCTATGCTGAAAAAGGAAGAACGGATGATAAAAATTTTCGGATAGCACAAATGAAGAAAGTCTGGTCAACGCCCAAAAACAAGGATGACACAGAGGAGAAAGCATGGAAATTCTGTCAGAAGATTATGAGTCGTGAGACCTTTGAAACTGCGTGTAATATTGAAAAGATAGAGCAAGCTGTGGCTGAAGGCGATATGAAAGGAGGAAACGAGTATCGTTTTATTGCACTTTATCATATGATTGGCTATGGAGTGACAGGATTTTGCCCGAATTTAGAAAAAAGTAAAGATGAGTTGGATAGAAAAATCAATGAATATATCATGTGTTTAAGGTAATGAACCTGATACAGAGGTAATGACGAAAAAGATATATTTTATTCCCGCGGCAGGTGAGTCGTACCGATAAAACGGAGGAGAAGGTATGTTTTTAAAATGGGAAAGAAAAAACGGCATTAAAAATAAGATACTGAACTTTTATGAGTATCATCCGTTCCCGCAGGCGACCGAAAGGGAAGCCTGGGAGAATTTACCCGACGGGAAAGAGCTGATTGGAAACGCTGAAAAATATTTAAATTTTGAATGGCAGTCTCTTTTAGCTACGGATTTTATGGCGTTTTACAGAAAAGGGAAAAGAATTACTTATGAAAAGCCGTATTTTGAGAGGAGGCGAGCACTATATAACTTAGTATTGGGAGAATGCGCGGAAAATAAAGGACGTTTTCTTGACGATATTATTAACGGAATCTGGCTTATTTGCGAGGAAACCTACTGGGGAATTTCGGCACATAACGGTAAAAATGCATTTATGGATTTGCCGGAGCTTAAAAGACTGCTGCCGGACGTCGAAGAACAATATATTGATTTGTTTGCGGCTGAAACGGGAGCGCTCCTTGCATGGACTGATTACTTGCTAAAGAAATCTTTGAATGATATTTCACCGCAAATCGGCAGACGTATAAATTTGGAACTGGAAAAGCGTATAAAACTGCCTTTCCTTAATCATGATGATACAAACTGGATGGGTTATCTTAAAACAAATAAGGTGAATAATTGGAATCCGTGGATAAACTCTACGGTGTTGTCGGTATTTCTTTTGACGGAAACCGATAACGACCGCAAATACAGGGCTATTTTAAAAGCTTTTGATACGTTGGATATTTTTATGGCTACCTACGGTGAAGACGGCGGTTGTGATGAAGGTACCTCATACTGGGGACATGCGGCAGGCTGTGTGCATGATTTTTGCGACCAGTTATACAAGGTTTCGAAAGGAAAAATTGATTTTTTTGGAGAACCCTTAATTAAAAATATGGGAACTTTTATATATAAGGCTCATATAAGCGGAAGTTACTTTATCAACTATGCGGACGGCTCCGCAAAGCCTGATGTAACGTCGGCTCTCATTTATCACTACGGTATGCGTATCGGTGATGAAGCGATGATGAATTTAGCGGCTTCTTTACCTAAAGGAGAGCATGAAGGCGCAGGCAGTTCCGCTCCTTCGATTTATCGTAAACTGAACTTTTTATTCGATTGTTCGGGGCTTTCAGAAAAAACCGAAACGGCAAAAGCGCCTTTTATTAAAGAAGCATGGCTTAGTGATATTCAGGTAATGATTGCAAGAGAGAATGACGGAACCGACAGAGGATTGTTTCTATCCGCAAAAGGCGGGCATAATGACGAAAGCCATAATCATAACGATATAGGGAACTTTATCATCTATCAGGATGGAAAACCTCGTATAATTGACCTTGGTGTAGGCATTTATACGAAGAAGACATTTTCGCCTGAGAGGTATGAAATTCCTACAATGTGTTCCGAATACCATAATCTCCCTACAGTAAACGGAATGACACAGGCGGCGGGAGCGGAGCATGTCGCGGATTCGGTATGTTATGATGAGGCGGAGAGCAAATTCTCTCTTGATTTAAAAAGAGCTTATCCGAAAGAGAGCGGGTTAAAGGCTTTAAAGCGCAGTATCATTTTTGACAGAGGCGCAGAAGAGATTGTACTTAAGGATAAATATGTTTTTAAAAAACATAATAACGAGTTTATATTGACGTTAATGCTTGCCGAATCGCCTTTTAAAGCGGCTCACGGGCTAATTGCAGTAGGAACGGGAGACAGCGTTTTAGAGATTATTTTTGACGAAGCGCTGCGGACGGATATATCGGAGTTTATTTTAAATGACCCGAGACTTGAGGAGGTATGGGGCGAAAAAGTTTATCGGGTATTATTAAAAGGACATATTGAATCTGCGGAAGGAAGCAGTACGGTTCGTTTTAAAAAGGGGAAGAAGAATGCGGGAGTATAAAAAGGATATAAGCTTAAACAGCAGAGAAGATTTTGAAAATTTGGCAAAGAGAATTATGGAGCCGCTCATCCCGTACTACAGTAAAGGTAAGGCAAGACTGAAAATCGGCAATACTGCCGCCCATTATCCTGAAATAGCGGCGCAGATGGAAGGTTTCTCGAGACCTCTTTGGGCATTGGGACCTATGCTCTCCGGCGGAGGAGTGTATCCGGAGTTTGTGGAGATTTACAGACAGGGGCTTATTAGCGGTACCGACCCTAACCATCCGGAATATTGGGGATCGGTTGAGGACTATGACCAACGGTTGGTGGAAATGGCGGCAATTGCGTATGCTTTGATTTTAGCTCCGGCAACCTTCTATGAGCCTTTAAACCTGAAAGAAAAAGAAAATTTAGTTAATTGGCTTAATCAAATCAATGTAAAAAAATGTTACGATTGCAACTGGCGTTTTTTCAATGTGCTTGTCAATACGGCTTTAAAAAAGCTTGGAGTTAAATACAGCGAGTCGGAGCTAAATGACGCTCTTGACTATGTGGAAAAATGTTATCTTGGAGACGGATGGTACGGGGACGGAGAGCCGGAAACTATTGATTACTACGGTCCTTTTGCCTTCCATTTCTACGGATTGTTTTATGCAGGTGTTATGAAAAATGAGGATCCGAAACGTTGTGAAGAATATCTTAAAAGGGCGGAGATTTTCGGGAAAGATTTCGCTTATTGGTTTGCGGATAACGGTGCGGCCGTGGCATACGGGCGCTCTTTAACCTATCGTTTTGCGCAGGTCGCGTTTTATTCAATGTGCGTGCAAATAGGAATTGAACCTATACCGATGGCTGAGATGAAGTGGATAATAAGCGGGAATTTAAAGTATTGGATGAGTCTTCCCATATTTGATAATTCGGGACTTTTAACCATAGGCTACGGCTATCCTAATCTGATTATGGCTGAGGGATATAATGCTCCGGGCTCACCGTATTGGGCTATGAAAACCTTTGCGATTTTAGCGTTAAATAAGGAGCATCCGTTTTGGAAGGTAGAAGCTCGCCCTTTATCTGGATTAAAGAAAGAAGCCTATCTTGTAGGGGCGAAAATGCATGCACAGCGAAGAAAAGACGGAGAAGCGGTCCTGTTTCCCGGTAGAAAAACAAGAGAGCATCTCCATACTCATACGGAAGAAAAGTACGATAAATTTGCATACTCAACCAAATATGCCTTCAATATTGCAAAATCAGGTTTTAATTTGGCTGAGAATGCACCGGATAGTGTTTTAACGTTTAAGGTATTCGGATATATTTTTACAAGAGGTCATGAGGAGGTATTTGAAACGGATGAAAAAAGTGTAAAATCAACATGGTCGCCTATTGAAGGAATTAAAGTAAAAACTGAAATTATTCCGTGTACGGAGGGGCATATCAGAAAACATCATATTGAAAGCGCTTATGACTGTACAGCGTATGAGGCGGGCTTTGCGCTTCCTCCGGGTGATGAGGACGGTTGCAGGTTAAAAGTCTTAGCCGGAGAGGGAGAGAATATATGTGTAACCGCCGATCCGAATACAAATATTTTGCATCCGAAGACAGTAATTCCTATGATAGCCTATCCGATTAAAAAGGGCGGCAACTATATTGAAACTTTGGTTATGTATGATTAAGCACGATGTATATTCGCTATGGAAAGGAACGACAATGAAAACCGCAATAGTATTTTATTCTAAACATCATCAGAACACGCGAAAGTTAATAGATGCAATAAAGGCGGAAGATAAGGAAGTTGAGTTAATTGACATAACTGTGAATAAGAATATTCATTTGAATGAATATGAGCGCATAGGTGTTGCTTCGGGAATATATTATGCAGGATTTGCCAAATCTCTTATGACGTATCTTTCCGAACACCTTCCGGAGAATAAGCAGGTATTTGCCTTATACACTTGCGGACAGAACAGCTCACGTCATACAAAAGGCGTAAAAAGGCTTGTCAAAGAGAAAAACGGAACCTATCTCGGCGAGTACGGCTGTCTCGGATTTGACAGCTTCGGACCGTTCAAGCTTGTCGGAGGACTTAGGAAAGGTCATCCTACGGAAGCAGAGATACGGGGAGCGGTAGAGTTTTATAAAGCGTTATAGATGTCTTATTTCGTGAAAAAGTGTAAAAGAACAGCGGACAGGTATGATATGCGTCCCGTTGATGTTTACTATGGTAGAAATGTTTGGGAATATACATGGTCCGGGGAAATTAAAAATTCGAATAAAAAAATGATTGAATTATTTAACGGAAATAATACGATTTTAGATTTAAAACCGGAATAGTCTGAAATTTATTTACTTTTTGAAACGATTATATTACAATGCTTAACGGACAACAACTCGGTGATACTTAAAGAAAAGAGGAAAAATATTATGAATACTATGTATATTATAGCCGCTTTTGTAGGATTGTGGATAGTGCTTTTCATACCGTTTATGATTATGAATAAGAGACGGAAAGAAAAGTCAGAGGCTTTTGTTGAGGGAAATAGAGATAAAGCTCTTATTCATTTATATTGCAGAAATACGAAAATAAATAATCAGAATATTTCCGCATTCAATCCGGTTACAGGCGAAGGGCTTCAGAAAATAGTGGCGCTTGCGCCGGGAGACTATTCTTTTGAAGGAATATTTGAGACAACGGATATCGGACTGGGAACAAATAAAAATTTAAAATCGGAAAAAGTGCAGTTTAATCTTAAATTGGAAGCGGGGCATACTTATAGTGCGGCAATGTATCTGTACTCGCCTGAGGACAGAAAATCTTATTATGAAGGAAAGGTTGGAAAAGATATTTTAACGATTCCTTTAAGCGTATATGAAAAAAGTAAGAATGCGAGCGCGTATATCATTTGCTATGAGGAAGATTGATAAAATAACTGTCTTGCAGGAAATTAACGGACTTTCCGTGATTAAATTAAAATCATGGAAGGTCTATTTTTATATAATTTAAGAAGAAATATATTTTCAGCGAATCGTTCCGTACGGTTATTTTCGGATTACTCGGTAGAACCCTGACTTTCGGATGCTTATTTGCTAAGAATATAATGATATTGAAAAAGAAAGAGTATTAAGTCGGATGAAACAGGTTCCCGTCTCACGTGAAAGCGGCGGGAGAGGTTTTTTGCTAAAATAGAATAGGCAATAATTGGAAAAAGTTTCCATAAATTTTATGTATATATCACAAAAAATTAAAATGGAATTCAGAATTATGAATAATTGTATAATTCTTTTCATAGTATTATAATATTACACAAGAAGTCCGAGGCTTCTAAAATATCTAAAGGATGAAACCTTTCGTGTTCCGATACAGGAATTTGAAGATTTCATACGTATATATTCCTTGTTCGTGAGGCTGTGCCTGACGGCTCACCGGACTATGGAATAATCTTGTTGATCGCGGTAAAATCTTAAAAATCCTAATCAAACTGTTTCAAAAACAAAGCGGTAATATGCTGATTTTAAGTTTAATATATTACTGTTTGTCTTTTTCCGCGGCTATATTTTGCGTTTAGCTTAACGGTGTCTATAATACCGCGGTCAACTTTATGAAGTCGGACGGAAAGGTAATTTACAGGGCAAAAGGCTTTATAATCAAGAAGGCTGTTTGAATTTAATGACATTTTTAAGAATGTCTGTTCGGTGATAACAACTGTCTTTACAGGAGATAAAAGGTTTGGTAAAGTCAAATGAAAAATGATAAATAAGCTCGCTTCCATGCTTGTGATTAGATGGCGGGGAGCTTTATTTATACTCTTTAAGTTTCAAATCCCGCTATCGGAAAGAAACCGCAACCCTTAGACATCAAGTAATTATAAAATTTCACTATAACTTCCGAAAATTTTCTTGCGGGTTCAATATTTGTAAATTTTTTAAATAGACTGTATAATACTAAAAATAAGTGGTATAATTATCAACATAAGTAAAGGAGGTGTAAGATGGATGTCAGAGTGTGGCTTATAATCTTTGTGCTTCTTGTTGCTGTCGAGCTTGCTACAATGGCACTTACTACCGTGTGGTTTGCGGCGGGAGCTATGGCTGCTCTTGTATCTTCGATGTTCGGAGCGCCTTTATGGCTTCAAATTATCGTGTTTTTAGCATTTTCGTTTATAGTATTGATTTTTTACAGACCGTTTGCGGTAAAATATGTCAATTCAAAAAGAACAAGGACAAATGTTAATGACCTTATAGGAAAAGAAGGGAAAGTGACTGAGGATATAAACAATCTTGACCAAAAGGGCAGAATGCTGTTAAGAGGAATGGATTGGTCCGCGAGAACGGTTGATGATAATGTTCATATTAAAAAGGGAACTGTAGTAAAAGTTATTAAAATTGAAGGGGTCAAAGCTATAGTAGAGCCTATAGAAAATGCAAATGATATAAGTCAGGCTGTATAAAAAGTTTTCAGGGAAATGAGCATACCGCGAAGAAAATATAGATGTCGCTTTCGTCATTTGGTTGTGAGCGGATTCCTGGAAGAGGTTTTTTGACAACTTTGTAAATTCAAATAAAGAAAGGAAGAAATATGGAAACATGGATTGTACTTGGAGCGCTTGCTGTAATACTTATTCTTATTTTTGCTTCCTGCATTAAGATAGTACCGCAGGCGACGGCGCTTGTTATTGAGAGGCTTGGAGGCTATCAGGGCACATGGAATGTAGGTGTACATATAAAAATGCCGTTTGTTGACAGGGTGGCAAGAAGAGTCACTTTAAAAGAGCAGGTTGCCGATTTTGCGCCTCAGCCTGTTATAACAAAGGATAATGTATCTATGAGAATAGATACGGTTATGTTTTACCAAATTACAGATCCGAAGCTTTATGCGTACGGTGTTGAGAATCCTATATCGGCTCTTGAGAATCTTACCGCTACAACACTTCGTAACATTATCGGTGATTTGGAGCTTGACCAGACACTTACTTCACGCGAAACTATAAATACCCAGATGAGATCTACACTTGATATAGCTACAGATCCTTGGGGGATCAAGGTAAACAGAGTAGAGCTTAAGAATATCATGTGTCCTCCTGATATTCAGGGCGCGATGGAGAAACAGGCTAAGGCGGAACGCGAGCGCAGAGCTGCGGTAACCAGCGCTGAAGGTGAAAAGAAGGCTACAATTCTTGTTGCCGAAGGTAAGAAGGAGTCTATGATTCTTCAGGCTGAAGCTGAAAAGGCATCTCAGATACTTCATGCAGAGGCTAAAAAAGAGGCAACCATCCGTGAGGCGGAAGGTCAGGCGCAGGCTATTTTGGCGGTACAGAGAGCTAATGCCGACGGTATCAGGCTTCTTAATGAGTCGGCGCCTTCAGGAGAGGTAATTAAGCTGAAGAGTCTTGAGGCATTCGGAAGAGCCGCTGACGGAAAGGCTACAAAGATTATTATTCCTTCGGAAATACAGGGAATAGCGGGACTTGCTTCAGGTATAACTGAAGTAATTAAAAAAGTTGAGTAAGAAATGTCATGTGATATAAAACGGCTTGCCTTATGAATAAATTGAATTATAAAATCCCTTCTTTAAAGAGCTTTATCGGCTCAAAGGAGGGGTTTTATTTTTGTGACAGGTGTATATGTTTATAGTAAAAAAATGACGCAGGAATCCGAAGATACCGTGCGACATTTTTAGAGAGCAGGGGATGAGAGAATCGAACTCCCGCCAAAGGTTTTGGAGACCCCTATCATACCATTTGACCAATCCCCTAAGGACAACAAAAATATTATAGACGGGTGAAGCTTATATGTCAAGCAAATAAATTATCGATTTTAAGGTTTTTCCATATTTTTGTCCGGAAATGTTCGGAGCTGTCGCTAAAATGTTCTCAAGTAAGCCGTAAACCTTGAAAAGCTTTTGCTTAAGGAAATAGACCCGCCTTTTAAGGCGACATGAGCCATATCATAGCGTCCGCCATGCGTTTTGGCACATCGGTAAAATGTCCACCGTTGTTTAAAATGTATATCGTATTTTCATCGCCTAAATTGCGCTTAAGCCATGAATAAATTTCTTCCGTAATTGCTCCGTTTTTTGCCATTACGGGATTTTTTACCGACAGCTCTTTTTTACCGAGAGAAAGATAAACTTTATCCGGAGAAAAACCGGCTTTACTTTTTTCTTTAAAAAAATCCAAAAATCCCGGAAACCATAAAGAACCCGATACGGAAGCCGCTTTATAAAAAATATCATCACTGACGGCAGACCACAGAGCAAAAAGTCCGCCTAATGAATAACCTGTCGCTATGTTTTTGTCCGACAGAATATAAGGGAATCGTTCTTTTATAAAGGGAATAAGCTCATTTTTCACAAAAACAAGGGTTTTATCAGCTTCTCCTGTAAAATCATTTCCGTTTTTGTAAACGGCATGCGAATACCACGGTGTGTAATCGGACTCCCACGATACGGGCTCGGGAGCTATTAGTGCAAAAGAGGCGCATATACGTGAAGAGACAGCTTTTTCTATAGGAGATATAAGAGCTTCGGGATTTTCACGAAGCTCTTCACCTGCAAAAAGGTATATGGCGGGAACGGGAGTCGATAAGTCTTTCGGAAGATAAACTGAAACTTTACGTCCGCCTATATTTAAATAGTGTATGCTTCCTTTCATCGGTTTCTCCTGATGCTTAAAACAGAGCGACGGCTTTGCTTATGGAAGATAGATATCAGGTATGGCGGCATTTTCATTTCCGTACATTTTTTTTGCGAAAAGTCTTTTAAGTTGTGAGAAAGTTTCCTCGGAATAGGATATGCCGAGCTTTTTCGCTATATGGTCAAATGCCGACGGAAGCACGCATATTCCCCAACTTGACTGTGTAGTGCCTTCGGGATGTCCTGAAATGTAATCCGGAGAAACATTTATAACCGCATCCGTATACACATTGCATGCAACAAGATTTATCTGTCCGTTTTCTTCATATTTGAAAGTAAGTTCATAGCTGTCCATTTCTTTGGCGGAAGCATTTGCGAAGAAAGAAGCGGCATCTTTTTCGAGTGCGGCTTTATTTAGAATCACGCCCTTATTTATGGCAGGAGTGGACCTGATAAGTTTTATCAGCTTATTTATGCTGCTCTGGCTAAGGGTATCGCCGTTAATATTTACTTCGTTCTTTTGCTCGCTGAGGAATTCAATAAGGGTATCTATTTCGCTTTGCGAAAGCAGTGCCATATTTTTATCCGACATAGTGACCTCTTTTCTGGGTTTGATATAATTTAAGTTAATTTCATTATACTATAAAACATGAAAAACTCAACAAAAACTCTAAGTTTCGGCATTTTTTAATTTTGTGACTCAATCCTCGGCAGGTTTGCCGACTAATTGATAACCGTTGTCAAAATTGTTTATAATTTAATGATAAAATACATCAGTTAAGGCAATTTGTACAACAAAAAATACATCTGCTTCTTTACATAAAGCTCTCGAGAGGGTAAAATCTATATATACGGTCTTATAAAAAACAGTCAACCTCAAATTACTCACGTCATAGGTTACGAAACTTTTGAACTGTGCGATACGGTAACATGAAGCGGCTTTCTGTCTGTGACTGCGGGTGAATGTTACCATCCGCATAATGCGTAATCTTAAACTTTCGGTTTTAAATTATGTGATTATCCGATGTTTCGTGAATAATTCGGGTTAAATTATATATCAATAAGGAGGCTATTGTTATGGCAAGAAAAATGAAGACGATGGACGGTAATACCGCCGCCGCTCATGTATCCTATGCTTTTACGGATGTTGCGGCCATTTACCCTATAACCCCGTCGTCGCCTATGGCTGATTATACGGATCAGTGGGCAACACAGGGAAGAAAAAATATTTTCGGACACGAGGTTATAATGTCCGAGATGCAGTCCGAAGCAGGCGCGGCAGGTGCCGTTCACGGTTCTCTTGAGGCGGGAGCTTTGACAACTACTTATACCGCTTCACAGGGACTCTTGCTTATGCTCCCTAATATGTATAAGATTGCGGGTGAGCTTCTTCCGGGTGTGTTTCATGTATCCGCCCGCGCGCTTGCAAGTCATGCTCTTTCAATATTCGGCGATCATTCGGACGTGTACGCCTGTCGTCAGTCGGGCTTTGCAATGCTTTGCTCGAATAGTGTGCAGGAAGTAATGGATTTAGGAGCGGTGGCTCATCTTACCGCTATTGAGAGCAGGGTTCCTTTTCTTCATTTCTTTGACGGCTTCAGAACCTCTCACGAAATACAGAAGATAGAAATATGGGATTATGATGATTTGAAAGATATGTGCAATATGGATGCCGTGGATGAGTTCAGGCGCAGAGCCTTAAACCCTAACCACCCTCTCCAGAGAGGTACGGCTCAGAACCCGGATATTTTCTTCCAGGCGAGAGAAGCGTCAAACAGATTTTATGATGTTGTTCCGGAAACGGTTCAGAAATATATGGACAAGGTCAACGAGAAAATCGGTACGGATTATAAGCTGTTTAACTATTACGGTGCGCCTGATGCGGACAAGGTAATAATAGCTATGGGCTCAGTCTGTGAGACTATTGATGAAACTGTTGACTATATGAACGCTAACGGTGAGAAAGTGGGACTTATTAAAGTTCATCTTTACAGGCCTTTCTCGGCTAAGCATCTTTTAAGCGCGATACCGGACAGCGTTAAAAGAATTGTCGTGCTTGACAGAACCAAGGAACCGGGTTCTCTCGGCGAGCCTCTTTATCTTGATGTGGTTGCCTCGCTTAAAGGCACCAAATTTGAGAGTATTCCTGTAACTACCGGTCGTTACGGTCTCGGTTCAAAGGATACCACTCCTGCGCAAATAATAGCGGCGTTTAAGAATACCGAGAAGCACAGATTTACCATAGGTATTAAGGATGACGTTACGAATCTTTCTCTTGAAATCACGGAAAATCCTATTACAGTACCGGAAGGAACCACAGCATGCAAGTTCTGGGGTCTCGGAGCGGACGGAACGGTAGGAGCCAATAAAAACTCTATTAAGATAATCGGAGATCATACGGATAAATATGCTCAGGCTTATTTTGATTATGACTCAAAGAAATCCGGCGGTGTAACTATTTCACACCTTCGTTTCGGAGATAAGAAGATACAGTCAACCTACCTTATAAATAAGGCTGACTTTGTTGCCTGTCACAATCCTTCCTACATAAGAAAGTACAACATGGTACAGGATATAAAGGACGGCGGAACCTTTCTTCTAAACTGTGCTTGGGATGTGAACGAGCTTTCAAAGAGGCTTCCGGGACAGGTTAAAAAATATATAGCTGAACACGGTGTTAAATTATTTACAATAGACGGTATTAAAATAGGTAAGGAAATAGGACTCGGAGGACGTATAAATACGGTGCTTCAGGCTGCTTTCTTCAAGCTTGCGGGGATAATTCCGATTGAGGATGCCGTTGAGTATATGAAATCCGCAGCAAAGGCTACCTATCAGAAAAAGGGCGATGACGTGGTTCAGATGAACTACAATGCTATTGATGCCGGAGTTGACGGAGTGGTTGAGATTCAGATTCCTGAAGATTGGAAAAACGCCGAATATGAGGATATTTCCGAGAAAGCTACAATGGGTCGCAAAGAGGTGGTGGATTATGTAAATACGATACAGAGTAAGATAAACGCTCAGGACGGAAACAGTCTTCCTGTATCGGCTTTCCTTGAATACGCGGACGGTTCAACACCTTCAGGCTCGGCGGCTTATGAGAAGAGAGGAATTGCCGTAGACGTTCCTACGTGGAGCAAGGATACCTGCCTGCAGTGTAACCTTTGCTCATATGTTTGCCCTCATGCGGCTATTCGTCCTGCTGTAATGACGGAAGAAGATGCCGCGAAGGCACCTGAAACCATGAAGATGGTCGATATGAAAGGAATGCCGGGCAAGAAATTTTCAATTACGGTATCCGTGCTTGACTGTACCGGCTGCGGTTCCTGTGTGAATGTATGCCCTGAGGTAAAGGGACAGAAGGCACTTTCGCTTTCTCCGCTTGATACACAGCTTATAGAGCAGAAAAGTTTTGATTTCGGAAGAACTCTTGAAACTCCTGAGGACGTGCTTGCTAAATTCAGTGCCGTCACACCTAAGGGAAGTCAGTTCAGACAGCCTTATTTCGAGTTTTCGGGAGCCTGTGCGGGCTGTGGAGAAACGCCTTACGCCAAACTCATTACCCAGCTTTTCGGTGACAGGATGTATATAGCTAATGCTACAGGCTGCTCGTCAATTTGGGGAGGATCTTCACCTGCAAACCCATATACCACCGATAAAAAGGGCAGAGGTCCTGTGTGGGCGAACTCGCTTTTTGAGGATAACGCGGAATACGGCTACGGTATGGCTTTAGGTACGGAAGCGCTCAGAATGAGAGTTATAGACGCTGCCGAGAGACTGCTTGATAAGGTGGAAAATGAGGAACTTAAAGGAATAATACAGGAATACCTCGATACAAAAAAATCATCTTCAAAGAATGACCCTGCCGCAAGACTTATGATAAAGGCTCTTGAGGTTTCCGATATAAAGGCTGATGAGAAGGATTATATCCTTAACAACAGAGATTTTGTGGGAAAGAAGAGTCAGTGGATTTTCGGAGGTGACGGTTGGGCTTATGATATCGGATACGGCGGTCTTGACCATGTGCTTGCTTCAAACAGAGATGTAAATGTATTCGTATTTGATACCGAGGTATACTCAAATACCGGAGGACAGGCTTCAAAGGCTACGCCTACGGGAGCTATAGCTCAGTTTGCGGCGGCTGGTAAGGAAGTAAGAAAGAAAAACCTCGCGGAAATCGCAATGGGCTACGGATACATCTATGTAGCCATGGTAGCCATGGGTGCCGATTACAATCAGTGCGTAAAGGCTATTGCAGAGGCTGAAGCATATCCGGGACCATCGCTTATAATAGGCTACGCTCCTTGTATAAGCCACGGTATCCAAGGCGGAATGAGAGTTTCGATGACTCAGGAGAAGAAAGCGGTTCAGTCGGGTTATTGGAGCCTTTTCCGCTACAATCCTCTGCTTGCGGAAGAAGGCAAGAATCCGTTTACTATGGATTCCAAAGCTCCTACGGAAAGCTATCGTGAATTTATCGAGACCGAGGTTCGTTACAACAGACTTCTAAGAAGCAATCCTGAGAGGGCTGAGGAGCTCTTTAAGCGTTCAGAGGCTGAGGCTAAATTCAGGTATGAAACCTTTAAGAGAAGGACAATAGTTCTTAGTGAAGAAGAAAAAGCTTGAGTTAAGCTGAATGAAAATTTGAAATAAGATTATAGCCGTCCGAACCGTTTTATATGGGGAGGACGGCTTTTGCTGTTTGAGTGAGGCTCCTGCCAATGTATTTTCGAACTCGCTCTGCGTAGGAATGTATTAGTCGGAGCTGTTATGCTAAAGGATGTATCCTGTGAAGTTTTGAAAATGATTGATGAATTGCAAAAAAGGATATATTGCAATAAAAAAGATTTATCAATATAATGATTTTTACGCACAGTATGAGTAAGGATTTTATGCTTTAAATTCGATAAAAGGATATTGTATATGAATTTATTAAACGCGGAACATATAACAAAGAGCTTTACAAGCGACAGGGTATTGTTCGATGATATTACTCTCGGTATAAATGAGGGGGATAAAATCGGAATAATAGGTATAAACGGAACGGGAAAATCGACTCTTTTAAAAATTATTGCGGGGCTTGAAGAGGCGGATTCGGGACAGGTGGTTAAAGGTAGTACGGTTAGAATAGCCTATCTGGCTCAAAATCCGGAATTTAACGAGGAAGAGAGTGTAATAGAAGCGGTTATAAAAGGCAAAAAACATAAAAATGAGTTTTGGGACATAGAGGGAGAAGCAAGAAGTCTGCTCCTCAAGCTTGAGGTGGAGCCTGATGTAAAGGTGGGAATACTTTCCGGAGGACAGAAAAAGAGAGCGGCACTTGTAAGAACACTTTTAGACGAGGCGGAAATACTGATTCTTGACGAGCCTACCAACCATCTCGATACTACTATGGCGGGATGGCTTCAGGATTATTTAATGAAAATGAAACAGGCGCTTTTAATAGTTACACATGACAGATATTTCTTGGATAAGGTTACAAACAGGATAGCGGAGCTTACACGCGGCAAGCTTTATAATTATGTGGGAGGATACAGAAAATTCCTTGAATTAAAGGCGGAAAGAGAGGAAATGGCTGTTGCGACGGAAAGAAAAAATGCCGCGCTTTATAAAAAAGATTTAGCGTGGATGATGAGGGGAGCAAGGGCTCGTTCAACAAAGCAGAAGGCTCATATAGAGCGGTTTGAGACTTTGAAAAACAGGGAAAAACCTGTAACGGATAAATCCGCCGAGGTGGACTCGGTTTCAAGCAGGCTCGGCAAGCAGATTATAGAGCTTAATAATATAGGAAAATCTTACGGTGATAAAGAGCTGTTTAAAGACTTTACATATATTTTCACAAAAAATGACAGAATAGGTATAATAGGAAAGAACGGAATCGGAAAATCCACGCTGTTAAAAGTCATAACCGGTGAAACTAAGCTTTCATGCGGAGATATTAAGATAGGCAGTACCGTAAAAATAGGTTATTTTTCTCAGGATTCGGAAGAACTTGATCCTAATATGACGGTTATAGACTCGGCGAAGGAAATAGCCGAATATGTAAATACCTCGGACGGACAGATTTCGATAAGTAAAATGCTTGAGAGATTTCTTTTTGACGGCAGTATGCAGTACGCCAAAATAGAGAAGCTATCCGGAGGAGAACGAAGGAGACTTGCGCTTCTTCATGTGCTTGTAGGCGCTCCCAACGCTCTTATTTTGGATGAGCCGACAAATGACCTTGATATTACAACTTTGTCGGTTTTAGAGGATTATTTGGACAGCTTCGACGGAGTGGTTATAACGGTTTCTCACGACAGATATTTTCTTGACAGAATTGTAAACAGGATTTTTTCCTTTGAGGACGGCGAGATAAAAATTTACGAGGGAAATTACAGTGACTATGAAGAAAAATCGGCAGGTGATAATGAACCTTCGGAGTTGACTAAAAAGTCCGGCAGCAAAGAAGATAAGGCGTGGAAAACGGGGCGGGAAGATAAAATAAAATTTACTTACGCCGAGCAAAAGGAATGGGAGAATATAGAGGCGGATATGGCTGATTTGGAAAAGTCCGTTTCTGAGCTTGAGAGGGAGATAGAGAAAAATCAGACAAGCTACGGCAGGCTTACGAAGCTTATGGCTGAAAAGGAAAGGCTCGAAAAGGAACTTTCAAATAAAGAAGAAAGGTGGCTCTATTTATCGGAGCTTAATGAAAAAATAGAGGCGTCAAAATAAAGAGAGGAATATTCTGATGAATGCTTTGGCTTTAAAATTAGCGGCAATAATCTGTATGTTTATAGACCACTATGCCGCCGGCTTATATCTTAACGGCAGTGACCCGCTTTATGTTCTTTTAAGAGGGGTTATAGGCAGAGTGGCATTTCCGCTATTTTGTTTTATGATAGTTGAAGGGTATCATTATACAAAAAATAAATGGAAATATTTTTTGAGACTTCTTATATTTGCGGTAATTTCGGAAATTCCGTTTGATTTGAAATTTGAGGAAGCCTTATTTGTTCCTGATTATCAAAATGTATTTTTCACACTTTCCATAGGACTTTTAGCTTTAATTATAATAGGCATGATTGAAAAAAAGGTTGAAGGCTTGGAAATTGCAAGGTTTACTTCCTCTAAAAAATGGGGAATTATAACCTTAAGCGCGTTTTCGCAGCTTTCGGTAACGGCTGCGGCTTGCGGTGCGGCTTATATTATAAGCTCGGATTATCGTGCTATGGGAGTACTTTTAATAGTAATGATTTATTATTTTGAAAAGGCATCATTTTTCGCGAAAGGAATTTTGGCAAAATACGGTGAGGAAAAGACTAAAAATTATTTTGCGGCATTTGCAGTTTTGATGTGGTTTTTAATTCATGATATAAGAATCGGAATGATAAACGAAATTACGGGAATCGCCGCCCTGTTTCTAATAACGGCTTATAACGGAAAGAAAGGAAATACAAGGATTCCTAAAATAGTGTTTTACGCTTTTTATCCTGTACATCTTATATTTTTGTATCTAATAAGGGACTATATCTGGATATATGAATAATAAACTGCGAGCGGTAATATTTGATATGTCGGGGATTCCCGAAGCGGAAAAAGGTTTTATAATCCGTTTGATAAATGAATTGAAAAAAGAAGAAATAGAGAGTTTTATATTTAATGAATATAGTAAGGCTGAAGTTGTCGAGAAAACAGTCGAAGAAAAGCTGAATCTTATTTTGGAAAAGTTTTTGTTTAAAGCGGACTCGCTGCTGATAACGGTTTCTTCCGAAAATACGGAAAAGGCGGTTGTTAAAAGCGGCATACCTATGATAGGCTTTAACGGAAAATATAAGCCGGGTTTTGAAATCGGTTTTGTTATAGAAGGCTTCGAGGAAGTGAGCGCGGACTTTATGATAAAGGCTTGGAAGCGGATAAACAGGTTTCCTATACTAATCACTGAAAGCAAAAGACTTCTCATTAAAGAATTTTCTTATGAAAATATAGAATCTGTGATTGACATAATGGAAGAGCCGCATATAATCAAATATATTCCGGACGGTAGGGATAATAGAGCTTTGCGGAGGGAGAAGCTTGTTTCTTATATTGAAAATGTGTATAAATTTTATGATTTCGGAATGTGGGGGGTTTTTTTAAAAGAAACTGAAGAACTTATCGGCTCGGTCAGTATAGACTTAAAGGAAACCACGGGAAAACCCGAGTATGAGCTTGGATTTTTTGTTAAAAAAGATTTTCTCGGAAAAGGCTATATGAAGGAAGCTGTAATACTGGTTACGGAGTACGCTCATAAAATATCCGGAATAAAAAAACTTATTTCAATAACCTCTACAAAAAACCGAGAGGCAATAAGGCTGCTTTTAAAAACAGGTTTTATTAAAATCGGCATTAAAGACGGGATGTATATTTTTGAGAATAATTTTAGATTTTGAGTGAAAGAGAGGAAAAATGAATGGGTGATATACCTAAGGACCCGGTAATCCTTTTAAGCTTTATAAACACGGCTTTAAGGGACAGGTTTCCAACGCTTGAAAGACTTTGTAAGGCTTACGGAATATCCGTAAAGGAAATAGTGGAAAAGTTGGGTTCGATTGATTATAATTATGATGAAAAGCTCAATAGGTTTGTGTGAAAATGGAAAACAGAGGTGGAAAAATGAGCAAAATTAAAGAAGCGGACAAATCGGAGAAGATTTCCGCAGGAAAAGCAAACGGCAGAGGAGCGGGTGTCCTTATGCCCGTTTCATCCATACCGTCCGAATACGGTATAGGAGCGTTTTCAAAGGAAGCTTATGAATTTGTGGATAATTTGAAAGAGGCGGGACAGAAATATTGGCAAATCCTTCCGCTCGGTCCTACAAGCTATGGGGACAGCCCTTATCAGTCTTTTTCCACCTTTGCCGGCAATCCTTATTTTATTGATCCGGAAACTCTTATAAAAAAAGGTTATATAACTAAAAAAGAGTGCGATACGTATAATTTTGGGAAAAAGGCGGACAAGGTTAATTACGCGGCGCTTTATAATTCAAGATTTAAGCTGTTAAAGACTGCTTTTAAAAACTCGGGAGTAGAAAAAAATAAGAAATTTAAAGCATTTGAGAGCGAAAATAAGCTTTGGCTTGAGGACTATTCGCTTTATATGGCTCTCAAATTTTATTTTGACGGTAAAGCTTGGACGGAATGGCAAGAGGATTTAAGATTGAGAAAGAAGGATGCTCTTGCGGAGTATAAAGAGAAGCTTAAAGAAGAAATAAAGTTTCATAAGTTTATACAGTTTGAGTTTAACGAGGAATGGCAGGAATTAAAGGCTTATGCGAATAAAAAGGGCATAAGCGTTATAGGAGATTTACCTATTTATGTGGCGCTTGATTCTTCGGATACGTGGTCAAGTCCCGAGTTATTTAAGTTAGATGAGAATATGGAGCCGGTTGTTGTTGCGGGATGCCCTCCTGATGCCTTTTCAGCCGACGGACAGCTTTGGGGAAATCCGATTTATAATTGGGAGCATCATAAAAAGACAGGCTATGACTGGTGGCTGAGACGGCTTAAGCATTGTCTTACTCTCTGCGATGTGCTTAGAATAGACCATTTCAGAGGTTTTGACGAGTACTATGCCATACCTTATCCTGCCGAAAACGCTAAAAAGGGCAAGTGGGAGAAGGGACCGGGCTTTGAATTGTTTAAAATCGTAAATAAAGAGCTTGGAGAAGCCGATATAATAGCCGAGGATTTGGGATTCCTTACTCCGAGCGTATTAAGACTTGTTAAGAGAACGGGTTATCCGGGCATGAAGGTTTTGCAGTTTGCCTTCGACTCAAGGGAGGAATCGGATTATCTTCCTCATAATTATGATAAAAACAGCATTGTATACACGGGTACGCACGATAATGATACAATATTAGGCTGGTACGACTCTATAAATAATCACGACAGAAGGTTTGCCGGTGAATATCTTGATTTTCCTAAGGATATAAAAAGAAGCGATATACCTTGGAAACTTATAAGAGCCGCTTATGCAAGCGTATCTAAAATTGCCGTAGTGCCTATGCAGGATATTTTATCACTTGACGGAGGAGCAAGAATGAATATGCCTTCCACCTTAGGAGGAAACTGGGAGTGGAGAATGAAGAAGGGAGCTTTTAATAAAGCGAGGATGAAGCGCCTGTTTAAACTTACTAAAATGTACGGAAGGCTTTAAAAATATTGAATTTTTATATAAGGAGATTTTCTTAATGTCTTATAAAATTTTATGCGACAGCTGTTGCGACCTTACACCTGAATTAAAGGCAAGAGAGGAAATAATAAGTATTCCGCTCACCATAAATGTTGACGATAAGGTGGTAACTGATGATGAGACCTTTAATCAGGAAACTTTTTTGAAGATGGTGAAGGAGAGTGAGAATTGCCCTAAGTCATCATGCCCTGCGCCTAATGATTATCTTAAGTATTTTAAGGACGCGGACGAGATTTACATTGTTACGCTTTCCGCTAATTTGTCGGGTTCTTATAATTCCGCGAAGGTGGCAAGCAATATGCATTTTGACGACGGACATGAGAGAGCTGTCCATGTTTTTGATTCCTGCTCGGCTTCTGTCGGAGAAATGCTTTTGGTGAAAAAAATTACGGAGTTAAAAGAATCGGGAGCGAGCTTTGACGAAGTGGTTGAAAAGACGGAGAAGTATAAAAAGGAGAAAAAGACGAAATTTATACTTGAAACTCTTGATACTTTAAGAAAAAACGGCAGGCTTACCGGAATAAAGGCGGTTCTTGCGGAGGTACTTAATATAAAGCCTATTATGGAAGGAACTGTTGGGGGAAAGATAGAAAAGGTGGATCAGGCAAGAGGGATAGCAAAGGGAATTATACGTCTTGCCGAAATTATAGCGAATGACGCTTATAAGCCTGAGGAAAGAACTCTTGCCATATCGCATTGCAATAATTATGAAAGAGCTGAAACCCTGAAGAATCTTGTGGAGGAAAAGGTTAAGTTTAAAGAGGTCATCATAGTTGATATGGGCGGCATAAGCTCGCTTTACGCAAATGACGGAGGAATTATAGCGGCGTATTAAAGTGAGAAGCGGACAAGCAAGTCCGATGCTTAACTATACTTCTCGGAGAGACTGTCTGAAGCGGAGCGGGAATTAAACAGCATTGCCGCTAAGTTAAATGAATTTGTCGGTTGTTGATTCGCGTGTTTGTCGTGATAAGTATAGAATATAAAATTGATAAGAACAGGAATGTGGTTAAAGTCGGAAAAAACGGCTTATATCATATTCCTGTTTTTGCTATAGGCAAAAATAAAAAAGGGCATTAAAAAAGCTACTGAGGGGACTCGAACCCCTGACCTGCTGATTACGAATCAGCTGCTCTACCGACTGAGCCACAGTAGCATTTTTAAATATAGCCTTTACATTATAGCCTATTGACAGATAAAAGTAAAGCGGAATTCGAGATATAAGGAAAAGAAATGAATAACATCAAATATATTTATTTTTATAATAAATGTATTGGTGATATACTGTAAACGATAATAGGTATTATATCGGCAAGAAGATAGCGTTTACGGCTGCAAAGGAGATTAAAGATGGCAAATGTAAGACGAATTTATGTAGAAAAGAAACAGCCTTATGCTGTAAAGGGAAAGGAGCTTTTAGAGGAGCTTCGTTCTTATCTTGCCTTAGAAAATATCGAAGCCGTAAGAGTGCTTACAAGGTATGATATAGAAAATCTTGATGAGAATGTATATGAGAAGGCGCTCGGGATTGTTTTTTATGAGCCTCCGGTAGATATTTTATATGAGGAAAAGTTTTTCAAAGCTTCAGACGAAAAAGAGTTTTCGGCGGAATATCTTCCGGGACAGTTTGACCAGAGGGCGGATAGCGCGGAGCAATGTGTAAGGTTGCTTGCGAATAAAGCGGAGCCTGTAATCCGAACGGCTGTAACATACGTTATTAAAGGGAGGATTACGGAAGAAGAGTTTAATAAAATCAAGACCTATCTTATAAACCCTGTGGATTCAAGAGAAGCGAATAAAGAAAAACCTGTAACCCTTATTGAGAAATATTCGGAACCTGCCGATGTAAGCGAGTTTGAGGGCTTTATTTCTATGGATGAAAAAGAGTTTGAAAAACTCTATTCTTCCTTGAGTCTTGCGATGACCTTTAAGGACTTTTTATTTATACAAAAGTATTTTAATGATGAAGAAAAAAGAAATCCTACCGTTACGGAAATAAGAGTGCTTGATACTTATTGGTCGGATCACTGCCGCCACACCACATTTCTGACCGAGCTTAAATCGGTGGAGTTTGAGGATTCTGAAGAAAATATGCCTTTAAAAGAGAGCTTTGCAAGGTATAAAAAAGCTTATACCGAGGTTTACGCAGGCAGATATGACAAGTATGTTTCTCTTATGGATATTGCGCTGATGGGAATGAGGAAGTTAAAAGCTGCCGGCAAACTTGAGGCTATGGAGGTTTCGAATGAAATAAACGCCTGCTCCGTAATAGTTCCCATTATTGAAAAGAAAATGGACGGAAGTGAGAGCGCCGAGGAATGGCTTGTTTTCTTCAAAAACGAAACGCACAACCACCCTACAGAAATAGAGCCTTTCGGAGGAGCCGCAACCTGCCTCGGCGGCGCTATAAGAGATCCGCTGTCGGGTAGAGGTTATGTATATCAGGCTATGAGAGTGACGGGAGCCGCAGACCCTACGCGTCCTCTTTCCGAAACCATGAAGGGAAAGCTTCCGCAGAGAAAAATTGTGAGCGGAGCGGCTCAAGGCTATAGCTCTTATGGAAATCAGATAGGACTTGCGACCGGGCTTGTGGATGAAATATATCATGAAGGCTATGTGGCAAAAAGACTTGAAATCGGTGCGGTGATGGGAGCCGCCAAAAGAAAAAATGTAATCCGTGAAAACGCGGAAGAAGGGGATGTTGTGATCCTTATAGGAGGAAGAACCGGCAGAGACGGCATAGGCGGAGCTACAGGTTCTTCCAAATCTCATAATACAGGCTCAATAAATGCTTGCGGAGCGGAGGTTCAAAAGGGAAATCCTCCGACTGAGAGAAAGATACAGAGATTGTTTAAAAGACCGGAAGTTACAAGGCTTATTAAAAAATGCAACGATTTCGGAGCAGGCGGAGTTTCTGTGGCGATAGGAGAGCTTGCGGACGGACTTCGTATTAACCTTGATAAGGTGCCTAAGAAATACGCGGGACTCGACGGCACGGAACTTGCCATCTCTGAATCTCAGGAGAGAATGGCGGTAGTCGTGAAGCCTTCCGATGTGGCTGAACTTTTAGGCTATGCGGACGAGGAAAATCTTGAAGCCGTAGAAGCGGCGGAGGTTACGAAAGAACCGAGACTTGTTATGGAATGGAGAGGAAAAGAAATAGTAAATATTTCAAGAGCCTTTCTTAATACGAACGGAGCTAAGCAGGAGGCGGAAGCCTATATTGAATCGCCTAAGCTTGAGGAATTTTATAATGAAGAAAAGAAACGCATAGGAAAGGGAACTCTTCATGAAAAATGGTTAAGACGCCTTTCGGGACTTAATTCCTGCTCTAAAAAAGGACTTGTGGAGCGTTTTGACAGCAGTATAGGAGCAGGCGCGATTCTTATGCCTTACGGAGGAAAGTATCAGCTTACCCCCGTTCAGGTGATGGCGTCAAAGTTGCCGGCTGATGACGGTGAAACCTCTGCGGCTACTCTTATGAGCTACGGCTTTGATCCTTACCTGTCGGCTAAAAGCCCTTATCACGGAGCTGTTTATGCAGTTATAGAGTCCGTGGCGAAAATAATTTCCGCAGGCGGCAACCTTGATAAAATATGGTTTACCTTTCAGGAATACTTCAAGAGATTGGGAAAAGATAAAAAACGTTGGGGAGAACCTTTGGCGGCTCTTTTAGGAGGCTTTGAGGCGCAAATGAGACTGGGGCTTGCCGCAATCGGAGGTAAGGACAGTATGTCCGGGACTTTTAACAATATAGATGTACCGCCAACACTCGTAAGCTTTGCCGTAGATACGGCGGATGCTGAAGAAATAATCAGTCCGGAGCTAAAAAAAGCGGGAAATGTTTTAATAAAAATTGATATAAGCAGAGATAAATACGGACTTCCGGAGTTTGAGAAGCTTATAGACGATTATAATAAAATAACAGGATTTATTCATGATAAAAAAATACTTTCGGCTTATGTTATCGGCAGAGGCGGGCTTGCCGAGGCTGTAAGCAAAATGGCTTTCGGAAACAATTTAGGAGTGAAGTTTGATAACAATTTAACGGATGATGAATATTTTGATCCCGTTTTCGGAGGTATGGTGCTTGAAGTGTCTGAAAAAGCGGCTGATGAGGTTTTAAATTCGGGGCTTAAAGCGAAATTTGTCGGAAATGTTATAGACAAGCCTATGTTTGAGATTAAGAACGAAAATATCTCCGTAGAAGAAGCCCTTAAGGCATGGAGCGAGCCGCTTGAGGATGTATATCCTACAAAGACGGGAGAAAAAGGCGTTAAAATTAGGGAAGTGATTTATGATGTAAGAGAAAAAGAAGGAAAAACGGAGACGGACGGAAAAATTTATATAGCTAAGAACAGAGTGGCGAAGCCTAAGGTTTTTATTCCGGTATTTCCGGGCACAAACTGCGAGTATGACCTTGCGAAAGCTTTTAAGCGGGCAGGAGCCGAGGTGAGTATGACGGTGTTTAGGAATAAAAATGAGAAAGATATAGCGGAATCGGTGGATGCTTTTGAAAAAGCTGTAAAAGAAGCAAATATACTTATGTTTCCGGGAGGATTTTCAGCCGGAGATGAGCCGGACGGCTCGGCTAAGTTTATAGCTTCGGTATTTAGAAATGTTAAAATCGCTGAAGCTACAGAGAAACTTTTAAACTCTCGCGACGGACTTGTACTCGGAATATGTAACGGTTTTCAAGCTCTCATAAAATTGGGCTTGGTACCTTACGGAAAAATAACGGAGATAACCGAAGACTCTCCTACCCTTACCACAAATGAAATAGGAAGGCATATTTCACAGTCGGTATATACAAAGGCTGTAAGCAACAAATCTCCATGGCTTATGAAAACGGAATTAGGCGGTGTTTATTCTATACCGGCTTCACACGGAGAAGGGCGTTTTGCAGCAAGTGATGAATGGATTAAAAGGCTTTCCGAAAACGGACAGATTGCGTTTCAGTATACGGACGCGGATGGAAATGTGACGATGGACGAGGCGTTTAACCCTAACGGCTCTTATATGGCGATTGAGGGAATACTGAGCCCTGATGGCAGAGTTTTAGGCAAGATGTGTCATTCCGAGAGAATAGGAGAGAGGGTCGCTATAAATATAACGGGAGAAAAGGATCAGGGAATATTTGAAAGCGGAGTCATGTACTTCAGGTGATTTTTCTTGACAAAATCTCGTGAATAAAGTAATATTCCAATGTGAGGGAGTAACGGGCGCAAATTTAGCGTTGTAAAGTCAACAGCACTGCCGAAAGGCTGGCTTTGCATTTCATCGTGAGACTCATGCTTAGCTTTTGCTATCATGAGTATAATTTCGTTAAGAATTTAAATCGGGTATAGCGAGAGCGTACCCGTTTTTTTTGCCTCAGGGGGCGAAATATTTATCAATGCGACAGTTTCCGTGTAATGGGACAGTTTGCCTGTACGGCGCGCTTGTCGTTTGAATAAAAGGAGAAATGAAATATGGAAGGACTTAATTTTTTATGGGAGGGAATTCTCTCGGTGACATGGCAACAGGCGGTTATGTACCTTGTGGGCATAGTGCTTATCATACTTGCCATAAAAAAAGGCTATGAGCCTGCGCTTCTTTTACCTATGGGTTTCGGAGCGATTTTAGTAAATCTTCCCGCGAGCAGCGCCATAAATCAGGTAATGCAGGGGGTGGGCGAGACTAACGGTATAATACAATGGCTGTTTGAAACGGGTATCGAAGCGTCGGAAATGTTTCCGTTACTGTTGTTTATAGGAATAGGGGCTATGATAGACTTCGGACCGCTTCTTTCAAATCCGAAAATGTTTCTCTTCGGTGCGGGAGCGCAGTTCGGCATATTCGCCGTTATCGCGGTTGCGACTCTTATGGGGTTCGATTTAAAGGACGCGGCTTCGATAGGTATAATAGGAGCGGCTGACGGCCCTACTTCAATCCTTGTGTCACAGGTGCTTCACTCAAACTATATAGGAGCGATAGCGGTCGCGGCATACAGCTATATGGCTTTGGTACCTATAATACAGCCTGTCGCGATAAAACTTGTTACAACAAAGAAAGAGCGTCTTATAAAAATGGAGTATGCTCCGGGAAAGGTATCAAAGGCTACAAGAATAGCCTTTCCTGTTATAGTTACCTTTATAGCGGGTTTTGTAGCTCCCGCTTCAGTTTCTCTTGTAGGAATGATAATGTTCGGCAACCTTATAAGAGAATGCAGGGTTTTGAATGCCCTTTCGGAAACGGCTCAGAACGGACTTGCGAACCTTATTACGCTTCTGCTTGGAATAACGATTTCTTTTTCCATGAGAGCGGAGCAGTTTGTTCAGACATCCACTCTGCTTATAATGCTTTTAGGACTTCTTGCTTTTGTATTCGATTCGGTAGGCGGAGTTTTCCTTGCGAAGCTTATAAACATATTTTCAAAGAAAAAGATAAATCCTATGGTAGGAGCGGCGGGAATATCAGCGTTTCCTATGAGCGCCCGAGTTATTCAGAAAATGGGTCTTGATGAGGATCCGAGTAATCATCTTCTGATGCACGCGATAGGA
The DNA here is from genome assembly GCA_963545085.1 of uncultured Catonella sp. Taxonomy (GTDB): domain Bacteria; phylum Bacillota; class Clostridia; order Lachnospirales; family Lachnospiraceae; genus Catonella. The sequence continues at coordinate 3,973 of CAUUHV010000004.1, read as the reverse complement.
GCGAATGTCTCAGGACAGATAGCTTCAGCGGTTGCAGGCGGAATAATTTTGGGATTTTTCAGATAATGTTGATGAAACGGGATAGGAGATAGAAATGAATGAGAATTTAATCGCGGCGCTCGGTATGATGTGGCAGGGAATGGCGGGACTTTTTATAGTTATGATAATAATAGCGCTGATTGTGTTTGCATTAGGAAAAGCAGGGAACAAGGAGTGACTTAAAAATAATGCCATGGGTCACAAACTTTTTTGCGACAGTTGTTACCGGATATTTTTAAAACAAATAATCTAAGCCTACTGTTTAATTATTTGTTTTCTCAATGTTTTGTGAAGAATTTGATTAAAAAATGAAATTTACTGGTGCAATTTTTTTTACTATAAGGTATAATACACAGTGGGGAAAATTTTAGAACCGAGTACGGTTGCTTTTATTCCCTTGCAAAGGAGTTACTGAACTTATTATAAATTTTAAAAGAAAGAAAGAGGTACACGAAAATGGCAAACATTGATTTGACACAGTATGGCATTACCGGAACGACAGAAATTGTTCACAATCCGTCCTTTGAGGAGCTTTTCAAGGAAGAAACAAAAGAAACCCTTACAGGCTTTGAAAGAGGACAGGTTACAGAGCTTGGTGCTGTTAACGTAATGACAGGTATTTATACAGGTCGTTCACCTCAGGATAAATTCATCGTTATGGATGAGAATTCTAAGGATACGGTTTGGTGGACAACACCTGAGTATAAGAATGACAACCACCCTGCCACAAAGGAGGCTTGGGATGTAGTTAAGAAGCTTGCACAGGACGAGCTTTCAAACAAGAGACTTTTTGTGGTTGATGCATTCTGCGGTGCTAATAAAGATACAAGAATGGCGGTTCGTTTCATCGTTGAGGTTGCTTGGCAGGCTCATTTTGTTACAAATATGTTCATTCAGCCAACAGCAGAAGAACTTGAGAACTTCAAGCCTGACTTTATTGTTTACAATGCTTCCAAGGCTAAGGTTGAGAACTACAAGGAATTAGGACTTAATTCCGAGACAGCCGTAGTATTCAATATTACAAGCCGTGAGCAGGTTATCCTTAATACATGGTACGGTGGAGAAATGAAGAAGGGTATGTTCTCTATGATGAACTATTACCTTCCTCTTAAGGGCATGGCTTCCATGCACTGTTCCGCCAATACGGATATGGACGGAAAGCATACGGCTATCTTCTTCGGTCTTTCAGGAACGGGTAAGACTACACTTTCAACCGACCCTAAGCGTCTTCTTATCGGTGATGATGAGCACGGCTGGGATGACAACGGAGTATTCAACTTCGAGGGCGGCTGCTATGCTAAGGTTATCAACCTTGATAAAGAGTCCGAGCCTGATATCTATAATGCGATCAGAAGAGACGCTCTCCTTGAGAATGTAACCGTGGACGCAAACGGAAAGATTGATTTTAAAGACGGAAGCACAACTGAGAATACCCGTGTATCCTATCCTATCGACCATATCGAGAAGATTGTACGTCCTGTTTCGGCGGCTCCTGCAGCGGAGAATGTAATTTTCCTTTCAGCTGATGCTTTCGGCGTACTTCCTCCTGTTTCCATACTTACACCTGAGCAGACACAGTATTATTTCCTTTCCGGATTTACAGCTAAGCTTGCAGGTACGGAGCGCGGAATTACAGAGCCTACACCTACATTCTCGGCTTGCTTCGGTCAGGCTTTCCTTGAGCTTCACCCTACAAAGTACGCGGAAGAGCTTGTTAAGAAGATGAAGAAGAGCGGAGCTAAGGCATATCTTGTAAATACCGGTTGGAACGGAACGGGCAAGAGAATTTCCATTAAGGATACAAGAGGTATCATCGACGCCATCCTTAACGGAGATGTAAACAAGGCTCCTACAAAGAAGATTCCTTTCTTCGATTTCGAGGTACCTACGGAGCTTTCTGGTGTTGATACGGGAATCCTTGATCCTCGTGATACATATAAAGATGCTTCCGAGTGGGAAGTTAAGGCAAAAGATCTTGCCGCAAGATTTGTAAAGAACTTTGCAAAGTACGAGAACAACGAGGCAGGTAAGGCTCTTGTAGCTGCAGGTCCTAAGCTTTAATTTTCGAGTTGTAAGAACGACTGCTGTGAGTTTTGTTCAGGTGGAACGCAAACCTGCTGACAAGCTTCCGGCGCTGCTTACTGCAGGAAAATTCAATGGCAGCGGTTAAATGTCAATTTGAACTAAAACTAAATAATTGAATTTTAAATTTAAAAATCCTCTCTCCGATGACGCCGGGTTGCCGGGGAGGGGAATTTTGCTATATAAAAATTCTGTTTGATATGCTTGAAAAATTTTCACAAAAGAAAATTTCTATATTTCTTCCGGAATAACGGCAGTGGCAAATAATGTTGTCTATTTTCCAATTACTTTAAATACAGGTAAACATGAATTATTAGAAATTGATGCCCATAATAATTCTATCAATATTGTATTTGAAAGCTATGAGCAATATCTGAAAGCTTTGTCCGATAAAAACTGAATTCACATATAAATACTCCGGATAAGCCCTCTACCGCATATTAAGCCGTATAAAATAATTACTTTTTTTGATTATAAGTTAAATTCATAAAAATTAGAAAATTAGAAAAATCTCATAACACCTCTTGTAATTAAAAAGAATCTGTAGTAATATGAGTAGCTGTGATATGAAAATTATTCCTTACCCTTTTAGAGCATAAATGCCGATAAGAGGGTCAGAAGACCAGAAGGAGGTGCAGAGCAACTATGAACAAGTATGAATTGGCTTTAGTTGTTAATGCAAAAATCGAAGACGAGGCAAGAAATAATGTAGTGGAATCCGTTAAAGGCCTTGTTACACGTTTTGGCGGCACAATCACCGATGTAGAGGAATGGGGAAAGAAGAGACTCGCTTATGATATTCAGAAGATGAGCGAGGGCTATTATTACTTTATCCATTTCGATGCTGATTCTACAGCGCCGGGTGAGATAGAAAGCCGTATTCGCATTATGGAAAACGTTCTGAGATTTTTATGCGTTAAACAGGAAGCATAAGAAGGAGGTTTTCCTTTATGAACAAAGTGATAATGATGGGACGTCTTACAAGAAATCCTGAGATAAGATATTCTCAGGGTGACAGTCAGACCGCTATAGCAAGATTTTCGCTTGCTGTGGACAGAAGGTTTAAAAGACAGGGAGATACCGTTACCGCTGATTTCTTTAACTGTACCGCATTCGGCAGACAGGCCGAATTTGTTGAAAAATATCTGAAGCAGGGAAGCAAGATACTTCTTACCGGGCGTATTCAGAATGACAATTATACCAATAAGGAAGGTCAGAAGGTGTATAGCGTTCAGGTTATGACTGAAGAAATCGAGTTTGCGGAAAGCAAATCTTCATCCTCGACAGGAAATGATTCTTACTCGGATTTTAATAATGAGAGAACGGAGCCTACTCCTGCTGCGGGTGGATTTATGAATATTCCGGACGGTATTGATGAAGAACTCCCATTTAATTGAATGTACCATTTACAGGAGGTAAATCAGTATGCCATTTAATAAAGATAATAAGGGCGCAAAAGAAGATAGAGGCGACTTTCCTCGCAGAAGAGTTATGCACAGAAGAAAAAAAGTTTGCGCTTTCTGCTCAGAAGAAGAGACAGAGGTTATAAACTATAAAGATGCGGCTAAGCTTAAGAAATTTATTTCGGAGAGAGGTAAAATTCTTCCAAGAAGAATTACAGGAACCTGCGCAAAGCATCAGAGAGCTTTGACGGTTGCGATTAAGCGTGCGAGACATCTGGCTCTTATTCCTTATGTTTGCGAGTGATATAAGCAAGCAGAGGAAACATGCAAGACTGAATAATAAAAGCCTGTACGCTCTGAAAAGGAGCGGCAGGCAATTTTTGCGTGATAAAAATATAAGTTGTAAAATAAAGTGTCCACTTAAAAGGAAATAAAAAAGCATCGAGTTA
>CAUUHV010000003.1:0-102001 GCA_963545085.1 uncultured Catonella sp. | reverse complement strand
TGTTTTTCTTGTTTTTCTTTTTTTTATTTTTTTTCTTTTTCTTTTTGGATTTTTTAGAAGTCTTTTCCTTTTTCCCTTCCGTATCTTCCTTTTCTTTCTTCGCCAAAACTATTTCAGCTTCGGCATTTACTCTAAAAACATCTGTTTCCGGATTTACTTCTTCCACCGCTTCTTCTCCGCTCACATCCTCGGACACGGATACCGGCGATTCAGTTTCAGTGCTTCCCGCTCCCTTTGTCATTGCCATAGGACTGACCGTTTCCGATACGATTAAAAGAGCCGTTGCAAGCATAAATAAAAATCTTTTCTTATTTTTCATCGTGTTTCCTTTCCCCATAAGCATACCGCTTATATATCTTCATATAGTCCGAACAATTTGCGACCCGTTCGCAATTATAACAAGTCAAACTTGAAATTGCAACCCGTTCGCATATTTTTTTATAAAAAAAGAAACGGTTCTTTCTTTTAACTCAAACCGCTTCTTTTAAAATTCTATTATGTGATGTGTATCTCTACCACCTCACTCCAAACCCGCTCTCTTTCTCCGTCTCGATTATTTCCGTTTCGATTCTGTCTATCCGCACATAAGTCCCGCCGTTTATAAAGGTCATCATTTTGTTTATGGCAGCTTCGCTTCCCTGCGCCTCCATTTCCACGGTGCCGTCCTCCGCGTTTCTTACCCAACCGGTAACACCGAGTAAGCCTGCCGCCTGTTCCGCTCTGTAGCGAAAACCTACGCCCTGAACTCTGCCGTATATTTTCATACGCTTCCTGATTATTCCCGAAGTCATATTACACCTTTCGGCTCCGAGCCGAAGCAGGGCTTATTCTCCTCATATTCCGCAATACTTCCGAATTGTCCCGTTCCCTTGCAGCTCTCCATCATTTTTTCAATACGTCTGTCACCGTATCTTTGATACCAAGCCTCCAGTTTTTCAGTAAGTTCTTCTATTATACCCGCATATTGTAAATCTCCATAAAGATTTCTTTCTTCATCAGTGTCGTTTTCCATGTCATAAAGCTCATTTTCCATGTCTCCGGCACGAATAACGAGCTTCCATTTTTTATTTCTGATCATACGAACGGGACCGTATTCATCAAGTATTACAACGGAAGCGTCATCATACTCGTCATCAAGCATCATTTCGGAAAAATCCCGCCCCGGAAGCTCCTGAACAACATTACCGTCAAGCTTCAACATTCCTTGTAGAGTAGGAAATATATCATAATGACTCATTATTTTATGGCAAACTCTATGCTCCGGAAGCTTTTCCTTCCATGAAATGATAAACGGCACTTTTATTGAAGTATCATACATGTTTTGAGGGTAGGTCGCGTTGCCTTTGCCCCACAGTCCATGGTGTCCCATATTCATACCGTTATCGGAAGTGAATATAATAATCGTATCTTCCCTTATTCCAAGCTCCTCAAGCCTTTCAATAAGTCTGCCTATCTGCCTGTCCATAGCCGTAATCGCTCCGTAATAGCCTCTTAACAGCTCTTTTCTCTTCTCGCCCGTGCCTACAGGACAGGTTGTTACCTGTCTTTTGGAAATCGGTGAATTCGGAACCGAATCAAACTCGCAGTCTTTATACAGAGCTAAAATTTCCTCCGGATGTTCTTTTTCATCCCAAGGGCTGTGCGGAGCGGTAAAATGCACGCTTAAATAAAACGGCATGTCTAAAAGCGCAAGCTCGTTCAATCTGCTCATAGCGTCATCGGCAATATAATCCGTAATATAGGAATGTACAAATTCGGGCTTACCGTCTTTAAAAATGTCCGCATTATAGTATCCGCAGCCGCCTCTGCCTATCGTTGTAAAGTTCCTGAAACCGTGTCTCGGAGTCAAGCTGTCCCCTATATGCCATTTCCCGCTCAGCTCGCAGTTGTACCCGTTTTCTTTAAGAAGATCGGTATATGCGGTAAGTCCTTCCGTATATTGTATAGGGACGGTCTCATATTCATATCCGTAAAAACCCTCCATTTCTTTTAATCCGCCCGACAGATTGCCTCCGTTAAGCCAATCCAGTATCCCGTGTCTTGACGGAGGAGTTCCCGTAAGGATGGAAGCTCTTGCCGGAGAGCAGACCGGTGACGCGCAAAAGAAATTATCGAATCGTATCCCCTCATTCGCAAGCCTGTCGAGGTTCGGAGTGATTATTTCCGTATTGCCTGAGCTTCCGAGAGCCCAGGCTCCCTGATCATCGGAAAGAATAAATAAAATATTAGGTCTTTTCATAAATTTTCATCCTTTCACGGAACCCACCATCAGACCCTTTACAAAATGCTTCTGTACAAACGGATAGAGCATCAGTACCGGCAATGATGACACAATAATTACCCCGTACTTAATGGTTCTCGCAATTTGGCGCATCAAGGTCAGAGCTTCCGGATCCGTAACATTCGGATCTACCGACTGTCCGCTCACAAGTATATCTCTTAAAATAAGCTGCAGCGGGTAAAGCTCGTTTTTCGTCACATATATGAGTCCGTTAAAAAACGAGTTCCAATATGACACCGCATAATAAAGCATCATTATCGCTATTATTCCCTTTGAAAGCGGAAGTATAACATTTGTAAAATACTGAAACACGCCGCAACCGTCTATCTCCGCCGCCTCCTGCAGCTCCATCGGCATAGTATTTATAAAATACGTACGGCAAAGAATGAGATTAAATACCGAAAACGAGCCTAAAACAATCAGTACATACGGAGTGTTTACAAGATTCATACCCTTTACAACCAGATAAGTAGGAATAAGTCCGCCCGAAAAATACTTGGTTATAAGAACCGCGCGCATTATTATATTTCTTCCGAGCATATCCTTTCTTGACAGAGCATATGCTGCCGGCACGGTTAAAAAAAGAGCAAGAATCGTTCCAAAAACCGTATAACAGGCTGTATTATAAAATCCCTGCCATATTCTTTTATCTCTAAAAATATAGTTATACCCCTCAAACATTATTCCTTTCGGTAAGAGCAGCACCTTACCCGATGCCACCATATCCGGGTCGCTGATAGAAGCTATGACTACGAACCAAAGCGGATACAGTATAGCAATGGACAACAGTATAACGCCGAGGTATACAATAGTCAAAAAAATACGATCTCTTGTGCCCAATCGTATATATTTTTCCATAATTTTCCTCATATTCCGATATATCCTTTCTCCCGATTTACCATAAGCTTATATTTGAAACTTTCTTTGCTATCTTATTGACTATAATAAGCAATATAAGATTTATCACGTTGTTGAAAAGCCCTATTGCCGCGGAATAGCTGAACTGTCCGCCCTGTATTCCCATTTTATATACATAGGTTGCTATTATCTCGGATTTCTCAAGGTTCACGCTGTTTTGCAGCAGGAACGCTTTTTCAAATCCTATATCCATAATCTCTCCCATACGCATTATAAGCATAATAATCATGGTAGGAACTATTGAAGGCAAGTCAATCCGTAAAAGTCTTTGAAATCTGGTCGCTCCGTCCACTATAGCCGCTTCATGCAGCTCCGGAGGAACATTGGTAAGTACCGAAATATAAAGAATAGAACCCCAGCCTATATTCTGAAGAACTCCCGACCAGACATATATATGTCTGAAATATGAAGGATTGGATAGAAATCCTATCTCTCCTCCTCCGAACAGATGTATAATTTGGTTTATAACTCCGTCAGATGAAAGAAATATCAATATCATACCGCAATATACCACCATAGATATAAAATGCGGCGCGTACGTTATCATCTGCGCAGCGCGCTTAAGCTTCGTATTCATTATATAATTAAGCGTCAATGCAAAGATAATAGGCATAGGAAACCCTGCCACAAGTGAATATAAGCTCAATCCCAAGGTGTTTATCAAAAGATCCTTAAACATGTAGGACTCAAAAAACACCTTGAAATGCTTAAGCCCCACCCATGCGCTTTCCCATATACCTTCACTTGCGCGATAATCTTTAAACGCCATCTGTATACCGTACATAGGCAGATAACTGAATAATATTACATATACAATCATCGGCAGTACGAAAAGATAGCATACCCATGTTTTTTTCAACAGCCTCATACTGCTTCTTTTTTTAATCATACCTCTGTCTTTCATGTCTTTCCTGCCTTTTTTATATTATTATGTGGGTGTCAAAGACTTTTGACACCCACTGACACATGACCGCGAAAGGCGAAGCCAAAGCAGCCATTGTAAAACATTCATACCGCCTTATTTGAGCGAATCGGTGTACTCCTGGCAAAGCTCCGTATATTCTCCTACTTTAAGGTTTTCAAGAGTTTTTAAATGTTCTTCCCATTTAGTCTCGTCTATTCCGTTCAAAACGGAATCAGCTATGAATTTTTCAAGATATGTGTCTATATCCGTTAAAAGTATGGAACGCTTCTCCGCATTCTCAAGAGTCGCCGTACCTGCCGGAAGTCCCTTTACTCCGTAAGGAAGCCAAGCATTCACCGCTTCTTTTTTAATGTCATGATTTTCAGGATTATCGGAAATAGCGCTCTCCGCGTAATTTAAACGCCATAAGGACGGGGTATCTCCTGCAAAACTCTCCGCACTTCTGTATTCCGATCTGGTCTTATAGCCTCCGTTCGCTTCAAGCACAGCCTCATCCATTGTCAAAAACTTCGGTACTTTCTGTCCGTTTACTTCCTCTATCTCCCAGAATACTCCCTTAGCGCCTCTGCCCCATTTTAACGCCATTTCAAGACTTGAGTTGATATAATCGTACCAACGTACCAATACTTCCGGATTTTTGCATTTCTTACTTATTGCAAATCCGCCGCTTCGCGTTACGTTATTTAAGAACGCGATACCGTCCTTACCGTTATATTTAAGCACAGGCAGAACATTATAATCGCTCTCGTTTAAGACTCCGGCTTCTTCCGCTCTGTATCCGGCAGCCATACCTATAATATCTCCTACCGAGCCTCTGGCAGCGTACTGATCATCGCTTAAAGTAAATACATCTTTATCTAAAAGCCCTTCTTTATAAAGATCATGCAAATAAGAAAGCGCGTCATAATAGCCCTGCTCTTTTGCGGAGAATATAATCTTTCCGTCCTTTTCAAATACATGGTTCTCGTTTTCAACTACTCCGAAGTTTCCGAAAAAGTTTTCAACGGAAGTACCCCAACCCCAAACCTTTTTAAAAGTAAAAGGTATCTCATCTTTCTTGCCGTTGCCGTTAGGATCTTTATCTCTAAAAGCTGTCAATACCTCTTTTAACTCTTCCGGCGTGGTAGGCATCTTTAATGATAATTTCTCCAACCACTTCGCATTGATCCAAAGCTGAGAGTCTATCAGATTATGAGGGGTTTCATCTCCTATAGGCAGAGTGCGTATAGTTTTATCAGGCGCAAGCAGAGCGTTAGGGTAATCATCTCTGCTGTTAAAAAACTCCGTTACGGAAGGGGCGTATTCCTTAAGATAATCATCAAGAACCGCCAACTGCTCAAAATTTCTTGCCATGTCCACACTGCCTATTATAGCGTCAGGCATACTGTCTGTGCTGAACATAATATTTATCTTTTCTTTCCAACCCGAATCCGGTATCTCAATCCACTCTATATGCACATTGGTAGCCTCCTCCGTTTCAATAACGCAGGCTTTATCCGCTGCCGCCTTAAGAGGGCTTTTTTGCGGAACCGCAATCGTAAAAGTCTGTTTTTCCTTTACGATAGGTAATCCTTCAGGATTGAAGTTTGAATCCGCCGTCTTAACTTCACTCTGCTTTGATGAAGCGGCGGACGAGCTGCTTTTAGTCGCGTTCTCTTTTTCTTTTCCCGCGCAGCCTGTTAAAACAAGCCCGCAAAGAAGCGCGGCGGTCACAGCCGTTCTCATTGTTTTCCATAACTTTTTTCTCATGACAAATCCTCCTTTTTTATTTGAATATGAAATGCTTTCATACAGGCATAGCATATATCTTTTTTTAAAAGGAGGCTATCTTTTATATTTGAATTTTTTATAAAATTATATATTTTATATGTATTTAAGTTGTTTTTACGGTATTTATTGTGCGAAATTCAATTTTTAAATACATCAATTCCGCTCATTACTGTAATTTTCTCTATATGCTCCGGGTGTAACTCCTTCATTTTTCTTAAACATCTCTATAAAAGCCGTACTGTTGGCATATCTGAGTTCCTGCGCTATATCGGCTACCGTCTTATCCGTGTTCGTCAAAAGCTCCTTTGCCCTGTCAAGCTTAATCTGCTCAATATATTGCGACACGGTAATTCCCATGTTTTTTTTAAAAAAATGACTTATATTTGACATAGACGTATCAAAAAACGCCGCCATGTATTTTATGCTGAAATTCTCATCAATATAATGGTCATGAACATATCTGAGTATATCCACTATATTTCTCTTTTTATATGCCTGCGGTTTCTTATCTTCGTTTTTCTCCGAGTAATCGACTTCCGGTATCATTGAGTCCAAAATCTTATAAGCCTGATTTCTAATCATATCGGTGTCGTTTACTGCAAGCATGGAAATTTCATAAGAGCCTTTTTTGAAAATATGTGTTATATCCCATATTATTCCTCGTATTTCTATATCTCCCGCCGTTTCGATATATTCTTTAATTTCTCCGATTAAAAATGTCGTTCTTAAAGAGTCTTCTTCCTCTATCGCCTCTTTCAGCGCTGAAAGCTCGCTTTTCGGATATTCTTTTTTATCATTGTAGAAGCCGTCATATCTGTTCTTTGCTTCTTTGTAAGAATACCACAACTTTTTCACGTCGCTTACCCTATCGCTCGTAACCATATGAGGTTGCAATTTTATCATCTGTCGCAGGGCATCATTTATTTTTTCAACCGGAGCGTCCGAGCATAGCAGATATACTCTCACTCCCGAAGCCGTTTCTACCGAATACAGCCCCGTCTCTCCCATATTTTCCACTATTTCCTCAAACTTCCGGTATAAGTCTTCAGATTCTGCCTCCGAGGACGTCACAATAAAAAGCTTATAATTTCTTTCTATCTCAATACCGCTTTCAAGACATTTATTCCAAACCTTATCTCCCTCCGCTATCTCTCCCGATAAAATGGAGTAGACGCATTCCCTTTGTCTTAAAGTGTTTCTTTCCCTCTCAAGCTCCTCGCTGTAATCCAAAGCGCGTATATATTTTTTATATCCTTTTCCCGACTGCTTAAAAGCAAGAGCAATGCCTACCGCCACGCTGCAAAGAAACCAAACCAAATATGTATTGATATATATACTCATTCCCCTTGTCAAATCCGATTTTTTCGCAAGCCCCAAAAGAGAGAAACCCTCACCCAAATTTCTCTCATAAATATAATATTTATTTCGCATATCCTCATCCGTCAAATCATCTCTCCCGTAAAAACCTTCGCGCTTTCCGTCCGTATTCTCAAACTCTTTCTTTGCTCCGGGAGATAGATATATGGGATAATCCCTGAATAAAAGTATGCTTTCCAAGCCGGCGTTTCCGCCGAACTGTTCATTTAAAGTTCTCTCGCTAACTGTATATAAAATATACTTCTTACCCGTACCGTTTTGATTCCATGTATTGATTAACGCTGATAAAACAATGCCTTTCGTCATTACAATTCTCGCATCGGAAGCGCTTATCGCAAAGTCTTTTACCTCATTAAACACATCATGAGAAGGTACTACACGTTTATCGAAAAAATTTTCTTTATCCCAGATTCCGTCAGCGGTAATTACCAAGCCCTTTTCTTCATCATATACCGATATGTTTCTAACGAAAGGAAAGTTACTCTCCTGTTCGGAAATTCCCTCTCTCACGTCAAAATATATGTTCGGCTCATTTGAATACAGCTCGTTATATTTCTTATCATACTTACATTTCGTGTTAAATGACTTTATGATTCCCATCTGTTGATTCCAGTAACTTTCCTGTCTCTCCAACATAAGATAGGCTTCTCCGTCCATGCGGTGTTCCTGTTGTCTTTTAAACACCGCCAATCCGCTGAGCGTCAAAATGATAAGCGGTATAAACAGCACTACATGATACGCTACCACAAATTTTAAAAACTCTTTTCTTTTATTCTTAAATAGCAAAAAAACTTCCCCCGTTATATATTATGCGCTTTCCGATTATTCCTGAAGTCATATTAAGCTTTCTTTCTGTTCAGATTGTAACCTAAAGCCGAGCCTATAACACCGCCTCTAATGTGTGAGAGATTTGAAATATTATCCGTTACCGTTATCCCGTCATATATCTGTTGTCCTATAAAGATTACGGCTACCAAAATAAAGGTTACGGGCAGTTCTCCTTCCTTAAAGCTTGTAAAAGAAGTGAGGAGCATAAACGCGAATACGACCCCGCTTGCGCCGCAAAGGGCTGTATCGGGAAATAAAACATAGTTCATAACTCCCGTAACTATAGCGGTAACCAAGATTATTTTGATAATTTTATCTGTTCCGTGCTTTTCCTCAAGCATAGGACCGAGAAGCAAAAGATACGACATATTTCCTATGAAATGCGACCAGTCCGCATGCCCGAATACGTGAGTAATAAATCTTATATAGGTAAGCGGCGAAAGAAGCGAGGAATGATAGGTCATAAATAAAAGCTTATTGCTCGCTTCCTTAGTTAAACCGTTTAGAATAAGCGCAAAAAGGCTGATTAAAACAAAGGTTAATACCGCAGGCGAATTGAAAGTTATCTTAAATTTTTTAATCATTATTTTTCTCCGAAAATTACAATTTTTCTTTAAACATCATAATACATGCGGTTAAAAGCAGTCCGCAGGAAATAAAGATTGCTTTAAAGCCTATCATATCGGATAAAATACCTCCCGTTCCGGCTCCAATCGCAAAAACAAAGATAATTCCGAAGTAATGCAAGGCTCTTTTAAAATCCTCTTTTTTTCTTTCTCTTATAAATATTGAAAGACTTTCAGTACCGCTCCTGAGATTTCCTATGCACATAGTGCTTGCGTAACCGTAGCCATTCATCTTGCGAAAAGCCTGTACTTGCATCGCACAGGTCGCGGAAATAATCATATTGGCGGGAAGATTATATTCTTCAGGCATAAATCCTACAGCAAAAAGCAGAATAATTTCAATGATTAGTATAAGCTGTCTCCAGTGTACCCTCGTTTCTCTTTTATACCTGTTTCCTATTCTTTCCGCCAAAAAAACTCCCAGTCCGAAAGCGACTATAGGAAGCAGATATCGAAATCCCGCCTGCCACTCTCTCCTCATAAAATGCCCGCTCATAAGCACCACATTGCCCGTCTGAGCATTGGCAAACACCTTATCCCTTAAAATATAGGTATAAGCGTCCTGAAACCCTCCCGACAGGGCAAGCAGTGCGCTCAGTATAAAGGTTTCGGAGGTTTGTATTTTTTCTCTGCGCAAAGTCTTTCACTTCCTTGATTTTAATACGGACTCAAAGTAATCCTGAACTATATTATGATATATTTAAAAATTTTTCAATATTTTTAACATTCCGCCTCAAAAGGTATCGCCGGAATTCCTTCCGAATTATACAAATTCACCCGATACCAAGAGGTTTTGGCAAATTTCACCTGTAAATCACCCTTCTCTGCGCCTTCTACGCTAAGTATCAATTTATTTCTTTCCGTTTTAAATGTAAAATACTTTTCTTCCGCTTCTAAAAAAATATGAAGTCCTTCTACAGTATCACCTTTTACTTCAATACCTTCTCCCGCGTTTTCCCACTCGACGGTTATCATATTTTTCTCACGTGATATTGTTCTCACGCGCGGCGCATCCGCAAGAATATCATCACCGTAAACATATTTTCTTGCAAGAAGCGCAAGTCTTTCTCCTACAACTTTTTTATTTCCGGGGTGAATATCATATTGTTCTCCCGCGTCCGAAATGGAGCATAAATAAACGTTCGAAACCGTATCCGCTACATCCTGCTGGCACTTCCTGATAATCGGATATTCATTTGAAACGACATGAAGCCATTTTTCAAATCCCGGAAGCTGTACAACCATAAATGGAAGCATACTGTCTTTCCATAAAGTTCTCCAATCCGATATTAAGCCCGTAAGCATATCCTTATAAAGTACGTTCAGTCCGGGAACATCATCACTTTCTCCCTGATACCACAAAAAACCGCTTATTCCGTACGGCGCAATCGTCTTTACCATATATTCATACAGACTTCCCGGAATGCTCTGAGGCGGTATAGTTGAAAGATAATTTTGCATTGTTTCTATGCTGTTTAACTTTCCGAAAAATTCCTGAACTTCTCTTTCATCCCTCGTTCCCTTAAGCACAAATTCAGTAAACGGGTCCGCAAACATGTCTCCTCTGTTATTCATAGGATTTCCGTGTTGGTTTTTCCAGTATTCTTCCATATTTAACTTCGCCATCTGCCCCTCTAAGTCTTCCATCCACGGCTTTCCTACCCGCCTTACAGTTTCCGGGTTCATCCATGCCGCGGAAATGGTTCCGCCCCAATTACAACCTATTACTCCTACAGGAACATTAAGAGTTTTTGCAATCATATTTTGAAAGTAATACCCTATCGCCGAAAAATATTGCAAATCTTCTTTTGTAGCCGTTCTCCAAATACCCTGCCTGCTGTAGTCAAATTCTTCAAGCTGTCCGTCATAGCAGACTTCCGGAACGTCATAAAAACGAAGCGTCGGCTTAGGCATTTCTTTAATTGCCTCTTCTTTATGTTTTTCATAACGCATCCAATATTCCATATTCGACTGTCCGCCCGCAACCCATACCTCTCCGACAGCCACGTCTTCATACCTCAGGTTTTCTTTATCTGTAGTGATATTTATTGTTTCACCTTCCGATGCCTTAAGCGAAGGGATTGTCACTTGCCATTCCCCGTTTTTATCAGCTTTTCCGCTCACCCTTTTTCCCTGAATTTCTACATTTATAACCGTTTCCGGCTCACTGTTTCCCCAAATGAGGATTTCTTTTCCTCTTTGTAACAGCATTCCGTTTTGAAATATTTTTGCCGTCTGTAACATTATTTCCTCCTGTCCGAACTTTTTTTCAGTTTAACTTCTTTCAATTATATATAATAATAATTCGTATTAAAAAGAAAGCCCGCGCTTATCTTCAAGCACTTATTACAAAGTCATGGACTCCTGCGGATACCCTCTTTTCTTTCCCGTCAGGCAGTTTAACTAAAGCCTCCTTATTCCCCGGCAACTCAAAGTGAAAATATATTTTATCGTCCTCATATTTCCATTCACTTTTTACCTTTCCTACCGGAGTATCACATTCCGCCTTCAAATATCCAAGCCTTTCATCAGGCTTAGGCATAAGCGTAAGCTCACCGTTCTTTAATCTTATCCCCGCCGCCGTATCAAAAAGCCAGCCTGTTACAGAACCGTACGAATAATGATTAAATGAACCGTTCATACTTCCGTCAGCTCTAAAAGGATTCCAGTTTTCGGGAATGCTTGTCATGCCGTTCTTTACCGAATACAGCCATCCCGGCTGTTCTTCCTGTAAAAGAAGATTATACGCCGTCTTTATATAACCGTAATCTGAAAGTATCCTGCAAAGCTCATGTGTCGTCAGAAATCCCGTGTTAAGATGATAGCCGTTTTCTTTTACCAACTCGTTAAGGTTGTCTGCCGCCCGCTTCTTTTCATCTTCATCTAAAAGCTCCAAAACAATCGGCCTTATATATCTGCACATATGCTTTGAATAAATTTTTCCTTCATCAGTAAACATATACCGATAAGCCTTAGCTGCTCTTTTTGATTTCTCATCATAATAGTCCGCTTCCTCAGTTTTTCCGAACATCTTCGCGTATTTCGCAAGTATCCTGCATGAATAAGATAAATATGCCGTTCCTACTTCCGGCTCTCCGTTTTTCATGATATTTTCAAGATAGTTCTCAAAATCAAATCCCGGTTCAAGCCATTCTCCCCAGTGTATTCCCGCGTCATCAAGACACTCCTTATACGGATTGTCCATATGCTCCTCTCTTGTGGACGAAGCAGCCCTGTCAATCAAAAAATTCACCCATTTCTTTATAGCTTCATAATATTTTTCAAAAAGATAAGTGTCATTATACCATTCCGCTGTCTTATCCGGAAGAATCTCGAATGAATCGCACCAACCCGCGGAACCGTCCATAATCCACCGCTTTCTCGGATCCGCCACAATCTCTTTTACACATCCGTCCTCATATTGTGAAGCCGCCTGATTCTTTATGAACTTACCGATTATAGGTCCGGTATTCATAAGATATTGAAATGTATGTATATAAGTAACCAAATCGCCGGTAAATCCGCTCTTTTCTCTTGTCGGGCAATCTGTAGGAATATCGACAAGATTTCCTTTTAAACTCCATACGGCGTTTTTTACAAGCTTATCCGCCAAAGGATGCCCGCAGGAGAATTTGAAAGTTTCCTCCAAATCCGAATAAACCGCATACGCTGTAAAAGCATCGGGATTAATCTCCTTCATTCCTTCAACTTTTACATATCTGAAGCCCATAAAAGTATTGGTTGCTTTATAGATGTTTTTACCTTTCTTTGTAATATACACGATTCTTTGCTCGGCACGGTAATTCATGCTTTGAAAATTTTCAATCGTAAAATTCCCGTTTCCGTCAAGAGTTTCTCCGTGTATAAATTGATATTTCCTACCTGCTTCGGCATCTATATCAAAGCCTATATATCCTGCAATATTTTGACCGAAATCTAAAACAGCCTCTCCATTAGGCGTATGAATCAGAACGGGTTTAAAGGTTTCATGCTCTTTTACAAGCGGACAATTTGACGCTTCAAGGCTGTCATAGCCGAAGCTCTCTTTTTTTACCTTATGCCATTTTTCCGCGGCTATATTCTCTTTTCCCGCGTCATACACTTCTCCCTGCATCAAATCGGTATCAAGGAGCGGTCCTTCCTGTGACGCCTCCCAGCTTTCGTCTGTAATACATAATATTTTACCGTCATATTCTATCTGTGCCAAAAATGCTACACCTTTTCCGAAACCGTTTTTGATTCCATCATATGTGACGGTTCCCCGCCACCATCCGTTTCCTATAACCGCTGAAATTTCATTTTCTCCAACCCTTAAATATTCTGTAATATCATAAGTCTGATATTGCAAAATCTTATGGTACTCCGATGTGCCGGGAGAAAGAATATTTCCCTCAAGCCTTCTCCCGTTTATGTATATATTGTAGATACCGTGAGCGGTAGCATAAAGACGGGCAAAATCTCCGTTATCCTTTTCAGATAAAGAAAATTTTTTTCTTATATAGCTTGCCGGTCTCATTTCATCAGAATCCGGAAGCTGTAACTCCGGGTTAATCCAAAGAGCTTTCCAGTCAGATTTATTAAGCCCCGTTTCAAATGAAGTATGTGCTGTATCCTTATTTCCCTTCTCATCCGTTACCGATACCGAAATTTTCACCCGTTCTCTCGAAAGGAATTCAGTCGGAATTCGAAACTGCATCAAATCCGAGCATACCTGTCCGCTGTCCCATTCGGTTCCGAGATGACCTTTTGCTTCTATGCTAAAAGCAACCTGCTTACTTCCGTCAGTTTCATCCTCTTTTTTCAAAGTCCACGAGATTAAAGGAAAACGTATATTTATTCCCGTAGGATTTTTCATGTGTTCAATTCTGAGTCTGTCAATCTTCATTTTACTTTTACCCCGTTAAAATTCCTTTAAAATCAGATCAATATTCATTAACGCTTCCTCAGTTGTTCTTCCTCCGGATTCATACTGTAGATTTTCATATTTTTCTGTCTCCTATCCTTCCATATCTCCGTTAAATATGTCGCGGTAATTAAAGCCAAGCTCAAATTATTATTCAAAAAGCAGCCCGGTAAATGAAAAGTATCCCAATAACCCGACTGCTTTTTCTTTTATACTTTTTTTTCAATTTTTTTAATACTTTTCTCTGTTTTTCTCCTCGGAATAAGAAGCTGTCTGCCGCATGTAAGACAGCTCAGCCTGATATCCATACCTGTTCTAAGCACCTCCCATTCATAGCCCCCGCACGGGTGTTGCTTTTTTAAGGTCACGATATCTCCAAGCCCAATCTCCATGTGCCTCCTCCCGCTTTATCTGCCGCCCTGTACAGCTCTGCTTACAACCTCCTGATTAGCCGCAAAGTTAAGAGCCGTCTTGTCGTCTATAAGTCCTCTCGTATACAGTTCAAGTATGCTCGAGTCCATAGTCCTCATCTCTTCCTTGGCTGAAGCATATATAACGGAATCTATCTGATGCACCTTATTATCCCTTATCATCGTCCTTATCGCATTATTCATTTTCAAAATCTCAAATGCAGGAAGAAGCTCCTTATTTATTCCCGGCAAAAGCTGCTGCGATACGATTGCCTGAAGCACCATGGAAAGCTGCACTCTGATTTGTTGCTGCTGCGAAGCGGGAAAAACATCTATTACACGGTCTATTGTATTCGCCGCTCCTATGGTATGCAGCGTGGAGAGCACCAGATGTCCGGTTTCTGCCGCCGTCATGGCTATCTCGATTGTTTCATAATCTCTCATCTCTCCGACAAGAATCACGTCCGGCGACTGCCTCATTGCCGCTCTTAACGCCGTACTGTAGCTCTCACTGTCGATTTTTACCTCTCTCTGGCTTACTATACTCTTTTTATGCCTGTGCAAAAACTCAATAGGATCCTCAAGAGTAAGAATATGGCAATTTCTGGTTTCATTTATCCTGTCTATTATATAAGACATTGTCGTACTTTTTCCGCTACCCGCAGCTCCCGTTATAAGGATAAGACCCTTTTTTAAATTCGCCAAATTTATAACACTCTCAGGTATGCTCATATCCTTATAGCTCGGAAGGTCAAAATGTACAACTCTGATTACGGCACTAAAAGTGCCTCTTTGCCTGAATACATTACATCTGAAACGCCCGAGGCTCGGAACGGAAATAGAAAAATCATCATCTCCGGTAGAAATAAAATTTCCGAGGCTTCTGCCCGCTTTCTCATAAATATCGGTTATAAGCTGCTCGGTATCGGCAGGCATAAGCTTTTTCTCATTATAAATCTTTATAATTCCGTCAAGCTTAAACGATACCGCCTGACCTACTACAAGAAAAATATCCGAAGCATCCTGTTTTACCGCCTCTGTTAAAATATCCATCAATTCCATTTTCTTATCTCCCTCCACTTATAAAATCAACTTAATCCGTAATCTGAAGTTCATATTCCATGCCCGATGAATCAGTCTTTGTATTCCATTTTCTCACTTTTGTTTCAGCCTCATTTACTTCAAGTGTTACATAAAGCATTTTATCGCCGTTTTGCACCGAATATTTAACTGCTGTCGGTGTTCCTTCCGCTCCGTACTCAACATCGCTTATTTCAGGTATTTCACTCAATTTACCGTAATCGGGATTTTCCTCTCTGATTATCCCGTCAACCTTTGCGTAAATTTCTTCCGCTTTTCCGTCAAGCATATAATATTCCTTTATACTCTCTGCAGCTTTATTTGCAAGCCTTCTTTCATTCATTGAAGAACGAATCGCCAAAAGAGCAAAAATGGATAATGCCGTAACAAGCATTATAAGTATTATGGACGCGCCGCCTATATTCATTCTGTCATTTCTTTTGTTCCCCATCATTCACCACTCTTTTCGTAGCTTTTTCCATTTAATGTAAATATTTCCGTACCGTCCTTTATTCTCCTAAATACAACGAAGTAGTTTCTTAAGCTTCCCGAAACCGTCTTTTCGGATGTTTCCGTTATTTCCATCAAATACGTTCCTCCGTCCGCAACGGTTTTAAAATCACTGTCATATCTTACAGTAAACACTCCGTCTTTTTCCGGGGACATCTTTCCGTCCAAAATTCCGGACACTTCTTTAACCGATTTCCCCTTTATAAGCTCCATTGCCGTTTCAGAAAGTATCGAAGCCTTGCTTAGCGCACTCGCGTCCTCGCTTATCCTGTTTGATGTAACAAAAAATCTTATCAAAAATATACTTATTACCGCAAATATCCCTATTGAAATAAGAAGCTCCATAACAGGAACCATAGCACCTATACCGTTAAAATTTCCGACGGCGCTTTCTTTTTTAAATGTTTCCATCCGCTTCTCCTCCAAAATATATATTCTGTCCCCAATATTCCGCCTATGATTCGCTTCGCAGCTTTACATACATGGTTTCACTCTTCCCGTGTTTGTCGGTTGCTACCATTTTAATCATACCGCCATCCTTCACTATCTCGAATTTTTCTATATTAAGAATGGTAAAACCGTCCGAAAGCTTATATTCAGCTCCCGCTTCGTGCAAAGTCTCAAGGAGCTTTCCTTCATAAAAATATACTACCGTGTCATAAGCCACTCCTTCCACATCTTCACTCAGTATAAGAATATTGTTTCCGTCTTTCTTATCTACCGTTATTCTTCCTCTCTCGTCAAACTGATTTATCTTGGTTTTTACATAAGAGAGAGAGGTTCTGAGCCTGAAGGTTTCAAGATTATTCTCGGTGATATTTTTATATATCATCGCGCCGACGTTTACCAAAACCATGGCGGACACTGCAAACATACAGATTACCACCAGCACGCATATCATGTGTACTAATTTCGTCCTGCCCCTTACTTCTCTCATATTTCCCCTTTTCTAACGTCTTTCATATACCTCTATAGTAGGCACAATATTGGAAGCGAATATATCGTAAAAGATAAAATATTTGCTCGTGTCATAACTGAGATTATAATTTTTCTCCATATATTCCACATTCGGAGGATAAATCCCCTCTATCGCGTAGCACTGCACCGCCGTTCTCATCGCAGCTTCCTTTGTGAGCTGCAAGCCCTGCTCGTTTCCCATATTTCCTATATAGTTCGTACCGATAATAAATACCGCTATAAGAGCAATAAATACCGCTCCCGATAAAAGCTTTCCCTTAATATCCGTTTTAAACTTGACATTTTTGAATTTTTTCATACCTACCTCTTAACCTATTGAAGAAAGTACGCTCATCAAAGGCATCATTACCGATATAAGTATTGCTCCTATTACGGTAGAAAGAATTACAACAAGCGCCGTTTCTATAATAGAAGCCAGAGACGAAAGTCTTGTTCCTATTTCCTCATCAAACTGCTCGGAAAGCTTAAAAAGAATTGTATCTCCCGAACCGCTGACCCTCGCTACACCGAGCATTTTTGACTGAAGTGAGTTGAAAATCCTGCTTTCCTTCATTGCATCCTCAAGCTTCTCGTCAGCTTCAAGCATCTCCACACATTTCTTTGTTTTTTCTTTTGTCCGCTTATTCTCAACTACCGCCGAAGCGTTTTTCACCGCCTCAATTATCTCCATACCTCCCGCCGACATTACGGCAAGAGTCGCAAGAAACTTTCCTATAGCTATTTTATCCGCAAGCTTCGCCGAAAGCGGATTATTATTTAAAAATGAAGTAACTACGGCATTGTCTCCCTTAAATTTGTACCAAGCGAGACCGGCTATAAGCAGCGCCAAAAGTACGAGTACGACAACCGAAATTACCTTTGCCACAAGCACGCTGTTATGCATAAGCGCTATTGTCGTTCCGGTTCCTCCGTCAAGCTCAAGGAAGATATCGGCAAACATCGGCAAAATCTTTCCTACAAGCACAAGGAGCACTACCGCCATCATTCCGAGGAGTACGGTCGGATACCCTACAACGCTTCTTATGCTTGCCTTTACGGCACATTCTCTGTCGTAAAACTTAGCCAAAGAGCGCATTATATCTTCAAGTTTACCGGTCATTTCTCCGATTTTTACCATTTCCGTAACATAGACCGGAAAAGCTCCGCTTTCTTTTAAAGCCTCATGAAATGGAAGCCCGTCCTTTACAAAGTCGTCAATAGTTTTAAGCGTATGCTTGGTTTTTCCCTCATCAAGCTCCTCATAAAGTATGTGGGTTCCCTCATAAATCGGAATTCCTCCGTTTAAAATCATAGCTATCTGATCACAGAACACCGATATTTCTTCCGGTGAAAAAGTTGTTACCTTTGCCATCCCTCTTCTCCTTAATATAAAGACATCCGTACCTTTAATTGTATAGTATTTTTATCTTTCAGACAAGTATTTAACCCAAATTATTCACCGAACATTGAAAAAGCCCGCAACCTGCGCAGTGAATAATTCAGACTTAATCCATCAGTTTCCGTACATATCAATCATCCATAGGTATCCACTTTTGCAGTTCTTTAAGCTTTTTTCCTTTTTTACTAAGCAGAAATACCTTATAAAAGTCACTTTCCGGAGTTTCATTAACAATAGCCTTTATCATCATATACCTGTCAAACACCTCTAAGCTGCTTATATAACTGTACTTTCCAAGTGTTTTATATTTCCATTTCCCTGAAGTATAGGTTCCCGCCTGTAACTTGGAACCGTTGTAAGCATTTATTTTACGGTATTTTTTATCTGTTTTTAAATCATAAAAACAGTCGGTAAATAAACCGTTGAAATTAAATTCTCCCGCATTTACTGTATCTTTAAGCTTTACCTTATTTCCTTCAAGATCCTTTATTGTCTTATTGTTATTATCGTCCATGTAATAAATTTTATTGCCGCTCTTAAAAAGTTTAAACCAAACCTTGGACTCGGGGTTTATTTCAACCAATTTTTCACGATTCCCTCCGTCAAAATCCATGGATGAAATATACCCGTCACTTTCAAAATCAAGCAGATCGGGCATAGATTCATCATTCGCATTTACAATCTTCCCCGAAAAATAATACAATTTATCGTCGGTAACAATGAGCCCTTTTCCTTCCGCAAGCTTCTCCTTTTTCCTGCCGTCCTTTGAAAAACGATAAATGTAAGGTATCTCATTACCGATACCGTAGCCGTTCGCCTTATCATAAACCGCATATATATAGTCACCGTTTATAGCCAAATCTTTAAATCCGTTTCCGGTATGCTTAACTATGCTTTTACTTTTTAAAGTCTTAGGATTAAGTCTTATGATATCCATACGGGTTCCGTCCCCCTGGTAAGCATAATAAATATACTTACCGTCCGTAACCGCGCTTTTCCCCGTCTCCAATACGATTTTACCGTCTATACTTTTTACAGGAATGTTAACTTCCGCTTTAACAGTCAACGTCATCCGCGAAACAAATGCGAGGTTAAGCATTAAAGTGACAAAAAACAATAAAAATCCATGCTTTTTCTTATTCATTGTAAACCCCTCCCGTGTTTCCATATTATCAATTATTTCAGTATTTTTCAATCATTTTACCGCATACTCGGAAAAATTTACGCTTATGTGAAAATAGTCGAACATATCCGACTAAATCATATCCGATAAATATATTTTATCTTTTTATCGTCGGCTTACACCCTGCCGTTTCAGGTATTTCGGGTTTAGCCGCTTCGCTCTACTCCGCCGGAACCCACGACCCGAGCTCCTTTACCTTCTTTCCTTTCTTATCAAGAAAATATATCTTGCATAAAGCGCTGTCAGGAGTAACATTCACAAACACTTTAGCCATCATATAATCATCAAATATCGATACGTTTTGAATCATACCGTACTTTCTTAAAGTTTTGTACTTCCATTTTCCCGATGTATAGGTTCCCGCCTGCAGTTTCGCGTTACCGTAATCATCTGTCTTACGATATTTTATCCGTGTTTTAACGTCATAGGCATATTCGGTAAAACTGTCCATGTAGTAAATCTCTCCGGCGTTTACCGCTTCTTTTATTTCTATTTTATTGCCTTCAAGGTCTTTAAGTGTCTTACGGTTATCACTGTCCATGTAGTAAACCTTATTCCCGCTTTTAAAAAGCTTAAACCACATCTTATTACCGGCATTTATTTTAATCAGCTTTTTCCTGTTTTTACCGTTAAAATCCATGGATGAAATGTATCCGTCACTTTCAAAATCGGGCATATTTTGCATTCCTTCTTCATCCATTTTAACAATCTTTCCCGAAAAATAGTAAATCTTGTCATCGGTAACAACAAGACCTTTCCCTACGGCAAGCTTCTTCTTTTTCTTGCCGTCCTTTGAAAAACGATAGATATAAGGCTCCTCGTTTCCGGCACCGTAACCGAACACCTTGTCAAGTACCGCGTACACATATTTACCTTTTACAGCCAGATCGGTAAATCCGTTGCCGGTTTGTTTCGCTATGCTCTTTTCTTTTAAGCTCTTAGGCTCAAGCCTTATAATATCCATGCGCCTTCCGTCACCCTGATAAGAATAATAAATGTACTTGCCGTCCGTAACTGCGCTTCTTCCGGTTTCAAGCAGAATTTTACCGTCTACGCTTTTTACGGGAACGACAGTTTCAGCCATGACAGGTGACGCCGTCTGTAAAACAAAAATCAAATTAAGCGTTAAAACAACAAAAAATGATAAAATACCGTGTCTTTTCCTGTTCATGGCAATCCCTTATCTCCTCCTGAAATTTCGCTATATTAAGATTTTATCCTTGTAACCTCTCTTTATTATTGTAGCATCGTTTTTTCTATAGACAAGCAAAATCTGTACATAATTTCAACTTAACTTTCGGGAATTCACAAAAGACTTTTTTTGTACTATAATATTCTTGCCGAGTTTTAAACCCCGATTATTTACGAAGCATCTTGCGAATAATCGAGTGAGGTAAATCTAAGTAAAACGGAGAAACGGATGTCTGAAAACGAAATAATATTCACCAAAATGCATGGCTGTAAAAATGATTACATTTATATAAACTGTCTTGAAAGAGAGCTTAAAAGTCCGGCTGAAACCGCCGTCAGACTTTCCGACAGGCGAACAGGCGTAGGCGGTGACGGCATAATACTTATCTGTCCGTCCGATGTCGCCGATTTCAGGATGCGTATTTTCAACGCCGACGGCTCCGAAGCGGAAATGTGCGGAAACGGTGTGAGATGCGTCGGAAAATATGTTTATGACAACGGACTTACTGAAAAGAAAAAAATCACGGTAGAAACGGGCGTACGCTCCGAGGAAGAAGAAAAGAGCGGTAAAATTCCCGAAAATCGCATAAAAATCCTCGACCTTACTCCGGAAAACGGAAAGATTGCCTTCGTGACCGTGGATATGGGTATTCCTGAAACGGTTTCCGCTCTGGTTCCTGTAATTTCCGACAAAGAAGCTGTTATAAACGAACCTTTCAACATAGCAGGAAAGATATGGATGCTAACCTGTATTTCCATGGGAAACCCCCATGCCGTAACCTTTACGGATGAGGTAAAATCCCTCGACCTTCATCTTATCGGACCTGCGTTTGAAAACAACAAAATATTTCCTAATCGCACGAATACCGAATTTATCAGAGTTATAAACAGAAATGAGCTTGAAATGAGAGTCTGGGAACGAGGCTCCGGCGAAACCTTTGCCTGCGGCACGGGCGCGTGCGCAGCAGCTTATGCCGCTATTTTAAACGGCTATACCGATGATGAAGTTACCGTTCATCTTTTGGGCGGAGATTTAATAATAAGACTTGACAGAAAAAGCGGACATATCTTTATGACAGGTCCCGCTATAACGGCATTTGAAGGGAGAGTCCTTATATGAAACTTTCGAGGTTATTAAAAGATACGGATTTCACTCCGCTTTCAGGTTCCGCCGATGTGGAAATTTCCTCCCTTGTATATGATTCCAGAAAGACTGAGACAGGTTCTCTTTTCGTATGTATTAAAGGTGCGGCCTCCGACGGACATGATTATATAGATGAAGTTATTAAAAAAGGCGCTTCGGCGATAGTTGTTGAGCATATCGAAAAAATCCCTGAAAATGTAACCGTAATACAGGCAGCCGATACAAGACTTGCTTTAGCCCTTCTTTCAGCGGCATGGTTTGACTATCCCGCCAAAAAACTGACTGTGATAGGAGTTACCGGTACAAAGGGAAAGACCACCACTACCTATATGATAAAGAAAATCCTTGAGGTTTACGGCAAAAAAATAGGGCTTATAGGCACTATTGAGGTCATAATAGGTGATGAGCATATACACGCGCTTAACACCACTCCGGAATCATATCTGCTTCAGGAATATTTTGCCAAAATGGTCGAAAGCGGCTGTACTCACGCGGTAATGGAGGTAAGCTCTCAGGCGCTTATGATGAAAAGAACGGCGGGAGTCGTATTTGATATAGGTGTTTTCACAAATATAGAACCCGATCATATAGGTCCTAACGAGCACAGCGACTTTAACGATTATCTATACTGTAAGAGTCTTTTATTCAAGCAGTGTAAAACCGGTCTTTTTAATATTGACGCGGAGCATCTTAAAGAAATAATGGACGGGCATACATGCAAGGTGCTTACTTTCGGTCTTTCAGGAAATAACCGTCCGGATTTTGCCGCTTCATCTTCCTCTCTGTTTAAAGAAGCGGGTTCTCTCGGTGTAACCTCTCATATTTCCTGTAAGAGTGAAACAGGTACGGAGGAATTTGAGGTTAAAATAAATATGCCCGGAATGTTCAGTATTCATAATGCTTTAGGCGCTATCGCCGTTTCAAAAGTCCTGGGCGTTTCAAATGAGGCTATAAAGGAAGCGCTTTCCCATATAAGAGTAAACGGAAGAGTCGAGCTCATGCCGGTTTCGGAGCGTTTTACGGTAATCATAGATTACGCTCATAACGCGATGGGGTTAAAAAGTCTGCTTGAAACGCTTAAAAAATACGAACCTGAAAGGCTTATCTGCCTTTTCGGATGTGGAGGCAACAGAGACAGAGAAAGGCGTTTTCAGATGGGCGAAATTTCCTCAAAACTTGCCGACCTCACCGTGGTAACTTCGGATAATCCGAGATTTGAGGAGCCTTTAGCGATAATAAAGGATATAGTGGACGGTGTTAAAAGAGCCGACGGCAAATACACGGTTATTCCCGACAGGAGAGAAGCTATAAAAGAAACTGTAGTTAACGCTAAAGACGGCGATGTAATAGTTATAGCCGGTAAGGGACATGAAGATTATCAGGAGATAAATGGCATAAAATATCACATGGATGATCATGAAACGGTTATGAATATTAAAGTATAGGGGTATCAAATGAAAATAACGGTAAATGATATAGTAAATGTAACCGGAGGCAGGCTTTTAAAAGGAAACGGCAAAACCGAAATAAATCTGTTCTCCACAAACTCAAAGGAAGTGCCGTCCTTAATTTCTAAAGGAAATGTCCTCTTTGTGCCTGTTATGGGAGAAAGAGTGGACGGACATCTGTTTATAGCCTCCGCATGTGAAGCCGGCGCAAAAGCCTTTTTTATAGGAGAGGGACATTCTCTGCCCGAGGTTTCAGCGGATAAATGCGCCATAGAGGTCGATAATACGGTAAAAGCGTTACAGGATACTGCCGCATGGTACAGAAGCGGATTTAATATACCCGTTATAGGGGTTACGGGAAGTGTCGGAAAAACCACCACTAAGGAAATGCTTGCCGCCGCTCTTGAATCCTCTTTAAAAATCCATAAAACAAAGGGAAATATGAATTCTCAAATCGGGCTTCCTTTAACCCTCTTCGGAATAAATGAGGATGACAAAGCTGCCGTTGTTGAAATGGGAATGAGTGAATTCGGAGAAATGGAAAAGATAGCTGCGGTCGCAAAGCCCGATTTTGCCGTATTTACAAATGTAGGCTCCGCCCATATAGGAAATCTTTTAACTCGTGATAATATAAGAAAAGAAAAACTGAGAATTACTGATTGGTTCACCGATAAAAGCGTGCTTTTTATAAATTCCGACGATACACTGTTAAAAGAGCTTATGGATGAGAACTTTTCTTCAAGACCGGAAAAAGTCAAAAAAATAGTAACCTTCGGCACTTCGGATGATGCCGACTTTTACGCGACCTCAATTTCCGTTTCCGGAGAAGGCACGGATTTTGTCGCGAATTATCCCGTAAAAGGCGGAAACGGACTTAAAGCCGCTGAGCATGTTCATATAAACGCTATAGGACTTCATAATGTAAGAAACGCTCTTGCGGCAATTGCGATAGCCTATGAATTAGGTATAAGTCCTTCCGTTTCAAAGTCGGGTCTTGAAAAATACGAACAGCTTTCCATGCGCGGAAATATTATTAAAGCTTACGGTATAACAATAATCGATGACACTTACAACGCAAGTCCCGATTCCATGAAAAGCGCCATAGAAGCGATGGGAGCCATGAGGGGAGGCATAGAGCCTATAAGAAGAAGGATAGCCGTTTTTGCGGATATTTTGGAACTCGGCGATGAATCTGAGAAGGAGCACAAAGAAGTCGGCGAGTTTATAAGAGATTATAATAAAAAAGACAGCGCTCACAGGGTAAATTTCCTTGTAACCGTAGGTAAAGACAGTAAAAATATAGCCTACGGCGCCACTTCCGATGTAAGCGAAACAAATCCCGTCACAAAAAGCTTCGACACCAATTCAGAGGCTGCAGGCTATTTACGGACAATCTTAAAAACAGGCGACGCTATACTGATTAAGGGTTCAAGAGGCATGTACACCGAAGAAATAGTCAATGCTCTTTTAAAGGCTCAGTAAGCAGCTTTCCCATATAATCGGTGAGCTTTACCGCTCCGTTAAAGTTAAGATGAAGACCGGCATCATAGGTATCGGTAGTATAATCTATGCCGGTCTTTTCATTTTCCTTTAAAAAATTTATATACATCAGATTATTTTCTTTTGCGTAATCTTCCACCTGCCTGTCCCATTCTTCATACCAGTACGGATAAAGAACAGGTGCTTTTATCAAAATAAGTTGTATGTTGTTTTTTTTGCAAAGCTCTGTAATCAGCTTAAGGAATTTCATTGATTTTTCGGAAAAGGTATAATCCGATAACGGCTTAGGTTTAGGCAGATTTTTTACAGGCTTTACATCAGTATTTTTCAAATAGCCCCTTTCGGAAATGACCGGCTTTTTGAAAATATATTTAAAATCCTCCGTCTTAAGCTCCGTAATCCTTGAGTGGTATCTTAAAATAGGAAAAATATATTCCGACAGTTTCTCTTTCTCATTCACGGACACAAGTATGGCGTCAAGCTTTTCACACGACCATTTCATACCGTCAAAGGTCATACGGTTATACTCTTCCCTTGCCGGCTTATCATGACTTAACGCCTGTATGCTTAATATAAAGATCTTAGGCTTCTCATATTTAAGAGTTTCTTTCATTATATAATAGGACTGCCATATTCTCTCACTCGCACTCCCCCTTACAAAGCTCCTTATACCGTATTTTTCCTCAAGAAACTCCGGCACGAAGCTCTCATAAGCCTCACAGTCTCCGACAAAAATAATATCATTTTCGTGACTGTCCGCGTAATACTCCTCAATTAAAGAGCCTTCCGGCACCTCATTTACAAATTTCGGCATGGTTAATCTTTGCAAAAAAAAGAGGGCAATGAACGTGAGCACAAATGTTATTAAAAAAATTATAAATCTGTCTTCTGAATTTTTGTAAGAAATATTTGTTTTATTTTTATGCATAGTTGTAATTTTCTCTTTTTAAAACTTTTTGTCGCAATACCTGTTTTATATATAACTTTATCTTAAGCTTTTTATCTATCCATATCATACCATACTTTAGCAAAAACACAATTTAAAACCGCTCTTTAGTTTCCGTGTTTTTTCACGGTATTCGGACCGATTTATTTTCAATTTCAGTTTAACTACTGGAATTTATTTTCAATCCGATGTAAAATTGTTCATAGTTGTAAACTCAAAACATTTCACAACTTTTTCAGGAGGAATTATGAAAATATATGTAACAAAAGATTATGATGAAATGAGCAGAAAGGCGGCAAACATCATTTCCGCTCAGATTACACTTAACCCGCGTTCCGTGTTGGGACTTGCTACCGGTTCATCGCCTGTCGGCGCTTATAAGCATCTTGTAAAACGCTATAAAAAAGGTGATCTTGATTTTTCGGGCATAACTTCGATAAATCTTGATGAATATGTGGGGCTTTCCGCCGACAATGACCAGAGCTATGCGTATTTTATGCATGATAACCTTTTTAATCATGTTAATATCTCCGAGAAAAATGTCTTTCTTCCCGACGGACTTAATGAAAATGATGCTGAAGAATGCGCAAGATATGATGAAGTTATAAGAACTCACGGTCCTATCGACTTGCAGCTCTTAGGCCTCGGAGAAAACGGACATATAGGCTTTAACGAGCCCGACACCTGTTTTGCGGGCGGCACTCACAAGGTAAAACTTACAGACGGTACCGTAGCGGCAAATTCAAGGTTTTTCGCCTCGGCGGACGATGTTCCGAAATTTGCTTATTCCATGGGCGTACAGAGTATAATGCTGGCAAAACGAATTCTTCTCATAGCCTCCGGAGAAAAGAAAGCGGATGCCCTAAATAAAGCGCTTTTCGGACCTATTACCCCGGAAGTTCCCGCTTCCGCGCTTCAGCTCCACCATGATGTAATCATAGTCGCGGATGAAGCCGCCTATTCGCTTGTGAAAAGATAAAAATTCTAAGCATACCGTAATGAAAGGGAAAAATGCCATGATTATTAAAAACGGTCTTGTCTTTAACGAAGATTGCAGATTTGAAAAAAAAGATTTGTATATAGAGGATGGCAAGATAACGGAAAATAGACCAAGTAATGACGAAGTCATCGACGCCGAGGGACTTTATGTCGTGCCCGGTCTTATAGATGTTCATACACACGGAGCCGTAGGTCATGATTTCTGCGACGCCGACCTTAACGGACTTTACGCCATAGCCGAGTTTCAAAAAGGAATGGGCGTCACTTCTTTCTGCCCCACTTCAATGACCTATTCCGAGGATAAACTCACTTGCGTATTTTCAAGCATAAACGAATTTAAGCATGAAGCAAAATATGCACGGATTTTAGGCATAAATATGGAAGGTCCTTTTATAGCGCCTGGAAAGAAGGGCGCACAAAACCCTGCCTACATACAAAATTCGGACGTTGAGCTTTTTAAACGATTAAATAAGATTTGCGGCGGAAAGATTAAACTTGTTACTTTGGCACCCGAAACCAAGGACGCGAATCTTTTTATAAAAGAGCTTGCGGATGATGTTTCCATTTCTGTCGGACATACCGAAGCCAACTATGATGAAGCGTATGAGGCTTTCGGTAACGGTGCAAACCACGTTACACACCTCTTTAACGCCATGCCTGTTTTCGCTCACAGAGATCCGGGTGTAGTCGGAGCGGCTCTTGAGCATAGCGGCGTAATGGCGGAGCTTATCTGCGATAAAATTCATGTTCACCCTTGTATGGTAAGAAGTGCTTTTAAGCTGTTCGGCGATGACAGAATCATCCTTATAAGCGATTCCATGGAAGCAACCGGAATGGAGGACGGCACCTATTCTCTCGGCGGACAGACCGTTCATAAAAAAGGCAGGAAGGCAACCCTTGAGGATGGAACCATCGCAGGCTCCGCTACAAACCTTTTCACCTGCTTCCAAATTGCGGTGGAAATCGGCATTCCTCTTGAGTCCGCTCTTAAAGCCGCTACAAAGAATCCAGCAAAGAGTATAGGTCTTGAAGATACGGTCGGTACTCTTAAGCCGGGAGCTTTCGCCGATATATTGCTGCTTGATAAAGAGCTTAATTTGGTGAAGGTAATCTGATAACAACATATATATCCATATTATAAATTTAAGGCTGCACCGGAAATACCCGCCGCAGCCTTTTAAAGTTTCTAATCCTGAATTTGAACTGATTTTTAATTCTTATCTTCTTCCTTAAGATGCTTCTTTAAAATAAAATATCCCAAATAAACTCCCGCTACCGCAAGCACGAATGTTATAACCGTCGCAAGCACACCCATTATACCCTGCGTATACTTAATCTGTTCCTCCATACTTTCCGCCGTCATCCCCGCTCTGCCTACCCAGTGCGCCTTATACTGCTCAAGGAAAAACCATGACGGAATTATAGCTCCCCATGCCTGTCCCACATGCATAAGTCCTGAAGCTATGGCAAGCTTCCATACCTTTACCGTTTTTCCTTCTCTTGAAGCTATAAAATCAGCTATTATCGCCATTACCATAGAGCTTATCACCCAAGGAATATATCCGCCTCCCATCAGCCAGAATATTGCCATAAGAATAGCCGTCATAAGTGTAAACTGCCACATTTTACCCACTTTTCTCGATGTGAAAACTATAACGGCACCGGCAAGTAGAGAGCAAACTCCCGGACTTATTGCATGACCGAAAGGACCGAGCGGTGTGACTGCAAGCATCGCTATCATATAAAACACGATATAAAGAGCCGTAAGCAGCGCAACTGTAACCACATCCTTCATTTTAAAACTGTTTTTCATTTCTGTTCTTCCTCCATAATTTTAAATATGTTATTTAATTCACAAATAGTACCGTCCTTAAATTCAAAGTCCCTGTCAACCTTCCCGTTTTTAAGGTATATTACGCGGTTTGCCACATTTCTTATAAATTCATAATCATGCGAAATAACCAAAACTGCTGCATTTTCTTTAAGCCTTACGATTTCCTCGGCAACTTTTCTCATGGAAGCTATATCAAGTCCGCTGGTAGGCTCGTCAAATATTATCATAGACTTTTTGCACAACATTGCCATACCTATCTGAAGTCTTTGCTTCTGTCCTCCGCTTAAATCAAACGGGTGCTTGTGTCTGTACTCATACAGTCCCAGATATTTAAGCGCGTCTTCCACCTCTTTTTTATCATTATTCACAAGAGCAAGTTCATTAAACACCGAAGTTCCGAAAAGCTGAAAATCAGGATCCTGCATTATATAAAACGGCAGCTCTTTAGAATCTGCCGAGCCTTTATCGGGCTTTATGCTTTTACATAAAAGCTTTGCGACCGTAGTTTTTCCCACTCCGTTATTTCCTACTAAAACACTCACTTTACCCTTCTTAAACTCAAGATTTACATTATTTAAAATGTCCTTATAGCAGACATTTTTAAGCGCCGCAACACTCTCACATTCCGTACCCGGTTCGGGAATCTGTACTTTTAATTCAAAAAGGTTGAAACTTCTCGTATCATACTCGCTTTTCTTAAACTCTTCTTCACTTTCAAAGCGCTTTAGCTCCCCGTCCTCCATAAGCAAAACTCTGTCTATAAGACCTTTTAAGTAATAAAACCTGTGGTCGGCAACAATTACGGTAATCCCCGACTTTCTCATTTCCTCTATAATTCTTCCGAGTTTCATTGCATTCCCATAATCAAGATTTGCGGACGGCTCATCGAAGATTACAGCCTTTTGATTAAGCGCCATGGCGGAAGCAAGCGCAAGGAGCTGTCTTTCCCCGCTTGAAATTTCAAAAATATTTCTGTCAAGCAGGGACTGAAGACCGAATTTTTTCGTCAGGATTTCAAGTCTTTCGTCCATAACCTCCTTTTTAAACCCGTAGTTTTCCATAGGAAAGACTAACTCCGCCGTAGAATTGGTCGTAAAAAACTGACTCCTCGGATTTTGAAAAACCGAGCCTATCATTTTGTTGAGCTCAAACATTTTAAGCTCGCTGTATTTCGTATTATTAAAATATAACGCTCCCTCAAGCTTACCCTCTACCGTTTCCGGTATAAGCCCGTTAAGACATTTTAGCAGAGTTGATTTGCCGCTTCCGCTGTCGCCCGCAAGAAGAATAACCTCTCCCGGTTTAATTGAAAAATTCACATCTTTTATACCGTCTTTTGAGCCTTCGTAAGAAAAATCAAGTTTTTCAGCCTTTATCATATCTTCCATAATCCCGCCCACACAACTCCGCCTATAAGCAGTACAGTCAACAAAGCATCGCTTATTCTGAATTTTTGCCCATAGTAAGAGGTTCTTTTAATATTCGCGTCTATTCCCTTTACAAGTCCCGCCGATGTTACCTCCTCCGCAAGAGCGGCACACCTGAATAATTGCGGAACTATAAAATACTTAAAGCTTTCTATCGGCTTTTTCCAAGTGAAAGCTATTCCTCTTAGGCGCATAGATTCCTTTATATACACGAATTCTCTTTTAAATGTGGGTACATAACGAAGTGTTATTATAACAGCCACTACAAGGCTTCTCGGAAGCGGCAGCCTTTCAAGCGTAGACAAAAGCTCCGCCGTGGTATAGTCCTTAAAAAGAACGGTAGCCATCATCAGGCACGGCAGAAATTGCATCATTATGCTTAAAAAAATGAATATATATCCTATACGAATAACATCCGTAAAAAATATATTTCCTGCCGATATTGCAAAATACAGGGCTATAAAAATAAATGTCCGCTTAATTTTCCCCTCAAGCAAAAGCACAAGCGCAGCAAATGCCATAAGCACATAGTTAAGCGGATAAGCCGCCATAAACATAAAAAGCGTAGGTATCAATATATTAAAAAGTAAAATTAAAAACGGATTTATTGCTATAGCTTTCAGTTTCATAAAGCCTCTCAAATTTCAAAATTAGTTGTGCCTAACTTTGGATATTTTACTCTTTTCTACATATTTAGTCAAGCCTTCATTTTATACCCGATTTATTCCCGCAAGCAACGCGGTAACTTACTCACGCTAAAATACCCCGAAACTATAAGTCTCGGGGTATCTTCTGATTTACATCTTTATTATTTCTCTTTATTTTTCACAAATTTATACCATAATGTTCCCGTTATGCAAATTGAGGAATATGCTCCGCAGATAAGACCTACTATAATAGGAAGCGAAAATTCTCTTACCGAGCTTACTCCCATCACAAAGAGCACGACAACCATCAAAAGAGTTGTAACCGTAGTGTTTATACTTCTCGAGAAGGTCTGGGTGATACTCTTGTTTACAATATCTTCAAGACTTTCTTTTCTGCTTCTCTCCGCCTTATTCTCTCTGATACGGTCAAAGATAATAATCGTAGCGTTTATCGAGTAACCCACGATTGTAAGCATACAAGCTATGAAAGTATTTCCCACATTCATACGGGCAAGGGCATACAGAGTTGCAACCACAAGCACGTCATGTACAAGCGCTATTACCGCACTTGCTCCGAAAGCTACATTCCTGAACCTTATTATAATGTATATAAGCATACAGATTGTAGCGGCTATAACGGACATAAGAGCGTCTCTTTTCATCTCGCCGCTCACAGCTCCGGAGATATTCGTATTATTTATGCTGTCCTTAGTTACTCCGTATTTTGATACAAATGCCTCTCTGAGAGAAGCTCTTTCATCCTCCGTAAGGCTCTTGGTCTTTATTGTTACGGCATCCTCGCCTACGATTTGTGTTACATCCACATCGGTATTAGGAATAATTCCTTTGATAAGCTCTCTTATTTCGTCATTTCCCGGAACTTTTCCGTTATCAAACGCTACTTCTGTGGAAGTACCGCCCGAAAACTCAAGAGCGTAATTAAATGCTCCCGTTCCTCTTACGCCATTCACTATCATGGTCACAAGACCTACAAGTATTATAACAGAGGAAAGTATATATGCCTTAGGCGCCCACTTTACAAAAGGCATATTTTCCCTGTCCTTCTTTATGCCGTAGAACTTCTCGGAATCGAAGCCTATATCATAAAGAGAGTTAAGTAAAAATCTGGTAATGAAAAGCGCCGAAATCATGGAAATTATAATACCCAAGGCAAGAGTATACGCAAATCCCTTTATTGTTCCGGTTCCGAAAATTCCGAGCACGATCGCTGCTATAATTGTAGTAACATTACCGTCAACAATAGCCGAAAGCGCCTTCTTGAAGCCAAGACCTATAGCGGAACGAACAGTTTTTCCAAGACCTATTTCTTCCTTAATTCTTGTGAAAATAATAACATTCGCATCCACCGCCATACCTATAGAAAGTATGATACCGGCGATACCCGGAAGGGTAAGAGTAATCTGAAGCAAATTCAGTAATATTAACTCTATTACAATATACGCCACAAGCGCAAGGCTCGAAGCAAGTCCCGGTATTCTGTACATAACAATCATAAACAGAAATACTATTAAGAATCCTATAAGTCCCGCAAGAAGCGAAGTCTGAAGCGCATTATCTCCGAGTTTCGCTCCTACTACGCTTGAGCGGATTTCTCTAAGCTCAAGAGGAAGCGCCCCCACTCTTATTATGGAAGCAAGTCTTTCAGCCTCTTCCATAGAGCTCTGTCCGGATATCTGCCCTTTTCCGTCAGAAATTACTGCCTGTACGGTAGGTGCTGAAACAACCACTCCGTCATATACAATCGCAATTTGCTTTCCCAAGTTCTCCTCGGTAGCCTTTGCGAACTTGCTTGCTCCCGAAGCGTTAAACTCAAGGCTTACTACATAGCCTACACCTACGGTTTCTTTTATCGCCTCAGCCTTGGCAGTAGTGATATTGGAGCCGTCAACCACTACCTGTCCTTTTGAGTAAAGGTTTTCAATCGTGTCGTTTAAGGTATATCCGTTTGCACCGAGAGTTATATTCCCCTCTGCCGGTATAAACTGTATCGAGCCTGCAGAGCCCAACTGTTTAAGCACGGCATCCGCGTCCGTTACATCAGGTATATCGACTACAACTCTGTTTACGCCCTCCTGATACACCTGAGACTCCGTACTGAAAATCTCCGCGCGAAGGCGCATCTTAGCTATGGTATCCGCCATCTCGGTTACTGTAGGCTTATCCTTTACAGTTTCGTAAGTAATACTTACTCCGCCCGCCAAATCAAGTCCTCTCTTGATGTTTACGGCACTTCCCATAGTATTGCCGAACACTCCGAGGGCAACTGCCGTAAGTAGGGCAACCACTATAATATAACCAAGCAGCTTGCCTATTCCCTTACCCCTGCTCTTCATTGTTAAAAACCACCTTTCTTTACAAGAACTCTTTTATTTTTCCGGAGCGCCTGAACGCTCTTGAAATCATTTATACCGCCGCCTTATTTAATTCTTCGGCTTCTTCTTCCTTATCCGATTCTTCCGCAACCTTAATCATTATTGCACACTCTATTCTCTTTCTTTGAAGAATACAGCCTATGTCATAGGTATCGTCTATATTTCCGCTAAACTTATAAGAATTTGCCGCGCAGCCTCCGCTGCAATAATACCTTGCGAAGCAATCTCTGCATTTAGGCTTTTCATAGACGTTCTGGTGTTTAAATCCTTCCTGCAAATCGGTCTTCGTTATTCCATCGAAAACATTTCCGAGCACAAATTCCTCTTCCCCTACAAACTGATGACACGGATATATGTCTCCCCAAGGAGTGACCGCCACATACTCGGTTCCCGAGCCGCAGCCCGAAAGCCTTTTCGCTACACAGGGTCCTCCTGCCAAATCTATCATGAAATGAAAGAAGGTAAAACCTCTGCCCTCTCTTCTTCTTTTCACATATTCTTTCGCCAGAATATCATACTGTTCCTCAAGAAAAGGTATATCCTCTTCTCTTATTGCGTAAGGCTCATCGGGAAGTGCCACCACAGGCTCCACGGAAACCTCCTTAAATCCCTCATCCGCCAGATGAATCACATCCGCGGCAAAATCGAGGTTCTGTCTTGTATACGTCCCTCTTACATAATATTCTTTATCACCGCGCTTTTTCGCGAATTTTTTTAATTTGCCTATGATAACGTCATAACTTCCTCTTTTACCGCCCCTTACCGGCCTCATATAGTCATGCGTACATTTTCGCCCGTCTATACTGAGCACGACATTTGTCATTTCTTTGTTACAGAAATCGGTAATTTCGTCATTTAAAAGCATCCCGTTCGTAGTTATCGTAAATCTGAAATTCTTATCGTGAATTTTTTCCTGTTCTCTGCCGTAGGCTACAAACTTTTTAACAGTCTCCCAGTTCATAAGCGGCTCTCCACCGAAAAAATCGACCTCAAGATTTTTTCGGTGTCCCGAATTCTTTATAAGAAAATCAAGTGCCGCCTTCCCGACCTCATAGCTCATAATTCCTCTGTCACCCTGATACTCTCCCTCGCCGGCAAAGCAATAGCGACAGGCAAGATTACAATCATGCGCCACATTAAGGCAAAGCGCCTTCACGACGGTAATTCTGTGCTTAAACTGCGTAACATATTTCTCATATATATCCTCGGTGAAAAGCTCTCCGTTTTCCTTAAGCTCCTCTATTTCCGAAATTATATCGTTGAAATCTTCTTCCGTGAGAGAAAGATGCGAAAATTTCTCAAGAGCCGCTTCCTTAATTTCGGAAAGCGCCTGCTCATCCGGCTCTTTTCCCTCCACTATCTTTTGATTATATAAAGCTATTATGTCATAGGCGGCTTCATCCACAACATGTACGGAACCGCTGTTTACATCAAGAACTATATTATAACCGTTACTCTGAAACTGATGAACCAAATTTATATCCCTTTCCAAGCGAGTAGGGAAAAAGAATCCCCTGCTCTATTTTCCGTTACCCGAATACATCCATTTGTCAAGACTGATATACGTATTCAGGTTTATCGCCCACACAATATAAGCAGCGACCTAAGCCGCTGCTTATGTTTCATCGTCAACAAAGGCAGACACCGATTAATTCCTTGCTTCACAGCTCTGGTTTCCAACTGTGCAGGAAGTCTTACAAGCCGACTGGCACGATGTCTTGCACTCTCCGCAACCGCCGCTCTTCATAGACTCTTTAAGGTTTCTCGTCTTTAAGCTCTTAATATGTTTCATCGCTCTGCCTCCTTACTTAATTTTGTGTCTTAACACTACTGATAAGACAGGGGTATTATAACATAGTTTTTTTTAAATTTAAAGAGTTTTCTTGCAAAAAAACTTGAAAGATAGTATGCTTCTGGTGACATACTTGCGGAAAGCGCCGGGATATGTCACTCTCCGCACGGTCACTGAAAGAAAAAACCGGAGGCGCCTATGTTAACCGTTACTTTGGATTCGACATCAAAAACACCTATTTATGAGCAACTTTACCTTAAAATAAAATTCCTTATTAAATCGGGAGAACTTCTTTCCGGCGAAAAACTGCCGTCGGAAAGAGGACTTGCCGAAAATCTTCAGATAAGCAGAAATACAGTTTATATGGCTTACGCGCAACTTACCTCCGAAGGATATATAGAATCACGTCCTAAAATCGGATATTTTGTAAGTGAAATAAATAATTTCCGCTCTTCACCCGCAAAAGAAAATATAACTGAAAATATCATTAAAAATACATCTGAAAAAAATATAAAATACGACTTTTCTCCCTCTTCCTTAGATACCGGAAGTTTTCCTTATCTTACGTGGGAGAGGCTTTACAAATCCTGTATGAGAGATAACGGAAAAGAGCTTTTTCTACTTGGAGACAAACAGGGCGACTATAACCTTCGCCGGTCCATAGCGAAACATTTATACGAATTCAGAGGCTTTTCACCCTGTCCCGACAATATAATAGTCGGTGCGGGCGCAAGCTATCTTTTACAGCTTCTCCATCAGCTTTTGCCGCAGGCTTCCGCCATAGCCATGGAAAATCCGACTTATCCGCAGGCTCATAAAATTTTTTCTTCTTTCGGCAGAAAAATATGTCCTATAGAGCTTGATGAAAAAGGAATGTCGGCGACAATGTTAAGAGAAAGCGGAGCCGATACAGCTTATCTCACACCTTCACATCAATACCCTGTAGGAACCGTAATGTCAATAAGCAGAAGGCTTGAAATCGCTTCATGGTCTTCTGAAAAGCCGGAACGTTATATCATAGAGGACGACCATGATAGTGAATTTCGTTATAAAGGAAAACCTATCCCTTCAATGAAAGAAAATGATGAAGCGGACAATGTAATATATTTAGGTACATTCTCAAGAACAATAGCTCCCGCAATCCGTATAGGCTTTATGGTACTTCCCGAAATTTTGCTTACGGTATATAAAGAAAAGTTGAGTTTTTACGCTTCTACCGTACCGAGACTTGAACAGGCTGTTTTAGCTAAATTTATTTCAGACGGCTATTACGAAAGACATATAAATAAATGCAGAAAAATTTATAAAAGCAGACACGACGCTCTCCTGTCCGCCTTGAGGATATTTTCAGATAAAATAGCCGTTTATGGTGAAAACGCAGGAGTACATATCGCTGTAAAATTTAAAACTTCATTAAGCGAAAAAGAGCTCTGCTTTGTCGCCGATAACGCAGGAATAAGCCTTACAGGACTTTCGCGTTATATAATCGGCAGTCGGAAACAAAAAGAATATCCGGTAGTCTTAATAGGTTACGGAAATATGCGTGAAGACGACATCGGTTCAGGTATCAAAAAGCTGTACGAGGTTTTAAAACCTTCACTATGAAATTTAATTTCCGGTTTATCATCAAGTTTTAAAGCCCTTTCCGAGAGAAAAGAAACTCTTTCGGAAAGGACCTTTTTTATTTTCGTAACGAAGTATTCACTCGACAGACAAAATATAATAATAAACAGGTTGACCGCCATACTGCATTTCAATATCTATATCAGGATAAATTCCCGCAACTTTTTCTCTTAGACCCTCCGCCTCTTCTTCCGAAATTCCTTCTCCGTAGTACAGGCTTATAAGTCCCGCTTCATCATCCACGATTTCAGCGAGCATTTCAGTAACCGCTCCGTTTGCTGTAGGTGAAACTGAAACTATTCCGGTATCTCCTATTCCCATAATGTCATTCTGTCTTATTGTATGTCCGTCAATAACAGTATCCCTTACGGCATAGGTGACTTCTCCCGACTTGACGTTCTTCATTCCTTCCGTCATCTTCTCTTCATTTTCAGTCGCGGAGCTTCCGTAAATATAATTTATGACCGCGGCTATACCCTGAGGAATCGTCGTACTCGGTATAACCACAACATTTTTATCCTTCGTAAGTTGCTTAGCCTGATTGGCTGCAAGAATAATATTCTTGTTATTAGGCAGAATAAATATATTATCGGCATTTAACGCTTCCACAGCGCTGAGGATATCCTCCGTGCTCGGATTCATCGTCTGTCCGCCCTCTATAATGTAATCCACGCCTAATTCTTTAAAAATTCCGCTAAGTCCTTCTCCGGCGGAAACCGCTATAAAAGCGTCAGCCTTTCTTGCCGTGCTTACAGGCTTTTCTTCTTTTTTAGACATTTCGTTATGCAAGGCGGAGACTTCTTTCTGCTCCTTAGCCTTTTCTTCGGAATTCTGTATTACTCTTTCATGGTGCTCCTCACGCATGTTGTCAATCTTCATACTTGTAAGCTCACCGTAGGTAAGCGCCTTTTGGATTGCAAGTCCCGGATCGTTCGTATGTACGTGTACCTTTACAACATCATCATCCGCAACCACAACTATACAGTCTCCAAGACCTTCAAGATATCCCTTGAAATCCCTCTCGTCATTTTCCGTAAACTCTTTTTCAGCCATTATTATAAACTCGGTACAATACCCGAATTTAATATCCGCCGTTTCAATATCATCCGTAATTCCGGTTTTCTTTCCCGAGGAAACGGTGTTCTTCACTTCTCCGTCCGCAAGCGCCACTTCCTTTCCGCACAGACAGTCATAAGCTCCTTTCATCACCTCTAAAAGACCTGTTCCGCCCGAGTCTACAACCCCCGCTTCTTTTAGTACGGGAAGCATATCAGGAGTGGATTTAAGCACTTCTTCCATGTGCTTAACCACTTCTCCGATGAAATAAACCACATCTTCCGTAGTTCCGTCAAGTTCAGCCGCCTTTTCACTTCCTCCCCTCGCCACGGTAAGTATCGTTCCTTCTTTAGGCTTCATAACCGCTTTATACGCGCTTTCCTTTGCTCTCGCAAAAGCGACGGCAAGTACGTGAACATCTATATTATCTTCATTCTCCGTAATTTCTTTGCAAAATCCTCTTAAAAGCTGCGAAAGTATAACTCCCGAATTTCCTCTCGCCCCTCTTAATGAGCCGCTCGACATAGCTTTTGCAAGAGTCTTTATATTTAACTCCTCCAAAGCGTTTACAGCCTTTACCGCCGACATTATGGTGAGGGTCATGTTTGTTCCGGTATCTCCGTCCGGAACGGGAAATACATTAAGCTCGTTTATTCTTTCCTTCTGCGACTCAAGCCTTGCAGCTCCGGCAAGAAAGGCCTTTTTAAGCATTGGCGCATCCATCTTAGATATTACCACTTGTATTTTCCTCCTTAGTCCACTACCCTTACGCCCTCGACGTAAACGCAAATCTTCTTTATCTTCATTCCCGTAAATTCCTCAATCTTATACTTTACATTTTCAATAAGATTATCCGCAACAGCTGAAACGCTTACTCCATAAGCAACGATTACGTGAAGCCTTACGGTTATCTCATTATTTTCTATGCTTATTGAAACACCTTTACTTATACTGTCTCTTCCAAGCAGGGTGGCAAGTCCGTCCTTTACACTTATTGCCGCCATACCGACTATGCCGAAGCACTCAACGGCAGCCGAGCCCGCGTAATCGGCAATAACATCGTTATTTATCGCAACCTCACCTACGCCCGTACTCACATATCCTTTCATAAAACCTCTTTTCTGTGCAGGAATACACTATATAATTATATATCTTACACTCTTACTGAATTATACTAATATCAGGTGAAAAATTCAAGGTTTAGGTTATTTGAGTTTCCGCGCTTTTTCATAAATACGCTTAACCATGCCGCTTACAAGCAGTATTATATAAGCAATAATGACTGTATGAAAATAAGTATACCATAGAGAATATAGCAATAATTTAACGAAAATACGTGGTAAGTTAAAGTATTACGGGATTTACATTTTTTAAAAAACGATTAATATAGTTATGTAAATGTAAAGCTTCCCGAATATTTGCCATAAATTGGAGTTTATAATAATATAGAAAGGAATTTTATATGAGTAACAGCGCAATGACCTTATACAAGCTTATGATACTTTATATGCTAAGTAACGTGGAATACCCCGTGACAAACGCGGGAATATCGGATTTTATGCTGCTTAAAGATTACGCCTCTTATTTTAATCTGCAAACGGCGCTTTCAGAGCTTGCCGCTCAGGGGCTTATAAAATCCGAAACAATAAGAAACAGCTCGTATTTTGAAGCCACCGATGAAGGACGTGAAACCCTCTCCCTTTTAAGCGGTGAGTTGAGTCTGTCTATAAAAAACGATATTAAAAAATATCTCTCTGAAAATTCGGTAAAATTAAGAAATGAACTTACTGCCATAGCTTCATATATAATAAACGGAAGCGGTGATTGTGTTGTTTCTCTTAGAATAAACGAGTATGAAAGCAAT
The DNA here is from genome assembly GCA_963545085.1 of uncultured Catonella sp. Lineage (GTDB taxonomy): Bacteria > Bacillota > Clostridia > Lachnospirales > Lachnospiraceae > Catonella. Next base: position 62,970 of record CAUUHV010000003.1, on the reverse strand, counting down.
CTCTTAAATCTTTCAATGATAGTACCGTCCGAGGAAAAGGCGGAGGAAATTTGCAAAAGCTGGAAAGAAAATTACAACAAAATCTATTCGTCGCTCTTTAACAGCCTCGTTTTTAATAAAGACCCTCTATAAGCTCCCAAAGCTCCTCCACTCCCGCCTTTGTTTCCGATGAAAACGGTATTAGAATTTGTCCTTCTTTAAAATCTAGCGCTTTTTTTATAATGCTTATTTGCTTACCGTACTGACTCCTTTTGATTTTATCAAGTTTTGTCGCGACTATTACCGGTGTGAAGCCCTGCGACAATATCCACTCATACATCAGCTTATCATCCTTTGACGGTTCATGCCTGATATCTATTAACAAAAAAACATGTTTTAAGGTTTCGGAGCTTTTCAGATATCTTTCCACCATCTTGCCCCATTCCGCTCTTACCTGAAGCGCCGCCTCGGTATAACCGTATCCCGGAAGATCAACCAAAAACAGCTCGGCATTTACATTGTAATAGTTTATAGTCTGTGTTTTGCCCGGTTTTGCGGATACTTTGGCAAGCGCCTTCCTGTTTAACATCGCGTTTATAAGAGAGGATTTTCCCACATTTGACCTTCCCGCAAAAGCAAACTCCGGAAGCTCATTTTTCGGCACTCCGCTCTTTATTCCTATTACAGTTTCAAGATTCACATTTTTAATTACCATTTTACTTAAGCTCGCCTTTCTTAAAACCTTTTAAGTTCGAATCATTCACATCGTCACCATTCTCTTAAGTTATTTGATATAATCCGTATTACTCGATTTTCCGTCCGTGAACAGTCTTTGTCAGATAGTTTTCCATGAGTTTTTTCAGCTCCTCATAACTTTCTATCCCGCTCATTTCAGCCCTGAATTTAGCTGAGCCCGGGTATCCTGCCGTGTACCAGAGAGCGTGCTTTCTCATTTCTCTTATACCTATATAAGCACCTTTATACTCTATCAAAAGCCTTGCGTGTCTTAATACCGTACTTAAAACCTCTCCCTCCGAAGGACGGGAAAGCTTCTCCCCTTTTTCAAGATAGGCATTTATTTCCGAAAATATCCAAGGATTTCCTCTTGCCGCCCTTGCTATCATTATTCCGTCACAACCCGTTTCATCAAGCATAAGTTTTGCCGTTTCAGGGGAAACCGCGTCTCCGCTTCCTATAATCGGAATTTTTACGGCATCTTTAACTCTTTTTATAATTTTCCAATCCGCTTTTCCGCTGTAAAAGGCTTCTCTTGTCCTCCCGTGCACCGCAATTCCGTCCGCTCCGGCAGCCTCCGCAGCCTTAGCCACTTCGACCGCGTTTATATTATCCTGAGAAAAACCCGACCTTATCTTTATCGTAACGGGCTTTTTCGTATTCTTCTTAAGCGACCTGATTATATTCTCTATTTTCTTAATATCCTTCATAAGCGCCGAACCTTCACCGTTATTAACAACCTTAGGCACGGGGCAACCCATGTTCACATCTAAAATATCAAAATTTCTCTCTTCAAGCCTTGCCGCCATTTCTCCCATAATGCCCGCGTCCTCTCCGAAAATCTGAACGCTTGCAGGTCTTTCCCTCTCGTCTACGGTTAAAAGTTCTTCCGTATTTTTATTATTATATTTTATACCCTTGGCGCTAACCATTTCCGTATAAGTAAGCCCTGCCCCCTGCTCCTTGCAGAGAATTCTGAACGGAAGGTCGGTAATCCCCGCCATAGGTCCCAATACAAGTTTGTTTTTTATTTCAATATTTCCTATTTTGAATCCTGTCATAAATCAAATGCCCTTAACATATTCTCTGTAAAATCTCTCTATACTTACCAAAAGCTCCCTTTTTTCATTCTGAAACTGCTTTACCTTAAGCGCGCTTCCTATCTCATCATAAAGCGGCTCTCCGTCCCATGCCGTATGCGCGTACAAATTTTTATCATCATCAAAAGAGAGCGTAAGAATACCGCCCACCTGCTCCGTAAAAATCACACAGGCTATTTTAAGCTCATCCTTAACCGCCTTCGGCAAATCCTTAAAAGAGCTTCCCAGATAATACTTATGCTGATAAGCGTTGCTTACGCAAAGAACCTGACTCTTATCCATTGTTTATCCCTTTCTTATTTCTTAACTTTATCCTTTTTATGAAAGTTTACGTAAATTTAGTACTTTGTGTAAATTACCGCATCAAAGCTTAGACTTTCAAAGCGGCATAGCCTCATTTCTCTACAAGTTTTCCTATAAAAGGAGAAATATCCCTCTTTTTCCCGTAAAGTGTCTTAGGAGCGGTTATCACAAGCTCTCTTTTAGCCCTTGTCAAAGCCACGTAAAAAAGCCTTCTCTCTTCCTCTATATCGGCAGTTCTTATTGCTTTTTTATAAGGAAGCACTCCCTCCACGACATCGGGCACATACACCTTATGAAATTCAAGACCCTTACATCCGTGCATGGTTGAAATCACAACCGCATCCTTCATTTCCGTTTTATCCCGCTTAATCTCTTTTTTCTTCTTATCCGCCTCTTCTATGCTCCTTTTCCACGATTCAAGCTCTCTAAAAGGTTTTGAATTTTCGTGAAGCTCCTCTATTACTTCAAGCAGTTCATCCTCATCTATCTTCCTCTCTTTCGCATACTCCGAAAGAAAAGCATCATATCCCACTACATTTCTTAAATAATGAATAGACGCAAACGGAGGCAGAGTTCCCATCTTCGTAAGATCAAACTGCAGATTTGAGAGTCTTTCTATCATCCAGTTCTTACCTTTATAAAAATCCCTCCATTTTACAAAGCTTACCGAATCCGGCTTGTCGGGAAGATTGACAACGGACTCACCTACACTCTCCCTTGACAAAAAGCGATTAGGCCGGTTCATTATCCTTAAAAATCTGCCTCTTTGCCTGCTTCCTCCCGCAAGCTCCAGATAATCCATAATATTTCCCGCTATCCAGTGGTCATAAATATCCGGTACGGCCTCTTTCATTATAAACGGAACATTATACTCCATAAACCTTGATATAATAGGTCTTGACAAAAGATTTGTCCTGTAAACTACAGCAATTTCCGAAAAAGGTATCCCTTTTTCATGAGTTTTTATTATATCTCTTACAATCTCGGTATCTTCAGATTTCCTGTCCTCGAAAAACCTTATAACGGGCAGACTTCCCTTTTCCCTGTTGGCTGCGACTATATTCTTACTGTAGCGACTCTTATTTTCAGTTATAACCTTTCCCGCAAACTCAAGTATCGCCTCGGTAGAACGATAATTTTCATCAAGCACCACCTTTTCACACTTTTTATAAAGTTTCGGAAAATTAAGCATAATCTCCGGCTTTGCCCCTCTGAAACGGTATATACTCTGGTCATCATCTCCTACCACAAAAATATTGTTGTCAGGCTCAGCCATCTTTCTTATAAGCTCGAATTGCAGCCTCGAAGCATCCTGAAACTCATCTATCATAAAGTATTTATACTTATTACGCCATGCCTCAAGCACGTCCTTACGCTCGTTAAAAAGCTTGTCGCAAAGAAGCATCATATCATCAAAGTCAATGAGTCCTCTGCTTTTCATGAAATTTCCGTAAGAAACATATATATCTCTAAATGCGTTTTCCGGACAATTTATAGAATAATAATTTTCTATTGCTATATTTTCAGACTTTACCTTACTTATTTCTCCAAGAATATTTTTGATAAAATCCTTTTCGTCTCCGTTTTCAAGATTTACATCTTTTAATTTTTCCCTGATAAAGCTCTTTGAAAGCTCCTCACTTATTATTTTATCCGCTCCGTAACCGTATGAAAGCCTTAAAATAGTGAAAAACACCGAATGAAAGGTTGAAAATCTGACTCCCTTTGAAGAACCCGCAAGCCTGATAAACCTTTCCTTCATTTCATTTGCCGCAGCCTTGGTAAAGGTTATCACAAGTATACTGTCAGGTGCTATCTTCGCTTCCTCTATGAGATATTTTACTCTCCCTGTAATAACGGCGGTTTTTCCCGAGCCGGGACCTGCAAGCACCATCATAGGACCGTTTACATGTGATACCGCCTTAAGCTGTGACTTACTGTACTCCACTTTTTCTCCTATTCCAAGTAACATGTTTCCGTAACTGCCGCACTATGACACAAATCCCTGTCCGTAATATCGGTTGTTATTAAAAATTAACCTTTTTATAATACATGATTAGGATGCCAAAAATGCTTGACACTCATATCAGTACATACAAATTCACAAGCCGCCCCGTACCCGTTTGCCTAATTATCAAACTTAGACTCCCGCGGTTCGGAGCGGCTTATAACTTTAAGCAAGCGCCTTTTCAAGCTTTTCTATACCTATCTTCACTCGCCTTATACTCTCCTCTTTTCCAAGAATTTCCATAATTTCATAAGCTCCGCCCGGCGTCATCTGTTTGCCGGAAACGGCGGTTCTTATAGGCCAGAGCCCCTGTCCGTTCTTTATTCCCTTATCCTTTATATAGCCCATGAGCAAAGCCTCCACTCCGCTTTTTGAGTAGTCGTCATTAGCCTCAAGCAAAGGAAGCAAATCCTTTAAAACGGATAGAGAACTCTCGGAATCCGTTTTCATTTTCTTATGCGTATACATTGTCATGTCATAATCCGGCAGCTCCTCGAAAAAGTCGATATGTTCCTTAATATCAGGGAAAACCTCTATTCTCGTTTTCACAAGCTCCGCTATCTTTCTGCAGTCAAGATCCTTTTTCACCGTTTCCTTAATATACGGAAGAGCTCTCTCATAAAACTTCTGAAAATCCATATTCTTAAGGTATTCACCGTTCATCCACCTTAATTTTACCATATCGAAAACTGCAGGAGATTTATTTATTCTCGTATAGTCAAATTCCTTTATAAGCCCGTCAAGGTCAAAAATCTCATTCCCGCTCTCAGCGCTCCAACCGAGCAAAGCTATGAAATTCACTACAGCCTCAGCCACAAATCCCTGTTCTATAAGATCCTCATAAGAGCTGTGCCCGCTTCTCTTTGAGAGCTTCTGATGCTCCTCATTTGTAATTAACGGACAGTGTATATAAGTAGGAACTTCCCAACCGAAAGCATAATAAAGTCTATTGTACTTAGGTGTTGAGGAAAGATACTCATTTCCTCTTACTACATGAGTAATTCCCATAAGATGATCGTCCACAACATTGGCAAAATTATAGGTAGGGTATCCGTCCGTTTTGATAAGAATCTGATCGTCAAGCTCCGAATTGGGAACTGTAATCTCTCCGTAAACCTCATCTTTAAAGCTTGTAGTACCCTCCATAGGAATGTTCTGTCTGATAACATACGGCTTTCCTTCCGCAAGATTCTTCTCTATTTCTTCCTTGGGAAGGCCTAAACAATGCTTGTCATAAACCGTTACTTCTTTTCCGTCTATAACCTGTGTAAGCGTTTCAAGCCTGTGTTTATCGCAAAAGCAATAGTAAGCCTCGCCCTTTTCTATAAGCTTTTTTGCATATTCAAGGTAAATACCTTCATCCCTTCTCTCACTCTGCACATAAGGTCCTACAGGACCTCCGATATCCGGTCCTTCGTCATGCTTAAGTCCGGTCGCCTTCATTGTTTTATAAATAATATCAAGCGCCTCGGGTACAAATCTTTCCTGATCGGTGTCTTCTATTCTAAGCAGGAAGGATCCGCCCTCATGCTTTGCTATAAGGTATTCATAAAGCGCCGTTCTTAAATTGCCGACATGCATTCTTCCGGTAGGACTTGGCGCGAACCTTGTTCTTACTTCTTTCATTCTTCCGTATCTCCTTCCGTGCCGTCTTCTTCCAAAACAAGAGAAGCCTCAGCTTCTTCAACCAACGCAAGAAATTTTTCCTCCACAATTTCCGCTTCTTCATCATCTTCTATATTTTCAATATCAAAATCCGACTCGCTTGTAGGGACAAATCTGTAAAACCATATTTCTTCTTCCGTATTCTCTTTAGGAGTAAGCGCTATATACTGGCGTTTTCCCGCCGGAAATACCATAAGAGCCTCACACTCCGTTTCACTTCCGTCATCAAGAACAAGAGTTATTTCTAAATCAGGTAATGCTTCTTCTTTCATCATCATTTTTTCCTCCTAAGATTGAGTCAGACTATATAATAACACCATTTTGTCATGTTAACAATCTTCAACTCAAAAATTTCTAATTTCCTTGTAATAGCAGGAAGTTACGACTATAATTATCTTTAATTAGTTATATCTAATCAAATGAATTTCAAATTACTTTAATACAGGGAGATTATAATGAAACTTATAGATATGCACACACATTCAAATTATTCGGACGGTTCCTTTCCGCCTTCTGAGGTATTTTCGTCAGCCGCGGAAGCAGGACTTTCCGCTTTCGCTCTGACCGACCACGATACAGTGGACGGCTTTATTCCTCTTTCCGAAGCGGCGGCAAAATATAATGCCGGGCTTCCCGAGAGCAGGCAAATAGAGGTGCTTCCCGGAGTGGAGATATCCGCCGCCTACAAAAAAGGAGATATACATATTTTAGGACTTTTAGTAGACCCTTATTCCGACAACTTCAATTCCCTCTTAAAAAACGCCGAAAGAGAGCGTGTTTCAAGAAATATAAAAATGGTTGAAAATCTGAAAAATGCCGGACTTCCAATCTCATATAACGAAATAACCGCCGCTTCTCCGGACGCTATAATCACAAGAGCTCATTTCGGTAAATTTCTTGTAGAAAAAGGAATTGTGACCTCATACGCCGAAGCCTTTGAAAAATATTTGGGTGATACCACCCCTTACTATGTGGCAAGAAATTTTACAAAGCCCGAAGATGCCATTCACGGAATCCTAAAAGCCGGCGGAGTTCCCGTTCTTGCTCACCCTTTTGTATACAAACTTCCCGTGCCGGAGCTTGAGTCCCTTGTCGATACCCTAATAGACTACGGTTTACGCGGAATAGAGGCGATATACTCAAATCATAGTGAATACGAAGAACTCTACCTCAAACAGCTCGCCGCAAGGAAAGGGCTTTTAATCAGCGGAGGCTCCGATTTCCACGGCGCTCCCAAACCCGCCATCAAAATAGGCTCCGGTAGAGGAAATCTGAAAATCCCTTATGAAATTTTAGAAAATTTAAAGTCGGAGCAGAAAAAGATTAAAACAATGTTCGCATAAGATTCAGCCGAGGTCTATGCTCTTAAAAGATGTGCGAGCTCCGTGTTTTCCTTAACCGCGCAAACCTTTTCAGCGCATAGACTTCGTGTTTCTTCAGTCAGCTGTCGCCTTTTCTTAATCTTGCCAAAAGCACCTGTTTAGCCAATACCGAGGTAGTTACCGCTCCGACTCCTCCCGGAACCGGAGTGCAGACCGCCGCTTTTTCTTTTATAGCGTCCATATCCACGTCACCGCAGAGCTTTCCGTTCTCATCAAGGTTAATACCCACATCTATAACGACCGCTCCCTCGGAAACATGATTTTCGTTTATTAGCTTTGCCTTGCCGCAGGATACCACCAAAATCTCGGCATTTTTACTTGCCGCTTCAAGGTCTGCGGTAACCGTATGGCAGATAGTAACCGTTGCGTCGCCGCTTATTAAAAGGAGCGCCAAGGGTCTTCCCACCACATTGCTTCTTCCTATTATGGTCGCTCTTTTTCCTTTAATATCAATTCCCGCAAATTTAAGTATTTCCACTACAGCCGCAGCCGTACATGGAGCAAAGCAGTTTTTCTCCCCGTTTATAAGCCTTCCGAGGCTCACCGGACTTATGCAATCTATATCCTTTTCAGGTGAGATTACCGTTATCAGCCTTTCTTCTTCAAGATGAGCAGGCAAGGGTCTTAACACAAGTATACCGTCTATATTTATATCCGAATTTATTTTTTCAAACTCTGAATAAAACTTTTCTTTGGATATATTTTCGGGATAGCGAAACTCCTCATGCTCTATTCCCGCCATATCCATTCTTTTAACTGCCCCTCTTTCATACGAAATATCATCCGCCTTTTCTCCGACCCTTATAACCGCAAGCTTCGGCAGCCGTCTTCCTGCCGCCTTAAGTGCCTCCACCTCATTTTTTACCTGCTCGGTTATATGTGCCGCAGTCTCTTTTCCGCTTATTATTCTCACTTTAATTACCTTTCAAAAATCCTGTTTTCACTTCCTCATATACCCTATCCGCAATTTTGTTATTTTTCTCTAAAATCGACAACGCCTCTTTGTTAAGCGCAGCCGCTTTCTCTCTATCCTTCATAAGCTTCGTATTTACAAATACATTAAGTGCAGCCGTCTTCACCGCCGCATCCGCAAGCACTATACCGGTTCCCGCATCGCTTACGACAAGCCTGCTGCATTTAAGGCTTAATTCCTCATGAAGCTCCATTACCTTCGAAGCCAGCCTCATCATGTTAAGAGGAGGCATGGTTGCCTCATACAATCCGACTTCAAGTAAAGTCTCTTTCTTAGCTTCTTCCTCTTTATTAGAGGGCTTTACGCTGTATGCCTCGCCGACTTTCGCAAACCCTTTCGCATCCTCTTCTATAAGACTTAACAGCTCTTTTCTTAAAGCTTCCGCTCTCTCCTTTATCCTCTCCATATCTGAGCCTACGGCTTCATATTTCTTTTTTCCTACTGTAAGCGCCGCAGTCATAGAAGCAAGAGAAGCCGCCAAAGCTCCTGTAAGTGCCGCCGCTCCTCCGCCCCCGGGAACCGGCGCTTTACTGCCAAGCTCCGCTGTAAATTTTTCAAGACTCATCTCAGTCATACTTTTTTAACTATCTCCCCTTTTTTCTTATAAATACTCTTAGGCTTCACATATCCTCTTACCATGGAAAGAGGGTATACGTTCGAGTTTCTTCCGATTACGGTTCCCGGGTTAAGCACGCTGTTGCAGCCTATTTCGGCAAAATCTCCGAGGAAAGCCCCGACCTTTTTTCTGCCGGTTTTTATTTTCTCTCCGTTTGCCGATATTTCCACCTCATTTTTTTCAGCCTTTACATTGCTTGTAATTGAACCCGCTCCCATGTGTGAATGATAACCTAAAATCGAATCTCCTACATAATTATAATGCGGCACCTGTACCTTGTCGAAAATGATTGCATTTTTAATTTCCACGGAATTTCCCACCACACAACCGTCACCTATAAGGACACTCCCCCTTATAAAAGCGCAATGTCTTATTTCCGTATCGTTTCCTATTATACATGGTCCTGTTATGCTTGCGGTATGTGCCGCTTTGGCGGTCTTTGCTATCCATACGTTCTCGAACGGGTTATCGTATTCAGCTTTATCAAGCCCCTTACCTATCCTTATTATTTCCTCCGCTATTCCGCCAAGCGCCTCCCACGGATATTTAAAGCCTTTCAAATACTCAGCCGCCTTCGTCCTTGTCAAATCAAACAACTCGTTTATCTCAAGCTCTTTCATAATCCTCCCGTCCTTAAGCTGTCCTCTTAACCTTTTCAAGTCTTGTTTTTAATTCTCCCGTAAGATTTTTTGCCTTTATATTTTCCGTGTACTTTCTTACATAATCGTTCAGAGTTTTCTCGTATTTTTCCGTTGTTATTTCTCCCGCTTCAACACCTGAAAGTCCTTTTTCCCAGCTTGCCGTCATTTCGGGACTTAACATAGAAGGAATCGTGGAAAGTACAACTTCAAAAACCATTTCTCCGAAAAGCTTCGGCGTAAGCACCTGAGTTTTTTTTGCAAGCCCTAAATAGCCTATTTTTACAAGCTTTTCTATTATACCCGCTCTGGTTGCGCTCGTGCCTATTCCGGCTCCCTTTATAGTGGCTCTTAACTCCTCATCCTCTATAAGCTGCCCCGCGTTCTCCATCGCAAGTATCATCGAGCCCGAGGTATATCTTTTAGGCGGAGTTGTTTTACCTTCTTTTGTAAATAATTTATCAATATCTATCTTACTTCCTTTTTTTAAAGAATTAAGCAGGTTAAAAAGCGAAGCATCCTCAGCTTCCTCCTTAGCGTCATCCTCCTTTTTTTCCTCTTTTTCCTTATTCATTCCGACTATTTCAAGATACCCCTTTTCTCTTAATACTTTTACGGAAGAATAAAATTCCTCGGTATATTTTTCATCATTCTTATGATTGACTCCGATTACAAGATTTACCTTATCATATACCGCAGGCGGATAAAATATTGATAGAAATCTCCTTGCTATAAGGTCATATATTTTTTTTGAAATATCATTTTGATTAGAAAGTTCATTTATATTTCCCGTTGGAATTATAGCATAATGGTCGGTAACCTTTTTATCGTCCACATACTGGGTTTTTGAAAGATTTTTATAAAGCCCCTCATCCCTTATCTTAAGCACAAAGTCTTTAACAGGCTCATATCTGTATAAACCGCTCAAATTCTTTGTTATCTCACCCGCCATAGCCGTTGTCAGCACTCTTGCATCGGTTCGCGGGTAGGTTACAAGCTTATTCTCATAAAGCCTTTGCAGGATATTCAACGTTTCTTCCGGGGTGATTTTAAAGCGTTTCGCGCACTCCGCCTGAAGCTCCGCCAAATTAAATAAAAGCGGCGGTTTCTTTTTTTCCGCATTCTTTTCTTTTTTTAAAATTACCGCAGTGCTCTTATCAAGCTCATCTATCAGTTTTTCAGCGGTTTCTTTCTTTTTAAAGCCTTTTTCATTGTATAAGAGAGGAGTTTCAAAATATTTGCTTCCCTGCGACACCCTCCATTCTCCCTCAAAGCCTGACTTTTCTCCGTCCGTCATTTCCGAATCGGTAAAATTTCCTATGACTCTGTAAAAAAAGGTCTGGATAAAATCTCTTATTTCCCGCTCTCTCCTTACTACCATTCCGAGCACACAGGTCATAACCCTGCCTATTGCTATAGCGGAGTACTTTTTTGTGGCGGCTTCCTTGTTTAAAAGACTGCCGTACTTAACGGAAAGCGCCCTTGAGAAGTTTATGCCCATGGCGTAGTCCTCTATACCCCTCATAATGCCGGCTCCGGCAAGGTTATCGTAGGCTGATATGGGTTTCGCTTCCCTCATTCCTCTTTTTATCTCTTCCTCGGTAAATGAGTCTATCCATACCCTTTTTTCTTCTATTCCTTCTCTTACTCCTGAATGATTTCTAATCAGCCTGATTATGACTTCTCCCTCACGTCCGCTGTCGCCCGCGTATAGAATGGTTGAAACTTCCTCACTTTTCATAAGCGTGCTTACCGTTTCATACTGTTTTTTTACACCCGGTATAACATCATACTTATATTTATCAGGCAGAAACGGCAGATCCTCAAGCCGCCATTTCGCGTATTTCTCATCATAGCTTTGAGGATAACACATTTCTATAAGATGACCCACGCACCAGGTTATTATGTAGTCACCGCCTCTGTACGCGCCGTTTCCCCGCTTCGCCACGCCGAGTATTTCCGCGTATTCACCGGCCACCGACGGCTTTTCGGTTATAATCAAAGTCTTTCCCATTATATTAAATCCGCCAACTCCCTTATATTGCTTATTCCGTTTACTCCGTTCATTTTTAAAATCTCTCCGGTCAAATTCACTTTCGGAGCTATGATTATGCCCTCTCCGAGTCTCTTTATCTCATCAAGCCTCTGCTTTGCAAGATTAACTCCCCTCACCTCTCCGGTAAGCCCCACTTCGCCGAAGGCTATAATTTTTTCTTTAGGCTCCTTATTCTTATAGCTTGATATAAGCGCCGCCACTATAGCTAAATCAAGCGCCGGCTCATTTATTTTAAGCCCTCCCGCAACATTTACATAAGCATCGCAGTCACCGATTTGAAGCCCGAGTCTTTTTTCAAGTATGGCCGTTAAAAGATTTACTCTGTTAAAATCCGTTCCCGCCGTAGTTCTTTTCGGAAAATTGAAATTGGTACGGCAGACAAGAGCCTGTACCTCAACCAAAATCGGTCTGCTGCCCTCCATAGTGCAGGCTACGACGGAGCCGGGCGCATTTTCCGGCATACCCTCAAGCATATACTCGGACGGATTTGTTACCTCTTTTAAACCCGACCGCTCCATATCAAAGACACCTACTTCGTTTGTAGAGCCGAATCTGTTTTTTGCCGCCCTCAATATTCTGTAGGACGCAACCTTTTCCCCTTCAAAATAAAGCACGGTATCAACCATATGCTCAAGAGTCCGTGGACCCGCTACAGTTCCTTCTTTTGTGACATGCCCGACTATAAACACCGATACTCCCACAGCTTTTGACAACCTTAAAAGCGCCGAAGTCACTTCTCTTACCTGTGTAACGCTTCCTGGCGCCGAATCCGCGGAATTTATAAACATGGTCTGTATAGAATCAACTATCACCACTGCAGGCTTTACACTCTTTATAGCTTCTTCTATCCTCTCCATATCGGTTTCACATAAAAGAAGAGTTTCTCCGGAACTGAAACTCAGCCTTTCGGCTCTGAGTTTGATTTGTCTCTCCGACTCCTCTCCTGAAACGTAAAGCACCTTATTTCCCGCTTCGGACAGCTTAAAACACATCTGTAAAAGCAGAGTGGACTTTCCTATCCCCGGATCTCCTCCGACCAAAACCAAAGAGCCGTCTACTATGCCTCCTCCAAGCACTCTGTCAAGCTCCGTTATACCTGTTTTAAGTCTTTCATCCGATTTCAGCGATACCTCTTTTAAAGCTACCGGCAAAGAGGCAGCCGTTCCTGTTTTCAGGTCGCTGCCTCTGTTATTTCCCGGTGCTTCGGTAAATGAATTCCAAGCTTTGCAGGACGGACACTGCCCGAGCCATTTTGACGACTCGTATCCGCATTCCTTACAGAAAAATATCGTTTTAGACTTTGCCATTATACCTCTTTTGCTCTTACAAAAGCCGCGTTTCCGGACTCCAACTCCACATTTATTGTAAGCTTACCGCCCAGATTCGTTTTCATAGTTCCCGCGTTACTTCCGTTTACCTCTATTTCGTATTCCTTTTCTTCCTCAAGATCCAAGGTTATTTGCACATCCTCAAGCCCTTCCACCTCAAAGCTCACTCCCTTTTCATCCCTCTTATAAGAATGAACTGCGGTTCCCGGTACGGACTCATATACAAAAAGCCCGTTCTTTTCAAGCTTTGTTATCTCCTTAAAGGTCTTTATCTTATATATATCTCCCTCAAACTCAAAGTTATCAAGCTTTGCCTTTTCCCTTAAGCTGTAATTGCCGAAATCAATCGAATCATTGCTTCCTTTGCGGATAAGTTCTTCTACTACTGCCATTTTCTCTCCTCTTTCCTTTACTCATATAATCATTTAAAGAGTTATGTTGACTCACTCATCTTAATTATATCCATCTTTTTTTACAAGTAAAGCCTAATCGTTTTTTAACTTTCTCCATTTTCCATTTAGATCTATCACAAAATGTCTGCAGATTTTTCAAATAAAAATCCGATAGCCGTCACGGCAGTACAGCAGGTATTCACCATGCCGACTTAATCTTAAAATCGGTCATGCGCCCTGCTCTCCCGTTTATGGTAATTATATCACATATACCTTTCCGTTCTTGGCTCCGACCTTCACCTCAACGCCCTCTTTTATATTGCCGGTGAGTATTTCGGTGGCAAGCAAATCTTCAACCTCCTGCTTAAGCTTCCTCTTAAGCGGTCTCGCTCCGTAATTATTCTCCTTGTCGGGTTTAGCCAAATGAGTTATTAAGCTCTCGGTAAATTTAAGAGTGATGTTCATCTGCTCCTTTGCTCTTGCCGCAAGCTCTCTCGTCATTATCCTGACAATCTTTTTAAGGTCACTGTCCGTGAGTGTATGGAATACTATAATTTCATCTATTCTGTTTAAAAACTCAGGTTTGAAAAGTCTCTTGACCTCTTCCATTACCCCCGCTTTCATAAGCTTATAGTCGGCATCTGCACTTTCCGCGGAATTAAATCCGAGCTTTTTAGGCTTCATTATCCGCTGCGCGCCGACATTTGACGTCATAATAATCACGGTATTTTTAAAACTTACAGTCCTGCCCTGCGAGTCGGTTATCCTGCCGTCATCAAGCACCTGCAAAAGCACATTGAATACATCAGGATGAGCCTTTTCTATTTCATCAAAAAGTATTACCGAATAAGGGTTGCGCCTTACCTTTTCGGAAAGCTGTCCGCCCTCCTCGTAACCCACATAGCCCGGAGGTGAGCCTATCATCTTGGATACGCTCTGCTTTTCCATATATTCGGACATATCGACCCTTATCATAGCGTTTTCACTTCCGAACATTGTCTCCGCAAGAGCCTTGCTGAGCTCGGTTTTTCCTACTCCCGTAGGCCCTAAGAAAAGGAAAGAGCCTATCGGCTTACCGAGGTCGTTAAGCCCTACCCTGCCTCTCCTTATAGCCTTTGCCACGGCGGTTACAGCCTCATCCTGACCTATTACTCTTTCATGAAGGGTTTTTTCAAGCTTAATAAGTCTTTCACTCTCCGTCTGCTTAAGCTTGCTTACAGGAATTTTAGTCCAAAGCGCCACTACCTCCGCTATCTCGTCATAACCTACCACAAGCCTTTTCTCGTTCTTTTTCTTTTCTTCCGCAAGGCGAATTGCCGTAAGTTTTTCGGTAAGCTCCGCCTGCCTCTTCTTTATAAGACTCGCCTTGTCATAAGCCTCTGTTTTTATAGCGTTTTCCTTATCCTCCTCAAGACTTTCGATTTCCTTTTCAAGCTCAGTCCCTTTAGGCTCCTCTTTGAAAACGGAAAGCCTTATTTTGGATGCCGCCTCATCCATAAGATCAACCGCCTTATCAGGCAGATACCGGTCATTTATATACCTTGCCGAAAGCTTCACGGCGGCTTCTATCGCCTCATCCGTAATTCTTACCTTATGATGGCTCTCATACCTGTCCCTTAAGCCCTTTAAAATAAGAACGGACTCTTCTTCTGTAGGCTCCTCAAGCACTACAGGCTGAAATCTTCTCTCAAGAGCCGCGTCCTTTTCTATACGCTTCCTGTACTCTTCCCTTGTGGTAGCTCCTAAAACCTGCAGTTCTCCCCTTGCAAGCGACGGTTTTAAAATATTTGAGGCGTCAAGCGCACCTTCAGCTCCGCCGGCCCCTATTATCGTATGAATCTCATCTATAAAAAGCAGTACATTTCCGCTTTTTACAACCTCGTCTATAACTCTTTTAATCCTTTCCTCAAACTCACCTCTATACTTCGAACCCGCCACCATACCGGACATATCGAGAGTGACAACTCTTTTCCCCTTTACCGAGTCCGGAACATTTCCTTCGGCTATTCTCTCCGCAAGCCCCTCGGCAACTGCGGTTTTTCCGACACCCGGCTCTCCTATAAGACAAGGATTGTTTTTTGTTCTGCGGCTTAAAATCTGTATAATTCTCTGTATATCATCCTCTCTGCCTATAACCGGATCGGTCTTTCCCTGCCTTGCAAGTTCGGTAAGATCTCTCGAATACATATCAAGTGTAGGCGTTTCGGATTTTCTGCCGCCCGCAGTCTTCCCCGACATATAGTCATTCTTTGCCTGTCCCGCATCCACACCGAGCGCGGTCAAAATATCTATATAGACTTTTTGGATGTTTATTCCCATAGTTACAAGCAACCTTACAGCTATACACTCCGTTTCTTTAAGCATAGCCATAAGAATGTGCTCCGTGCCTATTTTCTCGAAATTGAGCCTGTAAGCCTCACCCGCCGCCACGGCTATTATACGCTTTGCTCTCGGTGTCATGGAATCGGTTGCTTTAATCACAACCGCCCCCGGAGATACAAGCTTGCTTATCATATCAAGAAATTTATCGTAGTAAATTCCGTTTTCCTCTAAAACTCTTTTAGCGACTCCCTCTACTGAAAGAAGCCCTATCAAAAGATGCTCAGTACCTACATAGCTGTGCGAAAAAGAAACCGCCATATTATTCGCCGCCTCTATTGCCGCTACGGCACTATCCGTAAATCTGTTCTGCATTTTGCCTCCATACACATAAGCTTAAGGCAGGCACCGACCGTCTATAAATCAATCCGCTTCAAGCTTTGTCTTTCCTCTTCAAATACGCCGCCGCTGCAAGAAGTATACATATAACAGCGGCTATCCCCGCTATTATACCATAGAGCGGTCTGTTTTTGCTATCATTAACCGAATTTTCCGTTTCGGTTACAGTACTTTCTTCCGCCGGCTCCGGCACATACTCTTTTTCTTCGGATATTTTACCGCTTAAAATGCCGTATTTTTCATCCGTCTTTTCCTTATCCCCATCCGAAACTTTCTCTTTCTTCGCCTTATCTTCTTTATTTACTGTAACAACATACGTCGTACTGTTTCCCGCTTCCGCCGTAACCGTTACCCTTACTTCATTTGATCCTGTTTTTAATTCTCCGCTTCCCTCCACGCTTACAGTAGAATTCGCATCCGAAGGATCCGCCCCTATTACAAGCTTTTCAGTATCTTTATCCACGTTTATTTCATAATAAAGAGTATTTTTTGAAAACATCGGAGAAAGCTTGAAGCCGGCTATTCTAAGCGCCGAAAGACTGCTGTCCGCGGAAGCCTCCCTCTTATTTTTAACATTCAGCTCAAAAGTATTGCTTGAAACCGACATTTCTTCACCGGTATCCGAAAAAACATGTACTCCGTCCGAAAATGAAAGCGTAAACAATCCCGACTTCTTCGCCTTAAATATGATCTCGTACTTTTTTTCTATACCTCTGTACTCGTCGTTATTTTCTCCGTAATCCTCCTCATATTCTTCGGTGTACTCATCCTTATTCATATCTTTAAGGTTTATTCTGAGTATTCCCTTACCTCCGGCTATGCCGTCATCGGCGGAAACATATTCAGCGGTGTCGTTACTATAGGAAAGGTATGCCTCAAACGCACTACATACCTCCTCCGTATCTATTGTCAAGGTCACGGTAAACTTCTCTCCTACCGTTGCCGCCGTAAGTTTTGAGGCAAGTATAATATTGGCGCCCGCAGCTTCCGCCTTCTCTCCTGAAAAAGAGAAAAGAAGTGCAGTTATCAATACGAAAAACACAGTTTTCTTTATCATGCTCTCAACTCTCCTTTGCTATCAGCAAAACATAGGTTCTCACATCTCCGTTTTCAGCCGTTACATTTATATTTATGAAAGTTTCCCCCGAAGTACTCAAAACAGCTTTACCCGTTCCCGTAACAGTCGCTCTCTTGCTTGCCGCCTCAGCCGTCACCTCAATCTCATTCGTATTTTTTCCCGTGACAACGGTATATGGGCCGGTATTTTCAGGAGAAAAACTCGGTGTAAGAGAATTTACCGAAATATTTAATGACGCAAGCAGATTATTCGAATTTTTCTCATCCTCGGGCATTTTACTTATTTCGACAGGCATATTTAAAAATACGGGTACGGAAAACACGATTGTAAAATCTGTAAGCTTCTCATAAGCCTTTTTCATATATTTAGCCTCTGTTTTAGCCCCCTCCACATTCGCCATATACTGGTGCGAATAGGTCGATTTCTCCGTAAAATTGAATTTTTCAAGATAAACCGTATTCTGTCCCCTTGATATATAATCGCTTCCTATGTACGCCGCTCCTCCCATGATGGCTTTGTACCTGTTATTCCAAGGAATCTTCATATATTCGTTAAAAGTCTTTTCGGCATTATACGGTCTGTCCGTTCCGCCTTTTTTCGCGAAGTTAAGCCCGTTTAATACAGCTCCTCCCGGCTTGGTACTGTGCTTTGCTCCTATGTTATAAAAATTATAAATCCCTTCAAAGCCTGTTACCGTTCCGCTTACGCTTTCGGAAAATCCTCCGCCGCTCACTTCCTGCTTGACCCTGCTCGCAAGATGATAAGGACTGACTCCCGAGTACACTCCCGCCATTATAAATGTTTCCGCATAAGAAAGAGTTCTCTTTTCTCCCTTATCCGTAAAAAACGAATAAACCGCCCCTTCCATAGGTGAGCCCGCCACCACTTCATTTACGCCCTCTTCGCTTTGATATTCCGGCTTATATGAAAGCAGCTCAAACTGATAAATATAATCCTCATTTAAAAAATTTCTCGGATCCATATAGTAGCTTATCGCTCTTTTTGACGCGGTTACCCATGTTGAGCCGTCATAAGGTATGAAGCTGTCCGTAAGGAAGTCATAACTTCCCTTTTCCAAAGATTTCCATGCTATATTTTTAGAAGAAGGAATCAGATTGAGCCCTACCTTACTTTCCGCCTCCACTGCGGCATTCCAATCAATGTTTAAATGCTTCGCCTCAAAATACCAGTAAGGATGTTTTTCGTGAAGCTTTCTTAAATAAGGTTTATAGTCCTCAGGAAATCCCTGTGTAAGCAGATGAGCCTCAAATTCTTCGGAGTTCAACGCCTTCGTCATATCCAAAGAGCCTGTAGTCTTAGCTACAGGCCCTTCCAATTTTATATATTTGCCCGGGATAAACCCTGCGCCTACCATCGCCTTACCCGTGCTGTCCACGGTTACGTACGTTATTAAATACCATTTTTCACCGTCTACGGTATATCTCCTTCTTGCCGTTACTTCCTGATTTTTAATAAGTTTATAAGCTATGCCGGTGTCATTTTCCACTAAAACATCCGCATCACTTGCCGCCTCATTATACATCTCGACATTATCCGCAGTTATATAGGCTTTCTGTGCCGTAAATGCCGCATCCTCGGCGCTTATTTCTTCCTCGGTCTTTTCCTTTTCCACGGAAGTGCCGGGTTTCTTTTCGCCTTCTCCCGTCGTATCGTCTGTCTTTCCGTCACTTTTGCCGTCTGAAACCTTCACCTTTTTTCCAACAAAATTCACTTCTTCGGCTTTTACATAGCCCGAAAGACTCTCTTTTCCTATTTTAAAGGATATTTTGAAATACTTTATGTCGTCAAATGTAACCTCGTAAAATATCTTTACCGACTTCCCTTTTTTAAGAACGGCTTCCTTCCCTTTGGAATCTTTCAAAACGCCCCCTTTCGGTGTCGCCTTGGTCGTTATCTTCACGCTTTTCTCCGAAATCTCGGCATCCACCGTCTTCTTTTTCGTTACGGAAAGCTTTATAAATTCACTTGAAACATATCCCTTTACGGCACTTTCATTTACTGCTGTATTTATTTTATACCATCTTTTGCCGTCTTCATCATTCTTAATACCTGTAATATTTACCGTTTCATCCCGTTTAACCGATACTCCCGTACCGTCTACTGTAAGCTGCGCAGCGGAAGTCCCCGCATCGGTCCTCACTCTTAAAGAATCGGCTTTTACCGTGGCAGGTATCTTGTAACCTTTTGTAACCGTTCTTGAAGCCTTGGTATCCGTTTTGGCATCTCCCTTATCATCCGCCTTTTTATTTTTCTTTCCTTTACCCGTATCCGCGACCTTTTCCTCAGACACCGTAACATACTTCGCCAAAATATATCCGCTTACACTTTTTCCTCCAAAATCAAACTTTATTTTGTACCACTCGCCCTTTTCGGAAATAATGTCCGCCTTTTGGTCTTTGGTAAGATAGACGGACACTCCATCCACCATAAGTTTATCAAACTCCGTTCCCGCGTCAGTTCTTACATTTAATTTATCTACCGTGCAGACAGCCACCTTCTTTGTAGCTGAACGCGCAGACAAATGAGAGCTTATAAGCCCTCCGGGTAACGCTTCATTACTTATTATAAGGCTTGCCGTAAGAGCTAAAGCCGCAAATACTTTTACTAAAGCTTTTTTTAACATTTCCTCTCCGAATCCGATTATCTTTATATTTATCATATTTATCCGTCACCCGGTTACTGTAATAATAAAAAGTGACAAAAAAAAGGCAAAAGTTCTAAGATTTCCTTTCGCCTTTTTACTTTAATCTTTAAAATCCTTCTCTTAAACCGTTTCAGCCTTTTCGGCTATGTCTTTTCTCATGTACTTATTATCAAATTCCACAAGTGTAACAGCTTCATAAGCCTTTTTCCTTGCCTCCTTAATCGTGCTTCCGAGAGCGCTCACACCGAAAACCCTGCCTCCTGCGGTAACAACCCTTCCGTTCTGTCTTTTCGTGCCTGCATGAAAAAGATACAGTCCGTTTTTCCCGAAACCTTCTTTAATAACAACCTCTTTGCCTTTTTCATAATCACCCGGATAGCCTCCCGAAGCAAGTACCACGCATACGCAGGCTTCATCCTTAAATTTCAACTCCTTGTCCGACAGTCTTCCGTCTATGCAGCTTTCCATAATATCTATAATATCCGTTTCAAGGCGCGGCAATACCGCTTGAGTTTCCGGATCTCCGAATCTTGCGTTATACTCAAGCACCTCAGGACCGTTCTCCGTCAGCATAAGACCTGCAAAAAGCACTCCCTTAAACGGTCTGCCCTCCGCTTTCATGGCTTTTACTGTAGGCTTAAATATCTTTTCCATACAAAGCCTTGCCACATCTTCAGTATAATAAGGATTAGGCGAAACATTGCCCATACCCCCGGTATTAAGCCCTTTGTCGCCGTCCTTAGCCCTTTTAAAGTCCATTGCCGAAGCCATAGGTTTTACCGTGTTCCCGTCGCAAAAGCAAAGCACCGATACTTCCGTACCTGTAATAAATTCCTCTATAACCGCGGTTTTTCCGGCTTCTCCGAATTTTTTATCCCTCATTATCTCCTTAACGGCTTCTTCTGCAGCCTTCCTGTCCTCGCAGATAAGTACTCCCTTTCCGAGAGCAAGCCCGTCCGCTTTTACCACAAGAGGATATTTTGCTCCTTTCACATAGTTTAACGCTTCGTCCGCATCCTTAAATATTCTGTAATCAGGTGTAGGTATGCCGTATTTTTTCATAAGATTTTTTGAAAACGCCTTCGAGCTTTCGATTAAAGCGGCTTTCCTATCCGGTCCGAACACTCTGAAGCCTTCCTTTTCAAAAGCATCCGTAAGCCCTGCCGCAAGCGGATCGTCAGGTCCTATTATGACCAAATCCATTTTCTTTTCTTTAGCAAATGCTATTAGCCTTTCAAAATCCATAACGGATATATCGGCGCATTCGGCTATTTCTTCTATACCCGCATTTCCCGGAGCGCAGTATATCCTATTCGCTTTCCTGCTTTCCGACACCTTTAACGCTATAGCATGCTCTCTGCCCCCGCCGCCTATTATAAAAATATTCATTCCGCTCTACTCCTTAGTAAAAACTCTTCTCCCATCCACGGTAAGCTTTCCCGTCGCAAAAAGGTCGATTGCCTTAGGGAGTATCTCCCATTCCGCTTCTTCCATTACCCTTTTTTGCAAAATTTCCGGGGTATCCCCATCCTTAATAAATACAGGCTTTTGAAGTATTATAGGTCCGGAGTCCGTGCCTTCGTCTACAAAATGAACTGTAGCCCCGGTCACCTTTACGCCTCTTTCAAGAGCCTTTTCATGAACCTTTAAGCCGTAACATCCCGCTCCGCAAAATGAAGGTATTAAAGACGGATGGATATTTATTATGCGATTTTTAAATTCCGATACTATTTCCTTTGGAATGATTACCAAAAATCCCGCAAGCACAATCAAATCAGCCTCGGATTCTTTAAGTAAGCTGAGTAATCCTTCATCAAAACTCTCCCTATTAGGAAAATTCGAAGGCATAATGCATTTTGCTCTTATCCCCGCCTTTTCAGCTCTTTTTAAGGCGAATGCATTTTTATTGTTGCTTATTACAAGCGAAATCTCGGTATTTCTTATTTTACCCGAGTTTATCCCGTCTATTATCGCCTGAAGATTTGTTCCGCCTCCCGACACCAAAACGGCAAGCTTTATCATAATATTGTCACACCCTTTTCTCCGTCTTTAATTTCACCGATAATAAATGCCTTTTCTCCGACAGCCTCTACAGCTTTTAAAGCCTTATCCGCATCCGTTTTATCCACCGCTATTATCATTCCGATACCCATGTTATAGGTGTTATACATAACCTGCTCCGAAACGTTTCCGTCTTTGGCAAGCATTTCAAATATCGGCGGAACCCTGTATGAAGCCTTATTTATAACAGCATGGGCTCCGTTTCTTAACATCCTCGGAATATTCTCATAAAAACCGCCGCCCGTTATATGACTGCATGCGGCTATTCTTATTCCCTCGCTTTTAATCTCTTTTAAAGCCTTTACATAAATCCTTGTAGGGGCAAGCAGCACCTCTCCCAAAGTAGAGGAAAGGGTTTCATAATAAACGGAAAGGGTCTCTTTTTTTATATTAAATACCTTTCTCACCAACGAATATCCGTTGCTGTGTATTCCGGAGGAAGCAAAACCTATAAGTACATCTCCCGCTTTAAGGCTTTTTCCGTCTATAAGCTCATTCTTTTCCGCTATACCTACGGTAAAGCCTGCAAGATCATACTCTTCATCAGGCATAAGTCCCGGATGCTCCGCGGTCTCACCGCCTATTAAAGCAGCTCCCGCCATTTTGCAGCCTTCCGCCACTCCTTTAACTATTTCAGCGATTTTCTCAGGCTCGTTTTTGCCGCAGGCTATATAATCAAGAAAAAAAAGCGGTTCTCCTCCCGCACATGCCACATCGTTTACACACATGGCAACACAATCTATTCCTATAGTATCATGTTTATCCATTTCAAAAGCGATTTTAAGCTTTGTACCCACTCCGTCCGTACCGGATAAAAGTATCGGTTCCTTATACTTTGCTATTTCCGCAAGCGAAAAAGCTCCCGAAAAACCGCCGAGACTTCCCAGAACCTCTTTTCTCATAGTGGAATTTACATATTTTCTCATCAATTCTACCGACTTATAGCCCGCTTCAATATCCACTCCGGAATTTTTATAATCCATATAAACCTCTTTTTCTGATTGATAAACTGCCGCCTTTCTTCCATCATATCATAAAAGCGGAGGAAATGTATCTCCTCCGCCCTCTTTAATTACTAATTCTTTTTATTAGCCCGGCTTATTCTAAGAACCGATTGACAATACATTTGCCCTCTATGCCATGTATATTATACCGAAGCAAAAGAAAACCGAAATACACTTTCGCTTATTTCCCCATACCGTCAAGATAGAGTTTATACCCTTCCGATTCAAGCCTGTCCTTCTTTTTTACAACCTCCTCCTTTAGCTCCTCAGAAAATTCCTTTAACTTTTTTCTTATTTCCGTTTCTCTTACGGAAATTATTTTAAGGGCAAGGAGCGCCGCGTTTTTAGCCCCGTTAATGGCAACAGTAGCTACAGGTATGCCCGCAGGCATTTGAACTATGGAATAAAGGGAATCCACTCCGCCTAAAGCCTTCGTCTGAATAGGCACCCCTATTACCGGAATAGGAGTTACAGCCGCAGCCATTCCCGGCAGATGAGCCGCTCCGCCTGCTCCCGCTATAAGAACATCATACTTTTCCTCAGCGCCTTTAGCATATTCAAAAAATATATCCGGCATTCTATGCGCTGAAATCACCGTAACATCAAATTCCACACCGAATTTCTCAAGAGTTTCCATTGCCGGTCTCATTACCGGAAGGTCGCTGTCGCTTCCCATTACTATTCCTACTCTGCTCATAATTCCTCCTCGCCTGTTTCTTTATCACAACTCCTTAAAAGCCTCGTTAAGCTCCTCCGTTCCTTTTAACACAAACTGCCCGTCCTTTAAAAGTACCGTCTTTTCTCCGTTCTTTTTATAAACCGCTATTTCAAGAAGCTCGTTATAAGGCAGTGTTATGTCCGTATGACAGTTAAAATACGCCTTTTCGGAGTCGATATTTCTTAGCATCGAGCACTCATTCTCCCTTGCGATTATCTCTTTTCCGTCCGGATTAAATACGGCATGATCCTCCTGCATCGAATAGCAGGTATCTCCGAGCGCAAAATGCGGTCCCGTTTTCTCCGCAATAAGAATCGGAAGCCTTCCCTGAATATCATACTTTATTCCTGTGACATAAGCAAGGGTATTGGTTCCTATCGCGAACTCTCCTATAGGGAGCGTATCATGCTCAAACAGAAGATTTTCTCTTATAAATTTTTTATTTTCCTCTTTATCGTCAAAATTTTCACACTTAAATACCGTCACCTTCCCGTCCTTAAACTCCAAATACAAATCCTTATACAAAAATCCGTTCAGATAAACCTTTGTTACATGCAGTACGCCCTCCGTGCCGGTAAGCGCCGGAGATGTAAAAACCTCTCCGACAGGTATATTAACATCCGCCACACAGTTCTCAAAATTCGTTTCCCTATCCGGATTTTTAAGCTCATGGAGCATAACCTTTATATCCGTTTTATTCACTCCGCTTCCTTTAACCGTAACATATTCACCCTTATCAAGCTCATCTATAAGATATTGCTGTATTTTCTTATATTTCTCGCTGTCCAAGTTGTTAAGTCTTATCACCGCTTCGAATATTTCCTCAAATTTATCCTTGGAAATGGAAGGCAGCGGGTAGGCGATAATCGCAAAGCTGCGTTTTTCAGCAGGAGAATACTTATTTATTATCTGCTGCTTCTTTGCGGAAAGCCCGGTAAAAAGCTTTCTTCCCGTTTCGTCAAATGAAGCCGCTTCTTCTTTATTTACAGGTGTAAAATCCGGCTCTCCGAAGGTCTCCGTCACGGCAGGTCCCGCATACTCCATCAGTTCATTCTTTAAGCCCGACATAGCTTTTTCATAAGCTTCAAGGTAACGGGTGACATAATCCTTATCTATCCAAAGCGAGATATCCTTCGCATGGTCGTATTCCGCCTGCCTGTTCACCCCTTCTCCCGAAACCTTTAAAAAGCATTTAAGCCCGACCTTTTCAAACTGCCTTATCACCTCAGCCATAAGCTTTTCAAAACCCACATGAAAACGAAGCTGAACGGCTCTTTTTTCGCTAAGGTCGATTCTGTAATTTTCATACCCCTTCATAAATCCGGTAACAAAAGTTGTCGCCATAGCTCTTATCTTATCTTCGGAAAGTCCGTTTAAAAATATTGCTACCCTTTCGTCATCTTCATTTATATAGATTCCGTACCTATACAAATATGAAATGTCTTTAAAATCGCCTTCCGTCACTATTTTATAAGCGTTTGTAAGCTTGGCTGTAAACACATTCGCCGTTTCTTCCTCAAGCTGTCTGAACAAATTATCTCTTTTAAAATAATAAATTGCGTTCTTAAGTGCCTGTTCTCCCTCATTTCCCGCTAAAATTCCGTAAACTTCAAGAAAAAGCTCCAAAACTTCCGTGAATTTCTCTATATTTCCCGTGAAAATTTCTTCTGAAGATTTTTGTATCATATAGGCAAGATGACAAAGCAGCTTTCCGTTTTCGACTCCAAATACTTTCACGGCAAAAGCGGGATCTATATAGCTTTTATTATAATTTTCAGGAAGTATATCCGAAAAAAGCTTCTCATTCCACTCTCTTAAATCTTTTAAGGTCAGTCTGTCATACTCTCCGTCTTTAATAAATCTGAAAAGTTTCATTCTATCATTTATAACAGCCGCCTCTTTTACAAAATAGGCTCTGTAAGGCTCTTTTACAAGCTCCTCTTTGCCAATTTCGGAAATTCTTTCCGTAACGAGCAGAAGTCTTTCCTCCACATCCTCATTTATATCAAATATTCTCTCCATAAATATTCACCTCGTTTTCTTACTTTCTACCTTCCTTAAGTTAACATTATCTTTCCATATCATGATCCGTTAAAATGTTATCTTTTAGAATTATAGCAATATTATCAGTCAAAAATCAACGCTCGTACAAAAAGAAGCGACGGAGCCTTAAACCCCTGCCGCTTCTCTATAAAAATCCGTTATAAACCTTTTATCTCTGTTTTCTTAATTTAAAAGCCAAAAGCACAAGACTCAATCCCGCAAGCATATACGTCTGCATAGGGAAACCGCCTGTCTGAGGTAACTTAGCTGCGCCTAAAGGACTCTCGTCATCCTTAATATCCGCGATAATATCGGTTTTTCCGGTTTTATTGCCCGATTTGCCGTCAGCCTCATTCTCCGAATCCATTTCATCATCATCTTTTACGGAACCCTCAGGAGTTTTATCATCCTCGATATCGGTTGTTTCCGTAATGTCTGCTTCAGGTCTGCTTTCCGTATTATTAAGCGCGTCGGACTGCTTATTTCCCTGCTCCGCAGGCACTACAGGAGAAGTGTTTCCCGAATTGCCGCTTCCCTGATTGCCCTGCTGTCCCTGATTTCCTTGGTTACCCTGGTTACCCTGATTTCCTTGGTTACCTTGATTACCCTGGTTGCCCTGATTTCCCTGGTTACCTTGATTACCCTGGTTGCCCTGATTTCCCTGGTTACCTTGATTACCCTGATTTCCGGACTGCCCTTGATTACCGGCATCGGCATAAGCTCCTTTTATTTCTTCATCACCGAAATCAGGCATTGGAGGCTCTTTCGATACATCTTTCCAATAATAAGGCTGATCCGTATCCATTATAATATTGAGCGTCTTTCCCTCAAGTGTCTTTCCGACAGGCTTTGTTCCGTCGGCTTTCTTCCTGAATGTTATACCTTTTGATACAGCCTGTCCGCCTTTTCCGTTTTTATCATAGGTGTCGCCGCCCTGCAAATACATCTTTGACGCTCCTAAAACGCCTTTTCCGTCTACGGCGACATTACCGTCACCGTTACTTTTTTCAGTCCTTCCGGCTAACGCTATCAGGCTTCCTTTACCCTCTATCTTACCGTTATCAAGCTTAATGGCAGCTCCGCCGTTTGAGGTTATAGCCATTCTTCCACCGCCGTAAGTGCCTAAAACAGCATCTTCATCAACAGTTAAAGTAGCGTTTTCAACGCTCATCGCCGGCTGACCCGTGTAGGATTTTCCTGTTGCGGGATCGGTTCCTGTAGGAGCTTCATCGCCTCTTACAAACACCTTACCTCTTATAGTCGCGTTTCCTGTGACCTTTACAACAGGATTTACATTCTGTCTTGCCTTTGTTCCGTTCGGCAAATAGTTGGTGTTTGAGTAAATAAGCGAATTTTCTAAAATACCGCCGTCCTTTAACTCTATCTGACCGCTTATCGACGAGCCTGTTGTGAATTTTTTATTATAAGCGTCATAATTTACCTGAAGCACACCGCCTTTCTCCACTACTATGTTTCCGTGGATAGAGGAGTCACTGAGATTTAATACTCCGCCGTCTTTTACAATAATTTTCACACTGCTGAACACCAGCATGTTTACTAAAGTTAAATTGGTATCCGCGCCTACAATAAGAGTCTGCTCGCCGTTTCCCGGAGCATAACCCAGGTATCCGTAGGTTCCGCTCCTGTGAGAACCGAACCAAGCCTTTATGTCCTTAGGCACTGTAACCGTTTCATTCTCTCCACCGAAATTGCGGATAGCCCAAGGCTCCATAATATCCCACATATATTTTCCGTCGTCTGTCTTTTTGCAGTTCTCATATTTCAAATAATCTATAAGCTTTACATGATAATCATAAACCTTAAAATCCAGCTCATTACTCTCCACTACTTTGTCGGGAGCAAGCTTTACTGTCGCTTTTACTTTATAAGTCCCCTCTTTAGCCGGAATTCCCTTCAAAGTAACCGCGTCATTTGACATATGACCGACATATTCCGCCGTCATTCCCGAATCATCGGGAGTTAAAGTAACCTCAGGTCTGACACCTATATTAAGGGCGCTTAAAGGCTGCCAATCGCTATCTTCCGGAACTTCAGCATACGTTCCCTGCAATACCGCATTGCTGTTTCTGTTGCTGTTCGCTCCGCCCAAGGTTGCCGAAGAAATTCCGTCATACTTCTTCTGATCTACCATAGCCGCTTCAAAGCTTCCCTTTAAGCGGATTTTAAGAGGCTTAGGAGCGGGTACTTCATCCGTTTCTTCCAGTATATCACCGGAATTGGCGGACTTTTTATAAATAAAATTGTGTTTCTTTCCGTCGGAATAAGTAAGCGTGATTACATTTTCATCTCTCTCAAACTTGGAAACGTACAGCTTATCACCTTCCAAATAATAATTAAATCCGTTATTATGAATATTAGAGCCTACTACAGCTTTGTAGTCTACCTTCATGCACTCCGTTCCGTTAATCGCCACACCTGTCAGTTCACCCTCTTTAGGCTGCGGAGAAATCTGGAAATAATCCTGAGTACCGAAGCTGCCTTTCACAAATTTTAAAGTAATTTTAGTTTCCGGCTTAGGTTCAGGCTCCGGTTCAGGCTTAGGTTCAGGCTCTGATGGCTTTGATACAAACTTCACGCTGTTTTTATCATGAATACTCATTATTCCGTCAGGATTTTTAATTGTAACTTCAAGCCATCCGTTTTTTGTGACGAACTTAACAACATCGCCCGCAGCTAATTTAGTTAAATAAATCTTAGGCTCAAGGAAGCCTTTATCCGGATTTATATAATATTTATCTCCCTCTTTTAACTTTCCTTTATCATCAACTTTTTCATAATCTTTGTCATTTACCTTTACTCCGGTTACCAAATCCAGTTCCGCCATATTCCTAAGCTCAAACACTGAACCGGGATAAAGAAAACTGCTTGAATTTTCACTGCCTTTAAGCCATATCTCTCCCTCCGCCGCCTTAACTGTCGTACGTACAGGCACGCTCTGCAATATAACCGCAAATAAAAGAAAGAAAATTGCGGCAATTTTAAAATATCCGTTTTTCACAAAATACCTCCTCTGAAATTTAGTTAGATTTAGCTAACAAATAATAAAATATAATCTTATATTTGTAAATGCCTACTTTTAAATTTTTTATAAATATTTTATTAAATTTTTTTTATATTTATTGTGCTCATATCGAAGCCGAAAAACATCAACCCATTGAAAAACCTGACGTTTTGTACTAAAATACCTCATAAACCTATCCAACAATATTTCAGCCGTATTTACGGCTCGGGTAATTTTTATGATTAAGGATTTGACTAAGGGAAACCCATTAAAATGTATATTGCAGTTTGCCGTTCCCATGTTTTTCGGAAATTTGTTCCAACAGATGTATAATATGGCGGACTCCATAATAGTCGGAAAATATGTCGGAGTTAAGGCTCTTGCGGCGGTCGGCGGTACGGGCGCGCTTAACTTTCTTATACTCGGCTTTATTTTCGGTGTCAGCAGCGGTTTCATGATACCTATGTCGCAGTCTTTCGGCGCAAAAGATTTCGATAAGCTTAGAAAATTTATGACCAACTCGATTATTCTCTCATTTATAATCGGACTCATAATCACTCTTATTACCGTAGTTTTCACAAAGGATTTTTTAAGAATAATGAAAACTCCCGAAGATATTTTTGAGGGTTCTTATGAATATATTGTAACCATCTTCGCGGGTACCTTGGCAATCATGTTTTACAACCTTTTCGCCGGAATAATGAGGGCACTCGGCGACTCAAAAACTCCTCTTTATTTCCTTATCTTCTCATCCCTATTAAATATCGGGCTTGATTTATTATTTGTGCTTGTATTTAAAATGGGTGTGTTCGGCGCGGCTCTTGCCACCGACATAGCGCAGGTTGCTTCCTGTGTGCTTTGCTACCTGTTTATAAAGAAAAATTATAAAATACTTAAAACCGAAAAAGGAGACTGGGCGCTTAATACTCATGCAGTAGGCAGACTTTTGGTAATAGGCGTGCCTATGGGGCTTCAATACTCCATAACGGCAATAGGCTCAACCGTTTTACAGACAGCCATAAATTCCTTAGGCTCGGTCTATGTTGCCGCAATAACCGCAGGCGGAAAAGTTTCAATGATTTTTACGCAGGCTTACGAAACAATCGGAGCTACCATGGCTACCTTCTGCGGACAGAACTTGGGTGCCAAAAAAATATCGAGGATTCATCAGGGAATAAGGCAAAGCATAGCGGTTATAACGGTATATACGATAATTGCCTTTATAGGAATCCGTTTTCTCGGTAATTATGTGGCTTTGCTCTTCCTTGATTCCTCAGAAACCGTAATTTTTGAGTATCTTGGCAGATTTTTATTCGCAAACGGCCTTTTCTACTTCGCCTTAGGTCTTCTTCTGATTTTAAGAAATGCCATACAGGGCTTAGGACACAGCATGTTCGCAATGTTCGCCGGACTTATGGAAATGCTTGCAAGATCGATAGCAGCCTTTTTCATGTTAGACTTTTTCGGAGTAAACGCAATTTACTACGCTAATGCCGCAGCCTGGGTGGCAGCGAATGTTTTCTTAATTCCGGCATTTTTATATACAATTAAAAAAATAGAAGGTTTGATAACGGAGGTTCGAAAGGACGGTGAATAAACAGAAAAATAATGCCATTCTTACAGGCACAATATATAAACAAATTTTACTTTTTTTCTTTCCTATACTGCTCGGCTCATTTTTTCAACAGCTTTACAGCGCCACCGACGCAATAATTGTCGGAAGATTTGTAAATAAAGAAGCTCTTGCCGCTATAGGTACAACCGCCTATCTTATAAGCATACTCATAGGCTTTTTTGTCGGGCTTTCCGCCGGCGCCGCCGTAATAATCTCACAGCTTTACGGAGCGGATAAATCTCATGATTTAAATAACGCGGTACACACAGCTGTAGCTCTCTCCATTGTCGGCGGAGTCGCCGTAATGATAATAGGCTTTATTTTTTCGCCATTCGCTCTTAAAGCGATAAATGCTCCTGCTGATATTTTTGATAAATCCCTTGTCTACATAAGAGTTTATTTTATGGGCGCCGTTCCTATCCTCCTTTACAATATGGGTTCGAGTATACTCAGAGCTGTCGGCGACTCCAAAAGTCCGCTCTATGTGCTTATAGCGAGCACTATTTGCAATATATTTTTAGATATTCTTTTTGTGGCCGTACTTAAAACGGGTGTATTCGGAGCTGCTCTTGCTACCCTTTTTTCCCAGAGCATAAGCGCTTTTCTAACCCTTTTAATCTTATCCCGAACGGAGCTTTCATATAAACTTGATTTCAAAAAGGTCAAATTTCACGGGCATATTTTAGGAAACATGTTAAAGCTTGGGCTCCCTACCGGTTTTCAGTCCACTCTTTTTTTGCTTTCAAACGTGATAATTCAGTCCGCCGTAAACGGTTTCGGCACAAATATGGTGGCGGCATGGACCGCTTTTACAAATATCGACAATATGTTCTGGATGGTGTCGGCGGCATTCGGAATATCTATAACCACCTTCGTCGGACAGAATTTCGGTGCCGGTAATTTTGACCGCATTAAAAAAGGAGTGAGGATTACCCTGCTTTTTACGGCAGCCTCCTCCGTATTTCTAAGTATTGTTTTTTATATTTTTTGCAGACCTCTGCTGATGCTTTATTCATCGGACAAGACCGTTATCGATACCGGCGTAAGTCTTTTCAGGCATTACTGCCAGTATTACATATTTTTTGTGGGCATAGAGATACTTTCAGGCGGAATAAGAGGAACGGGCGATACTCTCATCCCTACAATTATAACCGCTGTCGGTGTATGTCTTTTAAGGATTTTATGGATATTTATCGCCGTTCCTCTTAAACCCGAGATAGAAACCGTAATATTCAGTTACCCTATGACATGGCTCATAACCTCCGCCGTTTTTACCGCTTATTATCTGCACGGCGGTTGGTTAAGAAGACGTAAAAAAGCAATGGGCTTTTAATGGTGAAAAAGTCTGGTTCCGGTAAAGCACATGGTTATTCCGTACTTATCGCAAACCTCTATAACATTGTCATCTCTTACCGAGCCTCCGGGCTCGGCAATATATTTAACTCCGCTCTTATAAGCTCTTTCTACATTGTCGCCGAAAGGAAAAAAAGCATCCGATGCCAATGAAACGCCGATATTTTTTCTTAACCATTCTTTTTTCTCACCTGCAGTAAACGGCTCCGGCTTTTTAGCGAATATCTTTTCCCAGCTTCCATCCGTTATAAGCTCTTCGCTTTCCGCTCCTACATACAAATCTATAGTGTTATCCATGTCCGCTCTCCCTATATTCGGGAGAAATTCAAGATTAAGAGTCTTAGGAGCCTGTCTTAACCACCATACATCCGCCTTGCTTCCTGCAAGTCTTGTACAGTGAATACGACTCTGTTGTCCGGCTCCTATGCCTATCGCCTGTCCGTCCTTAGCGTAGCATACCGAATTGGACTGTGTGTATTTAAGAGTTATCATAGCCACCAAAAGGTCCAATTTAGCCGAATCCGGAAGTTCTTTTGAAGCCGTCACTATGTTATTAAAGCTTTCTTTGTTAAACTTAATTTCATTTCTGCCCTGCTCAAAGGTAATGCCGTAAACCTGTTTTCTCTCTATAGGAGCGGGTATATACTCAAAATCCGCCTTAATTATGTTGTAAGCTCCTTTTTTCTTCTGTTTAAGTATGCTTAAAGCCTCTTTCTCATAGCCCGGAGCTATCACACCGTCTGAAACCTCTTTTTTAATCAGAAGCGCCGTAGAAACATCACATATATCGGAAAGCGCTATAAAATCGCCGAAGGAAGACATCCTGTCCGCTCCTCTCGCCCTTGAATACGCCGCCGCAAGAGGGCTTAATTCCTCTCCGTCTTCCACTCGGTATATTTTTCTAAGTGTATCCGTAAGAGGAAGTCCCAATGCCGCCCCTGCCGGGGACACATGTTTAAAACTTGTCGCTGCCGGAAGTCCAGTAGCCTCTTTAAGCTCATTTACAAGTTGAACGGCATTAAGCGCATCTAAAAAATTTATATATCCCGGCTTTCCGTTTAATACGGTAACGGGAAGCTCCTCTCCGTTTTCCATAAAAATTCTGCTCGGTTTTTGGTTCGGGTTGCAGCCGTACTTAAGCTCTATTTCTCTCATCTTTTCCTCTTTTCATTATATCAAATGTTTTTATTGAGTATTCTTGTTTCAGCTTCTCCGGTTTCAATATTTGTAAACCTTGTAAACAGCGAAATCCTATTATCCGAGTTAAGACTGTTCCACAAATTATTTGTAAGCTCGTCTATACTCCCTTTAAGCTCCACTTTAACCGGCTCTCCCGAAAAACTCGGCAATAAATTTTCCGCTTCCATATATGTATGTATAAATCTCCCTCTTCCTTTTTCCGGCTCGGTATAGTTAAAAAAATAGCGAAGATGTTCCTTCGGATTTCCGCTATCACTCTTTAAAATACTTAACTTAAAGCCTTTAAATCCTTCCTTCATATCTATAAGTCCCGATATCCTCGGTGTAAAATTCGGTTCATCAGGCTCAAAAGTTCTGGTCATCAAGGCTTCCTCAAAACTTTTTCCTTCTTTCAGAAAATCATAAACCGTATCCGTCTGATTGCCGTTTGTCACTATAAGCATACGCTCAAACATTCTTACAGGAGAATAGATGATAAGGCTCGGATCCGTAAGCTTCGTTTTATCGAAACATTCCGTTCTTATTCCGTCTCCATCCTTTAAAAACACTCTGTTTCTGCTGTTTTCACTTCTTCCCATAATGAAATACGCGCATACGGCGGATTTTCCGTCATCACTCTTACCGATTACTATCCCTCTGCCCGGATATTTTTTTTCAGAAAGCACATCCTCAAGCCGTTTCATTTCATACCTCCTTGTAAACACTCATAAGTGCAAGTTAATAATAACACCTTTTATATAAGTTTACAACATTGGTATTTGTTCTATTTTAGTAACATTTTAATAAGTACAGGTTTTAATCGTTCATTTTCATATAGTATCAAACAGGGCAAAGCGAAAACCTCGCCCTGCCCTGTCAGTAAATATCCACGGCTGCTTGCCGCAGGAATCAACATTTAAAAATCCGAAGAATAATTCGGCGCTTCTTTTGTTATATGAATATCATGCGGATGACTCTCTTTTAACGATGCCGCGGATATTTTTATAAATCTTCCTCTTTCCTGAAGCTCCTTTATTGTTTTTGCGCCACAGTAGCCCATACCTGCTCTGATTCCGCCTACAAGCTGATATATGGTGTCCTCTACAAGCCCTTTGTAAGCAACTCGTCCTTCCACTCCCTCCGGAACCAGCTTCTTGGCGTCACTCTGGAAATACCTGTCCTTACTGCCGTTTTCCATAGCTGCTATGGAGCCCATACCTCTATAAACCTTGTACTTTCTTCCCTGATACAGCTCAAATTCTCCCGGGCTTTCATCACAGCCGGCAAAAATCGAACCCATCATACATACATCACCGCCTGCGGCTATTGCCTTCGTCATATCTCCGGAAAACTGAATTCCTCCATCAGCTATTACCGGTATTTCATAATGCTTTGCGGTTTCGTAAACATTCATAACGGCTGTAATCTGAGGTACGCCGATACCCGCAACTACTCTTGTAGTACAGATTGAGCCCGGTCCTATTCCTACCTTGAGAGCATCCGCTCCCGCCTCTATAAGCGCCTTCGCAGCCTCTCCGGTAGCTATATTTCCCGCTATCACATCCAAGCTCGGGAAAGCGTCCTTAATCATCTTTACACATTTAATTACATTAGCGGAGTGACCGTGTGCGGAATCTATAACTATCGCATCCACCTTTGCCGCCACAAGAGCCTCTACTCTCTCAAGAATATTGGCGGTAACTCCCACTCCGGCGGCACAAAGAAGCCTGTCTTTCGAGTCTTTTGCGGAATCGGGATACTTTATCTGCTTTTCTATATCCTTTATTGTAATAAGTCCTTTTAAATTACCTTCGTCATCCACCAAAGGAAGCTTTTCCTTCCTTGCTCCTGCTAAAATCTTCTTCGCTTCTTCAAGCGTAATCCCTTCCTTTGCCGTAACAAGCCCCTCGCTTGTCATGCACTCTCTGATTTTTTTTGAAAAATCGGTTTCAAATTTCAAATCTCTGTTTGTTATTATTCCGATTAACTTCTTTCCCTCTGTAATAGGCACTCCCGAAATTCTGTATTTTGACATCAGATTATTGGCATCCGCCAAGGTATGCTCCGGCGAAAGGAAGAACGGGTCCGTTATAACTCCGTTTTCGGAACGCTTTACCTTATCGACCTCTTCAGCCTGACGCTCTATCGACATATTTTTATGTATTACTCCTATGCCGCCCTGCCTTGCCATGGCGATTGCCATCCGGCTCTCCGTTACAGTATCCATACCCGCGCTCATCATAGGAATTTTAAGTTTTATATTCTTTGTCAGCCTTGTTTCAAGACTTACCTGATTTGGTATAACCTCCGAATATCCCGGTACAAGAAGCACATCATCAAAGGTAATTCCCTCGCCGATAATCTGTCCCATTTTCCGCCTCACTTTCTCTTTTTACAAAATTTTCGGTTACATTTATAAAAGTTTTTCTGAACAGTATAATATCCTCTAAAAGGGCTGTCAAGGAAACTCCTTCAAATTTCACAATTTTTGCATATAAAGTTCAATCAGGATAAAAACGGTCACAAAAGTATAAATCATCCTTATACTCCGCCACCGTTTTTTATTCTGTGATTTTTACTGCCTCTTTGAAATTTCAAGCACCTTGTTCTTTAACTCGGCTTCGATTCTTGCCATTTCTATCTCCGCCGCCGCTCTCTTCTCTCTGCCGTCCTTTTGTATCTGCATTACCTCATCAAATGTTTTTATAAGTGTTTCATTTGTCTTTGTAAGCGTTTCTATATCAACTATTCCTCTTTCCGACTCTTTAGCTACATCCACGGAAGCCTGATGAAGCATTTCCGCGTTCTTTGTCAAAAGCTGATTCGTCATGTCGTTCACCGCTCTCTCAGCCTTTGCCGCCTGGCTTGCGTGCTCTATACCGAGAGCCAAGGTCATCTGCGTTTTCCAAAGCGGAATGGTATTTACGAGAGTGGACTGAATCTTCTCGCTCATGAGAATGTCATTTTCCTGTACAAGTCTTATTTGAGGAGCGGTCTGCATTGCTACCGTCCTCGTAAGCTCAAGGTCATAAAGCTTTTTCTCAAATCTTGTACACATCGAGTCAAGGTCTTTTGCCGCCTGCACGTCCTCCGGCTTTCCGCTGCTCTCCGCCTTGGCTAAAAGCTCCTTAAGCTCGTTATTTCTCACCTCATAAAGCTTCTTCTTGCCGGCTATTATATACATGGTAAGCTCTTTAAAATGAGTAAGATTAAGCTCATACATCCGGTCAAGCATAGCCGAGTCTTTCATAAGAGTTACCTGATGTCCCTCAAGGGCGTCACAAATCTTATCTATATTTACTTCAGCCTTATCATACTTTGCTTTAAGCGCCTGCAATTTATTTCCCTGCTTCTTAAAGAACCCGAACAAGCCCTTTTCGTCATCATCATTGAAATTTTTAAGCTCAGCCACAACTCCGACCAAAAGATTTCCGACCTCTCCCATATCCTTTGTTCTTACGTTTGCGATTGCCTTTTCCGAAAAGTCCGCCATCTTCTTTTGTGCTCCGGAGCCGTACTGAAGTACAATATTTGAATCCGAAATATCTATCTTCTTCGCGAACTCCGCCACCTGCTCTCTTTCAACTTCGGAAAGCACACTCTCATCAACACCCGTTTTATTATTCTCGTCATTGACAATCATGGTATCCGCTTTAGGCGTAGGAGTAAGCTCCAAGGCAGGTGTTGTTTCCGGCTCCAAAGTAAGTACCGGGGTTCCTGTCGTGCTCCTTAATTCCTCACTCATAACATTCTCCTTTATTTTATAATTACAGATGAAGCTTTATTTCTTCTTTTTCTTTTTCCTCTTTATTACCGTTAAACCAATACTCCGTACTTTCAGCCTTAGCCTCAAAGTCGTTGTCCTTAAGTCCCTCTCTCTTTAGCATAGCGTTAAGCACCGATACATCCGAAGCTACGTCCCATGCCGTTTCCTTATAAAGTCCGTCAAGCATTTTCTCAAAGGCTTCATTTAAATTTCCTAAAGCATTTTCAATTTCCTTTTTGGACTTTTCTATATTTTCTCCCGGATTAGGTTGCTCATCCATATCCGCGTATGCCGTAAGAAGCTTTATAATCATCGGAAGATAATATTTTAAAAGTTTCTTTGTTTCGCCTACACTTTTAGGATAACTCTCAACCCGCTTAAAAATTCTGTCCGTAAGCTCTTCTATTTTTGTTATTTTATCCGAAATCTCTTTTCCCGGGATTCTGTCGTTTAAAGCTTTAATTTGCTTTAAATAGCCTCTTCCGGTATCAAGTACCTCTTTTACTTCCGCCGAAAGCTTCGAGTCCTTTCCATCGCTGCCGTCAGTCCTTATTTCCTCGGAACTTTTCGTTCCGAATCTGTTTCTCGCCTCAAACTCCTCCCGGCTCTTCTTATAAAGCGCATATGTTTCATTACTTGCTATGAAGGTCGTATTGTTTTTATCTATATGCCCTTCTTTAAACCAGTTTGACTTTATCATCCATTTTAAACGCTTCAAAGTCTTTTTAACACTCTCTCCCGCTTCCGAGGCAAGATCTTCTACCGATGCGTAAGTCCCGTTTTCGGAAATCTTTAAGGTATTTTTATACCTGTTAAAAATCTTTTTCCCGTCAAGCACCATAATACCGTTTGTAAGCAACATACTTGACAGCATAAATAACGTAGCCGTTATAACAATAGGTACAGGTTGACCATCCATAGCCTCCGCAATCATGGCCCCCATTGTACCCAATGTAAATAAACCTCCGAAAACGGTCTTTAAGACTCCGCTTACCTGAAGCCATGCTTCTGAAATATAAAGCTTTTTCTCCGTTTTTTCGGAATAAATACCAGTTTTTACCGTATTTCCTTTATAAACGCTCTGATTGGGCTTCCTTATTCTGTCGGAGTAACTGCCGGTTATCTCCACTTCATTACCGCCGAGATTGACTTTAATCGGCTTTTTTTTACTGCCGGTATACTCTTCTACCGCGTCGTTTACGGCTTTTGCCGCATCCTCTATAATATTTGAAAGGTCCTTACCTAAAGAGTTATAATTTCCCGATTTAATAGCATTCCCGACAATGTCATTCAAATCCTGTCCGAATTTTTCCCACTTTTCCCTTGGCATCAGCTAATCTCCGTATATTTAAAAACTTAATGCGTATCATTAACATTTCTTTATATTATACGCATAATTGTATATTTCTTCAAGGTGTTATAAATTTAAAAAGCTTCTTACTTGACTAAAACTTTATTATATGATAATATCCGCTTTTCTATAAAAAAGAATAACCCGCATATAATTTTAATCATTAAGGAGAATATATGAACTTTGTAAAAACCCCGAACAGAACAATAAAGCTTTTTATCGTTAATTTTATAACTTTGCTGCGTATTCCGCTTTCGCTTATGCTTTTTCTTAATCTGCTTACGGACGAAAAACATATTGTTTTTCACCTTATTTTCTTTTTTATAACAGTAATTACGGATATCTCGGACGGGCGACTCGCGAGAAAATTTAATATTCAAACCTCATTCGGCGCTTATGCCGATGTTTTTTGCGATTTTTTCTATATAATTTTGTTAAACTCCGCCTTGTGTCAAAAAGGGCTTATCCCTCTATGGATGATAATTTTGATTATTTTAAAGTTTTTGGAATTTGTCACCACCTCAAGACTTATAAAAAAGAAAAGCCGTTTTAAAATCACCTTTGTTTTTGACCTTATCGGAAGATATACCGCGGCGGCATTTTATGTATTGCCTACAATAACAATACTTATTTACGAGGGGCTTGGAAGAGTTTTTTTTAATAACGCGATACCTGTTATATTGATTCTTATTCTGTCAGGCTCTTTGATATCCGGCTTTCAACGTATAATCGTTTCTATGAAGTCTATAAAAGAGCCTAATTACTGAGCCGATTTTAAAATCATGTCAGGCATTAAAGCGACGGCATCTCCGCCACGGAGAAATTTATCAGACGGTCACAGGAAAAAGCACCCGACCGCATTACAGCCTTGTGCCTTTGTTTTACTCCTATCCGCTAAAAGAGCGCCCATATTCAATTCCGAACTCAATCGCCGCAATGGTGGATTGTACAAACAGAGCCGTCAATCCTATTCCAAATAAAACCCCTGTAATTAATCGTCTTATATTTGTGCTTTCATATGCGGTTAAGCGTTGAATTAAACCGTCTATGATAAGCGGAAGCAGCATGATACATGAAATGTCTGCTGTCGGTTTCCAAAACCGAAACACAACGACACTCAGTACAATTCCCGCCAGTTCTCCCGTGCATCTTGCGCATAAAGGAAATTGATATCCTTTATAATGAAACGATCTGTCACATCTGCAGTGACAACCGAATATTCGAGGCAGCCACCGATAAATTATTTCAATCATAAATCAAACCGTATTACAACAAAAATATTCCGAATCCGATGTCTATTGTGAAAGTATTCCAAATCCGATGCCGATTGCTATCATAAAAATATAATAAAGAACAAGAATACCTACCGAAACCAGCGCCCCTATTCCTGCCGCCTTGGCAGTCTTAGGTTTAGTATCCTTCCATACCAGAAAAAGAACAAGACCCACAACAGGAATACAACAGCCCAAAAGCCCCCATCCGAATCCGCCGTTATCAACAATCTGCGGCTCGTTCTTCTGGGAGACACCGCACTTCGGACAGATAACCGCCTGATCGTCAATTATTTCTCCGCAATTCTTGCAATACATAATTTTTCCCTCCTGAAAGCACTTATTTTAAGAAGTTTTTTAATCAGATAACCATCATGACATACCCATCGGAAATAAGCATATCCCGCGGAAACCGAAAGTTGTACCCTTTTACTTCCATATAGCTTATACGTATTTTAACCGAACAGGTCTAATTAAGCAATACTGTTTATATTTTCCCGAGTTTTCGCATTTTTTTCATTTAAACACGGCTCTATAGGCAGTCGACGCTAATACGGACAGGCTTGCGTAATATCCGGCAATATGTTATTTTATTATCTGCGATGTATCCCTCCGACTTTTGTCAAATATAAGGGAATATCAGCAGGAGGTAATATATGGAAAATGTTCAGTCAAAAACAAAAAAACTCTTAGGCCTTGCAATTCTTGTCGCCCTGATTATTGTTCTCCAGACCTTTGCGTCCGGTATACGTTTCGGGACTTTCTCGCCCACACTTTCGCTCATTCCGATTATAATAGGCGCTATTCTTTTCGGTCCGCTTGAGGGGGCTTTCTTAGGTCTTGTATTCGGAGTTATAGTGACTATTTCGGTTATTTCCGGAGCGGAACAGTTCAGCATGCTTATGTTTAATCAAAACCCTGTAATGACTGTGCTCATCTGCCTTGTAAAAGGGGCAGCCGCCGGATTTTTTCCGGGAATTTTCTACAAGCTTTTCGGAGAGAAAAACTCTTTTACCGGGGTACTTTGCGCAGCGGTAACAGCTCCGATAGCAAATACCGGGATATTCTGCATAGGTATGCTTACGGTATTTCGTAATCTTTTAAGTGACGCATCCGAAGCCGCGGGCGGCGGAAA
Organism: uncultured Catonella sp.; assembly: GCA_963545085.1. Taxonomy (GTDB): domain Bacteria; phylum Bacillota; class Clostridia; order Lachnospirales; family Lachnospiraceae; genus Catonella. Next base: position 22,816 of record CAUUHV010000003.1, on the reverse strand, counting down.
CACCGTTTTGTTCTTGCTTACCGTATTTGTCGGAATAAATTTTGTGTTTGAGCTGATTTTTGATGCGGTTTTAGCTCCCGCCGTGTTCAGAATAATTACGATTATAAATAAAAAATAAAACTGTATTCTACCAAAAAGACTGACACATTTTAAATATTATTTTAAAACGTGTCAGTCCTTTTTATTTAATAGAAAATATTCCATAATCCACTATTAAGTAAATTACCCCGTTCTCCTGCTACAAGGCACTCACCGCCACGGGAATAAATATTCTCCGTTATGATTATTTGCTCTCCGAGCCGGATTCCTGAACGGACTGCTGCTTCTCAACTTCCACTATAGCAGTCTTCTTCATCGGTATACGGCAGTTTTTATTACTTCCGAACTCCACTACCACGATTTCATCCATTATGTCTATAACAACTCCATAAAATCCGCTTGTGGTAAGTACCGAATCGCCAAGTTCAAGGCTTCCCAAAAGCTCCGCCATTCTTTTACGCTCTTTCTTCTGTGGTCTGTAGGTCATGAAATACATCATTCCTCCTATTGCCACCACCCAGATAAGCATCATTGAAATAAAGCCCCCTGTACCCTGTTGGGCTGCTCCCGTCGCTAAAACTCCTATCATCTTTCTTCCTCCTGAATTTTTATAAACACAGCCTCGGCTGTATATTCCTTACCGTTAACCGGCTTTAAAGCCTTCAAGCTTAGCCTTCTTATAAGTTTGAAACTCTCTCTTTTCTATGGCATCTCTTATTTCTTCCATCATATTGTTGTAGAAATAAAGGTTGTGCATTACCAAAAATCTCATTCCAAGCATTTCATTCGCCTTTATAAGATGCCTTATATACGCCCTTGAATGTCTTTTACACACCGGACAACCGCAAGCTTCATCGAGCGGTCTTTCATCAAGCTCGTATTTCGCGTTGTTAAGATTCATCTTTCCGCGATTAGTATAAGCATTTCCATGTCTGCCGTTTCTTGACGGATAAACACAGTCGAAAAAATCCACTCCCCTTTCCACAGCCTCCAAAATATTCTCCGGGGTACCCACTCCCATTAGATAAGTAGGTTTATCTTCCGGAAGATAAGGTGTCACTTTTTCAATAGTTTCGTACATTTCTTTATGGGTCTCACCTACTGCAAGCCCTCCGATAGCGTAACCGTCAAGATTTAAATCCGATATACGCTTCGCGTTTTCTATTCTTATGTCCGTATATATGCCTCCCTGATTTATTCCGAAAAGCATCTGGTTCTTATTTACCGTATCGGGAAGCTCATTTAGCCTTTTTAACTCATTTTTACATCTTACAAGCCATCTTTCGGTTCTTGCGACCGATTTTTCCATATAATCTCTCTCGCAGGGAAGCCCCGGACATTCGTCAAACGCCATCGCTATTGTCGAAGCGATATTCGACTGTATGCGCATACTCTCCTCGGGACCCATGAAAATTTTATGACCGTCAATATGAGAGTTGAATGTAACGCCCTCTTCCTTTATTTTTCTGAGCTTTGCAAGGGAAAACACCTGAAAACCGCCCGAATCCGTAACCACCGGCTTATCCCACACCATGAATTTGTGGATTCCGCCAAGCTTTTTTATAACCTCATCTCCCGGTCTTAAATGAAGATGATAGGTATTTGAAAGCTCTACCTGTGTTTTTAAATTATATAGGTCTTCCGTGGAAACGGCTCCCTTTATAGCTGCTCCCGTTCCGACGTTCATAAATACGGGTGTCTGCACCGTTCCGTGAACCGTCACAAACTCTCCCCGCTTCGCCGCTCCATCCTTACATATAAGACGGTACATTCTTTTCCTCCCTCTTGCCTTTTTTAGAGGAAACATACCTCTTTTGCAATCTTTATAATTATAAAGCGGGAAATGGGTTATTGCAAGTAAAATAATCTTTAGTTCACGAAACGGAAATCGGAGGGTTTTTGTATAAAACATAGAAATTTCATCTCATAAATCATGCTTCAAAATGCTTGATTGGATATACCGGTTTCCTTATGTTCAGACATACTGTTTTACCGCACCGGTATATCAATGAGCGACGCATTACCGGCTTTTTTGTGGCATTAAATACTACTCGTTAACAAATTTTGCCACATCATAAATTAAGGATTAAACATTGTCCAAAAATATATCCCCGTAATAAACATATTCATAATAATATGAATCAAAATACACAGTTCAACTTTTCTTGTCTTATAATAGGTAAATGAAAGTACCGCCGCTGCTCCAAGCTGATTGACCCAGTCTCCTAACGTCACGGGAAGGTGTATTGCAGCAAATACAATTCCCGTAATAATTAAGCTTATTTTTAAGTTCTTAGGAAATATAACAGTTGTCAAAATTTTTCTGAATACAAGTTCTTCCGCAAGCGGAGATAATATACAGGCCGTCATTATGTCAATAACCAAGTAATTGACTTCTGAACTTTTAGCTGTGTTTAAATAAGATTCCCCTTCAATTAAACCTATGCAAGTCACTATGAAATGAAGCAATATGGCGGCAATCAACCCGAAAGTCATCCATTTTAGGACAGATCTGTCTGTCCGCAAATCTTTCCAATTCAGATAGTTTTGCTTAACAGCATACAGGCTTATTAAAACTATAGGAACTAAAAGTCCTATAAAGGCCATTATGTTCTGAATAAATGACAGCGGTATTTTTTTATTGATTGCATCGGCAATCGGAATCAGTGTTAACTGCCATAAAGCAACTGAAATTGCAAGCATAATTATGCTTTCTGATACTCGTTTTACAGTTAGTTTCAAATAATATCCTCCTTACAGAAATGTGAAGCAACAGTATAATGTAATTCGGATTATTTTTCAAGTATCGGGGTTCCTTGAGTTCACGACAAACGCATGAATGAACAGTTTGTAAACAAACTTACATTTTAATAGCATTGTAACTTAATTCTTGCTCCGATTTACGATAGTTTCTCTAAAAAGCATAGTTAACGTCGGCACTTAGCTCATACAAACGTAGTGCGTATGAGCCTTAGTACCGCTACGTTAACTACCGAGTGAGAACGCCTTTTTAGAGAAACTTATCGTGAAGCGGGAGCAAGTTATAAATTCAAAATTTGTTAATATTTTGTTCATTCATGCGTTTGTCGTGTTCTTGAATTTCCGTATTTCAGGTTATTTTCCCAACTTCATCCTCTCCCCTATAATAATAGCCTTAGAATCAGCTCCATGCCCTATGTCCCTCGTGCAGGCAACCGGCAAAGTATCGCTTATATGCATTTTTAAAAGGTCATATACCGACAGTTCCAATCCTCCTCTTTCATAAGCTGTAAATGTTCCAAGCAGTATCCCTGCCGCCTGCTCAAATACTCCCATCTGTTCAAGCTGTGTAAACAGTGTTGCTATCTGTCCCGAACCGCCGCCGTATGATTCCAGAAACAATATTTTTTCCTTAACATCAGGCCAGTACGGCGTTCCTGCAAGCTTTGTAAAGCATCTGATATTACCGCCGATTACAATACCTTCCATATTTTTCCCCTGCAGAAAATCATAATTTATATCAAATAATGGTGACCTGTTGCCTGAAAGAAATGCCTTAAATCTCTTTCTCTGTAATTTGCCTTCTTTATAAACCAGATTTTTAATCTGATAGAGTACTGAGCTTTTCCCTGTCATTGTATATATGGCATTTATAACAGTTGTCAGGTCGCTGTAGCCCCAGAAAGTTTTATCTGAATTTGCAATCATATCAAAGTCCAGATATTTAAGCACTCCGTTTGCCAAATCTCCGCCGGAAATATCGCAGATAATTTCTGTATTCTCATCCTCATAAAACTTCATAAGTTCAGCAGCACGGTCTTTATCAGTTGCACTGAATTCATCAGTTTTTGTTATATAATGGCCTGCTAATACCGGCTCAGTTCCGAAGGAATCCAGTACTTTAACCAGTTCCTCTGTCTGTGTTGCCAATTCTTCACTATGTCCGTTGGAGCAAGCTGACAGTCCTATTTTCATGTATCCTTCCTTTTTAAACTGATTTTTATGTATGAGCAATGAACCATATTCCTTGTGTAAAAACAGCCTTCCGCTATGAAGAACCACATAAGCGGTGCTGTCAGCCTGCCGATAATGTGCAGGACATATACATACCAGGCTGACTGCAGTCCCGGGAAAAATGCCCGGGCCAGATAGTCAACTGTCATTGCTATGATTGCAATAAATTTTACCCGGTTTGAGTTTAATTTTAGGTTCATACCGTCTCCTTAACTGCTAAATTCACATCCATTTTGTGCTTTTATTAAAATAAGCTTACATTTTTAATTTTATAAATATCCAAAGCATCACTTCTAATAATCCCCTAATCCCCATACAATAATCCCTATCATCAAAGCAGAAATAATAACCGCAGCCGGTTCAGATGCCGCTCCGCTTGACTCATACGGAAATTGAGCAGGTCTAAAACTATCTATCAGTTTCAGCAAAAAGGCAACAGCCGCAATAATTCCGGTCCCGATGTTCATTCTTTTCACAATAACCGCCCTCCAATGTCGTTTTATATGTTTGTTCCTCACACGTTATCTGCTCCATAAATATTTTTCTATCCCCTCTCAAACTCTTACGCCAAATGCCTTGTTTTTCGCACGGCTCTGCATAGGGCGCTGTCTGTTGGGCTTGGCAGTTTCGACACAGATTTTTGCGTTTTCTTTGTAGATGCAATAAGTATATACCTGTTCATCTGTCTGCACCACAATACAGTAATAGTTTTACTTGAGTGATTCAAGTTTATACTATCGGTCTGTTTAATTCAAGCTGACGTCTGTACAGTAACATCGGATGGAAATCAGAGGAAGCCGGATTTTCGGGATTTTCAATTCAGCCCGTAGATTTTTTTCTAAATAACACATATAATAGCCGGTAAGACATTAACAAAAGGGTCAAATGACCTGTTTCCACCTGAAAGGAGATTATATGGGTAATTACAAAATAGGAACCGATTGCGTACAGGCGGGATACAGCCCTAAAAACGGCGAACCGAGACAGGTACCTATATACCAGTCGACAACATTCAAATATGACTCGTGTGAGGAAATGGGTAAACTGTTCGCCCTTGAAGAAACAGGATATTTTTATACAAGGCTCCAAAATCCTACAAACGATATCGTGGCATCCAAAATCGCCGCGCTTGAAGGCGGTACTGCAGCTATGCTCACTTCTTCAGGACAGGCGGCAAATTTTTTTGCTTTATTTAATATATGTGAAAACGGAAGTCATATAATTTCTTCTTCAAGCATTTACGGCGGCACCTTCAATCTACTTGCCGTAACCATGGCTAAAATGGGGATAGAAACCACCTTTATAGACCCGGATTGCTCAGAGGAAGAGCTTAATGCCGCTTTTAAGGAAAATACGAGAGCTGTATTCGGTGAAACACTTGCAAATCCGGCTTTAAGTGTACTCGACATGGAAAAATTCGCGGCTGCGGCTCATTCTCACGGAGTACCGCTTATTGTTGACAATACCTTCCCTACACCTGTAAACTGCCGTCCTATAGAGTGGGGAGCCGATATAGTTACCCATTCCACCACAAAATATATGGACGGACACGGTTCCGGGGTAGGCGGAGCAATAGTGGACTCCGGAAATTTCGACTGGCTCGCCCATGCGGACAAATTCCCCGGCCTCTGTACTCCGGACGAGTCCTATCACGGAATCGTATACGCCGAGAAATTCGGAAAGGCCGGAGCTTTTATAACCAAAGCTACCGCTCAGCTTATGAGAGATTTGGGCTCCATACAGTCGCCTCAGAATGCTTTTATTTTAAACATCGGACTTGAGTCTCTTCATGTGCGTATGGCCAAACATTCCGAAAACGGCTTAGCCGTAGCAAAAGCTCTTAAAGAAAATGATAAAGCTCTTTTCGTAAGCTATCCGGGACTTGAGAGTGACAAATATCATAAACTTGCCGAAAAATACTTGCCTTACGGTTGTTCAGGAGTAGTTTCATTTGAAATAAAAGGCGGCAGAAAAGCAGCCGACGAGTTTATGAAAAAATTAAAGCTGATATCAATAGAAACCCACGTTGCTGATGCAAAAAGCTGTTGTCTGGCTCCCGCGATTACCACTCATCGCCAGCTCACCGATGAACAGCTTAAAGAAGCCGGTATACCTGCCGGTCTTATCCGTCTTTCCTTAGGGCTTGAGGATAAGGAAGATTTAATTGATGACATTTTGCAGGCATTAAGATAATAGCAGCAATTTCACATTAATTTTACTTGCCTAAAATCTTTTTCAGTGTTAGACTACCGTCTGTGAGAAGCACAGATGGTCGCGCCGAAAGGTGAGGAAAGTCCGGGCTTCACAGGGCAGGATGCCGGATAACGTCCGGTGGAGGCGACTCTAAGGAAAGTGCAACAGAAAATTACCGTCAGGGCTTTTCCCTGATAAGGGTGAAAAGGCGGTGTAAGAGACCACCGCGCTTTCGGTAACGGAAGCGGTCAGTGTAAACCCCATCCGAAGAAAGACCGAACATAGAGCTATACGGCTGCCCGTCGTGCTCTTAGGTGGGTCGATAGAGGTTTGCGGTAACGCAAATCCCAGATAGATGATCATCCGATACAGAACCCGGCTTATAGTGCTTCTCATATAATTTCAGACATTTTTAGAGGTTGTCGCGTTATTTTTAGCGACAACTTACGTTTTGTAAGTTCCTGTCCGTGACTACGGTTACTTATTACCGAATCAAAAAAACGCATATCTTTAAGCCTTTGGCTTTGTTATGCGTTTTTTTGATATTTGATGAATAACCTAAGTTATATATTAAAACAGCTTCCTCCTATAAATTCTCTTACAAGCGAATTTTTAGGCACATCATCTCCCGGTACTCCGAGGAAATAGCTTAAAAATTTCAGAAGCCTGTTTGCCTCACCGTAATAAGGTGAAGCCTTTTTTATTCCGAAAAGAAGCGGCTCCGCATACTGCTTAAGAACTGCAAGCTCATATATAAGTGAAGAATCGAACATTGCGTCCGCTTCCTCCTGAAACGTAAAAATATTCTTCTCCTCACCCCTTCTCACCGATGCCCACCTTGCGAGCGTATCCTCAGCGGTATTTCCTCTCGTTGCCGCATCTCTTACCATTCGCCTTATAAGCCTTAAATCGGTGGTATGTATCCTGTTGTGCTCGTCAATATTCAGCTGTGTAAGCGCACTTATATAAATTTTAAACTTACTTTCGGCGGGCAGAGCATAAGAAAATTTATCATTAAGCCCGTGTATTCCCTCCACTATAATTATATCATTCTTTGACAGCTTAAGGCTCTTTCCTTTATATTCCCTCTTGCCTATTTTAAAATTATAAGTAGGCATATTCACCTGTTCACCTTTAAGTAAAGCCGTCATATCTTTATTGAATTGTTCCACATCTATTGCTTCAAGCGCTTCGAAATCATAATCTCCGTTCTCATCTCTCGGCGTTTCATCCCTGTTTTTAAAATAATCGTCAGCAGCTATAGGATGAGGTTTAAGTCCGTTTACCATGAGCTGAACGGAAAGTCGATGCGAAAATGTAGTTTTTCCGGAAGATGACGGTCCCGAAATCATAACCGCCCTCTTTTCCGGATTACCTGCTATCATTTCCGCTATGGCTGCTATCTTTTTTTCCTGCAAAGCTTCATTTACAAGAATTAAAGACTCGGTTTTTCCGGCAGAAACCGTATCATTAAAATCTCCCACATTGTTTATTCCAAGCTTTTGCCCCCACGAGTTCGCTTCCTTCATCGTACTAAACAGCAGCTCGGAAGGTTTCCATTCAGGTTTCCCCTCATCAAAGCCTTTTCCGTTTTCCGGGAGAATCAGCATTATTCCCGAGTTATACACCTTTATGTCAAAGGCTTTCAATATTCCTGTAGACTGAGGCATATAGCCGTAAAAATAGTCATAATAATCCTCAAGACTGTAAACGTTTGTGACCGAAACCCTGCGATACTTGAACAAATCCTCCTTGTCCTTAAGTCTACTTTCACGGAATTTTTCCACAGCCTCCTCTGTAGGCATCTGCTTCTTTTTAAAAGGAAGATTAAGTCTTATAAGTTCGTCCATGCGCTCCTTTACACGCTTTACAAATTCATCGTCTATAATCGCCTTTCCGTCTATTTCACAGAATACGCCGTTTCTTACCGAATGCTCACAGCGCACCGCTTCAACCTCTTCTTCATTATATATGTCATGTACGGATTTTATAAAAACAAAAAGTAAACCTCTTTCATACACGCTTCTTCCGTCAGAATTAAGTATGTCAAAAAATTTAATTTCTGCATCCTCTTTTACGCTCTTAAAAATTTCTTTAAGCTTACCGTTTACCTTTGCGATAAGTATTCCGTTGTCCTTCCCGTATATTTTTTCCGCAAGCTCCGAAAGCCTTACAGGAGAATCAAACTCAAATTTTTTACCGTCCGCTGTTATTTTCACGATATACCTCCTATAGCTCCATCTTTAAAATATTCGAGCGCAAGTTTTACATCCTTCGCCTCCGCCGTTATAAAATCAATTCTTTTCTTTGTTTCTTCATTAGCGGAATTTAAAAATTCCTTATTTGAAAGTATCCTCTTATAGTCCGAACCGATCAGGCATAAAAATTCATACAGCATTTCATCTCTGTCACGCAAAAGAACGGGACCGAATTTGTCCTCTATTCGCCTTATATCCTCATCCTTATCCTCCGCCTGTGTATTCGTTCTCTCAGCCCTTATTATCTGATAATATTTTCCGCTCTCTTTTACCATTTTTTCACGGATTATTGTAAAACCGAGCTCCCTTAACATTCCCCTTACCAAGAAAACGTCCGACTGCGGTTCAAGCACAAGGTACTTTATTTTTTCCGCTGCCTCGCTTCCCTCCGAAAGAATATTTTTTATAAGAATACCTCCCATACCCGAAATAAGTACGGTATCGGCTTCTCCCTCGTTTAAGCCGGAAAGTCCGGAGGCAAGCTCAAACCTGAAGCAATCGGAAAGCCCTGCTTCATTTACATTTTTTTTCGCCCTGTTTAACGGACCTTCTCTCAAATCGGATGCTATTACTCTTTTTACTCTGCCCGTTTCCGCAAGATATATGGATATATGGGCATGATCACAGCCTATATCCGCTAAAACCTCTGTATTTTCGATAAGCTCCGCTATCGCCCTTATTCTTTCAGTTATTTTTCCGTTTTTCATCAATCAAGATAATCCTTTAATTTTTTGCTTCTGCTCGGGTGTCTTAATTTTCTTAAAGCCTTCGCCTCGATTTGCCTTATGCGTTCCCTTGTGACGTGAAATTCCTTTCCAACCTCTTCCAATGTACGGCTTCTTCCGTCATCAAGACCGAACCTCAGTCTTAATACTCTCTGCTCTCTCTCCGTAAGCGTATCAAGCACCTCCGTCAGTTGCTCCCTCAAAAGACTGAAGGTAGCGGCTTCCGCCGGAGCGGGAACATTGTCATCCTGTATAAAATCTCCTAAATGACTGTCCTCCTCTTCTCCTATAGGCGTTTCAAGCGACACCGGCTCCTGTGAAATCTTCATTATCTCCCTCACCCTTGCCACCGGCATATCGAGCTCCGCAGCCACCTCTTCCGGTCCAGGTTCCCTTCCGAGGGTCTGAGTAAGCTGTCTTTGCGCCCTGATTAACTTGTTTATGGTTTCCACCATGTGTACAGGTATTCTTATCGTCCTCGCCTGATCCGCTATCGATCTCGTAATTGCCTGCCTAATCCACCATGTGGCGTATGTACTGAACTTATAGCCTTTTCTGTAATCAAATTTTTCCACAGCCTTAATAAGCCCTAAATTTCCTTCCTGAATCAGGTCAAGAAACAGCATACCCCTTCCCACATACCGCTTCGCTATGCTTACGACAAGCCTCAAATTCGCCTCGGAAAGCGCCTTTCTTGCTTCTTCGTCTCCCTCGGACATTTTTTTTGCAAGCTCAATCTCCTCATCGGGTTTTAAAAGCTGCACCTTTCCTATTTCTTTAAGATACATTCTGACAGGATCCTCAAGGTTTATTCCCTCGGGTATGGAGAGATTGATATCCTCCCCCTCTTCTACCGTTTCATCATCCGCAATGGCAAGTATTACATCGTCCGGAACATCCTCAAAAGTATCCGATATTCGAAGTACATCCACGCCGTTTTTTTCAAGATAATCGCAAACCTTTTCTATCTCCGCGTCATCCGCTCCGGTGCCTTCAAAAAGGTCCTTAACCTCCTGCAATTCAAGTACATTTTTCTTTGTGCCCGCAAAATCAAGAATTTCTTTCGCCTTTTTCTTTAATTCTTTCTCTTCCATAGCTTCTCCTTTTTATTTAAAGGGTAACCCGGACTGCGTTCATACTTCTATATGGATATCGGAAATCTCCGACCTTTCCTTAATTATTTCGGCAAATCTCACCATATCTCCAATCTCGGTAGCCGTGTTCATCTCCGCTTCAAGAGCGACTTTCTTTATTTTAACAACCGTTTCCGTAAACGCTCTTTTAAAGTCATCCTCGCTAAGCTTCGGATATACGTTTTCCTCAAAGAGAGCGGATACCTCCGTTTGTTCCTCAACATTTTCAAATCTGCTTATAATCCCCGCCGGATTCGCTTTTCCCTTTTCTTTAATTTCGGTAAAAAGAAGTCTCGCCGCCTCTCTGTTCAGTCCCTCGGAAAAATTTTCCGGCGAAATTATATTTTCTATTTTATGATAGAGTTCAGGTCTATCGGTAAGCCATGATAAAAGAAGTCTTTCCGATTTCAATATTCCGTCCGCTCCGGTTTGCTTTTTATCGGTAGCTTTAATTTTTCGCTCCGTATCGTCAAATTCGTCCTTAATGGATTTTTCGGCTCCTAATTTATTCACAAGTCTGAAAAAACTTTCTCGCGATATATCGTATTTATCCGAAATCGCGTCTATATAATTTTCTCTTTCAAGCTCCTCCTCAATATCCAACAGCTTTAAGGCTAAGCTATTTAAAAATTTTGTTTTTTCTTCCGGATCCGACAAGTCATACTTTTTTTCCTCCGTACCCGTTTCAAAATCAAAGCTGCTTACAGCCGCGTCGAGCCTACTCTTAAATTCCTCCCGTCCGAGATTTTTGATAAACTCATCAGGATCCTTATACGGTTCAAGCCTTGCTATTTTCGTTGCTATACCCGCTGTTTTCATTATAGGCACGGCTCGTAATGCCGCATTCGTTCCTGCGCTGTCGCTGTCATATACTAAAATTACTGTCTTTACATATCTTGAAATTATTCCTGCCTGTTCTTGTGTAAGCGCCGTGCCCAGAGTCGCCACGGAATTTGTAAAGCCCGCCTGATGGAGAGCTATCACATCCATATACCCCTCACAGACTATTAAACAGCTTTCTCGCGTGTGCCTTGCAAAATTAAGTCCGTACAGATTTTTCCTTTTATTAAAAATCTGAGTTTCCGGCGAATTAAGGTACTTAGGCTTTCCGTCACCCATGACTCTGCCGCCGAAGCCTATCACCCTGTTATTCATATCCATTATCGGAAACATTACCCTGTTCCAGAACTTATCGTACACTCCGTCCTTTTCGTCAAAAACAAAAAGCCCGGACTGCTTTAAAAGTCCGTCATCATAACCCTTTTCCTTAAGATACGAATAAAGCACTCCTTTATACTTAGGCGCAAATCCGAGACCGAAGCTCTGTATGCTCTTATCGGTAAGTCCTCTGTCTTTAAAATAATCAAGTCCCTGCCTTCCTCTTTCTTCACGCAGATTGAAATAGAAGAGCTTAGCCGCCTCTTTATTTATCTCAAGCAATTTTGTCTTTAAATCCGCTTTTTTTCTTGCCGCTTCATTATCTTCCGACGCTTCAATTCGCATTCCCGCCCTGTCCGCAAGCTCCTTTAAGCTCTCGGTAAAGTTCAGATTTTCGTAATTCATCATAAAGGTGATTACATTTCCTCCCGCTCCGCAGCCGAAGCAGTGATATGTCTGTTTCACTCCGTTCACGCTGAATGAAGGTGTTTTTTCTCCGTGAAAAGGGCAAAGCCCCCAGTAATTTCCCCCTTTTTTATTTAACCTCACATAGGAAGATATTACATCCACTATATCGTTTCTTTCTCTTATTTCTTCTATAAGTTCAGGTGAATAAAACATTTATCCTCCGTTTCAATACTTGCTCCATCTTGCCGGCACAAAAATCTCCTGTATCTTTTTAATTGCAAAATCATCCGACATTCCCGCTATATAATCACAAACCACTTTCTCAACGGGTTCTCCGTACTCCTTTATGAGTTTCATATAATCGAAGGGAAGCTTATCCGTATTTTCCATATAATGTCCATACAGATAGATGACAAGCTTCTTTGCCTGTACCTCCTCGCTTTTCGCCGCGGGGTTGCTGTATACCTCATTTGTAAGATATGAGCGAAGCTTCATCATGGCATCCCTTACCCTGTCCGACATGATTACATCATTTTCGGTGAGCGCGCTGTTTATTATAACATCTTTCACCATAGTTCCTATACGCTTCGAAACATCGTTTCCGAGAATTGCGACAGGCTCCTTCGGCAACTCCTCCTCCTTTATTATTCCGCCCCTTAAAGCATCATCTATATCATGATTCACATAGGCGATTTTATCGGAAAGCCTTACAACTTTTCCCTCAAGTGTCATGGGCATGCATGAGCTTCTGTGATTTTTCATTCCGTCCCTTACCTCTTTAGTAAGATTAAGCCCCTTCCCGTGTTTTTCCAAAAGCTCAACCACCCTCACGCTCTGCTCATTATGGTGAAAGCCGTACGGAGAAACCGAATTTAACGCCCTTTCTCCCGCATGACCGAACGGAGTATGACCTAAATCATGACCGAGAGCTATAGCTTCCGTAAGATCCTCGTTAAGCCTTAACGCTCTCGCTATAGTCCTCGCTATCTGGGAAACCTCAAGCGTATGAGTAAGCCTTGTCCTGTAATGATCGCCTTCAGGGTCTAAAAAAACCTGTGTCTTATGCTTTAATCTTCTGAATGCCTTGCAGTGAAGTATTCTATCCCTGTCTCTTGCAAAATCCGTCCTTATCTCGTCCGCTTCTTCTTCTACGTCTCTTCCCAGAGATAAATCCGAAAAGCAGGCATATCCGCTTAATATCTCATGTTCAAGCTCTTCCCTTATCTCTCTTAAGCTTTTTCCCTCAGCCATGACTTCTCCTTTAATAAAGTGAAATACTCCGCATATACTTTTATTATTCAATATTAAAATTCGATTTCCTTTAATTAGGCAAATAAATTTATTTTTCTAAAATTTCTATAGTCCTATTGTTTCTTTTATGTTACAATAATTAAAAAATGAGCTTTACTTTCTCTATAAACATTTTTATTCAGGCTATTATGATACGGAGATAAATATGATTAACAGTTGCTTGTCTGAGGGAGCTTCTCTTATTTTAGAGATTGTTGTCTTTTACATGCTCTTTTTTAGAAAGACTGTAATCCTTGAGCATACAAAGGTATTTAAAAAACTGCTGATTTGTATTTTTATATCATCCTTATGCGGATTTCTCCAAGCTCTTATTGAAGCACTTACTCCATACGATCTGCTTTCTTCCTCATACAGAATTTTTTTAATCACTTTTATTGTACATATTTATCAGGTTGCTCATATTTTAAGCATCCTGTTTTTCCTGTTATATGAATACTCGGTTTTGGGAATAGAAATAAAAAGCCTTTCGTTAAAGCTCGCGATTTATTTACCTATGCTCGCGTCGCTTATTCCTCTTGCCGTCAATCCGTTTACAAAGGCTGTATTTTTTGTGGACGAAACGGGAGTATACCGAAGAGGAGTTTTTTTATATCCGCTGTATGTGGCGGGCATTTATTATTTCGCGTATATTATGACAGTCATATACAGATATGGAAAGAATGTAAGAAACGATAAAAGTATTTCCCTATATTTTCTTCCGTTTATAGTTATAATCGGCAGTATTTTTCAATTTTTCTTCCCTAATTACTATGTGGAAAATTTTGCCGCTTCCATCCTCGTTTTATTCTCATATATAATGATTGAAAGCCCGTCCGATTTTATAGATTCGGTTACGGGACTTCCTAATGCCGACTCGTTTTTTATGAATTACACCGTTTCCATGTCTATGAATACTCCGATTACGTTAATGATAATAACCGTAAAAAATATTGCCGACTGGAAAAGAGAGTTGGGTGAAAAGCTCATAAATATACTTTTTGTGGATCTCGGACTGTTCTTTTCGGATATTTCCAAGTTTGCAAGGGTATACAGCTTAGACAGCGGAGTGTTTGCCATTTCCGTATCTCTTGACAACAATTTTGCCAATTATCAGTTTACAAATTCTCTCTTACGTAAAATTGACGAAAGATTTAACTCTCCGTTTTCCTTCGGCGGCTATAAAATAACCCTCGGAGCGGTAACGTGTGTACTCAACTGTCCTCATGACGCAAGCAATAAATCGGTTATGAGCGAGCTTATAAAGCTCGCCGTATCGGAAACCGATACAACAAAAAAAAGCGTCATAACAATAAATGATCTTGATGTAAACATATCCCATAAAAATGATGTTATCTTCTCAAAACTAAAAAGAGTCGGAGAGGACGGAGGACTTGAAATTTCCTTTCTTCCCGAGCTTAATACTAAAACCGGAAAATTCGACTCGGTAAAGGCGGAGCTTACTCTCTACACCACCGAATTCGGTCCGATACATTCCAAAAGTTTTATAGCCGTTGCCGACAGACACGGTATAACGGACCGATTGGGAGATTATGTTTTAGGCAAGCTGTTTAAAACAATAAAAGAAAACCGATTTGTCGAGCTTGGAATAAATACTGTGGAAATAGTCATACCGGTTTCGATACTTTTACAGAATAACGAGGCTGAAAAATTCAGACTTTTAGCTGAAAAACACGGTATTTCCCCTTCACTTATCTGCTTCGAGCTTGATAAAAATCCTTTAACGAAGTACGAAGGGCGTTTGGTTCAGAATATGAAGGATATGACCGAGGCGGGCTTCAGATTTATACTGGAAAATTACGGAAACGGTTATACAAACGCATCCTCCTTAATACGTATGCCGTTATATGCCGTTACTATAGACAGAAGGCTTACGGAAGCCGCGCTTACTTCCCGTGTCGCGGATAATCTTGTAAAATGTACGCTGGAGTTTTTAAGAGATTTCGGTCTTAAAATAAAAGCGGAGCATATCGAAAGTGTCGAGGCGAATAATTACGCTACTTATTTAGGCTTTAACTACCTTCAGGGTTATTATTTCTCACAACCTTTGTCTGCAGGAAATCTTGTCAAGTTTTTAAGAGGAGATTTTTGATATGGATTACAGTATACTGCTTAATATATGCTCCGTAATAATACTTATTTGCCTTTTAGCTTCATATTTCGTAAGGGTGAATATGAAGATTTACAATAACTCTTTAATTATTGTGTTTATATCAAGTATTCTTTTAAATACTGTAATAAGTACGTCCGCCCATAAAATAGCTACTATATATCCGATGCTTTCTTATATTTTAAAATCGGTGTACTTCTTCGCTTCCGGCGCGGTATTTTCTCTGCTTATAGTTCTTATTATCTCTAATGTTAACTTAAGGGTACATATTATAAGAGTTTTGTTAATTTATGCCGTTCCTCTGTCTCTGATATTTTTATTTCTTATAATCAATATAAATACGGGAGCGTTTTTTTACATTAACGATGAAGGAACCTACATTATAGGAAATTACTATTTTCTCATGCGTTCCGTAAACTTTTACTACTTCATTTTCGCGATATTTATGCTTAAAAAATATATAAGAAATATCTCAAAAGATAAAGCTATAGTACTGTCCGCTATTGCAGGCATACTTTTATCGGGTTATATACTCGACTTCTTTTTTCCTTCTCTCCTTTCTCTCCAGTTTACTCTTTCTATATGCGCGGTGCTCCTGTCTATCGGCATGCAGGAACAAAGCGAGTATTACAGCCATGATTCCCTTATGATGAGCAGAACTGCATTTTTTTCGATATACTCATCCAGAATAAATTCAGGTATCCTTACCCGTTTAATAGCTGTAAGTATTCATAATGCCGAGCTTATATTCAATACCTCTCAGCTTTCAAGAATATTGTATGTGGAAAATGTATTTCTCAAAAAATTAAGACAATTTACAAAAAAAACTCTCATATTCAATCTTGCTCCCGGAAGATATATAATCGCAATGGACGAGGCGAATATCAATGTCGCAAACACGATTTTGGAAAAGGTTCTGTTAATAATGAATTCTCTTTCGGAGCCCGGAAAACTCGGACTTCCCGTATTTTCAACCTGCTGTCCTTTCTCCTGTCCCGAGGATATTTCAAATATAAAAATGGTGGACAGCATATTCGAAAAGTTGAAAAAGCTTGAGCTCCAGACCCCCGCTCCTCTTATAACGGCAGCCGACCTCAATCTTAAAAAGGCATCGGATATTATCAAAATAGAAGATACGGTAAAAACGGCTTTGTCCGAAAACAGACTTGAATTATATTATCAGCCTATATACAGTACAAAGAAAGGGAAATACACTTCCGCCGAGGCTCTTATAAGAATGAAGGATAAGGACGGAAATTTCATTCCTCCCGATATCTTTATACCTATAGCCGAGAAAAGCTCTCTTATACTTGAAATAGGGGACTTTGTACTTGAACAGGCTTGCAGAACAATTTCCGAGGAGCATCTTGCGGACTGCGGACTTGAGTATATAGAAATAAATCTTTCTATGGTTGAATGCTTACAAAGTAACCTTGCTTCAAAGGTGATGGGTACTCTTAAACGTTTCGGGATAGACTCATCTCAAATCAACCTTGAGATAACAGAAACGGCTTCGGACGAATTTAATGATATAGTGGATCAGAATATAAATATACTGAATAAATACGGTGTCACTTTTTCCATAGATGATTTCGGTACCGGGTATTCTTCATTTACAAGAATACTTTCTCTTAAACTAAACATAATAAAGCTTGACAAGTCCATAGTACAGCCGCCTTTTATCCGCTCCGATTTGAATTCTCGTCTTCTTCTTGAGAATTTCATAAATATAGCCGCATCTACAGGCGCCAAGCTTGTGGCTGAGGGGGTTGAAACAAAGGAAATGGCAAGAGGAATAATAGATTTGGGCTGTGATTATATACAGGGCTATTACTTCCAAAAACCTGTACCGAGAGCTGAATTTGTAGAAATAATGAAAAAAAATTCTCCTCCGGATGTCTGATTCCTTTAAACAACGAGCCGTTTGCAAGGCTTTAGTTTATAACCGTTTTAAAGTAACCCTTGCTTTTATCAGTTTTATTAGCAGGGGTTATCTGTTTTATGACATTTCTTTCGATTTAATTTTCCGTTATTGACACAAAGTATTATTATATATTACTATGAATGAATAGTATTACTTTCATAAGGAGGACGAATAAATGGGCGGTTTTTTTGCGACGGCATTAAAGCATGATTGCATCTTTGATCTGTTTTTCGGAACAGATTACCATTCCCATTTAGGCGCAAGGAGAGCCGGCTTAACCGTGCTCGGTGAAAACGGATTTAACCGTGCCATCCATAATGTTGAAAACTCTCCTTTCAGAACAAAATTTGACAGAGATGTTCAGGAAATGAGTGGAAACTCAGGCTTGGGCTCCATTTCGGACTATGAGCCTCAGCCTTTGATAGTAAGGTCTCATCACGGGACCTACGCCATAACCACAGTCGGAAAAATAAACAACCAGGATGAGCTTACCGAAGAAATTTTAAATTCCGGAAGCGTTCAGTTCCTTGAAATGAGCGGAGGAGTTATAAACCAGACGGAGCTCGTTTCCGCTCTTATAAATCAAAAAGAAAATATAATAGACGGAATCAGATATGCCGAGGACAGAATAAACGGTTCAATGACCATTTTAATCCTTACGGAAAAAGGAATTTACTGTGCCAGAGATAAGCTTGGAAGGACACCTGTAGCCATAGGAGTAAAGGACGAAGGCTATTGCGCCTCTTTCGAGTCCTTCGCCTATCTTAATTTAGGATACGGACATTACAGGGAATTGGGCCCCGGAGAAATTGTTATAATGACCCCTTTTTCCGTCACAACTCTTGTCAAGCCGGGAGATAAAATGAAAATATGTGCCTTTCTCTGGGTATATTACGGCTATCCTTCCTCCGGCTATGAAGGAGTATCCGTGGAAAGCATGAGATACAGATGCGGAAAGCTTATGGCAAAACGTGACGGGCTTACTTCAGAGGATGTGGACATAACGGCAGGAGTGCCGGACTCCGGAACGGCTCATGCCGTAGGCTACGCGAACGAATCCGGAATACCCTTTTCAAGACCTTTTATAAAATATACACCTACATGGCCTCGTTCTTTCATGCCTTCAATACAATCTAAAAGGAATTTAATAGCAAAGATGAAGCTGATTCCGGTACATGAGCTTATAGACGGCAATCGGATTCTTTTAATCGACGATTCCATTGTAAGGGGAACACAGTTAAGAGAAACTGCCGATTTTCTGTATTCAAGCGGCGCCAGGGAGGTACACGTGCGTCCCGCCTGCCCTCCTATCATGTATACCTGCAAATATATCAACTTTTCCCGAGGAGGTTCGGAAATGGACCTTATTACCAGAAGAATCATTACAGAGGAGGAAGGCTCCGATATAAGCAGAGAAATTTTAGACGACTACGCAAATCCGGATTCTTCAAGATATGATAAAATGATAGAGAGGATAAGAAAGCAATTGGGCTTTACCTCTCTTAAATTCAACAGACTTGACGATATGGCTGAAGCCATAGGCATAGGCGCGGACAAGCTCTGTCTTTACTGTTTTAACGGTAAAGAATAATAAGGCGGGGGATTTTTACTTTTCTATTTCTCCCTGCCATGTATTTATTCCGCCCATATCGACTATACCGGTATAGCCGTTTGTCGCAAGCTTGGCGGCAGCCTGTTTGCTTCTGTTTCCGCTTCTGCAATATACGAAGATAAGCTGTTCCTTATTCGGAAGCTCCGCTATATCCTCATTTCCTATCGTTTCATTCGGAATATTTATAGCGCCTTTTATATGTCCCTCGGCGTACTCCGCCTTCGTACGAACATCAAGGATAATATAATCCTTACTCTCGCTCATCATCTTCAGAGCTTCCTCGCCCGTTACCTGTTTATAATCCGTTGCATTTTCATTCTGTCCCGGCTTCATATACCGATAACCCATGAAAAATAAAAATATAATCAATAACGGTACTAAGCCTCTTATACTTCTCTTCATAAAATTCCTCCGATTTATTTCCACAATGGATTAACCTGTTTCCCTCCGTATGCGTTTACTATACGGCAAGTCTTTCCTCCACCTCTTTAAGCGTAGGAATAGAAGTTGCCGCTCCTTTTCTTGAAACGGCAATGGAAGCCGCCATTGAAGCTCTTTTTAAAACCTCTCCCATATCCTCTCCCGACAGAAGCCCCGTAACGAAAAATCCCGTAAACGTATCTCCTGCGGCAGTTGTATCTCTAACATCGGTCTTTACCGCAGCCTCTTTTATTATTTTTTTGTCCTTTCCGTATATCGAGCCGTCTCCGCCTAAGGTTATAAGCACTCCGGCTTTAGGAAATTTACCGACTATAAGCTCCATAAGTTTTTCAGGCTCCGATTCATTATTACAGAGTAAAGCCTTTGCCTCAACCTCATTTAAAAGAAAACAGCTCACAAGGCTTAAATCCGCTTCTTTAAGTATAACATCGTCCATAGGGGACGGATTCAGAACTATTTTCATTCCCTTTTTATCGGCTTCCGATATTATATAAGGTAACTCCGATATTTCATTTTGAAGTATAATATAATCTCCTTCTCCAAATTTTTCAAGCACCTTATCTATATATGACCTGTTTATAGCTCTGTTAGCTCCTCCGAAGAGAATAATGCAGTTGTCTCCCGAGCTGTCATTCTGGATTATGGCATTTCCGGTTCTTACTTCCTTGCTTATTAAGATATTATCCGTATTTACTCCCGCCTCCGCAAGAAGCTCCGCTAAAAATTTTCCGTCCTCTCCTATCATCCCCGCATGATATACCTCAGCTCCCGCTTTCGCAAGCGCGATGGATTGATTAAGTCCCTTTCCTCCCGGAAACACATTTAACGCCGATGAAGAAATAGTTTCACCCTTTTTCACAAAATGTTCCACATCATAAACATAATCAATATTAAGCGAGCCGAAATTAAGTACCTTCATCAGTCCTTCTCCTTTAATTCAAAATCCGAGAAAACATTTTAGTATATCATTTTCCCGATATTCTAAAGCATAGCACCTCTTTTTAGGGGTGTCAACAGTAAAAACTGTTCGATAAAGCCTCAACCGCTCTTTAGCGATAAAATTCCTTTTATAAACAGGTACGTGCATACCATACACAACAAAACAAACATCACACCGGCAAGCACGATTATTGCCTTAGCCCATATATGCCTTCTTGCGTGTTCAATTACAAAGGCGGAAAAGGAGAAAACGGAAAGAAAATATCCTCCGAAAATCCCGACCAACCAAACAAACGGAATCGTGTTCATCCACAGCTTAGGAAATTCTTTTCCTGCAGGATGTTTTATTACAATGAAATATGATGAAATTGCCGCCAAAAAGAAAAATATGTTTATAAGATACAAGTATTTAAGCAGATGATGCCTGTGAAAATATATCATTACAGTTAAGATAATTATTATGCCCATCGGTACATAAAAACGTCCTATAATATAATCATCTTTCATTAGCTTTACTCCTTTCCGGATATTCATACTTTTAATGCTTATATTATTATACCACAAATTTTAATTTTCCCCATTTTTTTATAAACACGATATAAAATTTACGTTTCACGTCATATTCCAAAAACAAATTATTTTATCCTTAATATGGCATAAACGACAAATAAGGCTGTGTTTTAATAAAAAAACGAAAAAATCAAACGTAAATATATGGTTGTTAAAGTGGATAAAACAGTCTTTTTTATGGCATTACCCTTCCGTTTATGATACAATAGAGCCGGAGAATTTGATTCTCGCAAACAGAGAACTGTACATGCATGCGGCGGGGTATATAATTTAACAGCGGAGGCTTTATGAATATAACGGACATAGCGGGACTCGCCGGAGTTTCGGTTTCAACCGTTTCAAAGGTTATGAACGGCAAGGATGAGAGCATCAGTTCCGCTACAAGGGATAAGGTTTTAAAATTAGCCAAAGAATACAATTACTCTCCGTATTCTTCTTTTTTATCATCGGCAAAGCAGGGCTTTAATATAGCCATGGTAACAAAAGGCTTCGATTACAGCTTTCTGATAATCGACGGCATTTTGGATGAGGCGAAAAAATCGGGCTACAGCTTATTTTTAAATAAAGCCGAAAGCTCTTCGGAGGAAGCAAGAGCTCTTTCTCTTATGGAAAAAAACGCTCCAAGCGGAATTATTTTTGAAAAAAAGGAAGCCTCTTCCGAAGATATGCCTGAAAACCTTGTTGAAAATGATATTCCGTATCTTACTTTTTCTCCATTCTCTCCTTCAAGCTTGAACACCGGACTTAATCATATCGCTTACAAAATGACCGCATATCTTTGTTCTCTCGGACATAAAAATATAATCTGTCTTTCTGACGGAAACTCCGAAAAAGGAAAGGCATTTTTTTCCGGATATTCAAAATGTCTTTTTGAAAGCCATATTCCATATACGGATAATACTTATAAAACAATGACTCCCGAGCTGTTCGCAAAGTTAAAGACCGAGAGTATAAGCGCCATAATCTGCGAGGATTACAGGATCGCCTTAAAAACCTATTCATATCTTGAAGAAATGAAATACAGTATTCCCGATGATATTTCCATTATTTCCGCATGTGATCTCCCTGATGACACTTTATTGCATCCTCATATTTCTACAGTCAGGGTTCCGTATAAGGAATTCGGAAAATATCTCTGTCAAAAAATTATAAATATTATAGAAAAAAAAGAGAAGCAGGAAGTACCTTTTTATGAAAGTGTCTTTCCTTCTTCCTTAGACACGTTTGTTGAAAACAAGGCTTCAATATCTCTTCCTTTTAATCTCAGAAAAAAGAAAATTCTTGTCGTAGGAAGCATAAATATCGACAATTATATGAATTTTTCTCATCTGCCGGCAAGCGGAATGACGGTAAGCACCACCGTTTCTTCGTTTTATCCCGGAGGAAAAGGAACCAATACCGCTGTAGGAGCATCAAAATTAGGTCATGATGTTGAACTTATAGGAGCTGTCGGCTGTGATGCCGATTCCGAAATTATTTTAAAATCGCTTAATGACAACGGCATCAAGCACGGCAATCTGAAGCGCTTCGGCAACGCCCAGACCGGAAAGGCTTTCATCTTTTTAGACCCTAAAGGCGAGTCGATTATTTCCATTCTTTCGGGTGCAAACGCAAAAATAACAGCCGATTTTATAGAATCCTCGGAAAAGTCATTTGAAAATACCGATTACTGCCTGCTTGATACGGAAATTCCGTTTGAGGCTGTAATTACGGCATGCAGACTTGCTCATAAATATGGAGCGAAAACGGTGCTTAAGCCTTCCTCATGCCTGACTTTAAGCGACGAGCTTTTAAGCTTGGTGGATATTCTTGTGCCTAATCTTCATGAGCTTAACGAAATGTATCCGAAAGCCGGTTCGACCGAAGAAAGACTTGAAAAGCTGCTCTCTTCAGGAGTAAAAACCGTTGTGTTGACTTCCGGCGCGGACGGAAGTATTTTAAAAACAGATAAGCTGTTTAAAAAATTTGATGCCTCCGATTTTAATTCAATAGACAGTACCGGAGC
>CAUUHV010000002.1:0-147562 GCA_963545085.1 uncultured Catonella sp. | reverse complement strand
CAGATATGCATCGCCCATCTTATCCACTTCCGCCTTGCTCTGCTCCTCCGTCATCTTCCTCCAACTGAAGAAAGCGTGCTTGGTGCTGTAATCATCAAAAACTTCTTCGTTAGGAAGCATTGCAATCTCTTTATTTTCCATTTTTTTCAAGAGACTTTCAGGAAGAGTAAATTTAAGTCCCATATATTTGTATTCATATACGTCCTGGTTAGGCCAATTTACCATGGAAGCTACAAATGTTCCGCTCATCATATCCTTATCCATCTCTACAGCCTGCGTTCCCTGAGCTGTGGAAGCCGTCGATGTTTTGGATGTCATACTTCCGCTCGACATTTTTCCGCTGTCAGCCTTGCCCCCTTCCGCTTTACCGCAGGCACTGAGTCCTACACACACAGAAAGAGCAAGTACAGCCGTCATTGTTTTTAATACTTTTGATTTCATTTCTTATCTCCTTTAATTTTCTTTTTCTTTTCTGAAATCATCATACCACACACGGTATAAAGTTTTTGTTAAGACATCTTTCTCTGCCGACGTCTTATTGCAGGGGGCATTATATCACAGGAGATATAAAGATTGTGTTAAGATAGGTAAAATTTATTTTTTCTTAAGCTAATCGTAAAATTTGGCGGAGAGATATACTCCCCGCCCTTAAAACACGCTTTATAAAATTATGGCGTTAAAGATTAGTGATGAATCGCCGGCATTTCATTTTTCATATAAAAACTCCTCGGGAAGCATCACCCTAAAATCCTTAGCCAAATCCCTGAAGTTTAGAGGTGTAATGGTCTGACGCTTCTTCGAGCTCATTGAAAGCGTTTTTACCAAAATTTCCGCCGACTTTTCCGCAGTATGCATAAGTCCGAAAGTGAGATCAAAGTCAAAGCCCGCCGCAAACATGCCGTGATGCGCCCAGATTGCAAGATCGTACTTTTTCATAAGCTCCGAAGTGGCAACTGCAATATCTCTTCCTCCCGGAACCATCCAAGGCACAACACCCACTCCGTCAGGAAATACGACAGGGCACTCCGTAGCCATTTCCCAAAGCTCCCTCGTAAATACCTTATCCTCAAGCGGAAGGACAAAAGTTAATGCTATGATATTTGTGGTATGAGCATGATAAATCACCCTGTATTCAGGGTTTTTAAGAAACTTTACCTCATGGTTCATAAGATGGCTCGGAAGCTCCGAAGTAGGTCCGCCCCCGTTTACAAGCCCCCATAATATACGGTAATTCTCCCCCTTTTCATCAAGCTCTATAATACAGATTGAATCTTCGGGTTTAATCTCCACATTTCTGAAATACTTTCCGGAACCCGTTACTAAAAAATACTCCTTTGCAAGCGCAGGCACGCTCGCTCCTATTTCTCTCCATTCTCCCGCCTTAAAATTCTCCTTTACTTCCTCAACTTCTTCAGGCTTAACTCTGTAAGAGAGGTTTCCGCCGTTTCTCTCATGCCATCCCATATTATATCCGTCGGTAGCCATTCTTATAAAACCCTTTACAAATTCCGCTTCTAAAAATTTCATTATCTTCCTCTTTTCCGTTATTTGCACAATGTAGCATGCAATTTCTACTGTTAAAATCAACTTCCCTATATATGTCCCGAATTATTCACAAACCATCATAAGAAATATTGCTATCGCTTCTCTTTAAACACAATTTTGTGAATTTTACCTCGTTACTATTTCTATCTGAATATCCATAATCTTAGCCACTTTAATTATCGTATCTATATGTCTGCCTATAGCCGCCGCCATGTGATGAGTAGGTCCCGCCTCGCTCCAACGGTTCACAAATTCCCTTGCTCCGCAGGCAAAACGCGTTCTCATATTCGTATCTCCGAAAGTAAATATTTCGCCTTCCTCATTTACTCCCTCAGCCACTACAAATTTAAACTTTCCGTCCTTATCCTGAGTAATCGCAAGATAAGTAACCTCTCCTGCAGGAGGATAAAACTGCGTGAGATAGCCGCCGCCGACCTTACCGTGGAATACTTCCACAATCTTCATCGAAGGCTTGCGCGCTCCAGATATATCGGCATCTCCCGAGCCTGAGTGACCTATTATACAAATATCCTTATTAAAATCTATCGAATACATTTCCGAAAGCTGCCCGGTACCGGCAATGGTCTTTAAAATACTCATAGCCATGGCAACCTTTATATCTCCCTCCACTGCACAGGCAGTTCCCTGTTTAATAAGCATTGAAAAAGCCGGAATAAGCATGGAGTCAAGTATTCCCGCCTGTCCTGCAGCCTTTCCCGCATAATGGGATGCCACCATGGTAAGATCCTCTTTCTTCGCCCATCTTTCAAAAGCGACTACATATCTTGCCATCTCCCAAACCTTTTCTACGGCTCCTCCGCCTTCAATTTCAAAGGTTTCAAGAATTTCTTTCGCCTTCTTTTCTATTTCTTCTGTATCCGTAACATCATCAGCCATGCACCACATATCTTCCCAATCGAACTGCTTGGTATAAAGTCCCATTCTGTTGTAAAGATTTGTTTCATCGATATATAAGTCCATCATTCCCGGATAAGTTCTGCCTATCTGAGCCAGATTTGTCTGTCTGAATCTCCTTCTTACCTGAGCCGCCCTGCACCAGTCCTCTATCTGCTTTGCCGCTTCCTCATCTCCACCTTCGACAACTCCCGTGATAACGGCATATCTTTTTCCCGCTCTTTCAAGATCGGCTGTCGCCTCTCCTACAGCTCCGCAGGCATACAGTGTGCCGAGCCATGTCGGAATATCCGTAGCGCTGTAATCAGGCGCCTTTTTCTTCTGTATGTTTATAACCACAACGGGCACGTTCAAATCTCTTACCGCAGGAAGTACGTTATAAGAGGTGGCGTAGGTAAGCATCTGTAAAAATACCACATCCACATCCGCCGCCCTGAATTTATCTCCGGCAGCCATAGCCTCCTCCTTTGCAGTAATCATCCCGCCGTCAATAAGCTCCACCGTATCCGGTATGCTCTTTTTAAAATCCTCGTACTGCGACTCAAATTCATGCCTCAGCTCAGGAAACTGTACTAAATAAGCTCCGAGAGCGATTGAAAAAATTCCTACCTTCGCCTTTGTTTTTACTAACATCTTTTTTCTCCTTTTTCGTGGTTTATATGTTCTAAATACTTACGGTGTATATGTTTCAATTTCAAAAGATTTCTCAATCAATTTCCTTGCTGCAAATAAATCCGAAATCTCTCCGTCAGCTATCATAAGCGCGGTAATATTCCCGATTGCCGTAGCTTCTGCCGGACCCGCTTTCACCGTATGTCCCGATTTTTTCGCAAGCAGATTATTTAAATATCCCGCTTTCGAGCCTCCGCCGACCACATAAATTTCTCCTGAATATTTTTCTCCTTTTCTTTCCTCTATCTCTTTAAGGCATTTAATATAGCATTCCGCAAGGCTGTTATATATAACGCTTGCCGTTTCGGCTATTCCTTCAGGAACCCTCTGTCCGGTTTCTTTGCAACTTTTCTTTATTTCCTCCGTCATATTGTCGGGAGCTAAAAATCTGTCATCGCTGCAGTCTACAATAGAAGAAATTTTTTCTGCCGCCGCCTTTTCGCAGATTTCCCCAAATCCCATATCCGGAGCAATTTCTTTTCGTACACTTTGAATCATCCAAAGTCCCATTATATTTTTCAAATAGCGAAATCTCTTATTGTAGCCGCCTTCATTTGTGAAATTTCTTATCCTGCTCTCCTCCGAGCTGTCCGCCTTTAATATCTCAGTTCCCATCAAAGACCATGTTCCGGAGCTTATATAAATTGCTCCGTCCTTATCCGCCGGCACAGCCATAATGGCGGATGCGGTATCATGAGTTGCCGCAAGCACCACTTCGCAGTTAAAACCTGTCTTTTTTTGTATTTCCTCCGTAAGCATACCAACAGCAGTTCCCGGCATATTAAGCGCTCCGAATATTTTCTCCGGATAGCCTAATTTTTTTATAAGCTCTATGTCCCATTCTCCGGTTTCACAGCTTACAAGTTTAGTTGTGGTTGCGTTTGTGTACTCAGACATATATTTTCCCGTCAGCAGGTAATTAAAATACTCGGGTATCAGCAAAAGTCTTTCCGCGTTTTCAAGCGCCTTATAATCGGTCCTTTTAATCGCCATAAGCTGATAAATCGTGTTGAAAATCTGCTTCTGTATGCCCGTTCTCTTATATAGCTCCTTCTCGGAAATTATTCCATATACCTCTTTATCCATGTCCTTTGTACGGGCATCCCTATAACCTACCGCATCTCCGATTATTTTTCCTTCTTTGTCAAGCAGCACAAAGTCCACTCCCCAAGTATCTATTCCCATTGATACCGGAATTTTTCCAATTTCTTTACATTTGATAAGCCCCGTCACTATATGATTAAAAAGCATATCCACATCCCAACAATATTTCCCGTTCTTTTCTACAAGCCCGTTCGGAAAACGGTATACCTCCTCCGTAATCATCTTCCCGCCTTTAAGATAACCCAAAATATGCCTTCCGCCGGAAGCTCCGATATCCACTGCTAAATAGTATCTCATTTAAAGTACCTTCCTTTCTCATACGAAAGAATCCTACAAGCAGAATTCTCTGCCCGAGAGGAGCATAAACACGATATCCATATTCTTTACTTGCGCTTTTATATTTTCATTTTATAATGAAATAATAAGGAATTTTAGGTCATTCTATGCAAACAACAGGGACCTTATTTGCAATATATAAAAGAAAGAGGAAATCATGAGAAAAGAGCTTCTCGAAAAACTTAAACGGATAACCCCTGAAGAGGAGCAATATTTAAACGGCTCCGATACCGTACGTGCCGAACTATATACTGAGGAGAACAGCAAACAATTCATCATCGACAGCAGTAAGCTCCTTGACAAGGGCAGGCTGATTGAAGTGCGCCCTCATACCCGCTTCGTTCATTTCCCGAAGCATAAACATAATTACGTGGAACTTGTTTATATGTGTAGCGGCAGTACTACGCATATTTTAAACGGAAAGGAAACTCTTGTTTTAAAGGAAGGCGATCTTTTATTTTTAAATCAGAACGCCACTCAGGAAATCCTGCCTGCCTCCGAGTCGGACATAGCGGTTAATTTTGTAATTTTGCCGGAATTTTTTAATGTTTCGTTTTCAATGATGAGGGAAGAAAACGTACTTCGAGATTTTTTACTGTCCACGCTTTCAGGCGGAGATTCCCTGTTAAGCTTCCTGCATTTTTCAGCGAAAGACATCCTCCCGGTGCAAAATCTCCTTGAAAATATGATATGGACAATCTACGAAAAGCATCCCGCCACAAATACTGTCATTCAAACCACAATGGGATTATTGCTCATGAACCTGTCGGCTTTTGCCGAAAACATCAATAAGGACTTACCCGACAGATATGAGGAAAATATGGTCTTTACCGTTTTAAAATATATCGAAACCCGCTACAAAGACGGAACTCTTGCGGAAATTTCCGCGGAAATAAATGAGCCCGCATATTTTGTGAGCCGCTTATTAAAAAAGCATCTTAATAAAAATTTTAAAGAACTGCTTCAAGAAAGAAAACTCCAACAAGCGGTATTCCTGCTGAAGCAAAGTACTCTTACTGTAGAGCGGATAATAGTTTCTGTCGGCTATGACAACAGCAGCTACTTCCATAGAAAATTTCGTGAAAAATACGGAATGTCGCCCAAGGAATACAGACTTACAAAGGGATGATATAAAATCGGGCAGGAAAAGTGTCTCCTGCCCGATTAAGCTCGGTATTTACTTAAAACTCGAAATATCTCTTTGCGTTCTTATAAGAAATTCCTTCTACAATCTTCTTTAAACTCTTTTCATCCTCCGGATACTCGCCGTTTTCAACAAGGTTTCCTATGAGATTGCACATAATCCTTCTGAAATACTCATGTCTTGTGTAGGAAAGAAAGCTCCTTGAATCCGTAAGCATTCCTATAAAGTTTCCAAGCAAACCCAAGTTGGCAAGCGAGGTCATCTGATTTATCATACCCGATTTGTGGTCGTTGAACCACCAGCCGCTTCCGTGCTGAATTTTACCTACGGCGCCGCTATCCTGAAAACAGCCTATTACCGTGCCGACCGTGTCAAAGTCGGAAGAATTGAGCGGATAAATAATGGTTTTAGGAAGTAAATTTTCCTCTGCAAGAGCGTTTAAGTATTTGCCGGTTTCGACGGACGAGCTGTAGTTGTTAACCGCGTCTATTCCCGCGTCCGCACCGAGAGCGTTAAAGATTCTTTTATTTAAATCTCTGATTACTCCGTAATGAAGCTGCATTACAAGATTTTTCTTTGCGTACTCCTTACCCATTGCCACCATGAAAGCCGTTTTAAACTTCCTCTCTTCCGTTTCTGAAAGCGGCTTTCCGCTAAGCTTCTTTTTAAGAATTTCATTCACTTCATTATCCGCGTATGCCTCATACATTATATACTCGAGTCCGTGGTCGGATACCTTACAGCCGTTTTCGATGAAGAAATCCATTCTTATTTTAAGAGCCTCTATAAGAGAATCAAAATCCGTGATTTTCACTCCGCTCACTTCGGAGAGTGTCTTAAGATAATCCGAAAAACCGTCCTTTTCAATATGAAGAGCCTTATCAGGACGCCAGGTCGGAAGCACCCTTACTGAAAAATCATCTTCCTTTATCTTCTTATGCCATTCAAGGGAGTCTGCAGGGTCATCGGTTGTGCATATTACATCCACATTGGAAACTTCAATAAGCTTTCTTGCCGAAAGACCGCCGTTTTTAAGTTTATCATTGCAAAGCTCCCATACTTCCTCGGCAGTTTCACCCGAAAGATGCCCTTCATAGCCGAAATATTTCTTTAATTCCAAATGACTCCAGTGATAAAGCGGGTTACCTATAGCCATTTCAAGAGTTTCAGCCCATTTTATGAACTTATCCTTGTCGGATGCATCGCCGGTAATATATTTCTCTTCTACCCCGTTCGACCTCATTTGTCTCCATTTATAATGATCTCCGCCAAGCCAAACCTCGGTAATATTATTATACCTGATATCCTCGTAAATCTCCTTAGGATTCAAATGACAGTGATAGTCAATAATAGGCATATTTTCAGCATATTCATGGAATAAACGCTTCGCCGTTTCGGTCTCAAGAAGAAAATCTTTATCCAAAAATTTTTTCATATCCTACCTCTGCACTCTTGCTCCCGCTCCACCCATAAGAGCCTCAACTTCCTTTTTAGATGCCATCGTCGTATCTCCCGGTGTAGTCATGGCTAAAGCGCCGTGAGCCGCACCGTAATTTACCGCAATCTCGGCATCTCCCGTAGTCATAAGCCCGTAAATAAGTCCTGACGCGAAAGAATCTCCGCCGCCTACTCTGTCCATAATCTCAAGCCCGTCATACTGCTTTGCCTTATAAATTTCTCCGCCGTTTCCGAAGCAAAGTGCGGACCAATCGTTTACGGTAGCGGTTCTTACAGTACGAAGAGTAGTTGCCACGGCTTTAAAGTTAGGATAAACCTTTACCGCCTCTTCTATCATCTTTTTGTAACCGTCTATATTAAGCTCCTTTAAATTCTCGTCATTTCCTTCTATCTCAAAACCGAGGCAGGCGGTAAAGTCTTCCTCGTTTCCTATCATTACATCCACATACTTGGCGATTTCCTTATTTACCTCCTGAGCCTTTTTAAGCCCGCCGATAGCGCTCCACATGGACGGTCTGTAATTGAGGTCATAGGATATCACGGTTCCGTATTTTTTGGCAATCTTAATCGCCTCTATAACGGTTTCGCACGACTGCTCCGAAAGAGCAGCGTATATTCCGCCCGTGTGAAGCCATCTTACACCCAATTTTCCGAAAATATACTCAAAGTCGAAATCTGACGGAGTTGCCTTTGAAATAGCCGTATTAGCTCTGTCCGAGCAGCCTACCGCTCCTCTTATACCGAAGCCCCGCTCCGTAAAATTAAGTCCGTTTCTGCAAACTCTGCCTATTCCGTCAGTTTTCATCCACTTAATAAGAGAGGTATCGACTCCGCCCTGAAGAATAAAATCCTCCATAAGCTTTCCCACTTCGTTATCCGCAAAGGCAGTGATAACTCCGGTACGAAGCCCGAAGCACCTGCGAAGTCCTCTTACCACATTGTACTCTCCGCCGCCTTCCCAAGCTCTGAACTGCCTCGCGGTACGAATCCTGCCCTCGCCCGGATCAAGTCTGAGCATTACCTCGCCTAAGGACACCGCATCATATCTGCACTCATTTTCAGGTCTTATATTCAACTCCGTTTTCATTATCCTCTAATCTCCTTTACTATTTTTGCGGCTTCGGCTGTAAGCTCTTTGATTTTATTAAAATCACCCGCCTTGATTAAATCTCCTTTAACCATCCAGCTTCCGCCGCAGGCTATTATTCTGTCATATTTCAGATAATCTCTTACGTTATTCGCATTTATTCCGCCGGTAGGCATGAATTTTACTCCGACATAAGGAGCTGCTATAGCCTTGATAAAATTAAGTCCGCCCGCAGGCTCCGCAGGGAAAAATTTCACTACATCAAGCCCGAAAGTGAGCGCTTTTTCCACATCGGTAGGAGT
Source organism: uncultured Catonella sp. (assembly GCA_963545085.1). GTDB lineage: Bacteria > Bacillota > Clostridia > Lachnospirales > Lachnospiraceae > Catonella. The sequence continues at coordinate 138,999 of CAUUHV010000002.1, read as the reverse complement.
ACAGGTTCCCGGAGTTACAGGAATGCCTTTTTTCACGCAATGAGCAACCACATCCGGATTAAGCCCCGGGCTTACGATAAACTTTGCGCCCGCCGCTACAGCTCTGTCCGCCTGCTCTGTAGTGAGTACGGTTCCCGCTCCCACAAGTATATCGGGAAACTTCTCCGCCATAATTCTAATAGCTTCCTCAGCCGCAGCAGTCCTGAAGGTAACCTCGGCGCATGGAAGTCCGCCCTCCATAAGAGCTTTGCCGAGAGGCTCCGCATCCTTTACGTCCTCAAGTACAACTACCGGAATAATTCCGATTTTACTGAATTTTTCAAAAATTGTGCTCATAAGTATAAATCCTCCGTTTCTTTTATCTCTTTTAATATTATAATGCGCTTACCTCTCAGATTCAAACCGATTTCTACATTCAATTCTCTCAGCCTACATACTTTTTCAAAGTCTTCCTTACAGCCCCTTCTCCCGCTATAAACTCATTAAAATATTCGATCGCCTTATCGGCTAATCCTACATCGTACAAATTAACTCCGAAAATCTTTTCGTTGCTTAAAAGCTCATGTAAATCGCCGTCATTCACCGTATCGCCCAATTTAATCTTCTCCACATAAGGCCTTACCGTTTCAAGCAGAGGATCGGAGCTTAGCTCAAAAGCCTTTCCGTCATCTCCCACCCCCATAAGATATCTCAACCAGCCCGCGAATACAAGAGGGATAAGCTTCAAGTCATTAAGATTAAGCCCCGCCTTTTTATAATTTTTAATAGTCTCTCCGAACCTTATCGCAAGCTTTTGTGAAGTATCCGTCGCTATTCTCTGCGGCGTATCCGGCATAAAAGGATTAGGCAAACGAACCTTAAGCACCGTATCTATAAACTCCGAAGGATTTAAAACACCCGGATCCACAACCACAGGAAGTCCTTCCTTATATCCGATTCCCTCTATGAGCTTTACAAGCTCTGCATCATTCATCTCATCCGAAATCTTTTTATATCCCAAAACGCAACCGAATATCGCAAGTGCGGTATGAAGCGGATTAAGACAGGTACAAACTTTCATCTTCTCGACCTTATCCACAGTTTCCCTGTCGGTAAAAATCACTCCGCCCTTTTCAAGAGCGGGACGACCGTTCGGAAACGCATCCTCTATTACAAGATATCCCGTTTCCTCAGCATTTACAAACGAGGCTACATAAGTATTCTTACTTGTCACGACAGGCTCCAAATCCTCCACTCCGTCCGACTTTAACATAGCCTCCACCGAAGCGTCCGGTCTTGGGGTAATTTTATCAATCATCGTCCATGGGAAAGACACCTTATTCTTGTCATTTATATAATCATTAAATCCCTTTTCTACTGAACCGTTTTCACTCCACCCCTTAGCGAAGCATTCTATCGCCGCGTGAAGCTTATCTCCGTTATGCGAGCAGTTATCCGTAGACACCATAGCTATAGGCTTTTCTCCTGACCTGTATCTCTCGTATAAGAGCGCAGCCACCTTTCCTATATAGCTCTGCGGCTTATTTACTCCCGCTTCCAAATCCGCTTTTACCGCAGGAAGAATATTCCCGTTAGCGTCAGTAACCGAATAACCTTTTTCCGTAATCGTAAAGGTGGCAAACTGCAAGGAATCTTTCTTAAAAACTTCTTTAAGTCTGTTAAACTCCACATCATTGTTCGAATCTAAAATAAGCGACTCTCCGACGGAACCGATGATTTTCTTCTCAACACTGCCGTCCGATTTCAGAACTACGGTAATCGAATAATCGTCGTTAGGGCGGTATTTTTTCTCTATAATCTCATAATCATATCCTTCAACTACTGTAATTCCCTTATCCGTTATACCCTCATTTAAGAGCTTCTCGGCTATGTCCGCCTGAAACGCCCTGAATATATTGCCTGCTCCGAAATGAACCCAGCACGGATTTTCCTTCGTCCTTTTAATCATTTCCGGACGATCATACTTAGGCACTTCGTACCCCTTTTCTTCCCATTCATTCCTGTTCTTTAAGCCGTTTTCATTTAATTTCATAAATTTCCTTCTTTCTGTCTATGGTAGATAAACTTATGTCACGGACCGATTAAAGAGTGAACTCAGTATCTCCGCGTTATATCCCTCTTTCGTGACTCTTCTCTATAGCCTCTCTGAGTCCGTTCAGATAGGTTGCACCAAGTGCTCTGTCGTATAAGCCGTAGCCCGGCATAGCCACCTCATCCCAAATCATTCTGCCGTGATCCGGTCTTATAGGGCCGTCAAAACCTATATCATATAGAGCCTTCATAATCTCATACATATCGAAGTTGCCGTCAGAAGACAGATGTGCGGCTTCTTCAAAATCGGTCGGACTGTTAAACTTAAGATTTCTTACATGGGCAAAATGAATTCTGCCTTTAAGCGAGCGTATCATATCAGGCAAATCATTTTCCAGATTCGTACCGTATGAGCCTGAGCAGAAGGTAACTCCGTTATGCGGATTGTCAACCATCTTCATCATTTTTAAAATATTCGCCTTATTTATAATTATTCTTGGAAGTCCGAATACGCTCCATGCCGGATCATCAGGATGAATAGCCATGTTAATATCATACCTGTCACATACAGGCATAATCTTTTCCAGAAAATATTTCAGATTTTCAAAAAGCTTTTCATCATCAATATCCTTATACATAGCAAAAAGTTCTTTAACTCTCTCAAGTCTGTCAGGCTCCCAACCCGGCATAACCGTACCGTTCATATCGCCGGCGATTGACTCAAACATTTTCTCGGGATCAAGTTTATCTACAGCTTCCTGCGTATAAGCAAGTACTGTCGAGCCGTCCGCTCTCATTCTTGCAAGCTCCGTTCTTGTCCAGTCGAATACCGGCATGAAATTATAGCAAACAAGATGAATATCTTCTTCTCCTAAATTTTCAAGACATTTTATATAATTTTCTATATACATATCTCTGTCGGCAGAGCCCGTTTTAATAGCCTCATGCACATTTACACTCTCTATGCCGGATATATGAAGTCCTGAAGCCTCAACCTCCTCCTTCATAGCTCTTATAGCCTCTCTCGTCCAAACTTCTCCCGGCTTTGTGTCATAAAGGGTTGTAATAACGCCTGTAACCCCCGGAATCTGTCTTATCTGCTTTAAAGTAACCGTATCGTGCTTTGAGCCGTACCATCTTAACGTCATTTCCATATTAAATACCCCTTAATTGAAAAATGTTATATGTGTCCTTATCGTTCATATAATCAGAGTATAAGGCTCTTTATCATTATTTGCCATTGACAAGATTGTTATTGACATTGCAAAAGTTGTTGTTTAAGATGAAAATGCCGATTTTTTTAAAAGAAAGGTGTTTAAAATGAACAAAAACCTGCGTACCGTATTTAACTCCCGCCAGTATATGCTGGCAAAAGACTTTGAAATCTTCTACTATTCCGATACAAATATCAGAAATGTTAAAAATCATACCCATGACTACTATGAATTTTATTTTTTTATAAAAGGAAATGTTGCAATAAATATAAACGGTACCGAATACCCTCTTGTATCCGGCGACATTATCCTTATTCCGCCCGGAACAAAACACCACCCGATTATAAAAAATGAAAATGTGCCTTATCAGCGTTTCGTTTTTTGGATAAGTGAAAGATTTTGTAACGACCTTTTAAAATTATCATCCGATTTTGGCTATCTTTTTCAACATGCCTATACTTCTCGCAAATATATTTACCATTTTGACGTGCTTTCTTTTAACACTATCCAGACAAAACTTATTTCTCTCCTTGAAGAACTGCATATCCGCCGTTTCGGGCAAAGCACTATGATATCGGTCCGTGCCAACGACCTGATTATGACCCTTTCAAGGATGGTATATGAGGCTGAAAATCCGTCTGTTTCCAAAGAAGAAAATTCTCTGTATCAAAATATTTTAAATTATATTGAAAGCCATATCTATGAAGACATTTCTTTAACTGCCATAGCCGATGCCTTTTATGTCAGCAAGTACCATATCGCTCATGTATTTAAAAAGCAAATCGGGCTTTCCGTCCATAGATATGTCCTCAAAAAACGCCTGTCCCTCTGCAAAGCTTCCATTGCTTCCGGTACCGACATCACCGCCGTATTCTCAGACTTCGGCTTCGGTGACTACTCAAGTTTCTATCGCGCCTTCAAAAAAGAATTCGGCATGTCACCTAAAGAATTTAAGACAATCGCCGTGGATATAAGAGAAAGATAGCTTCTTCGTACAAGAGATACAGTATCACTCCTACCGCTCACCGTAATAATTAAGGTTTCCCCTTGCGGCACTGTTTTAAAATTTCATTATAATGATTCCTTAAATCTGCCGACCGGCGTATTATTTCCTGTTTCGCGAATATTTGCATTTCCGCGCATATTCATATATATTTATGTAATGCTATTATTAAAACATAAAGACAACTTCGGAGAAATTTTATGAGTATTTTAAATGTAGAGCATCTGAGCCACGGTTTCGGAGACAGAGCTATTTTTAATGACGTTTCCTTCAGACTTCTTGCCGGTGAGCATATAGGACTTGTCGGCGCGAACGGAGAGGGTAAATCCACCTTCATGAATATAATAACGGGAAAACAGATGCCGGACGCCGGTAAAGTGGAATGGGCTAAAAACTGCCATGCCGGATATATGGATCAGCATTCCTCTTTAACTGCCGGCAAAACCATAAGAGAGGTTTTAAGCTCCGCCTTTGATTCCTTATTTGAGCTTGAAAAAAGGCTTAATGCCGCCTACGATGAAATGGGAGATGCCGACCCCGATAAAATGGAGAAGCTCATGGAGGAAACCGGCACGCTTCAGGATCTTTTAACCATGCACGATTTTTATATGATTGACGCGAAGGTGGAGGAAGTGGCTGCAGCGCTCGGACTTACCGACATCGGGCTCGAAAGAAAAGTTGATGAGCTTTCGGGAGGACAGCGCACAAAAATTCTGCTTGCGAAGCTCCTTCTTGAAAAGCCGGACATACTGCTGCTTGATGAGCCTACAAACTACCTTGACAGGGAGCATATCGAGTGGCTGAAAAGATATTTACAGAACTATGAAAACGCATTCATACTGATAAGCCATGATATACCTTTTTTAAACAGTGTAATAAATATAATTTATCACATGAACAATCAGGAGCTTAAACGCTATGTGGGTGATTATGATAATTTCCTTTCGGTCTATGAAATGCAAAAAGCTCAACAGGAAGCCGCTTACAATAAGCAGCAAAAGGAGATAGCGGAGCTTAAGGACTTCGTTGCAAGGAATAAGGCAAGAGTATCTACCAGAAACATGGCTATGTCAAGGCAGAAAAAATTGGATAAAATGGAAATGATAGAGCTTGCTTCGGAAAAACCTAAACCTGTTTTTAATTTCCTTGAAGCCGGAACAAGCGGAAAGATGATTTTGGAAGCTAAAGAGCTTGTAATAGGATACGGCGACCCTTTAAGCAAACCTATGAACCTATATATGGAAAGAGGTCAGAAGGTGGTTATAGAAGGCGCGAACGGAATAGGAAAAACCACTCTTTTAAAGAGTATCATGGGACTTATTCCTGCTTTTTCCGGCAATGTATCTTTAGGCGATTCCCTTGAACTCGGCTACTTCGAACAGGAAATGAGCGGCGACGGACGCAATACCTGTTTAAATGAAATCTGGGAGGAATTTCCGGGCTTTACCCAATATGAAGTCCGCTCCGCTCTCAGCAAATGCGGACTTACCACAAAACATATAGAAAGTAAGGTGATGGTACTTAGCGGCGGCGAGCAGGCAAAAGTAAGACTTTGCAAGCTCATAAACCGAAAAAGTAACGTTCTTATCCTCGACGAGCCGACCAATCACCTTGATGCCGACGCGAAAGACGAGCTTAAAAGAGCCCTCACCGCCTACAAGGGCAGCATTCTAATGGTCTGCCATGAACCTGATTTTTATACGGATTTCGCTACGGATATATGGGATTTATCAAAGTGGACAACAAAGGTGCTGTGAGAAATATTATTAAAACATTTCATGCTTTACCTGCGTCTAATTAAAAATTATACTTGCTCTGGCGTCGGCTGTTGAAAGCCGTCGTCATTGACGGCGGAAACCTGTTACAGATTTTCTTTAAAATTGTATTTGAATGAATGATACATACTCAACAAGCTGTCTTTTAACGAAATTTTATTCATCAAAAGACAGCTCCATGTTGATAATTATTTTATATGCTTTTTCACACTCTCTGCACAGTTTCATTTTTTCTATAACACAACAAGCTTTAAAACCGTGCAAATATCAGTAACCGATGTACCGTAACGGCATAGTTTATTTTTCAATAGCCATAATTTCAGATTATGGCTATTGAGCTCCAATCAAGCAACTTTAATCTTTCCAAACCCGATGTATTGGGAGAATGGACCGACAACAAATGTTTTCCTGTAAAATCCTTAAAAATCATACCGTGTCCTCCAAAGGAATAGACCGGTTTTGCAGTCTGTGTCCAAGGTCCGCATACTTTTCCACTAAGACTTTGCGCTATCCCCAATACGTAACCGTTATGCGCAAAACTGGACCACAACATTTTTAATGAGCCATTATTTTGAAATAAAAACGGTCCGTCCGTAACATAGTTTTTCCCTTCTCCGCGAACTTCATCTCCTGTATCCGCTATGCTCCACGGCGCATCTGAAGCATGAAACAATACTATAGGTTCTCCATTGGTCTTTGTTAAATCCTTCGTCAATTCCACCGCACATATTGCTCCATCATGAATTTGTGTCCATTCATGTGAAAATATCAGCCACGGTATATTTTCCTCTACATATAAAGTCCCGTCAAGACAGTCCCAATCCAAAGGAGTAACCGGCTTTTCTGAAACGGCATGATAGGGTCCTATTATGTCATCTGAACGAAAAATCTGTACTCCTCTATGCTTTCCTTCCGCATAAAAACTTGCGATTAAATACCATGCTCCATTATACTCATGCACCTCAGGTGCCCAAAAATTTTTATTTGCCCAAAAATTTGGGGGTGCCTTGAACGCATATCCTTCATCTATCCATTCTTCTAAATCTTTGCTCCGATAAACTCGAAATCCCTCTCCAATACCGTTCCACGGATCTGAATCAGTTGTTCCGAATAAAAAATATTGTTCCGTCTTTTTATCCGCCACAATAAAAGGATCCCGTATTCTAATATTCTTTGTAGGAATTGTATACGACAGCCGGACTCCAGATTGTTGTATCATATGCGTTATTATTCCCTTCATCAACTCTAAATGAAATTATATCCCCTTTTTCAACATTAACCTCAAAGTCATGATTCAAACCCGAATTATCATTATATTCAACCTTGATCCAACCGCTTTGAGGCCAGATTAACGTATCATTTTTCCAGATACTTACCGTCACTCCGTCTCCACCGAGAGTGTCATATTTTCTAACATTACCGCTTATTTGAATATTACCTTTATGAGATGTCTTCCATTCCAACATTGTCTGATTCGTATCCGGATGCATATATAATATACCGTTATACATCCAAATCGCGTCATAGCTATGTGCCCCGCGCCAATGAGCGCTTCCGTCACTGTTCCACCTCATATCCGCATTGCCCTCTCCTTTTGTCCATGTACGATAATACCACCCGTTGATTCCTTGCTTATCACTTGAATACTCTTCCGATATCTTATGTACATTGCTTCCAAACGGTCCGTCCTTCATTTTATCAGTATTATCGCTCAGTATATTTTTAACTTCTTTTGTATATTTATTAACTTTCATAAGCATGCTGTCTAAATTAAGCCTTTTTCCATCAATTTCCACATTATCAAATGTTATATTTGATATAGTATGGACTTCGTCTCTTCCCAACAGTTGAATTTCATTACTTCCGTCCGAGTATGAAACAATATTACGATAAGTGATTCCGGATATCCTGCCGTTCCAGTTCCAATTTCCCTGCAGGCTCCCAAACCAAAAGCTGTCAGGCATCGTAATCGAGATTAGCCTTTTTGCTTTTTCAATCCGAATATCTTCATATATAACATTAGTAATATTAGTAGCATTAAGCGCACAGATATTTAAAGCCGATCTGTCTGTCAATTTATCCGGATATGTGTAGTCATCATAATTATACAAAATATCTATATTCTTAAATATTATATTATCATAGTATGCCGCATTTGTTTCCGCTCCAATGCCTAAAGCATTATTAGCATCGCTCCAAACCTGCATATTCCGAATCGTAATATTGTAGTTCGCAAGCGCCTGTGACGGATCATCAAGATGGTTATATCCGTTATTTCCTGTTCCTTTAATGGCGATACTGTCATCACAGGAGCGAATAAACATATTATCAAACAGTACATCGTGACAATTCGCGATATCAAAGCCGTCAGAGCTTGCATATTGCGGATTTATTATTTTTACTCCTTCTACGGATACATTATGTGATTTCCACATAAAAGCACTCCATGCCTTGGAATTTCGCAATATGGTAATATCTCTGATTTTTACATTGCCGCTATTTTTGATTGCCAGAGCGACACTGTCGTATCCATCATTTGTAGTAAAATCATTCAGTATGATTCCCTGCCCGCAAATCGTCACGTCCGAGGCGTCCGATACTACCACACGCCCCCTGAGTACAGCCCCCTCCTCCAGATAAAGAGTTTTACCGCTCTCCACTTTTAACGGAGTCTGCGAGGAATAATCATAATACCCTTTGGCGAAATATATTACGTCTTTATCCGTTGCTTTCGGTTTTTTCACTTCAGGTTTTTGCGTAAAAATATGTAATGCTTTTCCCTGAAAATTGTTATCAAAAATAAGCGTAACATTTTGCGGACTTTGCAGCATAAAGTTAAGACTGTTTCCATTTCTTGTATATATTACTTTTGCGTTTCGAGGTAAAATTGTAACATCTGAAAATGAAAATTCTGTCGATACTGTTACATTTACTTTATCATCAGCTATTATCTGACAACATGACACTTCCTGATTCCATGCATTTTTACCGACATTATATACTGTCATTTCCTGTTCATCGGTTCTTACGGAATATTGCGCTGAAACACTTTGACGCATGGCGTCCTCATTCGTAGCAGCTGTTGTCGCCAAAACGGATGTCGTCCAAGCAAATATCATAAATATCCCAAAACAGATGGTTCCTATAATTTTTTTCATAACTTCCCGCCTCTCATAATGTTTCAAAACTCTACAAACTCCATACATTCAATATGCTGTTTATAATTTTCCAAATCACCTCCCCTAAAACATACATTTCTAATTTTATTATTCTCAGAAAATCCCGCTAAATATATAGAGTAATTTTTCGGCAGTTTAATATTTTCAAATAAAATATCACATATTTGACCCGCCCGTTCATCCGATGACCATTTATCTCTCGTAATCATACAGCATATAGAATAATTATTTTCTTGTCTGATTCGAATATTACGAAATACAATATGATGAACCTTTGCCGCGTCACATATATAAATCGCCAATGCCCCCACCTCTGTTGTCCAATCCGCTAAACTGTGTATTACATCACAATCTTCAAATACGGCATTATAAATATCATGGCGAGATTCACCCGCCACCCCTAAAGCGCGTACCTTATCATTCCAAATAATACATTTTCGTACCGTAATATCATGCGTTTCTATTCTTTCTGTAATCGCCATGCTTTTAAGGCAAATCGCATCATCCCCTGTTCTAATAAAACAGGACTCAATCAGTGCTTCCTCCGTATCCACAATATCAATACCGTCGGTATTCTCTCTATAAGCCAACATCCTTACCCGATTTACATGTATATTTCTACAGCCGAAAAATGGCAGCGTCCAATGCGCGGCTCCAACGAAAATCACGTCGGAAATCTCTATATTCTCACAGTCACTAAAAACCATGCTTCTTCGGGCATGCCAATCTAATGATGTCAAATCTATAATACCTGCGCCACATATACAAATATTTTTCTGTCCGGTTGCAAAAATAAAATCCTGATAGTTTTTTTTCCCTGCCCAATCATTTTCTGTTAATACTGTATCCGTTTCATCCGGTTGTATCGGAGTCAAAATTGCTCCCGGCGCAAGCAATATTGTTTGTCCGCTTTTCAACTCCAATGTACGTATCCTGTGAATTCCCGGCTCAAAATAAAGTATATCGGATTCACTTCTACAGGCAGGTTCATTCACCGTTCCCATCCTAAATATCGCAATAGGATGTAAATATCCCTCATTTACCTCAATTAACAAATTCGCGGTATTCACATCCAAAAAACAAATTTTATTATTCTTTATCTGCGGTGTGATATTAACATATTCCGGTAAAATCTTCGCATTCCATATAATGTTAAGAGGTTCCGCAGTAAAATGCACTGCGTCCTGCGGAATAACAACAAAACTCTGCGGTCCTCCATGAGTTACCGGTGTATCATACACGGGATACTCCTTGCCGTCAGCATAAAATCTCCAGTAAGATGAAATCGCCAGCCCTATAGGATGCGCGCTGTGAGGATCCGAACCCCTCAAACGATATTTACAGCAATCTTCCGCTTTAGCTATAATTTCACTCCGCTTATACGGTGTTTTTTCCACTACATCACCCCTTTACCGCGCCTGATGTCATTCCTGACATAATCTGTTTCTGTGCGCAAAAATATACTATAAGTACCGGAAACGAAACTATCACTACATCAGTGAACACTAAATTCCAATCTGAACTGTGTGTACTGAAAAAGTTATAGATTGTAAGCGGCAAAGTATAATTTTCAGAAGTATTAAGAAAATAGATTGTGGTTCCGAAATCATTCCAGATATTCATAAATGTTAATATGAAAAGTGTTACCGTCATCGGTCTTAATAATTGAAAGATGACTCTAAAAAAAAGTGTTACGGTACCACAACCGTCTAAGATTGCGGATTCATCAATAGCGCGCGGAATTGATTTTAACGCGCCGATGTATAAAAATATTCCTAACGGTAAATTTGCTGCCGTAAGTACCGCCGCCGCTCCCAAAAATGTCTTAAGTCTCAAATAATTACATAACATATAGGTAGGAATAATCTGTCCCGGAATTATAAGTCCTATAACAAAAAAAGTGATTATTTTCCTACTCATCTTCGTATTCCTTCGTTGTAATACAAAGGCCGCCAAAGCGGAAAATAAAATAATCAGGAATACTGATAAAAACGTTACCGTACAACTGTTGCCAAACGCGCGCGCTATTCCGTTTTTCATAACAGTACTGTAATTTTCAATAATACTCCATTGCTCCGGAAACTCTAAACCCATCCGCGCTGCTTCTTTTTTATTTTTAAATGAATTCAATACAATCATTACAAACGGAATAAGCATCAGCATACTTAATGCTATTCCTGCCAAGCTTCGCCAAATATGGGCATACTTTTTCATATTTCTACCTCCTTACCGGAGATAAATCTATTTGCCGGTAACACAATCAATAATACAAAAACAGTTAAAATTATACTTGCCGCGCAGCCTCGCCCATAACTTCCGCTGCTAAAAGAAGAAAATATCAATGTTCCAAATACACTGGTCGCGTTACCCGGACCGCCATTAGTTAACGCCTGTACAATATCAAAAACTTTTAATCCTCCTACAATACTAATAACAACAGCATTGTTTAGTGCCGGCATGATTAGCGGAATAGTAACCATTCTAAGTTGTTGTCTGCGGTTTGCTCCGTCCAATCCCGCAGCCTCATAATACGTCCTGTCAACGGACTGCAGTCCTGCCAAAAAAATTACCATTGTGTATCCTGTCCATTTCCATATTTCTACAAAAGCACATGAAAAAATCGCAATTTTAGAATCGGTAAGCCAGTTACGCATAAGTACTTCCAATCCCGCCATGCTTAATATCCGATTGATAAGTCCCGAAGGATGCATCATTGAACGAAATACCAAGCCTACCGCAACATTGTTCAATACCGCCGGCAGAAAAAATACAGTCCGCATATAGTTCACTCCGTGAAAACGCCTATTAACCAACAATGCCAACGCCATTCCGAAGACTATTTTTCCCAATGTTGTAACTGCCGCAAATAATAAAGTATTTTTAATCGCAATACTAAAATATGGATTTCGTAAAACTGTCGCGTAATTCTCAATTCCTGCAAATGTAAAAGTAGATATATCGAAAGACTTTACATTAAAAAAGGATAATACCAACCCCGACAAGGCGGGTATAACAAATAAGACCGTATAGATCAGTAACGCAGGCAACATAAGATAATACACATAAGGACTTTTTAAATGTCCTTGCGCTTTTTTTATCTGTTTCAAGAAAAGACTCCTTTACAATGAACATATATAAGTATTGATAACCGGAGCGCAGGCACTCCAGTTATCAACTTTTTTTAAGTGCTTTTATTTCCTATTTCCAGTTAGAGTCACCTGCCGTTTTCGCGTTATCGGCAGTATCGCTATCCAACAAACTGATAACCTTGTCAATATCTATTCCACCGGCAAGATAATCCTGAACATGGATATGGTAGTCGCCATAACTATATACATTACCATTCTGCCATACTCCCATGCTGTTTCCTTTTAACATTTCATCATAAAGTGTACGATATGCTTCAGGAAGCTCACAGCTTACCTTCTGATTCAAATAAATTCCGGGCTGGGCAGTCGCATAAATCTGCTGAGCTGTAGAAGACGCTAAAAAGTTTAATACTTTTTCACCCAATTCCTGATCTTTACAAGCTGAAGTCATGACAACCGACCCCGGCATAGAAGAACAGGTATAGTTCTTTTTATATAGCGGTAATATGAACGAACCGATTTTATCCGCAGACTCCGGATATTTGCTTGCAATTTCATCATATACCCATGTTCCGTTGCAATACATTCCGGCTGTACCTTCCGCTAACGCCGTCTGTGCCATATCATATGTATCTGATAAGAAACTGCTGTTAACATATCCCTTTTCCACCATATCCTTAGACATAATAATAGCGTTTTTAAAATTCACCGCATCTGAGTAATGCCGTTTATTAGTATTCATTTCATCCCAGAATTTTGTATAAGTAAGTCCGCTTTGAACAACATCCTCATTAAATCCGAAGTGCGTAATACACTGGAGTGTCCATGTATCCGCTCCCGAATAGTACAGAGGCGTAACACCGATTTCCTTTAATTTCTCACAGCAATTTAAAAATTCATCCCAAGTTGAAGGAGTCTTTTCAATACCTGCCTTAGCGAATACATCCTTGTTATAGAACATACCTACAAGAGATGTGGAATCCATCGGAACAGCATATAATTCACCATTATAGATATAATGTCCTTCTTCCAGCTGTTCCTTATTATATTCCGACATATCCAAGTTTTTTAACGGAACAATCTTATTCAAAACTCCGGCATTATGATCAAGCCATTTAGGTCCGTACGTTTGCAGCAAATCAGGAAGATCATCTGTCGCGAACTTAGCTCTTACAAGTTCTTCACCTTCTCCTCCTCCTGCAATAATATCGATTTTCAATCTAAAACCCAGTTCATCGGCATTCTGTTCAATATAGTCCGTTAATGCTTCCCATCCCGACTTATACCAATCTGTAAAAGTAAGCATCGTGACTGTCGGAACTTCCGCATCTGCTTTTACATTATCTGTCTTTACATTATCTGTCTTTGATTCCGTCACCTTATCTGTCTTTGATTCCGTCACCTTTGAATGAGAACTTTCTTGTGTAACCTTACCTTGATTATTCCCGCACGCCGCAAGCAACATCATAACAGCCGCAAGAACTAATGCCATACCCTTTTTCATCATAATCCTCCTTATATAAAATATTTTTATTCCTGCAGGCGAGTCTCACCCGCCATATAGCAATATTAGAAGAGCGAAATACCCGGCTGCCTGTCGGTATATTTCACCGCTTCCTCATAATCTGATTATAGTGGATATGGCACTACTAAAAATTGGATTTTTTTATGAAATAATTGCACTTTTTATTTTTCTATATTCTTTAGGCGTCATTCCTGTATACCGCTTAAACATTCTGGCAAAATAGGCATCATCCTGAAAACCTGTCATGCTTGCAATCTCTTTATTATTTCGCCTACCCTCCTTTAACAATTCCTTTGCTTTTTCAATTCTGTAAGAACATAAAAAATCAGAAAAACCGATATTCAAATCCTCACGAAACAATCTGCTTAAATAAGACGCACTGAGACCTATATCCTCCGCAACCGAGCTCTGTGAAATTTCCTGAGCGTATTTCCTGTGAATGATACCTATAGCCTGCTCCACGTATGGGGAACCGGGACTTTGAGAATAATCTCCCGCAAATTCGAAAGTTTTTAGCATAAGCGAATAAAACCATTTCTCCGCATCATACAGATTTTTAAAATCTCGGAAGATGTGTTGCGGATTTGAAGGCTGAAAAAATCTATTCAAGTCGATATCTCTCTTAATCCACGCTCTTTTTAATATGCTTAATAAATCCAGAAAAAAATTCTGTAATACATCTACCGTAGGCTGCAATGAGCGAAGCTGCGCAAAAATATCAGCGAGTATCATCTCCGTTTCCTTAACATCATTTTGGCGGATTGCCGATACCATACGCCCTTCTCTCGCCGCGTCAAAAACCGATAATATATCCAACGGAACAGTATCTCTCATATATCCGGCAGTTTCCGGAAAGAACCGATTTTCATATATCTTTTCCGCTGAAAGATAGGATTTGGAAATATCAACTATTGTTCCTACAATTTCTCCTTCATAAAAATCAGCCGATAAATTCATATAAGTTTTTAAGCAGCTTCCCATTCTCATCCGCAGCTCGCGAAAAAGCTCTCCACGATTTCGAAAACTGTATACCTTCTCATAATCAATCATAAAAATATATTTTTCATCTGAAATATGGCTACAAATTCCCATTTGATAATCTTGCAATATCTCATCTATAATATTCAATATGGCATATTCCAATAAATGTGCGGATATTACATTTTTCTCATGTATCCGAACTATAACCAATACCGCGGACACATTCCTCATTGCAATTTTTCGTCCCAATACATTCGAGCGGAACAATATCTCTTCTTCACTATGATAACTCCCCAAAAAAAGATTTCTCATGAAATTACGTTTAAGCGCCAAACGATTGTCCGCAGTAATGGGGTTTTTTTCTTTTTGAAATTCCCGTACATGTTCTTTAGCTCTTTCCAAAGTCTGAAGCAGCACTTTTTCATTAAGCTCATGCTTTAAAATATAGTCAACGGCTCCATTTTTTAATGCCTGTCTCACATAATCCAAATCATCATAACCGCTAAGCATTATCATTGAAATTTCAGGATACGCTTTCATTATCGTTTCCTGCAGCTCCAATCCGTCCACATGAGGCATCTTAATATCGGAAATAATTATATCGGGATGTAATATTTCCATTTGCTGTAATGCCTCCTCACCATCTCTTACTTCCGTCAATACGGTATATCCGGCATTTCTGCATAACTCCGATGTTTCGATTAACCGCTTTAAATTCGCCCTTACAAGAAAGTCATCATCGACAATCATAATTCTCATAAACACACCTCTCCTCAGTATCAAACTTTTTTGGAAAAATAATCTCTACAGAAGTTAACAAATTTTCTCCCGATATAATTCGCATCTTAGCTTCTTCCCCATATAAAAGCTTTAAACGTCTTGTTATATTTTGAAGACCGATATGTTTTGATTTCCCGCCGCAATAATGTTGACCGCACAAAAGTTCCGACGGAAATTCCGGACCGCTGTTGCGCACCAGTATATGAACATTACCCTGTTCCTCATACACCCTTATCTGAACAATACCTACTGATTGCTCTTTAGAAATCCCATGCTGTAACGCGTTCTCTACAATCGGTTGTATAAGCAGCTTCGGTAAAATACACTCTTTTACTGTATCTTCAATGGAAATGCTGTAAGTCAGCTTTCCTGCATAGCGATATTGCTGAATATCCAAATAATCCTGTAAATATGTCTCCTCCTCTGCTATACTTATAAATTTTCTTGCATCCAGGCTCAAATGAATCATTCTCGATAACGCATCCGACACTGTCTGAATATTTTCCACTCCCTGCATAATTGACAATACTTTTATTGTATGTAGAGTATTATATAAAAAGTGAGGATTTATCTGCATAGATAACATCTCTATTTCTGAAATTCTTTTTTCTTCTTCCGCGCTTCGTATATTTGTTATAAGATTACGAATTTTGTCCAACATAATTTGAATTTGTCGATATAAAATACCTACTTCATCTTGTCGTCGAATCGGTACGGATATTTTTAATGAATCATCACCGATTCCTTTTACGGCATCGGTCAGATTTCTTAAATCTTTTGTAAGATACTGTGACAACACAAATGCAATCAACGCAAATAAAATTGAAAATATTATTACAAGAAAAATCATTTGATTTCTCACCTGTAAAAATCCCGCAAGCACCGTATTCCGCTTAACAATGCCGATAATTTGCCATGGCGTTACTTCCGAGGTTGTATATGCTATAAGGTATGTCACTCCTCCCAGTTCTTCCGTAAATGCTCCATAGCCGACCGGAACCGACCTGTCAAATTTATAAGATCCGAAAAACTCCATTTCTTCCGTATAATATACGCTTTCTTTTGTATTACGATCAAATACATACAAATAATACCCTTTCATTTCTCTGATATCAAAAATAGTTTTCAATAAGCTGCTTTTAATGTCCGCCTTAATTACCCCTACGACTTGTTTCCTGTAAAATACCGGACGTATAATAGAAAATACATAACTATCTTTAGGTGATGGCTGTTTTTCAGTATACGCTCTCGGTGTAAGGTATATTACCTCTTTCTTTTTATTTTTTATATCCTCAAACCATTTTTTATCAATTACCTCATCATACGGTGTAGTTATTCCGTATGTACATGTTCTTCCATCAAACCCGTAAATAGACATGCCGTTCAGATATGACTTGAAATTACAACGACTGAATAAATAATTCTGCGCTTTTCGCAGAGACGCTACTTGTGTTTCCGGCTCTGAAGCAATTAAAAATTGAATAATACTGTTATTTTGCGCTGTACGAACTTTATTAGACATAAATGCTGTCGTATAATCAATCTCCCGCATCTTTTCATCAAATAATTTATTTAAAGTTTCTATTACCGTATTTATATGTTCCTCAGCCGTTTCCACCGCTTCCCCCGTGAAACTCTGATACCATGCCGCAGTACTGACCGCGCAAAACAGTAACAATAACGCTACCATAATAATCAAAACACGCAATGTAAAACTATGCAGTATCTTCATCTCTTACTCCTTTAACCAAAAAAGCTTATATTATTATCATAATACAAGAAAAAGGAGAGGTCAAAATATGTTAATTTTTAAAAAGTTGATAAAATAATACAATTTTTCAAATAGAAACTTCATATAAAATAGAATATATAGGGAGGTACATTATGGAAATATTATCACGTATATGGGAAGGAAATTTAATCTACAAAGAACCTGTTTGTTTTTCTGAAGATGCAAAAGGACATTCTATCGGCGGTAATTTATTGTATCAACCAATACAAATTCTATCCGTTACTTCTTTTGACGACACAATCTTCTATCGTGAAGGAAAAGATTATAAACTTGAAGGTCAAAAACTTATTCTCACGGAGAATTCTCAAATTCCGTTTCTTTCTCGCGACGTCTACTGCAAAACTTTTACCGGCGTTCCTGAAACCGCTTGGGTACGCCTGCCTGACGGTCAACAGTACATTGAAGTAATCTCCGATATTTATCGTTGGCAAGTACTTGTTACTTACACACATAATTCCTTTTGGAACGGGTTTTATCCCGCCGACAGGTCTTCATTTTTACCAAAAAGCATACGAAAGCTGCAGAACGGCGGAGACTTTAATTTAATTTTTTATGGGGACAGCATTACCGCAGGCTGGGAAGCCAGCGGCTGTAATGAAACGGCAATCGATATGGTAACTCTAAAAGACTACCGCGTTTCTATCCGGCATGCACCGTATCAGCCCACTTGGGCGGAACTCGTCAGTAACAGCCTGCAACAACGATATCCTCAGAGTCATATTATTAAAAAGAACCGTGCCGCCGGCGGTTCCACGGTACAGTGGGGCTCTCAAAATGCCGCTTCGCTTGTAAATCCGTGTAATCCAAATCTTGTGATATTGGCATTCGGAATGAACAGCATGAATGAATCCGCAGCCGTTTTCCATTCGGCTGTTCTTTCTATAATCCGTACAATACGCAAATCACATCCTGATTGTGAATTTTTATTGGTTTCACCGATGATTCCAAATCCGGAAATTGGAGGATTCCAAAATAACCGGCTTTCCGAACAGCAGGAGTCTCTTTACAGATTAGCAGAGGACTATGAAGGTATATGTATTGCTCCCGTTCATTCTATATTCTGTGATTTAATAGCGCATAAAAAAGAGTATCTGGAATTGACCGGAAATTGTATCAATCACCCAAATGATTTTTCGATTCGTATATATGCTCAAACTATTCTAAGTGTACTCGGGTGTTGACTTAATAGAATCTTATCCGGTAAAAACGACTACCTGCTCTGATGTTACATTTGTATCATTTAATGATACCGGCTTGCTACGTGCTACGCACTCCCGCAAGCTGTAGGCAATACTCGCACTTCGCTTGTTTTTCTGTCGAAAAGTAACACAGTTCAGGCGGCTCATTCGTAATTTGTCAAATATCACAAGCAAAGGTTTATAAGAAAGTTTGACAAATTACTCATGATGGCGTTAGCCAAATAGCTATATAGGAGTAATATTCCTTGCGAAAGCAAGCTTGCATTTCTTGTATCATTTAATGATACCGGCTCGCTATGTGCTGCGCACTTCCGCAAGCCTTAAACAATACTCGCACTTCGCTCGTTTTTCTGTCGAAAAGTAACACAGTTCAGGCGGCTCATTCGTAATTTGTCAAATATCACAAACAAAGGTTTATAAGAAAGTTTGACAAATTACTCATGATGACGTTAACCAAACAGTTATATAGGAGCAATATTATGAGCGAAAGCAAGCTTTCGCTCATAATATTGCTCCTATATAACTGCTCGCCTGAACTGTAAGCATATTGTTGGCGCACGACAAAGAAGCACCTCTATACGAAAGCAAGCTTTCTACAGAGGTGCTTCTTTGTCATGCTTGTATCATTACATCATTCCCATTCCCGGTGCGCCCATGCCTGCAGGTGCTGCAGGGGCAGCTTCTTTGATGTCTGCTACAACACTTTCGGTTGTAAGAAGGGTTGAAGCCACGGAAGTAGCATTCTGGAGAGCACTCCTTGTAACCTTTACAGGATCAAGAATTCCCGCCTTCACAAGGTCAACATACTCCTCTTTAAGAGCGTCGAAACCGAAGCCCGCCTTTCCTTCTCTTACTTTATTTATGATAACGGCTCCTTCAAGACCCGCATTTGCTACAATCTTATAAAGAGGTGACTCGAGAGCCTTAAGCACAACCTTTGCTCCCGTGCGCTCATCTCCCTCAAGAGTATCCGCCAGCTTCTCAACATCCTTTGTAGCATGGATATAAGCTGAGCCGCCTCCTGCTATGATACCTTCTTCAATAGCAGCCTTTGTAGCTGCAAGAGCATCCTCCATACGGAGCTTGTTTTCTTTCATTTCAGCCTCGGTAGCCGCACCTACACGGATAACCGCAACTCCGCCCGCAAGCTTCGCAAGTCTTTCCTGAAGCTTCTCTCTATCGAAATCGGAGGTTGTTTCCTCAATCTGAGCACGAATCTGAGCAACTCTCGACTTAATTCCGTCCGAATCGCCCTCTCCGTCAACAATTATCGTATTCTCTTTCTGAACCTTTACGCTCTTTGCGCGTCCCAACTGCTCTAAAGTAGCGTCTTTAAGCTCAAGACCCACCTCGCTTGAAATAACCTGTCCTCCTGTAAGAACGGCTATGTCCTGAAGCATTTCTTTTCTTCTGTCGCCATAACCCGGAGCCTTAACCGCAACCACGTTGAAAGTACCGCGGAGCTTGTTGATTACAAGTGTTGTAAGAGCCTCGCCCTCAACATCTTCAGCTATTATAAGAAGTCTTGCTCCCTGCTGTACTATCTGCTCAAGAAGAGGAAGCACATCCTGAATATTGCTTAATTTCTTATCTGTAATAAGGATATAAGGATTATCAAGCACGGCCTCCATCTTATCCATATCGGTGCACATATAAGCCGAAACATATCCTCTGTCAAACTGCATACCTTCTACAAGGTCAAGTTCGGTTTTCATGGTCTTGCTTTCCTCAACCGTAATAACACCGTCCTTGCTTACCTTTTCCATAGCGTCCGCTACAAGAGTTCCAACCTCATCGTCACCTGCCGAAATAGCAGCTATTCTCTGAACATGATTCTTACCCTTTACAGGGGAACTCATCTTTGAGATAGCTTTTACCGCACACTCCGAAGCTTTCTTCATACCCTTTCTTAAAATGATAGGATTGGCTCCCGCTGCAAGGTTTTTCATTCCCTCATTTATCATAGCCTGAGCAAGTACGGTAGCCGTAGTTGTTCCGTCACCCGCCACATCGTTTGTCTTTGTTGCCGCTTCTTTAAGAAGCTGAGCGCCCATATTCTCGAAAGCGTCAGGAAGCTCAATTTCCTTTGCTATGGTAACACCGTCATTTGTTATAAGAGGAGCTCCGTAGCTCTTGTCAAGAACCACGTTTCTTCCCTTAGGTCCGAGAGTTACACTTACTGTATCCGCAAGCTGATTCACACCTGCTTCAAGCGCCTTTCTGGCGTCAGTCCCGAATTTAATTTCTTTTGCCATTATTATTCCATCTCCTGTTCTATTATTATTTTTTCCGATTATTCAACTACCGCAAGAATATCCGACTGTTTTACTATAATGTATTCCTCATTATCAAGCTTTACGTTGGTTCCCGAATACTTTGAATAAATTACATTCTGTCCCTTTTTAACCTGCATGGTTACTTCCTTACCGTCTATAACTCCGCCGGGTCCGACAGCTATTACTTCCGCCTGCTGCGGTTTCTCCTGCGCCTGGTCCGGAAGAATGATTCCTGATTTTGTGGTTTCTTCCGCTGCTATCTGCTTTAATACTACCCTATCACCTAATGGTACTAACTTCATTTTAAATCCTCCTTTAATTTTCTATTCTTCTCAAGTTTAAGGACAAACGCTCTCCTCCGACAAGTGACATCTTTTTATTATTAGCACTCATCTTTATTGAGTGCTAACTTACTTTCCATATAATACCTTCGTCACTCATTTATTGCAAGTCAAGCCTTTAACTCTTATTCGATGTTTACTCTTTTTTTCTCGTTTTTTCTTTGTTTAACTCTTTTTTTCTCGTTTTTTCTTTATTTATGGTGTTGTTTTTATACAAAATCAACGGCTTCTTCAATACTTCTTCTTATATTATGCCTTTCATTAGGCAAAGCATCCTCTGCAGGGTAGCCTACCGGAAAGATTGCTATAAGCTCATAGTCTTTAAGCTCCGGCATCACTTCTTTTAGTTTAGGCTCGTCAAAATGTCCCACCCATGTGGTTGCAAGTCCGAGGTCGGTTATCTCAAGCATCATGTGTGTTGCAACTATTGAAGCGTCTATTTCCGCAAAATTATGGTTGTCAAATTTTCTTACCCATGCCGCATCCTTTTTAGCGCCGACTATGAAAAATATTTCAGCTCCGAAAATATATCGGTTTGCCTCCGCCAACCTTTTTTTCGCGTCTTCGCTCTCCACTACCCATATTTTATAAGGCTGCGCGTTTGTTGCGGTAGGCGCCAAGATGCCCGCCTGTAAAATTTTTTCTATCTTTTCCTTCTCAACAGATTTTTCGTTCATTTTCCTGCATGAATACCTTTCTTTCGCAAGCTCCAAAAAATCCATGAATTTACCGCCTTTCTTTTACTTAACACTTATCTTGTATTTGCCTACAGGAGGATTAAAAGAATAATTAGCTTTTATCTTTATCCATACCTTATTTCCTTTTTTCGCTTTTATTGTAAAAGTTTTATTGGTAGTGAAGCTTTCCGATATTACCGTTTTATCCTTGTTTTTTACAAATATTTCTATCGAATATTCTTTTTCCATATTGTCGCCGGTATCCACCTTTACCTTATAATTCTTAGTTTTAGCGGCACTGAAATAGTAAACATCCGTATCCTCGCCGTTCATAAATAAGCCCGTTTTAGTTCCGTTAAGCTTATTAGCCGTATTGAAAGTATCGTTATACTCTATTTCCCATTTAGATGCGTTTCCATAGGAAAGTGTAAGCTTATAATCTACAAGCTCCGGAGAAAATTGTGAAGTGTTCCAATAACTTTTTACCCTGATATAAACAGTTTCCCCTTTCTTAAAAGAAAGCTCCGAAAGCTCCATGTCATTTGTCACTTTCTTATATTCGCTGATCATTTTCTTGTCTTTATTGTAAATGGAAATATTCCAACCGTCTTTTACTTTCTTCGCATTAAAGTCCGGGATTTCAAATTTCACTGAAATAACCCCGTCCTTATTAAAGTTATACATAAAATAATCTTCGTCATCACAGGTTGTCATATTACCCGTAAGCGGCTTTTCAAGGGAAATTTCTGTTGCCTTGCTTATCGAGTCATTGTCTTCTACCTCATAATCATCAGACGCTACTGTATTTAATTTAAGCGTATAGTTCACATTATCCGGATAAAAATAAGAGTTGTTGGCAAAAACCTCTATAAACATTTCCGTTTCTTCCGCAAACATAAACTTATCACTGTTAAAATTTCCTTTAACCTCTTTTATTTCAAAGCTTGTTTTCTTCTCTCTGTCATAAATCTTTATGTTCCAACCGAAATGCTCTATACCCGTATCAGTATTTTTAGTCCTCGTCAAATCCGGTCTGAATTCCAAAGTCTGATAACCCCTCTCATCCACCTTCACCTTGTATATATTTACCTGGTCACCGGCACTCAAAGAATCATTCATCTCCGTATCGGGAGTTATTTCCTTTATGACGTTCGCCGCTTCGGCTGTCACCCTTCCTCCCATGAAAAACAACATAAACATTACCGTCATAAATGCAAGTCCACTCAAAAGCTTTTTCATAATATACCTCCGTAATTGTTATATTCAGGCGTTATTTTACCATAAAATCATATCGGACTCAAATTGATTGTAATATTTTGCGAATTCTTTTGTAATATGCCCCATAGTTGATACCGAAAACATTTTATATCGCTATATCCCGTATAGAAATAAGTCCGTGACCTATGACGTAAATAATCAGGATTTATGTAATACGGCTTATAAACAGTATGTTTAAGCCATGTTTATTAAAAAACGGAGAAAGTTAACTCAAGTTACATCTGTAAAAATTCTATGAAAATGTTATAATGATAACATCATCTATCATAAAAAGAGGAAGAAAAAATGTATGAGCTTGATTTAAATAGACCCCTTCATGCCCATTTTATAGGAATAGGCGGAATCAGCATGAGCGGAATTGCCGAGCTTTTTATTGATAAAGGCTTTACGGTATCCGGCTCGGATCTTACAAAATCGGAAATAACCGAAAGACTTGAAAACCTCGGTGCAAAGATTTTCTATGAACAGGAAGCCTCAAACATAACTTCGGATATAGAGCTTGTCATATATACCGCGGCTATCCATGATGACAACCCTGAATTTATTGCAGTTAAAAAAGCGGGAATACCTATGCTTGACAGGGCGGGCTGCCTCGGACAAATAATGAGTCATTATAAAAACGCCGTCGCCGTAGCGGGAACCCACGGAAAAACCACCACCACTTCCATGCTCTCTCAGGTCTATCTTGAGGCGGGACTTGACCCTACCATTTCCGTAGGCGGAATTTTACACTCTATAAACGGAAATATGCGAATAGGAAAGTCGGAAAATTTTATCTTGGAGGCATGCGAATACGCGGACAGCTTTTTGAAATTCACTCCTACTACGGAAATTATTTTAAATATAGAACCTGAACACCTTGACTACTTCGGCGATTTCGAAACGGAAAGAGCTTCTTTCAGAAAATTTATAAACATTCTCCCCGAAACCGGATTGCTCATAATTAACTCGGAAATAGAGGGTTTAACCTCTCTTATAAAGGATGTGAATGTAAAAACCGTAACCTACGGGCATTTTAAGAAAGGAGCTTCATGCCCCGACTATAGTGCTGTAAACATAAGTTATAACGGCAGAGGCTTTTCTTCCTACGACCTGATTATAAGAGGCGAAAATAAAGGACGGGTAGAGCTTTCTGTGACCGGCGAGCATAATGTATATAACTCTCTTGCTGTCCTTGCCGCCTCTCTCGAGCTATCTGAAACCGGCAAAATAATATCCCTTGAATCCGCCGTAAAAGCTCTTAAAAATTTTACGGGAACGGACAGGCGTTTTCAGTATAAGGGCAAATTTCGCGGTTGCACGGTAGTAGATGATTATGCTCATCATCCTACCGAAATAGCCGCCACCATAAAAGCTGCAAGAAAAACCGAGCATAAAAGACTTATTATAGCCTTTCAGCCTCATCTCTACTCAAGAACAAAAAGCTTTTTAACCGAGTTTGCCGAGGTATTAAGCAAGGCGGACATGGTGGTTCTCGCCGACATATACGCCGCAAGAGAAGTTGACCCGGGCGATATATCCTCGCTTGACATAAAAAATCTCCTTGAAAAAAAAGGCTGTGAAGCTTATTATTTTAAAACTTTTAAAGAGATTGAAAATTTTCTTATCAACAATTTTTCGACAGGCGATTTGTTGATAACTATGGGCGCAGGAAATATAGTAAAGGTCGGAGAAAATATTTTAAAGTAATTTTATCAACACTATCCACAGGCTTATCAACAGAAAAAGTTTTTAAGTCTGTGGAATTTTTTTATGCTTTTCCACTTTTTATCAACATTTTATCCCTATGCATAAAGCTTAATTTTATACTGTTTCTAAATTTTATCCACTTTATCCACACGAAGTATCCCACCTCCCCCTCTCCTTCGCTTCGTATTTTCATTTGACAATCGGTATGATATACTCTTCTCACATCACATAAAAGGGGTTGTTAAAATGTCCGGGATAGAATTAAGCGCAGATAAAAATATAAATATAACTATAATTTCAAACGCTTTTATAGAGCGTTTTTTACCTGATGCCAAAGAAGCCTATATCAAAATGTATATCTATCTCACCTATTGCCTGCAGAGCGGGAAAAGCTTTTCCGTAAATAATGCCTGTGATTTTTTAGGAGATACGGAAAAGGATATTTTGCGCGCCATAGGATACTGGGAAAAGTTAGGTCTTATAGAAGTAAAAAGGGCTGATAAAGCGGATATACTCTCAATAAAATTGTTGAATCCTGAAGCGTCGGACGATAAGACAAGCCTTGTCACAAGCTTTGTCGTTCAAACTCCCGCTATAAGTACGGGCTTAAAGCCCGTTTCGGATGAGGTATTCGGCTCGGATGATTCTTTCGGAGATGAAGAAGATTTGAAATTTATAATAGAGGTTGCCCAAAAATACGTGGAAAGATTTCTCTCTCCTGCCGAGATACAGTTTATATGCGACTTGTACGAGAAAATGCGTTTTCCTCGCGATTTGGTGCTTCATCTTTATGAATACTGTGCCGGTTTAGGTAAAACTGACGCGAAATATATAGAAAAAGTCGGACTTTCATGGGCAGATAAGGGAATACGGACGGTAGAGCAGGCCGAAGAGGCTTCAGCTAAATATAACGAAAATTATATCTCCGTTATGAAGGCGTTCGGGCTTAACCGCCTGCCCGGAACAGCCGAAAGACAATATATAAACAAATGGGTTCATGAATACGGAATGCCGCTCGAGGTTATAACGGAAGCCTGCGGCAGAGCGCTTATTCAGGCTGCCCGTCCCGACTTCAAATATACGGACGGAATCTTAGGCAGCTGGCGTAAGAAAGACTGTAAAACACTTGAAAAAATAGCCGAAGAGGATAAACTTCATTTCGCCTCCATACAGGCTGCTAAAAATGTATCGGGTTCTTCCGCTTTAAAGCAAGCCTCTACAAGGTTTAATTCCTTTGAGCAGAGAAGCTATAGCGAAAATGATATAAAGGAGCTTGAAAAGGGACTTCTTAATACAAAATAATCGGAGTCAAATCGGCTTTTTCAATTTCAAGGAGCTTAACTTTTTTATCAAGTCCTCCCGTATAGCCTGTTAGGCTGTCGTCAGCCCCGATTACCCTGTGGCACGGAACTATTATGGCAATATCATTGCTTCCTACGGCTCCGCCTACCGCCTGCGCCGACATTTTCTTTCCCGTTTCCGCCGCAATCTTTTTTGCAATCATGCCGTAAGAAACGGTTTTGCCGTAAGGGATGTCAAGAAGTATTTCCCATACCCTTTTTCTGAACTCCGTCCCTTTAAGATGAAGCGGTATTTTTATGTCGGGAACTTTACCTGAAAAATAAATATCAAGCCATTTTTTTGTTTTTTTAAATATATCCGATTCTTTTACCGAAATATTCGTTATTTTTTTAACGGAAAAATATTTTTCTTTGTCAAACCAAACTCCCGTAAGCCCTGTCTCGTCCGCCTCAAGCAAAAGCTCTCCCATAGGGGATTTATAATAATTTATATAAGTCATGTAAGTTCTCCTTATTACTTATAAGTTTTGCGTGCCAAAAAGTTTGAGCCGCGGGCTGTCGCTTTAAAAGAAACATTACAAGATTATGTATGGCTTTAATAAGGGTTTATCACCGTATTTTGTATGTTTTGTGCTTAATTTGGCAGCTCCATGCCCGTTCTCTTGTCCCTATTATCATACATTCTTTATTGACTGTTTTCAATTCTATTATTATCTGCTATACTTATTGAGGCTTTAATCAGTCGCAGAATGTTCATTGCAAAAGGAGATATCTATGGTACTTTCCAATTCCGACTACGAGGCTGTGACGCGCGGCTACGATGACAGACGCGCCGCGGGCAATCGTCTGCTTCATGAAAGACTGAGCGAAGTATATGAAAAAATTCCTCGTTTTAGAGAAATTGAAGATGAAATAACCTCTTTCTCCGCCGCCTTTTCGAAAAAAGCTATATTTATGGATGAAGCGGAGTATAAAAAACTCTATTCGGATTTTAAAGCGAAAATTTCAAGACTGTCCGATGAGAAAAGAAAACTTTTACAGGTAAACGGTTTTAAGCCCGATTATTTGGAGAAAGTTTACTCCTGTTCGCTTTGTAAGGATACGGGCTTTGTAAACGAAAAAAAATGTATCTGCTTCGGGAATGAGGTTTCAAAACTTATAGGAAGCAGAAATATAGATATAATGCCCCCTGCAAACGCAAGACTTTCTCTATTTCGCACAGATTATTACAGTAATGATGACATTGATCCCGATACGGGGCTTTCCTCAAGAACAGTCGCTTCGGAAGCCTTGGCATACTGCAAGGATTTCATTTCAAATTTTAATGAATTTGACAAAAAAAATATTCTTATGTACGGAAATACAGGAGTCGGAAAGACATTTTTATCCGGATGTATGGCTAATGAGCTTGCCGACGTGGGATATTCCACAGCTTTTCTAACCGCCTACAACTTTTTTAAAATTTTGGAAAAAGAGAGCTTTAAAAGCGGAGGACGGGAAGAAAATACGGTTACAGCACTTAATGTAAATAGCGATTATCTTTTTACCTGCGACTTTTTGGTGCTTGACGATATAGGTACCGAGGTAATAAATACTTTCACTTCCACAAAACTGTATGAGTGTATAAACGAGAGAATACTTAAAAATAAAGCCACCGTAATTACAACCAATTTAAGTCTTTTTCATATAAAGAACAGTTACAGCGAAAGAATTTTTTCACGAATAATAAGCAACTATCGCCTTATAAAACTTACCGGAAATGACATCAGACAAATTAAAGGCAAACCGGATCTTGCTTAGGATTATACGCATAACGCGTTAATCATAAACCCAACTTGTTTTAAGGAGAAAAAACATCATGCCAAAAGAAGATTATATCGAAACAATCCCCACAGGACCGCTCGGGATAATAGCCCTTAAGGGCTGCTCGGCTCTGGGTGGCAAGGTTGATGACTACATCGTAGGCTGGAGAGATAACCGTAATAATGAGCATACTTCCACCATCGCTTTTTCGGGCTATCAAAAAGATTCCTACCTTGTCGAGGCGAAATGCCCGCGTTTCGGAAGCGGAGAAGCAAAGTGTAATATTTTAAGTACCGTGAGAGGGCTTGATCTTTATATTTTAGTCGATGTAAGCAACTACAGCATAACCTATACAATGAACGGCTTTGAAAACCACATGTCACCTGATGACCATTATCAGGACTTAAAGCGTGTGATTCAGGCGTGTGCCGGAAAAGCCCATAGAATAACTGTCATTATGCCTTTCTTATATGAAGGCAGACAGCATAAAAGATCTACAAGAGAATCCCTCGACTGCGCCGTCGCTTTGCAAGAGCTTATCCACATGGGTGTTGACAGTATAATTACCTTTGACGCCCATGATCCGAGAGTGCAGAACGCCATTCCTTTAAACAATTTTGATACAGTAATGCCTACATACCAGTTTATCAAAGCTCTGCTCAAAAACGTACCCGACATTAAGATAAATCCCGATAATATGATGGTAATAAGTCCGGACGAAGGAGCCATGAACAGAGCCGTGTACTTTGCCGGAGTTTTAGGACTTGATGTGGGAATGTTTTATAAAAGGCGTGATTATACTACGATTGTAAACGGAAAAAATCCTATTGTGGCTCATGAATACCTCGGCAGAAAGCTCGACGGCAAGGATGTGGTTATTATAGACGATATGATAGCCTCCGGAGAAAGTATGCTCGATGTGGCAAAAGAGCTTAAAAAGAGAAATGCCGGTCGTATCTTCGTTGCCAGCACCTTCGGTCTTTTTACCGAGGGACTCGAAAAATTTGACGAGGCTTATGAATCCGGACTCATACACAGGGTTATCTCCACAAATCTCATTTATCAAACGCCGGAACTTCTAAAGCGCTCTTACTATATCAGCGCGGACATGAGCAAATACATAGCGCTTATAATTGATAAATTGAATCATGATTCTTCAATAAGTCAGCTTTTAAGTCCTACCGAAAGAATACATAAAGTCCTTAAGAAATATGGCCAGAGATGATGTCAGATTTTATTTGAGAATGATTATTGTTTTCTGAGATAGTTAATATTTTTCGTGAATTGTTTGTGTTTTTATGCGGTATTCTATTGTAAAATACCGTTCCTCCGATTATAATAATTTAAAGGGCAAAAGGTAAAAGGTCCTTTTAACCCCGAAATTATAATAATTTTTCATAAAGGAGGTATTTTTATGTCACATTCAATCAGTGATGAGTGCATCAATTGCGGAGCTTGCGCTTCTGTCTGTCCTGTTGAAGCAATTTCTGAAGGTTCTGAACATTACGAGGTGGACGCTGCCACCTGCATCGACTGCGGTGCCTGTGAAGAAGCCTGTCCTACCGGAGCTATAGCGCTCGATTAGTTAAGATGTCATAGCGGAATAAACTCCGCCGCCCGGAACAAGGTCCTCAAAAGACTGAAATTCGGACGGCGGGTTTGTTTTTATGGATTATTTTAACTTTCCGTATCTTACTTCATCTACAGATGTCTTAAATCAGAATTGTTGTGAAAGGAGTCTTTTTTTATTTTATCCCGCATTTGATTTTTCCCGCAAAACGCTCTATAATTGGCTGAAAGGTTCTAATGGACACCTGTAAAATCATTCATCGGGAGATATTTATGAATAAAAAACTCATCACATTATTTTCGGTTTTTACTTTTATATTTATTGCCGTATTTTCAATTCTTTCATTTAATAAAGCTTACGCTGCCGATATGGGGCTTAATAAAACCTCTTTATCTCTGCATATCGGAGAAAATTATATTTTGAAAGTTAAAAATCTTTCGAAAACACATTCCACGATATGGAGCGTTAAAAATAAAAAAACAGCTTCAGTTTCAAATAAGGGAAAAGTTACCGGACTATCTGAGGGAAATACGGAAGTTTACGTTAAGATTTATGATAAAAATAAGAGACTGAAAGCTACACTTACCGCTACCGTATCGGTGGACTCCTTAACTTTAAAATATGCTTCTACCGGAAAAGAATTGAAAAAGGCTCTTAGTACGAAAAATGCCGATATTGTAGTGCTTAATCCTGCAAAAGATACAAACTTCAGCATACCTGACGGAAATTTTAATGTAGCGCTTCATGTTATTTCAAAAAATAAAATCAACATAAATATAGAAAGCGGAACTTTTGTAAAAACCGCTGTAATAGGAATGGCAGGCAAACAAACGACCTTTAACATAAAGGGAACTCTTGCCGAGCTTTATGTTAATGCGAAAGGCTCGAAAACAGTAGTTCAAACTCACGGAAAAAGCGGAGAACTCACCTCCTTATATCTTAACGCTCTTTCATCTCTATCTTTTACCGCAAATGGTGAGGGCGGCGATACAGCGGTCTATGCCACAGCCAAATCCGATATAAGCGTAAAAGGAAACACCTCAAAAAATGTCACTCTTTCGCTTTGGAAAGACGCAGCGGACTCGGTTATCACCGCTTTCAAAAAAATAATACTGTATGCCGACACATCTCTGTCCGTAATATTAAAGGAGAATGCCGGCGTTTCCGAAATAACCACGCTTAATTATACCGTGCCTGTCGAAATTAAAAACAATACCGATAAAACCGTAGAAGTCACCACACCATCCGGTATTAAAACCGTAGAAGCGGGAAAGGTCGGCACGGTTTCCGGTAAGAAAGCTTCATAATTTCGGAATTTTCTTTCCATGCGCTAACCTTTAAGTCATATCATAGTATATGGTGGCGGCTCATCTGTATGTTTTTTAATCCCCGGAGAAAAAAAGTCTCATGTTGCCCTGTTGTCGATATGCATCAAAAATTTCTCAATAAAACTTAAAATCCTTAATTTCATACAGTATTATTTTATGGAGCGGATTTTCATCATAATAACGATGCAAATCCTATAAATATTTTTTTAACAGCCTTATCCGCTCCGTCGATTTCCGCCTGTTTTCTTACAAATGCCGTTATCTCAAGCCCTTCGTTCTCGGCTTCTTTTACTACCTGTCTATCCGCTTCTTCCGTTTTGTGGGTTTTTTCATTACAGCTCGCAGTATTTTTACTGTTTTGTAATGCGTTAGAATAAAGTGCTGTCGGGCTTTTTCGAGTTTTTCCGTTAAAATTTAAGATAAATGTAAAGTTTATTGCGGACATTTATGATATACTATAAAGACTAACACCCTAAGGAGACTTTTCCGATGGATCAAAAAGGCAAAAAAGACATATTTAAAAATATATTGTGGACGGTTATAACTGTTTTAATCGCTGTACTTACCATTACGGCAATTACAAGTCAGGCTAAGGGCTTTTCCATAAATGACGCTCTCAGACTTATAGAAAACGGAAATAAAGGTTTTATGCTTCTTGCCGTTTTATCGGTGGTTTTTTATATTTACCTTGAGGGCGCGGCAATCAGACATATACTGAAACATATTTCCGTAAATATAAAGCACGGACAGGCTTTCCTTTATTCCGCCGCCGACATTTATTTTTCTGCCATTACTCCTTCAGCTTCGGGAGGACAGCCCGCAAGCTTTTATTTTATGCGAAAAGACGGAATATCCTTTTCAAAGGCTACTATGAGTCTTGTGTTAAACCTCCTCATGTACAGCTTTGCGGTAGACTTTGTAGCGATTATAAGCTTTATCGTAAGACCGGACATTTTTACTCGCTTCAATCATTTCGGAAAAATCCTCATAGTGTCAGGCTTTATAATAATGATTATACTTACACTTATATTCTTTATGTTTTTAAAAGAGGCGAAATGGATGGAGCGCTTGGGAAATTGGGGAATAAATTTGCTTGAAAAACTCCATCTCTTAAGGAAACCGGAGAAAAAAAGAAAAAAACTTAAGGAAACGATTGAAAAATATGATGCCGTTTCGGATATAGCCTTAGGTAAGGGCAGAATGTTGTTTGCGGCATTCTTAATCAATCTGGCACAGAGAACAACTCAGATATCCATAACCGTATTTGTCTATTTGGGTCTTGGCGGAAGTATTAAAAATATCTGTAATATGTGGTTTTCACAGGCTTTTGCCGTTATAGGCTCAAACTGCGCCCCTATTCCCGGAGCGCAGGGAGTTGCCGATTACCTTATGATACAGGGCTTTTCTCAGTTTATGCCTGAAAATATTGCCGTTCATACCGAACTTTTAAGCAGGGGCATAAGCTTTTATGCCTGTATTTTCGTCAGTCTTGTGACTATAGTAACCGGCTACATAAGAAGGATAAAGAAAGCATCTGTTTAATCGTCGTCATCAACAGGCTCCGATGAAAACTCAATAATCTTGCCTGTTTTGGCATTTATTTCATAATCGTACTCGGTATCAACGGTATGAAATTCCACATCATAAATCTTGATGCCGTCATCCGTAGTAAGTTTTGCTTTGATAAAAGTAACTTTTTCGACTGTAAGCTTCGCATGTTTAAGCGCCAAAGCCTTTGCCGCTTCCTCACCGATATATTTTGATGAATTTGTAGCTTTCTTTTTAGTTTTAAGTTTCTTTTTCTCACTCTTAAGAACAGTTCCGTCATTTGCGTCTATCTCATAGGAATATTTGTAGCCGTTAGCTTTAAACTCA
Source organism: uncultured Catonella sp. (assembly GCA_963545085.1). Lineage (GTDB taxonomy): Bacteria > Bacillota > Clostridia > Lachnospirales > Lachnospiraceae > Catonella. The sequence continues at coordinate 106,293 of CAUUHV010000002.1, read as the reverse complement.
ACTTCATAAATCTGTCCGTATTCATCATCATCTGAATCGTACTTCACTTCCACCGCTTTTGCCTGTTCCTTTGTAATTCCCGCTTTTTTAAAAGCCTCATCTTTTGCGGCTTCTTTAGATATAATCTTATCCGCGGCAAAGGCATTTACGGCAGTACCGTTTGTAAGGATGAGTCCGAAAAGCGCTATTGTGAGCGTTACTTTTTTTAATCTTATCATTTTTTCTCCTTTTGTCTTTGCTTTGTTTTTTTATAAGATTACATGATATAAGTGTCAAAAGTGTGAAAATTCTATGGAAAATACTCTGATTCAAGAAATGCGACAGGACTCCGTATGCCCCTCCTCCGGCATCAGATAAAGCTTATAATCAATCCTCAAAGCCTATTTATCTCTTCAACCCTTTATAAAACAAAGTGTCATTAATACTCCGTCCGGCGAATACCTAATCCAAAATCTGTCCCTTTCCGAGCATTATCTTTCTCTCACTCAATTCCTTCCATAATCTCACCAATCGGAGCGTTTATGTAAAGCTCCGTATTTATATGCTTTTCGGTAATGGATTTATTTATTACCGCAAGATGTTTTCCGTGAAAATAATCTACAAAACTCGCTGCAGGATAGACGACAAGAGATGTTCCTCCGATAATTAACGTATCTGCCGATGAAATGGCCTCCACCGCAGCCTGAATCGTTTTCATATCAAGTGCTTCTTCATAGAGCACCACATCCGGCTTTATTATTCCTCCGCATTCGCAGCGCGGAATCCCGTCAGAATGCTTCATATATTCCGCGGCATAAATTTTTTTACATTTCATGCAGTAGTTTCTGTGAATACTTCCGTGAAGCTCATAAACGGCTTTGCTGCCCGCAGCCTGATGAAGTCCGTCAATGTTCTGTGTTACTACAGCTTTAAGCTTCCCCGACTTCTCAAGCGCAGCAAGCTTTATATGAGCGGGATTGGGCTTTGCGTCAAGGTAGAGCATTTTTTCTTTATAAAACTCAAAAAATATCTCCGGATATTTCAGAAAAAAGCTACGGCTTATAATCCGCTCCGGAGAATATTTATATTTCTGATGATAGAGTCCGTCCGCGCTTCTGAAATCGGGTATGCCGCTCTCTGTGGACACTCCTGCGCCTCCGAAAAATACGATGTTTTTACTGTCATCTATTATTTTTTGCAGCTTTTCCTTTTCTTTTTCATCCATGATACTCGAACCTCTCTTTAAGCTTTATCGGCTAAGCCTTAATTCTCTCATTAAGCCAGCCGATTACTTTCATCATAACCTCTTCCTTATTTACCTCATTATGAAGTTCATGCCTGCCGTTCAGCTCTATAATCTCGGTCACATCCTTTATGCCTGCGCTTTTAAGCATTTCCGTAACTTTTTTTACGCCCTTTCCGTAATTTCCTACAGGGTCGCAGGCTCCCGCTATAAGAAGGATTTTCATATCTTTAGGCAGGCTCTGTGCCCAGGCTCTTTTACTTACATGACTTAACACTATAAGCATGGAATGATAACCTTCCGCGCTGAATTTAAAGTTACATTTAGGGTCTTTATCATAAGCCTCCACTATCGCTCTGTCATGTGTCAACCAGTCATTTTTCGACTTGGCATCTTTAATCCTTGCAAGATAGCTTCTGAAATTAAGGTTTGCCAGAAATTCGGAAACATAGCCCTTTTCGTGACGGTTTTTTATAAAACCGGAAATAGCCTTTCCTATCCCGTTAAGCGGAGAAGGTCCTGCAGTTCCGCTTAAAATAAGACCGTCTATGCTGTCAGGATATCTCTCCGCGTACCATCTTGCGAAAAAGCTTCCCATGCTGTGTCCGTACATAATAATCGGAAGCCCGTTATAACGCTCTCTTATAACCTCATTCGCTTTTTTCAAATCAAGCAATACGTTTTCTTCATTAAAAGTACCGTATTCACTCTCCTTAACGCTGCTTCCATGCCCCAAATGATCGTTTCCGCACAAAATATAGCCCTTACCTACACAAAAACTCGCAAGCCACTCATATCTTTCAATATACTCGCACATTCCGTGCACAATCTGAAGTACCGCCTTCGGCTTAGTGTCCGGGCAACTGTAAGCGTATCCCACTATACTGTGCGCTCCGTCCGACGAATCAAATCTTATTCTTTCCTTTTCCATTTTACTCCCTCCATTTTTACTTATATAAATGGCGCAAAGCAATGCTTCGCGCCATTCTAACGATTTTAAAATTGACTGCTGCCTTAAATATCCGCAAATTACTTCTTATAAGGTATCACGTCATCTTTGACAGGCTCATCTTTTCCGCCTGTCTTTACAGCCTTAAGTTTCTTTTCGGTTTTTTTATCAAGCATGTAAATCTCACCGCTATAATCCGCGCTTTCCGCCGTTTCATAAGCCTTTCCCATTATCTCCTGAATTTTCATCCAATTTTTATCAGTATAATTCTTTCTTGCGTATTCTGCAATAAGCTTATTCAACTTTGTTATCATACGGATATTTTCAGCATTTGTAGCTTTCTCATACATGATACCCGTTTTCTTCTCAAAAGCTTCTATATATGCCTCTTTTTTCTCAAAAATATCACCCATATATACAGCCTTATCTATAGCTTTCTTATATTTTGCGAGATCCGCCTTAAGCTCCTTCATATTATCCTTGTACGAGGACATGGCAAGCTGCCCGTTTACATAAGAAGACAGTTGCCTTTTTATAAGCTTCTTAATTGTGTCTATATCGTTTTTTGTATAAATCTCGTCATAATCCCTTACATCTTTAACAAACTTTATATTTTTATCCTGAACCGGCTTAATCGCTCCAAGTTCGCTTTCTGCCTTTATAAGCTCCGCTATGCTTTCGGATTTCCTTACTTTGGAAGCAATCTTTTTATAAGGAGCCTTTACAAGCTGTAAATAATATGAATTAAAATTATTCTTATCAATTCCTTCTATAGCCTGTTTAACATTATTCTCGGAATCTTTCTTTAATTTCGATAAGTCCTTTTCCGATGTGAGTTTAAGGTTGTCATAAGAAAACATAGTACTGAAATACGAAGCGTAATCCGCAAGTTTGCCGTCAGGAAGCGTTTCAAACTTTCCTGTTGCTGCACTAAACTCCTCTTTAAAAAGCTTTGTTTTATCATCGGCGGACTTTATTATTTCTACCGCTTCAGCCATAAGCTCATCCGCGGTTTTAAGCAGAGCTTTGCTGTACTTTGTCTTGTTTGCGGCAATCTCACCGTAATAAGCGTACATCATATCAAGAGCTTTGGACTTATTCGTATCAAGCTCATCGGTAAGATGCATAGCCTTAACCTTTGAACCCTTCTCCTTATACGGTATTATCTTGTCGTCGGAGCTGTCCTTTCCCGGCGTCACCGTAACCTTCATAACTGCCGAAGCATGGTTTATACCGTCATTCATTAAAGCGTTTGAAGCAGCCTTTACATAAACCTTTCCCGCCTTCTTAGCGGTAAATTTGCCTGTTTTCTTATCAATTGAAGCTATAGAAGTATCTGTAACGCTCCATTTAAGACCGTCCTTTGCAAGCTCCTTTTCACCTTCGGTGTTAAGTACCTCCGCGTTAAATATAAAACTCTTGCCTGCCTTTATTTTCTTTGTATACTTTGTTATCTTTATTTTTCCCGCAGCCGGCTTAACTGTAACCGTATAGGTTTTTTCTATACCGTTTATTGTTCTGACGGTTATATCGGCGGTTCCGACCTTCTTTGCGTATACACCGCCATTATCATATGCCACAGCCACACTCGGATCGCTGCTCTTAGCATACCATTCCTTTATATCCGCGTCACTCGGAGTAACCTTTACAGTCTGTAAGTCGCCTTCTCCCACGGAAAGAACGGTTTTCTTGTCAATTATCTCTATATCCGCAGGTAAAACCGCCTCTTCCACATTCACATCAGCGCTTACGCTTTTTCCGCCCGCTGTCGCTGTAATTACGGCACTTCCGACCTTTTTACCGATAACATATCCGTCATCATTTACCTCTGCCACGGTAGAATCACTGCTTCTCCATTTTGTTTCGGCGGTACTGCTCGCAGGAGTTATAAGGGTTTCAAGAGCCCTCGGATAGCCTTTTTTTACTGTAAGCGTTTTCTGCTTTATAAATAAATCACTAACTTCCGACGTAGGCTTCTCCTTCATCTCATAAGCCGCCTTAACAGCCGCAAGAGCGTCCACCTCGCCATAAGCGTACTGCTTTACGTCAAAAGTCTTTCCGCCGTTTCTTCCCCTGTCTGCAGTCGCGCAAAGAATATTGTATACCTGTCTCGGCGTTAAATCCTTATTTGCCGAATACATAAGTGAAACCACTCCCGTAACTACAGGGCATGCCATAGACGTGCCGGAATACATCTGATACTTATTTCCCGGAATGGTACTTAATACGTTAAATCCGGGAGCTGAAATATCGGTAGAATAACCGTAATTCGAAAAGAAAGTGGTTTTATTTTCCTTATCGGTCGCATTTACGGATATTACCTCCTTAAAAACCGACGGAGCGCTTTCGTTATCCGTATCGTCATTACCGGAAGCGGCCACAAGCGTTATGCCTAAATCATAAGCCTTTTTCATCGCCTTTCCCAAATCATCATCATGCTGGTAACCGCCGAGACTCATATTTACCACTTTTACACCCTTCTCGGCAAAATACTCAAGCGCCCTTTCCATATCCACATCGTTAATTGCGCCTTCGTCGGAAACGCTTGCCACATATAACTCGACCATATCATTCTTGGTTCCTGTAGCTACACCGCTTCCTCCTTTTCCGTTTCCATAGGTGGCTGCGATTATACCCGAAACATGGGTCCCGTGATTTTCAAGATCTTGCCTGCCCTTTTCCACTTTACCTTTTCTGACCGTAACATACTCAGCCAGATTTCCTTTTAAATCCTCATGCTCAGGATCAATACCGGTATCCATAACACCTACTTTAGTCTTTGTATATCCCTTTTCCTCAAGAAGCTTCCACGCCTCTCTTACATGTATGGAATCAAACTGATATTGATATGTTGTTTCCGTCTTATCATTAAGAAACGGATCCGTCTTGGCACTGACCGATACTCCCATAAAAGAACTCATTACTATTCCTGCGCAAAGCGCAAGGGACAATGCCTTCTTACTGTTTAACATACTTTATTCCTCCTTTAAAGCGCTTATCACTTTATCGCTTTCGGCACTCATTCTACCAGAAGAAATCAAAAAATCCTACCCCTTTTAGTCAGGTTTTATTAAATCTTTATGCTATAGTAACATTACCTTAATATGTTAAGATTTTCTTTATGCGAAAATGGATTTTATATAAAAAAATCGAGAGTACATATCGCGTGAACACGATACATACTCTCGAACTTATTTATAAACTCCGATTATTCCGTAATGATTTTAAGCACCTTATTGCTCCTGTTTATAAACTTAGTCATATCTCCGGCGGAAAGCGGCTTATTGGATATCCTCGCAAGGTCATAGAGCTGTTCACAGATAAGCACTGTTTTCTCGTCCTCTGTGTTTTCCTTGTGCGAAAGAAGATATTTCACAAGGCTGTTGCCCGTGTTAAGCACTAATGTTTCTCCGCCTGCGAACGGATCTTCTCCCTCCATGGCTCCCATCGAATACATCCTCATCATCTCCTGCATTCTTCTGGTTTCCTCGGAAACGGTTATGACTGCCGATATTTCCTCGTTTTTAAAGCTTTCCGCTTTTACTTCAAGGTTTTCCTTACCCAAAACTTTTTTAAACAACGTACTTAGACTCTCTGTAAGCTCCTTTGCCTCCTCCTCGGAAAGCTCTCCCTTAACCGAAGCGTTTACTCCCGAATCGATTCTCTCAAATCTTATATCCTCATTTTTAGCCTCAAGCCTGTTTATAAAAGGCTGGTCAATTTTATGCTCAAGAATAACGGCGTTAAGCCCGTTCTCCTTAAACATATTTATATAACCGCTCTGCTGAAGCTTATCCGTCACATAATAAATAACAGTTTTTTGCTTCTCCTCATCGATTTTTTCATCTTCTTTTTCTTCCGTCTTTTCGGTATTCTCCTCGGACTTTACTTCTTCCTTGCTTTCTTCCTCAGGCTTTACCGATTTTATGTAGTCCTCAAGAGTTACAAACTTATCGTTTAAGTCTTTAAAAAGAATAAAATCCTTTATTTTCTCCTCAAACTTATCGTCTCTTAAACAGCCGTACTTCACAAAGGGACTTATGTCCGTCCAGTATTTCTCATAATTTTCCCTGTCGGTCTTGCAAAGTCCCGAAAGCTTTTCAGCCACCTTTTTGGTAATATAATCCGAAATCTTCTTCACAAAACCGTCATTTTGCAGAGCGCTTCTCGACACATTAAGAGGAAGATCCGGACAATCTATAACTCCCTTTAAGAGAAGCAAAAACTCAGGTATTACCTCTTTAATATTGTCCGCTATAAAGACCTGATTATTGTATAGCTTTATCATTCCCTCCGCAGCGTCATACTCTATGTTTATCTTAGGGAAGTATAAAATTCCCTTAAGATTGAAAGGATAATCCATATTGAGGTGAATCCAGAAAAGAGGCTCTTTATAGTCCTTAAATACCTTTCTGTAAAACTCCTTATACTCCTCCTCTTTTATCTCGTTCGGATGTTTTGTCCAAAGAGGGTGAATCTCATTTACAGGCTTAGGTTCATCAAGCTTCTTCTCTTCGCCGTTTTCATCCTTAGCCTCGTCAACTACCGCTTTTTTCTCTTCTTTAACGGCGTTGGCGTTTGTATAATAAATTTCCACAGGCATGAAGGAACAGTATTTATCCAAAATTTCCTTAACCCTGTACTCGTTCGAGAACTCATAACAGTCGTCATTTAAATAAAGGGTTATCTTTGTTCCTCTTTCCGTCCTGTCTCCGTCCTCCATAGTAAAGTCGATTCCCTCATCGGATGCCCAATGAACAGGCACGGCACTCTCCGTATAGGAAAGTGTATCTATGGTAACCCTCTTAGCCACCATAAAGGCTGAATAAAAGCCTAAACCGAAATGCCCTATAATCTGTTCCTCGCTCGCCTTATCCTTATATTTCTCAAGGAAGCTCTGCGCTCCCGAAAAAGCGATTTGATTTATATACTTCTTTACCTCGTCCGCCGTCATACCGATACCGTTGTCTATCACGGTAATTGTCTTTGCTTCACTGTCGGTTATAACGTCAATTTTGTATTTATTTCCCTCCGGAGACTGCCATTCGCCTATGCTCTCAAGCTTTTTAAGCTTGGTCACGGCGTCCGATGCATTTGACACCAACTCACGTAAAAAAATATCGTGATCCGAATACAGCCATTTTTTTATTATCGGAAATATATTTTCCGAAGTTATCGACAAAGAACCTTTTTCAATATTTCCCATAGTTTTAATCTCTCCTTTACAAAAGCAATCGGACAGCTTTAACACCATCCGATTGTTATGATAATACCTTATTTACTCCATGTCAAGAGTTTTATTAGCAGTCTTTTTAGTTGAGTGCTAATCGCTTCATTCTTACACCTTACACGCATTTGCTCACACGAATAGACTTTTCCTGCCGCATGACAGCTTCCCGAAGAACAAATACCCCGTTCTCTATCTTGAAAATATATCACTTTCTATACCCGTCAGGATTCATAGACTGCCATCTCCACGAATCCGCACACATCCTGTCTATACCGAACTCCGCCTTAAATCCGAGCTCCTTCTCAGCCTTTGTACTGTCGGCATAGCAGACGGGTACATCTCCGTCTCTGCGGGGCTTTATCTCATACGCAAGCTCCTTGCCGCATGCCTTCTCAAAAGCATGAAAAACTTCAAGCACGGAAATCCCGTTGCCTGTCCCCAAATTATAAATCCTTACCGCAGGCTCGTCTTTAAACTTATTAAGCGCAAGCACATGTCCTCTTGCCAAATCCACAACATGTATATAATCCCTTAAGCAGGTTCCGTCCGGAGTAGGATAATCGTCTCCGAAAATCCCGAGCTTAGGAAGCTTTCCTACCGCCACCTGTGCTATATAAGGCACAAGATTGTTAGGAATACCCTTAGGGTCCTCGCCTATCATACCGCTTTCATGTGCGCCTATCGGGTTGAAATATCTTAAAAGAATTATATTGAAATCCTTATCGGCAGTATGGAAATCTTTAAACATCTCCTCCTGCATCATCTTCGTCGCTCCGTAAGGGGAGGACGCTTTACCGTGAGGCATATTCTCTGTAAGCGGCAGTTTTTCAGGTTCTCCGTAAACTGTTGCCGAAGATGAGAAAATTATGTTCTTCACACCGTGCTTTCTCATTACCTCCACAAGAGTGAGAGTTCCCATCAGATTATTATAATAGTATTCAAGCGGCTTATACACCGACTCTCCTACCGCCTTATATCCTGCAAAATGTATAACGGCATCTATTTCATTTTCAGAAAAAATCTTTTCCATGGCGGCTTTATCCGTCATGTCCGCCTCATAAAACTTTATTTCCTTCCCCGTTATCTTCTTTACTCTTTCCACGGCCTCCATACTTGAGTTATAGAAATTATCAAAAACAATCGCCTCATGCCCCGCGTTTAACAGCTCCACGCATGTATGACTTCCAATATAACCCGCTCCTCCGGTTACCAATACTCTCATATTTATACCTCCCATATTTTCTTTGAGACTTCAGACTACACCTTTTCCGTATATATGTCAAAATATTTTAAAAATTTCAGCAGATTTTCATCCCAAAACTCCTCAAAGCGCTTAGTCTTCAGAAAATCATAATATGAAACTCCGGTTGTTATAAACAGCTCTTTCCCGTCAAATTTAAGCGTAAAAAACATACCGAGACTTTTTATATCCGCGCTTTCATCCGCCTTTGCCGCAAGCTTGGCTGTATTTTCCTCGGAAAGTCTGAAAACGGATTTTATAAAAAGAGGGGGCCTTTCTCCCTTTATTAAAAATGCCGCCTGCTCCCTTACCTCTTTCCATTTTATATAATCCGTATCCGCCTCGTTTTCTTCATCATACCACTCTTTATTTCTCTTTCCGTCGATTTTAAAATCCGAAGCTGTTTTTATATCGATTGAAACCAAAAGAAAGTTGTCAAATATCTCTTTCAAAAAGAGTTTTTTCATAAAATCCTTTACATCCGAAATCTTAACGATAATCATCAGCTTATATTTTTTACTATCCTTTCCATTTCCGCCCACTTGGCTTCCATATCGCTTACAAGCTTAAACTGCGTCCTTGCTCTGTCCAAATTATGCTCCTCTCTGTGCGTGGCAAAATAATTATCTCCGTCTATATAGTCCGTAAGAAAGCGCATTCCGCACTCAAATGTCATAATTTTCGCACCCGTCGGAAGCATTTTTCTCTCCCTTTCCGTAAGGTTGGGACATGCTTTCACATATCCTTTTGTGTATATTTCAAACAGTTTTAAGCTCATCTCTATTTTGGAAAGATCTTTTTCATCCTCAGCTCCCGTTGACGCCCCGAAGCGAATCGAATCTCCGTAATCATAAAGACTTAACCCGGGCATAACGGTATCAAGGTCTATTACACATAACGCCTTTCTTGTCCTTGCATCCAAAAGTATGTTGTTTAATTTTGTGTCGTTATGCGTTACTCTTACGGGAAGCTCTCCTGCATCCCTCATTCTCTGGAGCGTAGCCATATCTTCCTCTCTGTCAAGGCAGAATTTAATCTCCTTTTTCACCGAAGCCGCCCTGCCTAAAGGATCTTTCTTTAAAATTTCATGAAATGCCTTAAATCTCACAGGAGTATTATGAAAATCCGGTATGGCTTCACTCAGCTTTGACGCGTCAAAATCCGAAAGTCTTTCGCTGAAGGTTCCGAATGCCTTCGCACTCTCATAAAAGTCCTCGTCGGTTTCAGGTAACTGCAAACATATAGAATCCTCTACGAAGTCATATACTCTCCAGTATTCTTCAAAGCTATGCAGATAATTCTTTCCGTCCCTTGTCTTTATTACATTAAGAACCTCTCTGCCATTCTTCGTTTTTCCTTTTAAATGCTCCGTTACCATGGCTATATTATTCATAAGCCCTTTTACATCTCTAAAAATATGATGATTTATTTTTTGTAAAATATATTTTTTGCCGGAGTCCGTCTTTATCATAAATGTCGAATTTATATGCCCGCTCCCGTAAGGCTCCGCGCTTTCAGGTTCTCCGTCAAGCAAAAATTCCTTTATTACTTTAATCATGCCGTCATTCACTTTTATTATTCCCCTTAATTATATTTCCTGTTATAGTTCCATAACAGAAATATTAAAATTAAAATTCCCGAAGCTTCCGCCAAAAGCCCGCCGATGCCTATATTCTTCTGTCCCAGAAAAACAAGAATCATCCCCGAAATAAAAGCAAAAACTTTCAGTAACGGACTTATTACCCTGTCAAACACCTCATCAAAAGTTCCCCTGTAAGAATCCTTTCTGAGTTCTTCTATCAGCCGTTCCTTATCCTCCTCCATAGCTCTCCTTTCCTCCTACTTAAGCGACGAAGCAAACAGACGTACTGCCGTAAGCCTTTTCCTCATAAATATATAAACCATAATAACCGGAAGCATAACAAGTACAAGTCCTGCGTAAAGCTGCCCGTATTCTACAGCGGTTTTTTGAGTTGCCATAATATGTGTAAGCCCTACCGAAATAGTTTTAAGCCTTTCATCCGTAAGCAAAGTCATAGAAATTATATATTCATTCCAAAAAATCAGAAAATTAAATAAAAGCATCGCCGCTATCCCCGGTCTCGCCATAGGAAACATTATTTTTACCATAGTCGTAAAATATCCTGCTCCGTCCGCATACGCGGCAGCCTCATAATCTTCATTTATGCTTTTAAAATAACCTGTCAAAAGATATACCGCAAAGGGAAGCGCTGTTGCTGCATAAACAAGAGCCAAAATAAAAATATTGTTTATAAAAAACGTTCTTCCGAAAAGCTCTTTTATAAAATTGTCGGCGTTGTTTAACATTAAAAATATAGGTACAACTATATAATTTACATTTATAAACAGTCCCGCCATAAACAAAACATGGAAAACGGTTCTTGTTTTAAACTTGAATCTTGCGAGTACATAAGCCGCCGGCAGTGAAACAATCGTTAAAATAATCAGAGCGGTTATAGTAACAACCGCCGAATTAAGCATATACACCGCCATATTTCCGGCATTCCATGCCTTTGCAAAATTTTCTATATGTATTCCTGCCGGAAGAGCCCACGGATTTCCGTAAAATTCCGAATTTTCTTTAATCGAGGCCGTAAATACCCATGCTATCGGAACTATAACCGCAAGTGCCGCCGCTATGAGAAAAATATATATTGCGAATTTTTTTAAAATCCTTACAATAACGCCGTTCTTCATAAAGCCGCCTCCTAACCCTGTCCGCTTAAAATCTTACCGTTTCGCGCCTTGTCGCAAGATTTGCCAAAGCCGTCAAAATAAATGATATAAAAAATACTGTCACCCCTATCGCCATTCCGTATCCGTAAGAAGAATTTGTATACGCTTCCTGATACATATAGCTTAAAAATACTCCTGAAGCTCCGTTAGGTCCGCCATTTGTCATTATTTTAACAAGTAAAAAGCTTATATTTACATTACTTATGACAAAGAAAGCAAGAGTGGTTCTTATGCTGTCCCATATAAGAGGAATTGTTACGGAAAAAAACTGTCTCATCTTTCCCGCGCCGTCCAAAGCCGCGGATTCATAAAAGCTGTCGGATATCTTCTCTATTGCCGAAAGATATATAAACATATAATATCCTGCCGCCTGCCATACCATGGCTGCCCCTATGCTGTATATCACAAGCTGTCTTTCTCCGAGCCATAAAATCGGGAAATCTGAGCTTTTTCCATCAAAAACCGCTATGAGATTGTTAAGAAGTCCCGCCTTCGGAGAGTATACGGCGCTGAATATCGCGGCAACCGCTACTATCGACAGAACACTCGGCAGATAGAAAACAGCCTTGAAAAATTCTTTAGCCTTTGTCCGCCTATTCGACAAAATTCCCGCAAATATCATAGCCAGAATAAAGCTCGCTACAGTAACGGTCACTATTAGAAAAAGGCTGTTCTGCATAGATTGATAGAATTTCGTATTGCTAAACAGAGTTTCAAAATTACTTAAGCCCACAAAGGTTTTTTCCGACGTATAGCCTCCCCATTTATACAGGCTCATTCTAAAAATATCAAGAATGGGGATAATCATAAAAACAATAAACAGCGCTACCGCCGGCATGAGGCAAAGAAAAATAAAAGCCGATTTTTTACCGCTTTTTCGCATCAATATTCTCCATGTTAATTTTTTATATTCGAACTGACGCACTCCCCCTCAAGATGCGTTTATACCGCTAATTATTACTTTTTCAGCGCGGCTCTGAGCCTGTCGCTGTCCCTTTTTATATTTTCCACCCATTCGGCTTTCGTTTCATCTCCGGTAACCAGAGAATTTATCGGCTCAAAAAAGGTACCCCTTACAGTCACTCCCTCTACCGGCTCGGTTGTGGCAAAGGTATCCATTACAGCGGTCGCTCCCTTGCCGTAAGCCGAGTAAAAGCTCTTTCCCGCACCTTTAACTACTTCCTCGATATTATTTACAGGCTGTATCGCAAGACTTTCAGCAAATATTTTTACCGCCTCGTCCGAATACAAATACGATATAAAAAGCTTCGCAAGGTCTTTATTTTCGGCCCTTTTAGGTACCCATACCTGCTCAAAATATGAATAAGCCGCTCTCTCTCCGCCGGTATTTACGGCAGGAACCGGAGCCATTGCCCACTCAAAATTTTCCGTTCTCGGAGCATCTCTCATTTCATCAATAACCCAGTTTCCGTTAGGCATAAAAAGCGCCTTTCCGTCCAAAACAAGCTGTTGATTCTGTTTATAATCGTTGTCATTCGCATTTGCCGGTGTTGTAGGCTCCGTGTAGGATGTAAGCTTTTCTATTATATTAAACACCGTTTTAGCTCCTTCGGTATCCCATATTCCCTCGCTGTACCTTAAAGCCTTTAAAAAATCCTCTCTGCCCATTGCCTCATGCAACAGGGAATAAAAAAACGTGTCAAAATAGCCTGCTGTAGGATAAGTAAAAAGTGAAATTCCTTTTTCCTTTGCCTTATCCCCCAATGCCCACATATCCGCCCAGCTTTCAGGAACCTCCCAGCCGTAATCCTCAAAGATGGTCTTATTATAAAACAATCCGCACGGACTGTAAAATATAGGCATAAGATAAACCTTATCATCTTCATAAGGCTTTACGATTGTATTGTCAAGAAATCCCTGTATAATTTTTTCTCCTACGGTTTTTTCCTCTCCCGGCACTTTCATGGAAAGCACATCGGTAAGCTCCTCTATATTATTATCTCTTATAAAGGTTTCTGCAAGAGCGGCTTCCGTGCCGACAGCCCGTACTATTACATCCGGAAATTCTCCCGCCTTCATTTTCGGCGTTACGACATCCTCAAATTTTTTATCTATGGTAAGCTCCGTCTTTACGCCCGGATTCAGCTTTTCAAAACCTTTACATACTTCTACCCACATTTCACTTCCGTATGAAGTTTCCGCCGCCGCCACCTTAAGCACACGCTCGTTTTCCGCCTTTGAGATGCCGGACGCGGAACCCGTATTCTTATTCTCGGTTTTAAATGTACATCCTGTAAGCCCTGCCGCCATAGCAAATATCATAAAAGCCGAAAAGACTCTTCTTATCTTCATAGTCTTACCCTTTCGTAATAAATACCGGTTAAGTGCTATATTATAATACAAGTGTCAGAAGCGTGAAAATCCGATTCAAATACCGTTCCACAAATTTTCCGAATATACGCCGTTTTCTATGAGCTTCCTTAAAGACGCCTCTACCTTCGGCTTATCCTCCCTGTAGGTTACACCGAACCATTTCTCATCCGTATTTATAACCTTCATTTCGGCAAGTCCTCTCTTTATCATATCTCCAACCGCCATAGGCAGGAAAAACTCAGCCTTCAAAGAATCCTTTCTATCCAATTCCGCTAAAAAAGTCTTAAATTCTTCCTCTATAAAATCAAGAATCTCCGGAGTAAATCCCATCATATTCATTGAAGCTATATCGGAAGCGCTTAATTTTCTTTTCTCTCCGTCAAAGTTTTCCCCAAAAAGTCCGTTTTCAGTTTCGGCTATAGAAAGAGTTTCCTCTATGGAAATGAGATTGCCGTTTTCATCCACCTTACAGATTCCTCTTGCTACGGAGCCGTTTTCACTTAAAGTGTTACCTAATTTATAGCCCGCCATGCAAAAATGAGGTTTTGCGGCTTTTATGTCGGATTTCACAAGAAAATCATGCAGCTTCATAAACGCCTCTCTGCCGTAAAAATCATCGGCGTTTATTACAAGAAAAGGCTCATTTATATATTTCTTTGCCGCAAGTACTGCCTGTCCCGTGCCCCAAGGCTTTACCCGTTCCTCCGGAACCGAAAATCCCTCCGGCAAATCGTTTATATCCTGATACACATAATGTACCGGGATGCCTGCCTTTTCTTCAATTCTGTCTCCTATAACCCTCATGAAATCATCTTTTATTTCTTCTCTTATGATTATAGTAATCTTGTTAAAACCCGCTTTTACGGCATCAAAAATGGAATAGTCCATAATAATTTCGCCGTTTTTTCCGATAGCGTCAAGCTGCTTTATCCCGCCGTATCTGCTTCCCATTCCTGCCGCCATAACTACCAAAGATATATTTCCCATAATAACCCCGCTTTCAACTTTTTTCCGCTCCTCAAAGAATTACAGCTCTTTCCCCCTCGATATAATACCTTGCCTTTTCCCCCGTATCTACGCTCTCCTTTGTGATTCCGCCTGAAGTGGCTTCCGTCAGCTCTTTAAAAAATCTCCCTTTCGACTCCTCTTCTATTAAAAGAGTAACCTTAACCTTATCGAAGTATTCAGTTTCATGCACATATATGTTAAGCTCCGCGCAGATATGAAGTATCTTAGGTAAAACCGGATAATCCGCCTCTATGTGATAAATTTCACAATCCGATATTAAAACCGTCTCAGCTGCTCGAATCACAGCTTTCGCCGCTCCCGAATAAGCTCTTACAAGTCCTCCCGTGCCTAAAAGCGTACCTCCGAAATATCTTGTAACCGTGACAAGAATATCGGAAAGTCCCTCTCCCGAAAGTACATCAAGAATAGGCTTTCCCGCTGTTCCCGAAGGCTCACCGTCGTCGCTTGAATGCCTTAATCCGCCGTCCGAGTTTAGTATATACGCGGAACAGGTATGAGAAGCGCTGTAATGCTCCTTTTTTACTCTTTTAATAAGCTCCTCCGCTTCTTCTTCGGAGGCTACATGAAAAAGCTTTGCGATAAACCTTGATTTCTTTACTTCCGTTTCCGCTTCGGCTTCTTTAAAAGCTGTTTTATATCGGTTCAAATCATTCTCCGTCCGTTTCCGTGTCATCATCCTCGTAATCAGGCTCCGTCCTTTTTAGATGGACATCACAAACCGAATCCTTTATCTCGCTTGTGAGAATGTTAGGCGTATCGGCGGTAGTGTATTTTCTCACCACTTCCTTACCCTTTGAGTTGTTCTGAGTTATTGATTCATTTTTAATCAGATATACCACTTCCTCTATATCTTCCTCAGGACAAAACTCTCCGGCGGGTTTTCCCGATTTTTTGCATATTTTAAGCTTTACATGAACATCACAGGCTTCCGTAGGCACCGTTCCGATCGCAAAATACTCTTTCTTTACCGCGGAGCCTCCCTTTGCGTGGTCGCACAGTCCCGGAATCGCAAGTTTTCCGCATTTTGTGCAGATATTTGCGGTAGTAATCGAGTCCGGCACCTTAAAGCCCTTGGTTTTCAGTTTTTTGGTCGTTTCTATATTGTCCATTATATTTTTCCAGATTGGAAGGTGATACAGAGAATATGCGGACTGATCTCCGTTGTTATCAAGTCCCGACCAAACCGTACAGGTGTAATAAGGGTTAAAGCCCGATATCCATATATCATTATAGTGGGTCGAGCTTCCCGTCTTTGCCGCCTGTCCCATTGCCGCATTTGCAAGCCTTGCATTATATCCCGTAGCGTCCGGTCTTGTAAGCACATCATGCATTGCGTCTGTAAGCAAAAACGCCGTGGAATCCTTCATTACCTGTCTTGAGACGGCTTCATTCTCAAGAATTACATTTCCGTCATGGTCAAGCACTTTGCTGTAAAAGCTCGGCTTAACATAAATTCCTTTATTCGCTATAGCCGCATAAGCAGCCGTTATCTCCAAATTCGTAACGCCCTTTGAAAGTCCGCCAAGCGCAAGCGAAAGGTTGCTGTCATCCTCCGTGAGCGTTGTAAAGCCCAAAGCGTTCAGATAAGCGAAAGCCGGCTGAAGTCCCATTGCCGCAAGCGCTTTTACGGTAACTATATTCATGGATCTGTATATACCGCGCCTGTAAGTGGAAAGTCCTTCTCTCGCGTTCCCCCACCAGTTATTTACTTCCTTGTCCGTATAAGGATAATAGTAAAGTCCGTCATCCTGCACGCTGCCAAGGGTATAGCCTGCCGCGTCAAGCGCGGGAAGATAGGTTGAAAGCACTTTGAAAAGGGAACCCGGCTGCCTTGTAGTATCCGTAGCCCTGTTAAGCGTAAGATTTCCCGGTTTCTTTCCTCTGCCTCCCACTATAGCCTTGACAGCGCCTTTTTTCTGATCTATAACGCAAACCGATACTTGCGGCTCTATAGTATAATTGATTTTTTCTCCGATTACGACTTTGCCGTTTTTTAAAACAGACTTTTTAAACTTTTCTATATACGGCTCCGCGTCCTTCTTTTCTTTAAAAAGCATGTCGCTAAGTCCGAACTTCTTCTGTATATGTCCTTCGGAATAGTTCGTAACCTTCTCATCCTTATCACTTACGGAAAGAGCATAGGTAAGCTTCCATTTCTCAGGCACATTTCTGTAAAATTCTTTATTTGCCACAGCCTTATTGCAAATTTTCTGAATCTGCGAATCCTGATATGTATATATGCTTAAACCGCCTGAATAAAGCAGATTATATGCCTGTGTTACGGTATAACCCTTCTTCTCACAAAGGTCGTCAACTACCTGATTTATGGTAGCATCCACATAATACGAGTTCACGGAGTTGTCATTTTCCTCAAACTCGTTATTTACCGCTTTAATTCTCGCGTATACATCATCCTCTTTCGCCTCGTTAAATTCCGCTTTACTTATATACCCGAGTCTTAGCATACTTGTTAACACATAGTTTCTTCTCTTTGCGTTATTCTCCTGATAGGTAATAGGATTGTTATAGGTGGGAGCTTTGGTTATCGCCGCTATTACAGCCGCTTCCGACAGGTTTATATCGCCTATGTCCTTATTAAAATATCTTCTTGCCGCAGTCTGAACTCCGAGAGTATTCTGTCCTAAATTTATGGTGTTAAGATAATACTCTAAAATCTGATCTTTACTGTATAAACTTTCAAGCTGAATTGCGAGATACTGCTCCTGTATCTTTCTCTCTATCTTTGCAACTTTAGATTCTTCCTCTCCTCCCTCGAAAACCTGATTCTTAAGAAGCTGTTGGGTAATGGTACTCGCTCCCTGCCTTTTTGAGCCTCCTGAAAGAAGAGCTACAAAGCCGGCTCTGAATATTCCCTTTACGTCTATTCCTCCGTGCTCGTAAAAGCGCTCATCCTCTATAGCCACAAAAGCCTTCTGTACCGAATCGGGTATTTCCGAAAGCTTTTTATAAACTCTGTTGGCTCCTGCTCCGACCACCGTTCTTATTCTTTTGCCTTTAGCGTTATAAATATTGGTTTGATATCCTGACGGCACTACATTTATTGTTTCGATTGAAGGCGCCTTGTCAAGTATACCCTTTACCATGCCGAATGCCGTAAAGCTCCCTGCGATACAGCCTGCGACCACAAGAATTATCACCATCCTTGCCGCCCATATAGCTATTTTCGTAGTCAGCTTCTTAGGTAAATATCTGTACTTCGAGAGCTTATTTTCTATATCCGCTCTGGTATATCTCATACTGAACCCTTTCAAAGTGAATTATCCCGCGGCAGTTTTCATACGGACAAGTTTAACTTGAGCGCAAAACTCTCCCGTCACGGGAATAAATTTAAAGCCTTCCTTCCCTACTCCCCCTTAATAAGATTTAAGAAATATTTTACCGGTTCCGCCGAATCTTTAAGCGCGTCATAAGCTGCCGAGATTCCTCTTTCCGGCAAAGGAAAATTCGTTTTTACTGCAAAAAGTTCCTCATCCTCATCATCTATACAGTAATCCGGAACGCAGGCAATGCCTAACCCTATCTTAGCCAAATCTATAAGAAGGTCATTGCTTGAAAGCTCTATTTCAGGAATAAGCTCCAAATGCTCGTTAAGGAAAAGTCTGTGCAAAAACTCACTTGTTGTAGACGCCTTATCAAGCATCATCATAGGATATCTCTGCAGTTCCGCCAAGCTGTGTGTACCGTTCATAAGCTCCGGAAAAGCTTTTTTCCCCACTACAAAAACATCTCTGAATGTTCTTAATTCCTCTACCTCAGCGACCTTGCCGAGTGCGCTGTTCGGTGTATTTACTATTATCAAATCCGAAATACCCTCTTTTAAAAGCTCCACACATTTAAGCGAAGTTCCGTTTACTACCTTAATATGAACATTCGGATACCTGTTATGAAATTCTTTAAGATATGGCTTTAAATAATATCTGCATATCGTATCGCTCGCACCTATCAGGAGCTGTCCGCCGTTAAGCGATTTAGCCTCTAAAATTCTGTTCTCTCCGAGACTGATTAAATTTATTGCAGGCTCTATATGGTCAAACAGAATTTCTCCCTCTCTTGTCAGCTTTACTTTTTTTGTGCTTCTTATAAAAAGCTTGCGCCCGAGTCTTTTTTCAAGAACCTTAATAGACTGGCTTACCGCAGATTGTGATATAAAAAGCGCTTTTGATGCTTCCGAAAAGCTGAGTGTGCTTGCCACATGATAAAATACCTTATACAACTCGTGGTTTATATCCATTTTTTCCCCTTTATCGCCGCTCTTTATATTTGCCCGTATCAATCCTTAAATATTTTCGCAAGTTTTGCAAAAATACCGTCGGCTTCCGTTTCCTTATCATCATCTTCGCAAGGAGCATTGTTCATAATATCGCAAACCTCAATATATTCGGATTTCAGCCCCGTAAGTTTTTCCACCTCGGCCGTTATCTTATCGACATTCCCGCTTCCGAGTATTATTTGAATGCAACCGATCTCCATTACTCCTTTTACGCCCTCAACTTCTTTAATGGCGTTTATATTCGCCTTTTTATAATCCTTAAGTTCCAATCTGAGTCTTGTGGAGCAATTCATTATACCGACTACGTTCTCTTTTCCCCCTACGTTTGCCAAGATTTTTTCTGCCGCAATTTCCGTAATCATTATTAACCTCCAAAAAAACAATGAAAGCTCATCTTTATCCATCTGTTATAAGCTGCAGCTTCCGCCTTTATTTATCTTTAAAACCAAATCCTTATGCTCGGGATGCTTTTCAAACCAGTTTATTGCGTAAGAGCAGGTCAGCTCCGTCTTTTTTCCTTCTCTTTTAAGCTTCTCCACAAAAGCATCGAGAAGCTTCCCTCCTACTCCCTGTCCTCTTAACTTCTCGCTTACCACGGTATGCAGAAGATTTACCGCTCCGTCCGGAGCTTCCGGAAACTGTACATAAGCTATTCTCTCCCCTGCTTCATCCTCAAGCCAGATATATTCATTATTTTCTTTAAAATTCATATTTTACCTCCATTATATCAAATATAAATATTCAAACCGAAATCCGTCACGGTTCGATTTTACTCCATTTTTTCAAAAGTCGCAACATTAACGTTTTTCAAGTGCCTGTTCACGGTTCTGTCTATCGGCTTGTTTGCCTATGTATTCCCTTATCTCTTCACTTAATTTCCCGTGCAGCTTAAACTTTTTTCTAAAGACTGCAAATGACGCTCCGATAAAGATTACCGGCATTCCGAACGCCAAAAAACCTATAACCGTCTTTGTTACCCCGTCTATGCCTCCGGTCTTTATCTGCCCGCTGTAATCCGCTATTCCAAGACTTATAAACAATACAAATGTCTGAATCGTATAAGCCATTTTCTGTAAAAAACCCTTCATGGAAAATGTTATACTCTCATTTCTCGTGCCGTTTTTATACTCTCCGTAATCCACTATATCCGCAAGAAAAATCGTCTGCGAAACGAACATGGAGCTGATTCCTATCGAAGCTAAAATATAGCAGAAATTCATAACCGCAGTAAGCCTTAAAAGCGGTCCGAAAACAAGCATAAGTGTATATCCTGCCATTGCCGTTATCAGAGAAACCGAATAAATTGTTCGCTTTGTAAGCCTCCTTGAAAGTAAGGGAATTACAAAAAGTCCAAGCACATAGCCCGCCGAACCTATAGTCTGAAAAAGCGATTGCGCCTTAGGCTCACCTAAAACATCAGTAAAGTAATAAACTGCCGTCGAGCTTGTAAGATACCATCCCGCGTTTGAAAGCATCGCAAAAATCATAAATACTATGAGCTGGTCGTTGGAATTTATTACTTTAAAAATCTGTTTAAAGCTGAATTTCCGCTTCTCTCCGTAAGCCACATTTTTTTCCTTTGTATTAAGCACACAAACTGCCGAAAAAAGTATTAAAGCTATACCGCAAATCATCGCCCAACGGGAAAAGCCCTCGGCGCTGTAGCCCTTTTCCGTAGTGACTCCGCTTGAGAGCATCGGTAAAATTATCGGTGTAAGTATGGTGATTATAGCCTGTCCCAAACCCGAAAAACTCCTTGCGATTGTAGCTACCAGATTTCTCTCCTTTTCTTCGCCCGTAAACGACGGAATCATCGACCAATACGGTATATCCGCCATAGTATTCGTCATTCCCCAAAGCACATACATAACCGCTATATAAATATATAAAGGCGTTCCGCTTAATCCGAATGACGTAAAAAGCATGGTAAGAACAATCGCGTTTGAAAATGCCCCGATTACTATCCAAGGACGATACTTTCCGAACCTTGTCCTTGTATTGTCGACAACGGTTCCCATCATAGGATCATTTATTCCGTCCCAAATTCTCGCAATCGGTGTAAGAATAAGCAAAAACGCCTCCTTTAAACCCAAAATGTTTGAGAGATAATAAGACAAAAAGGAATAAAACATTCCGTAGCTTAAATCAAGCCCTACAGCCCCTATGCCATATAAAGCAAATCTCCGTCTTTTTCCCTCCGATATGCTTCCCTTAGCCATTTTCTCCTCCTAAAACCTCGAGTCAAGTTCGTAATTTCCCGAACCTGACTCGAGTAGTTCTGTCTTTATATATTTAATGCGAATTTCGAACCTGATATTATCCTGAATTTCTGCGTTTTTCAATGAAAATGTATTGAAACTCGGGGATATTATACACTTTCCACTTTAATAAGATTCGTATTCCCCGACTGTCCGTTGATGATGCCTCCCGTTATTACAAGCTTATCACCCTTTACAAGACCGAGCGCCTCTGCCGCAATTTTTTTAGCCATATAAAAAAGTACATCGGTAGAATCAAGCCTTTCACACATCTTAGGTACAACTCCCCATGAAAGAGCAAGCTTTCTCCATGTCTTTTCGTCCGTCGTAAGCCCGATTATAGGCGCAGGCCCTCTGAATCTTGAAACGAGCCTTGCCGTCATTCCCGAAATGGTGCAGGCAACAATTGCCTTCGCCTCTATATCCATAGATACGGCACAAGTGGCATGTGAAATGGCATCCGTTTCATTTTTTATAAAAAACTCGTTGTTGTAATATCTTTTTTTGTAATTTATATTTTCTTCCGTATTTTCAGCTATCTTAGCCATGGTCTGCACAGCTTGCACTGGATAGCTTCCCGCCGCCGTTTCTCCCGAGAGCATTATGGCGGAAGTACCGTCATATACCGCGTTCGCCACATCGGAAGCCTCCGCCCTTGTAGGACGCGGATTATTTATCATCGACTCGAGCATTTCGGTTGCGGTTATCGCTCTCTTTCCGAGCAGCCTGCATTTTGTAATAAGACTCTTTTGTATTGCAGGAAGTCTTTCAAGCGGAATTTCAACTCCCATATCGCCCCTTGCGACCATAATCCCGCTGCACACCTCACAAATACCTTCAATATTGTCGCAGCCCGACTGATTTTCAATCTTGGCTATAAGGCTTATATTCGTTCCGCCGTTTTCTTTAAGAAAATCCAGCACATCCACTACATCCTGTTTTACCGAAACAAAGGAACACGCGACAAAATCAACATCATTTTTAATCCCGAAGAGTATATCCTCCTTGTCCTTGTCGGAAAGATAAATTTGCTCTATATGCTTACCCGGAAATGCCATACTCTTTTTGTCAGAAAGCGTTCCTCCGCACATAACTTCACATTTTATTTCCGTGCCGTTTGTTTCAAGTACCTTGAACTCAAGCAGTCCGTTATTAAGAAGAATAGTATCTCCGATATTCATTTCTTTGGGAAGTTCCTTATAGCTTACCGAAACCCTTGTCTCATCACCGATTATATCCTCCGAGGTGAAAATAAATATATCTCCCTCTTTAAGCTCCACCTTCTTGTCGCGAAAGCTTCCTATGCGATATTCCGGCCCCTTTGTATCAAGCATTATAGCGATAGGAAGGTTTAAGTCCGTTCTCACCTTTTTTATGGTGTCTATCCTTCTTTGATGCTCCTCATAGGTACCGTGTGAAAAATTAAGTCTTGCGACATTCATTCCAGCCTTACACATTGCCGTCAAGGTTTCTTCACTGTCACACGCAGGACCTACGGTGCAGATAATCTTTGTCTTACGCATAATTTTCCTTCCCTTCTCAAGTGGCTAAATTAAGTACTGTTGTAGCAATAGCGAAATATACAGTAAGCGATATTGCGTCCACTATCGTAGTAATTAACGGACTCGCCATAACGGCGGGGTCGAAGCCTATTTTTTCAGCAATGAGAGGCAGACTGCAGCCTATCAACTTAGCAATGATAACTACTATAATAAGAGTTCCCGCCACTATAAGGGCAACCCGCAAATCCAATCTGTCAAAAAACAACATTTTTATAAGGTTTGCCGAAGCCAGTGTAATTCCGCAAAAAACGGATACCCTAACCTCCTTCCACATTACTTTGAAAATATCCTTAAATTCTATTTCTCCGAGCGAAAGTCCTCTTATTATGGAAACGCTCGACTGTGAGCCCGCATTTCCGCCGGTGTCCATTAACATCGGTATATAAGCCGTAAGTATTACATAAGAGGCAAGTGCCGCCTCGTAGTTCTTTATTATCGCTCCGGTAAATGTTGCGGAAATCATAAGAAGCAACAGCCACGGCATCCTCTTTTTATAGGTTTCAAAGGTTGTCATCTTGAAATACGGCTTATCGGTAGGAAGAATAGCCGCCATCTTCTCAATATCCTCTGTAGCCTCTTCCTGAAGGATATCCACAACGTCGTCTACGGTGATAATACCGACCATACGGTTCTCGTTATCAACTACAGGCATCGCCGTAAAATCGTACTTCTGTATTGCTCTTGCGGCTTCCTCCTGGTCCATCATAGTATTTATGCTTATTACATTTATATTCATTATATCGCCGATTTTTTCATCCGGCTTTTTTATTAAAAGATACCTCAGAGCTACCGTACCTTTAAGTATCCTCTTATTATCCACCACATAACAGATATTTACGGTTTCCTTATCAAGTCCTATTTTCCTTATTCTTTCTATCGCGTCCGCTACCGTCATGTCCTCTCTGAGATCCACAAACTCCACCGTCATTATGCTTCCTGCGGAATCCTCGGGGTAACGAAGCAGATGGTTTATATCTCTTCTTGTTTCAGGACTTGCGTTAGCAAGTATCTTTTTTACTACATTCGCCGGCATCTCCTCAAGAAGATCGGTCGCGTCATCCGCCATAAGATTATCTATAATTATGGATGCTTCTTTATCTGACATGGACGAAATAATATACTGCTGGTCATCAAGCTCCAGATTCGCGAATACATCCGCCGCCATATCCTTAGGCAAAATTCTGAAAAGTTTAAGAGAGTCCTCATCCTTCATCTCTCCCATCACCGAGGCTATATCCGCCTCGTTCATGCTTTCCATCTTCTCTTTCAGTTCCTTATAATTCTTATTTTCAAGAAGTTCTTCAAGCTCCTCCCTGTAGTTCTCATCTATATCTTCCACGCCTGATTCCTCCTATCCGTTTCTTTTTTAAATCAATATGCCCTCCAAATGGTCGCACTCATGCTCTATTATTTCCGCTATATATCCGTTATAAAGTCCTATATGTTTCTTAAAATCCTCATCGTAATACTCAAGAGTAATGTTTCTGTGCCTCGTAACCGCTCTCTCTCCGTCAAGACACATGCAGCCTTCTTCCGTTTCATAGGCTCCGCTTTTCTTTATGATTTTAGGGTTTAACATCACGGTAATTATTTCCGAATTTTCCGGCTTAATCGCGATTATTCTCTTATTTACACCTATCATATTTGCCGACATTCCGACACATTCTTCTGAAAACGCCTTAAGAGTGTCCTTCAAATCCTCTATAATCCACTCGTCCTCTTTAGTCGCAGGCTCCGATTTTAATCCCAAAAAAAACTGATCCTTAACAAGCTCTTTTACCACGTAATTTCCTCCTGTCGCTCCTTAACAGCTTAGGGGGGAACGCCCCCTAAGCTGTTGTCTGTTACTATTATAAGCCTTATTTTTACTTTAAATCTTCAGTCAAATCTTAAAATTTGACATCTCGCTTTTTAGCCTTCCCGCAATACCGTTAAGTTCACTTCCCATTTCGGAAATCTCTCCCATCTGTGCCGCTTCTTCAGTAACCATAGCATTTACTTCTTCCATGCTTGCGGCGTTTTCCTCGGAAATCGCTGAAAGGCTTTCTATCATATCCATGATACTCTTACTCTCGATTTCAATCCTTGCCGCCGAAGTCTTAAGCTCTTCCACAACCGTTCTGCTGCTTACAACCTCGGTAGCTATCTCCTCAAATTTGCCGCTTGCAGCCCTTCTTATATCGGACTGCCTGTCCACAGCCGAGCTCACTTTCTCCATCATAGCCACGGAGTCCTCGGATTTTCTCATAAGCACATCTATAACGGCTCTTATGTCCTTGGTAAATTCCGCCGACTGTTCAGCAAGCTTTCTTATCTCCTCCGCCACTACTGCAAAACCTTTTCCCTGCTCTCCGGCACGCGCCGCCTCTATTGCCGCGTTAAGCGCAAGAAGATTCGTCTGGTCTGAAATAGACTGTATCATCTGTGAAGCCGCCGATATTTTCTCCGCGCTTTCACTTGTTTCTCCGGTCATAACCTTCATTATGTCAAAAGCCTCGGAACTGTTCCTGCCCGCCTGCTTAAGCTCCT
Source organism: uncultured Catonella sp. (assembly GCA_963545085.1). Taxonomy (GTDB): domain Bacteria; phylum Bacillota; class Clostridia; order Lachnospirales; family Lachnospiraceae; genus Catonella. The sequence continues at coordinate 80,892 of CAUUHV010000002.1, read as the reverse complement.
TTAAAAGCGCCATTCCTTCATTTTTTCTGTCATCTATCACCTGCACGGAGGTTTCCAACTTTTCCAAAATTCTCAGAGTATTTTCAACAAGCGCTCTTTCGTTTTTATTTGCTACTGCCGCGGATGATGTGCTTTCCGCCTGTTCCGTAATCCTATCGGAAACGTTATCCAACGCTCCCGCGGCTTTTGAGGCGGTTTCCGCATTGCTCTTAACTATTTCAAACAGATTATCCGAAATGTCCGATACGCTGTTTGAGTCCTCAATAGTAGCAAGAGCCATCATTCTGAGATTTTTCCTTACACCTTTAAAGGTTTCTATCATTCCGTCAAGCTCGCTGTTTCCCTGCTTTTTATCCGTATTACCGTCATCATCTCTAAAATCATACTCGGACATACTGTCGGCAAGTGACGACAGCAAAGCCATTTTCCTCGAAAGCATGTTTCCGTAAATAAGACTTGCCGCCACGCATAAACCGAGGGCTATAAGCGCCTCAACTATGATAATAACGGTAACTTTGTTGAGATAATTATTTTTCTCGACTGTTTCACTCGCTATTATTTTGTCGAACTCATCTATATAATTTCCTGTGCCTATTATCCAACCGAAAGGCTTATATGCCTGAACATACGCTCTTTTAGGCGAAGGAATTGTTTCGCCTTCCTTAGGATAATAATACTCTAAATATCCCGAACCGCTGCCTCCGTTTCCAAGCTCAAGAAATTTTTCCACTATCTTAAAGCCGTTTACATCTACAAGATCGGTTCTGTCTGTTCCTTCTGCGGTAGAACCTAAAAGTACTACATTTTTTCCTTCGGTTGTATCTACCCAAAAATACCCGCTCTCAAGATATCTTGCCTTTCTTATAAGAGAAGCCGCAAGCTCTTTCCCTTTATCCTCCGTAAGCTGTCCTGAAGCGACCATTTCCTTTATAGGCTCTATCATAGTAATTACCGTCTGAACCTGCCCCTTTATCATCTCGTCATAATCCGCCCTCATTCTCTCTTCCATAGTTTTAAGAGAGCGGTTTGCCACTTTGTTAAGGCTTACTTTTATAAGTATGCCTAACGCCAAAGTAATTACCGTAGCGATAATAATGGACATGAGCATTACCGTAGTGCCTATTTTTCTGTACTTTTTCATTTGTTCCTCCATGTTAAAAGATTTTGGTTTCCCCCTCTCATTTAACACAGGTATTTACTCAAAAGTTTACTTTAAGGTTTCCTTTACCGCCTTTACCACATTCTCTACTGTAAAACCGAATTTCTCAAAAAGTATTCCCGCAGGCGCGGAAGCTCCGAAACTCTTCATTCCGAGCGTCTTTCCGTCAAGTCCGACATATTTTCCCCAACCGAAGTCCGAAAGCGCTTCTACGGCAACTCTGCTCCTTACACTCTTAGGAAGCACACTCTCTTTATATTCCTCACTCTGCTCTTCAAAAAGATCCATACAAGGCATCGACACGACTCTTACATCTATACCGTCCGTCTCTAAAACCTTTTTAGCCTCAACCGCAAGACTTACCTCAGAGCCGCTCGCCATTATTATAGCGTCCGGTATCGCCTTTTTACTGTCAAGAAGTACATATCCGCCCTTAAGAGCTTCCTTGCTCGAGCCCTTAAGCTGAGGCAAGTTCTGTCTTGAAAGTACAAGTCCCGTAGGAGTCTTTTTTGAAGTTACGGCAAGGTACCAACCCGCATTTGTTTCCGTGGCATCGGCAGGACGGAAAATATTGAAATTAGGCATAGCTCTGAACTCCGCAAGCTGCTCTACAGGCTCATGCGTAGGACCGTCCTCACCTACTCCTATGGAATCATGAGTAAGCACAAAGGTAAGCGGAATTTCCATAAGTGACGAAAGCCTTGCCATAGGCTTAACATAATCGCTGAAAACGAAAAATGTGGATACATACGCTTTAAGCCCGCAGAGCACAAGTCCGTTTCCTATACCCGTCATCGCAAGCTCTCTTATACCGAAGTGAACGTTTCTTCCCGAATAATTTTCCGGCGAGAAATCTCCGGCTCCGTTCATGTATGTCTTTGTCGAAGGCGCTAAATCAGCCGCTCCGCCGAAGAGACTCTTTACCCTGTCTTTAAGTTTATTAAGAGTCTTTCCGGAAAGATTTCTTGTAGCCTCCGGTTTATCGTCAAACTTCCAGAATTCCTCGTCGTCATAAAGCTTTTCAGCTGAAAATCCTTCCGTATACTCATCCCAGAGCGTTTTCATTTCAGGGAACATTTCGCAGTAACGGTTAAAAAGCCTGTTCCATTCCGCTTCTTTTTCAGCGCCTTTTTCAGCCTTTTTCTTATAATTTGCGTATACATCTTCAGGTATGAAGAAGGATTCGTCGCTTTCCCAGCTCAGATTTTTCCTCATAGCCGCTATGTTTTCAGCTCCGAGCGGCGCTCCGTGTGTGTCGGCACTTCCCGCGTTAGGCGAGCCGAAACCGATTTTAGTATTTATCTTTATCATTGAAGGTCTTGCTGTATCAGCCTTTGCCGCCTCTATAGCCTTTCCGATTTCTTCCAAATTATTTCCGTCTTTTACTTCTATTGTCATAAATCCCATAGCCTCAAAGCGTTTCATAACGTCCTCGGTAAATGCCATGTCGGTATTTCCCTCTATGGAAATTTTATTCGAGTCGTAAAGCACTATGAGTTTGCCGAGCTTAAGAGTACCCGCAAGAGAAAACGCCTCATAGCTTATACCTTCCATCATACAGCCATCACCGCCGAGCACATAGGTATAATGGTCGACCACCGGAAAGCCTTCTTTATTAAATATAGAGCCCAAATGAGCCTCAGCCATAGCCATGCCCACAGCCATAGCCATTCCTGCACCGAGCGGTCCGGTAGAAGCCTCAACTCCCGTTGTCACTCCGTATTCCGGATGTCCCGGAGTTTTGGAACCCCATTGACGGAAGTTCTTTATATCCTCTATAGTTAAGCCGTAATCGAATAAATGTAAAAGGGAATAAAGGAGTGTTGAGCCGTGTCCGCCCGAAAGAATAAAACGGTCTCTGTTTTCCCACTTAGGGTTCCTCGGATTATGGTTCATGTGATTTGCCCACAGCTCATAGGCAGCCGCAGCCGCGCCGAGAGGAAGTCCGGGATGTCCGGAATTTGCCTTCTGTACCGCGTCAGCCGCCAAAATACGTATGGCGTTCACCGATTTCATATCAATGTTACTCATTTTCATACCTCCGGATTATTTTTATAATTTTTACAGCAACTTATCAATGCTTATTTCCGCAAACAACGTGGCGTGTTGGAGGCTCGCTTGTCCGCACGGCGACTGCCACGAGGATGAATCCTACACTCACCGGAGCTCGGAAATTCATTTTTCTTCCTTATAACAAACTAAATCCGCGGCATAAGGAAGCCCCTCTATCCATTCGCACATCGTATGCCATTCCTCAAGCTTATGATGCTTTCTCGCATTATAAATATTTGCAAGAGTTTCGTAATTTAAGGTACAGGTTCTAAGCTGATTATAGCTGCTCGGCAAAAGTTGTATCAGGTTGTACCAAAGCGCCTTATCCTTGTTTTCTATAAATTTCAGCCTGACTTCTTCCATATATGCTACATATTTCAGGAAATGCTCTCTTGCCTCCTCCGAGATATGGTCTGTCGAAAAATCGGCTTCTTCAAACGGCTTGCTGTGAATCTTATGCATAGTGCTTGTAGAGTTCGCGACTGTAGCTACTTTATAAGTATCGTACTCTTTCCACCAGTACATGGGCGCTGTTATATCTACGGACACGAAAATCTGTCTTATAAACTTTCTGTGATCCGTTCCCGCCTTAACAAGCCTTTTTGCAAGGTCAATGTCATTAGGTCCCAAAATATAATTTCCGTTCTCATCATAGCCGCTGTCACTTCTTGCCCATGAGTTCATAGGATTCCTTGCCCCGCGCATAGCGTTTTCAAGGTTCATTACGGATGTTCTCTCAAGCTTTATCATAGTGTTCCTCCAATTCAAACATACCATAGTATAACACCGAAAGAGGGGGTTTATCAAGGAAAACCGTCTGTAGGGAAAATTCCCTCATTACTTCAAATACAAAAGGCGGGAGCATCACTCCCGCTAATATAGCTGATTATTTTTATAAGGCTTTAGAATTCTTTTTCCATAATCAACGCCTTATCTCCGCTCCGAAAATTTTAATACTCGTCCCTCCCATATCCGAATGAATACTTATCTCGTTCTTTCCTTTTTTAATGAAGCGGATAAAACAAAGGCAATTTTCTCACTTACCGAAACAACTTCCGGAGTTTGAACAGATTCCGCACGCTATCACCGAAGCCGCTGTTAAAACCCTTTTTATATTCATTTTTTCTCCGCATATTTTTATTATTTCACTCTAAGCCTGCGATACATAGTATTAATTTCATATATCTCCTGAGGATCACATTTCCATTTTCTGTCATAGGTCATTAGCCCATTGATTTCCTGTTCAACATCCGTAAGCTGCGTGTAGCAATATCCGGACAAGGCGTTTGAGCGCGCTATCGGCTCCAAAACCCTTCTGTATTCGCTTACAAATTGCTCCTCCGTTTCCGCGTTTGAATATCCCCAACCGTTCTCCTCATTTCCGTCAATATCAAATCCTATTCCACCAAACTCGGTTATGACAATCGGCACTCCCTCATCCTCATTACCTTTTGCGTATATGTCCCATACACCGCACGGATGATTTAAAAGTTCTTCTCTGCTTTCAAACATTTTTTCAAATTCTTCAGCTTTTTTATCATCACCGACCGCTCCATGTTCATAATTATGTATGGCACAAATATCGGTAACCGTCATTTCCCAACCGTCATTGGAAATAACAAGCCTCGTCGGATCAAGCGTATGCAGATAGTGATAAAACATCTTGGAGTAATGCTGCTGTTGTCTGTTATCATGAATATTCGGAACACCCCAGCTTTCATTTAACGGAACCCAACACACTATTGAAGGATGATTGAAATCACGTTCCACAATCGCCGACCACAAAGACATTTCCCTTCTTACCTGATCTTCTCCGAATGTAGGAACGGAAGCACATTCGCCCCAAACAAGATACCCCAACTTATCCGCCCAATATAAAAATCTCGGGTCTTCGGCTTTCTGATGCTTTCTGCAACCGTTAAATCCCAGCTTTTTTGCCGCCTCGATATCATAGCGCAAAGCCTCGTCATCAGGCGCAGTAAGCAAACTGTCCGGCCAATATCCCTGATCAAGAACCAGTCTTTGATAATACGGTTTGTTATTAAGGTATATCATCCGGTTCTCCACATGAATTTTTCTAAATCCGAAATAACTGCCGACTTCGTCGAGTACTTCGCCGTCAATTCTTTCAAGACGCAGAATCACATCATATAGATTCGGATTTTCAGGTGTCCACGCCCTTCCGTCATTATGAAAATTCGTCCTGAAAATATGATTCTGTATCAAATCGACAGTCATACTTGCCTCGGAGCCTATGCACAACATAGACACATCCGCGATTAATTCCTTTTTAAAGCGAACTTCAGCATGAATCTTTAACCCGTCATTGCCGCCTTTAATGAAACACTTTATTTCTTCTTTTCCCTCATCAAAACGGGAAATAAAATGCACCTTTTCAATTCTTGCTTTAGGTACGGCTTCTATCCATACACTCTGCCAGATTCCCGAAGAGGGAGTATACCAGATTCCTCGTTCCTTCTCCTCCCAAAACTGTTTTCCCCGCGGAATTGTTTCATCCGTACAAGGGTCATAAATGCGGAGGGTAATTCTCTGCTTTTCCGCCTCTTTATTTAAAAATTCATCGACATTAACCGTAAACGGAGTATCTCCTCCTTCATGAATCGCCGCAAATTTCCCGTTAACATAAACTTTTGCCATATAATCTACTGCACCGAAATGAATAAGTACATCCTTGTCGCTTATATCCTCTTCTATCCGAAATTCTCTTTCGTACCATAAAATATCATGAAACTTTTTCTCTCCTATTCCGGACAGCTTTGATTGGTATACGAACGGAACCTGAATTTCTTCCATATAGTAATGCCCTTCAAACCACTTTTCACACTCTCCTTTATTTTCATCATCAAAGGCGAATTTCCATGTTCCATTCAAATTTTGATACGATTTCCTGACAAAATTCGGGCGCGGGTACTCTGTTCTCAATTCTCCCATTTAAAATATCTCCTTACTTAATTCCGCTGTTTAATGACATCGATTGCATAAATTTATCCTGAACCGCTAAAAACAAAATAAATGTAGGCATAAGCGCAAGCAAAGCTCCTGCCGAGCCGCTTCCCGGATAGGTAAGGTACTGTCCCTGCAAAAGCTGTAAGCCCGGAGTAATCGGAAGTATATCCACATCGCTCATTACTATTGAAGACCATAAAAAATCATTCCATGATCCTGTAAACGAAAACAGAGCTACAACAGTAAGTACCGGCTTACAGTTCGGCAGGATAATATACCAAAACACCTGCCACCGGTTTGCTCCGTCAACAAAGGCGGACTCATCCAATTCTTTCGGAATATTCATCATAAATTGTCTAATAAGAACATTCTTTTCACTTTTATTTTATCTTCTCATTTCGTGAAAAAATCAATCTTTCAACAATATAAATACTATCATCATTCTTTATGTTAGTCAACTATATTATGTACTATTTTGTCGATATGTCCCCTTTAAAATAGACAAAAATTGTTTTTTTGTTTTATAAATAAACCTTTTAGTTTACATTTATGATATTTTTTAATTGTTGTTGTTTTTTAATAAATATTTCAGTATACTATTTGCGGAGGAATTATTATGGAGCTTAATCTTGAAACAGACGGAATCGCCATTTACAAGGCGCTTGCTTCCGAAACAAGAATTCAAATGCTGTCTTTACTTGCCAACAAGCCGGCAACCGCAAGCGAACTGGCAAAACAACTGAATATAAGCAAAGCAATTATCAGCAGACACTTAAAGGAGTTGGCGGATGTAAAGCTGATTCATTTATCCCACAACTATAAATCGGATGATGAGCGAAAAAAAGTTTATGCTTTAAAAGTTGACAGGATTAACATAAACTTTCCTAAAAGAATTTATTATCCGTACAAAAAAAAGGTACACGAAATCAAGCTCGGTTTTTTTTCCGACTTTGATATTCAGCCGACTTGCGGCCTTGCCTCCGCTACTGAAATTATAGGTGAATTTGACGATCCCAAGAGTTTTGTTTCTGACGAGCGCGTCAAAGCATCTCTTTTATGGTTTTCCAGAGGCTATGTGGAATATCGTATTCCCAACCTTTTAAATAAAGAAGGCGGTGAATATCCGGAATTATTGGAATTATCTCTGGAATTGTCTTCCGAATTTCCTATTTCCAATAACGTATGGCCGTCCGATATCACTTTTTCTATCAACGGGGTTGAAATCGGAACTTGGACCTGCCCCGGTAATTTTTCCGATGTCCGCGGCAAATATACGCCGAACTGGTGGGACAGCGGCTATTCCCAATACGGTTTGCCTGTTCACATCCGTTCCAATCATGACAATACCGGTATTGACGGCCATTTATTATCCCATGTAAACATTGATGACCTCAACCTGGACAGCTCTCCTTTTATAACACTTCGAATCGGAGTAAAAGATGATGCTTTCAATGTAGGCGGTGTTACTATTTTTGGAAACGGCTTCGGTAATACCGAGCAAAATATTTTAGTTACACTATACTATTCGGAGCATAAAAATACTGAAGGTTAAATTTATACGCTTGAGTTGCCGCTTTTTTCTATTTGAACATGGCTATATCCGTCAAAATATGCTTAGCAGCATGATTAGTCCATATTTATAAAAAATACAAAAACTCAAGAAAATTTACACATCCTTGATATAAGCTTTTATCTATACTATAATTAAGGCTGAATAACAGATATTTTTCAGAAAACGGAGAAAGACTGCATGAAGAAAAAAAATAATATTACAACCTTTACTCTTCTTTTTATTGCGCTGTTTTTTTTGGAACTTTTCTGTATAGCGCAGGCGTATACACCTTTTTATATACCTTTAGTTGCAGGAGTCGCGCTTCTCGGCTCAACTTATCTCTTAGCAAACGAAATTAAAAAAACAATATTAGAATATTTGGAAAAGAAAGATACATCCGAATCCGTTTTAACATCTGCGGAAGAAAAGCGGGATGATGAAAGCGCTTCCGAAATTTTAAAGCTTTCAAAGGCATCTTATGTTTTGCAGAAAAGAATGTTAAATCTGCTTGAGGAGCGTATAATCCTTCCTGAAGAAAATTCCGATAACTTTTCTTCTCTTGAGGACGAAGTGATTAAGTCCGTTAAAACCTCTATAAAATACGGCAGAGATAATGCCAGACAGCTTATAGACACCATAAATAAAAGCTCAAATAAAAATGTCACGGAGCTGAAAAAAGAATTTGCCGACATTTCATCAAAGCTTGATGCAGTTTCCGTTGAAATCAAAAGTTCCGGGCTTTCTTCGGAGGCAATACGCCAACAGCTCATTCTTATGACGGATATTTTAAGGCACGCCTCATTATCCGGACCTCGGATTATAAGGTCGGAAGCTTCCGCCATATCTTTAAATAATGACTTTCAAAATGGCATTCAGTCGGCTCCGAAGGTCACTGAAGAAAATCCCGTTTCGGAGCCTGAAAATTTTGTTCACGAATCCGTTATAGAAGCTATGCCGACTTCAAATATTGAAATTACGGAGGAAATACCTGAGGAAAAAATTACAGAAACGCTTGAATCCCCTGTGACGGAGGAAATGCCGGTAGCAGTGGAAGAAGAAATAAATATTGATGAAACGGTTACAGGAGAAATCGGTACACCTGAAATTAAAACCGTGACCGAGGAAATTGCGGCAGAGCCCGAAGTTCTTTCCGAGCTCGTTCCCGCTCCTATGTCTCAAACCTCGGACGACCCCAATAAAGCAATGAGTCCTGAGGAGATTGCGGCTCTGTTTGCTTCAAGCGGTCAGTAAAATGTTATCCGGAGATTTATATGAATTATATTGTCTTTGACCTTGAATGGAATCAGGGATATCCCGGAAAGGAAGAGGCCAATACCGCTCTTCCTTTTGAAATTATAGAAATAGGCGCGGTAAAGCTTAACAATGATCTTGTTCCCATAGACAGCTTTCACAGAATAATAAAGCCTGTGATTTACCCTGTCTTATTTCCTCATACAAAAAAAATAATCTCTCTCACGGATAATGAATTGAAAAACGGTTCCACCTTCAAAAAATCCTGCAAAGAATTCATAAGTTGGTGCAGGAAAAATACGGATACTTATGCCTTTGCCACATGGGGAACTCTTGATGTTTATGAGCTTCAGCGCAATATGGCATTTTACAAAATACCCAACCGTTTTCCAAGACCGATTTATTATTATGATGTACAAAATCTTTTCAATATAAGCAGAGGACAAAGCTCAGGACTTACCGTTTCTCTGGAAAACGCAGCCTCCATTGCCGGTATTCCCGCTACCATACCGTTTCACAGCGCCATAAATGATGCCGTATATACCGCTGAAATTTTAAAAAATATAGATCCTGAGCTTATAACCAAGTACCCTGCGGTAGATATCTATAAATTTCCTATCTATACCGAGCAGGAAGTTAAGCTTTATTATCCCGACCACAGTCTTTACATATCCCGCTCTTACAAAACAAAAGAGGCTTTAAAAACAGCCTCCGATTTAAGTACTCTTTACTGCAATATTTGTCATAAAAAAGCAAACCGGCTCATTCCCTGGTACAGCTCAAACTCAAAAACCTACTATGCCGTAGGAAAATGCAGTAAGCACGGCTTTATAAAAGGCAAGCGCGCAATCAAATCCCCTGACGAAACACACTTTTTTGAAGTCACGACAGTACGCGGTATGGCTAAGGAAAACGCCGTCAAAATGATTGCCGATTACAAGACAAGACGCAGAAAATCTTCACCCAAGTAAGAAAACTTCCGATTAGCAGGAAACGCTTCACTTCCATTTCAAACGATTGCCTCTGTGAAGCCCCCTTCTCACCTTTCTATGGATAAGGTATCCCCTTCTTCTTCTGTTTCTTAAAAGCATAATTCTTACAAAATAAATCATGCACAATAAAATTACGGTGCCCGTTACGCCAAGAATAATTCTTCCTCTCGTTCCTGCGATTAGACCGAAAAACAAACTATTCGCCCATGTGGTTTCGGCTGTATTACCGTTCGTTTCGTCGCCTTCTTCTTTTTTCTCATCTCCTTCAGCCGCTTTTTCTCCTCCGTCAATTTGATAGTCTTTTATGCTATCATAAGAAAGCTCGGCATTTCCTATAATTCTGTCCTTATATTTATAGCTCACGGTACCTATATCGTTTATCCCCTTATTTATAACACTCAAATCTTTGTAGACTATATCGGTCTTTATGCTGCTTATATCGCATTTCTTAGGCACTGCAAGCATAGCTGCCCCTGAAACCGTTACAGCCGCTCCCGGATCGTTTTTCAAAATTTTAGTATACAGACAGTCGCTTTCCGTCTCCAAATTCAGTTTAACCTTATCCGCCTGCTCCATTCTGAATCGTTTAAAACAGTAATTCAAGAGCTTTGAAGTGCTTGTGTATTCTGTCTCCCTTGTCTGCGCATTCATAATAACACATACCACATCCATAGTGCTCTTCTTTGCGTACGAAACCAGTGAAAAACCCGATTCCTTTGTATATCCCGTTTTTCCCGCATAACAGTATTCATAAGCGTATTCCGGATATTTGGCGGGATTTACCATCTGATGTGTATTGGCAACCGGGCGTTCCTCATCCATAAGCTCGGTTTTCGGTATTATATGGCTTCTTGTGCCGGCAATTTCCTTAAGCTCCTCATGCTTTATTGCAGCTCTTGCAATTTTAGCCATATCCTCGGCACAGGTATAATGCTCCTCGTCAAAAAGCCCGCTCGGATTATTAAAATGAGTATTTACACAGCCTAAAGAAGCCGCTTTTTCATTCATAAGCTCAACAAATGCTTCCCTGCTTCCCGCCGTATGTATAGCAAGCGCGTTCGCAACTTCATTCGCCGAAGCAAGCAGCAGTCCGTAAAGGCATTCCCTTACCGTAAGCTCCTCGCCTTCAATCATTCCTATACTTGAACTCTTATCATCTCCGGTGCGCACCGCTTCTTTTGTAAAAACCACTTTTTCATCAAGAGAAGCACAATTTTCAATTACCAACATAGCCGTCATAAGCTTTGTTATGCTGGCAGGATATGCTTTTTTTGTCGAATTTCGTCCCACGAGTACAGTACCCGTGTGAATATCCATAACTATGGAAGAACCCGTTTTTACCGACGGACAATCGGGCCATATCTCCTTGGGAGAAGCGGCTCTCACGCTTCCTGAAAGCATGACGCAAAACATCGAAAAAAATGTTAAAAAAAATGTTATTCTATCCTTTATATATCTCATCAATACCACCGATTATTATAAAACTTGACAATTCATTACTTTTGATGTAAAAGTGCTGTATCATCCGATTACCAAGGAGGAATTATGCGATTACGCAATGTAAAAGGCTCTCGTGACAAAATAGCGGAAAGCGAATTCGTTATAATCGAGCCTAAAAATTTCAAAGGCATCTGGAAAACTGTATTTATCAAACCCAACCCCGTTTTCATAGAAATAGGAATGGGCAAAGGGCGGTTCATAACCGAACTTGCTTCGGCTAACCCCGATATAAACTATATAGGAATTGAAAAATACTCAAGCGTGCTTGTTCGCGCTCTTGAGAAGCAGGATGAGCTAAGGCTTCCAAACCTCCGTTTTATCCGTATGGATGCGGAAGAAATAAACGAGGTATTCGATATTGATGAAATAGACGGTATCTATCTCAACTTTTCCGATCCGTGGCCTAAAGACAGACATGCTAAAAGAAGGCTTACCTCAAGACAGTTTCTTGCCCGCTATAAGGATTGTCTTAAACCGGACGGCAGAATATGTTTTAAGACTGACAACCGCCCTCTTTTTGATTTTTCTTTGGAAGAAGCTGAATTTTCAAATTTTACAGCCGCTGAAATAACATACGACCTGCATAACAGCGACTATAATGAAGGCAATATAATGACAGAATACGAAGAACGCTTCTCCCTAAAGGGGAATCCTATAGGGAGAGTCGTCCTTATTTTACATAAAAACAGTTGAAGCTTCGTTCAGTCTTTGAGGTTAAGAATAGCTCACCTTAACCTCTCTTTTCTTAGGTGTCTCCGCTTTCTTTTTCTCCGTTGTCTTTTCAGCCGCCTCTATGGTATCAAGCCTTGTTTTAGTATCGAGCTTTTTAGACGAAGAATCGGACATAGCAGTTTTCAAATTTTCACCGAAACGCTCCGTTTTCTCAAATTCGACGTAGTGTTTCGTAATGTTGTTTATATTAGCCTCAAGCTCTTTTTTATTTCCTTCTCTCCTGTTCTCTCTTCGCTCCACTTCCGCATCATATTCCGATTTTGAAATATCACCTCGCAAATAAAGCCTGTCCACATCGGAATCGGAAAGTCCCGCAAAGGAAACTTTTTTGGAAACGGCATTTTCCTTTTCTTCGCTTTTAGCGCTTCTTACAGCCTCCTTTAAAATCTCGACCTTTTTCTCGGATTTTTCTTTTTCAAGGCGAGCCTCCTCAGCCTTCTTCTCAGTCTTTATTTTAGCATCCCTTAATAATTCTTTTTTTTCTTTTGTATCGGCATCGCTTTTTATAGACTTCGCCTTGTCGGATTTATCCGCTCCCTCTTCACTTATCTGCAAAGTGTCTCCGTCCTCCGATACCGCCACTTGATTTTCAAGCTCTTTTTTTCTTAACTCCGCGCTCTTGCTCTCTTTATCCGAAGCCCTCGCTTCAATCTCGGAATCATTTAAAACTCCGATTACTCTCTCGGTTTCTCCCGACGGATTTACCGGAAAAACAGGCTTATCATTCGCGGAATAAGAGCTCAAACCGCTTACAGCATCCATGCCGTTAATTGATATCATAATAGTCACACTCCCTCCCTTGAATAGTGACAATACCACTCTTATCTTATATTATAAGGGTATGACCGTAAAAACACAACTGACTATATGAACTTTATTCCACAAAATACTCATTAAATTTTCCGTCAACTATTTTTACATAGCCATTTTTGCCGTTAAGCACGATATTGGCATATTTATCTTCTTCGGTTTCTACAACTATCTCTTCCGCCTTATCGTACTTAAATTCCGTAACCGCCTCTCCTTTCGCGTTCAGGTATCCCCATTTTTTTCCTTTCTTCGCATTTATATAGCCTCCTCCGAAATCCCCCATTTTATCATATATCGCAGGAGCAACCAAATTACCCCCCTTATCTATCAAACCGTATTTTTTGCCGAGTTTCACCTTTGTGACATCGTCAAAGAACGCTCCTATTTCGTCATACCTTATAGGGATTACTTCCTTTCCTTCACTGTTTACATACCCCCACTTTCCATTTTTTTGCACTCTGAACATTCCGAAAATAAAAATATCAATATAGTCATATTTAGGCTCGACTATTTCTTTTCCTTCTTTATTTATAGCTCCCCATTTATCCTTTACCGCTACAGCCGCAAAATCTCCGGCGTATGATGTTACATTATCATATTTTAAAGGCACTACGATATTTCCCTTTTTATCAACAAAACCGCATTTACTATTCTTTGATACTATCGCCCTGTCTTCATTATAAATCGACACGGAATCATATTTAACCGGAATAACGGTTTTTCCGTTTTTATCTATAACTCCCCATTTGTCATTCTTTTGCACTATCGCTAAACCTTCATAAAACGAAACCGCCCAATCATATTTTAAAGGAATGACTACCTTACCTTTTTTATTCACAAAACCGTATTTGCCGTTTATTCCTACCTGTGCAAGACCCTCCATGAAATCTTCCACTTCATCATACCTGATAGGAATTAGAATTTTACCTTTTTTATTTATTAAACCGACCTTAGGTCCGATATGCACTTTTGCGGTTTTCCCGTTAAAAAAGCTTTCCGCATAGCTATATTTAAGCGGAATTACAACCTTACCTTTTTTATTTATATATCCCCAGTAGCTTCCCCATCTTACTGCCGCCAGCCCTCCGAAAAATTCTTCCTGCTCGTCATATTTTTTCTTTGCCGCCTGAACGGTTATTTTAAACGGCTCAGTAAAAATAAGACCCTGCACGGCTCCCACAATAACCCCTGTCGCAAGTATAGCGAAAAGTACACGTTTTTTAATCTCTTTTATATTCATTGACTTCTCCTTTCTCCGCACTCCGGCACTTGTTGTTTTTGCACATTTTCACTTATTAGAATTTTATCATATTGTCATATTTTGTAAAGATATGAGACTTACCGCTTTCTATTTTAAAATTTTTATAAAAACGGCATAATTCAATATCCGCGCAGGTCGGCGCATATAGAATTATACCGTTTCATAAGTCCAAGTCAGTTTTTTACTTTGAATAATCCGGGTTTAATATACATATCTCTCCGTAAGTCCCGCTTTTTCGGTAAGCTCTCTGTAAAGCGGAGACTTTTTAAGGAGTTCCTCATGAGTACCTTCGGATTCTATGTGTCCCTTGTCCATAACTATGATTTTGTCCGCCTTTTCTATAGATTTAAGCCTATGAGAAATTATAACCACAGTTTTCCCCTTTATAAGATGTTTCAGACTCTCCTGTATTTTCATCTCATTTTCAACGTCAAGAGAAGCACTTATCTCATCAAGAAGGATAATAGGAGCATTCTTTAAAATAGCTCTGGCAATCGAAATCCTTTGGCGTTCTCCGCCGGAAAGCTTCATTCCGTTTTCTCCTATAAGCGTGTCGTAGCCCTGTTCCGTTTTAAGGATAAATTCCTCACAACCCGCAAGCTTTGCCGCTTTCTTTACTTCCTCATCCGTAGCGTTTTTCTTCCCCATACGAATATTTTCAAGTATGGAAGTATTAAAAAGCGAAACGTCCTGAAAAACTATGGAAATATCGTCAAATAAATCTTCCGTCCTTATACTCTTTATATCTTTGCCGCCTATCTCTATGCTTCCGCCGTCATAGTCATAAAGTCTTGACATAAGCCTTAAAGCCGTAGTTTTACCGCAGCCGCTCGGTCCTATGAGAGCCGTTACTTCATTATGCTTTGCCGTAAACGAAATTCCGTCTATAACCTTTATTCCGCTATTGTAGCCGAAGCTCACATTTTTAAATTCAATATCGTAACCTTTAAGCTTATACGGCTCGCCCTGCTGTAAAGGAGTGTTTCTCAGTTCTCTTATCCTTGCGATTCTTGCGTCTATATACATAACCTCGGCGATATTCGCGTAAATTCCGTTAACACCGTCCATAATCCTTGCCGCCGCTATAAGATAACCCGCAAGATACAAAAGATTTATTTCTCCGTTCATATAAAGCACCGCACCCACTGCTACGGTGAGTCCGAGCATAAATTTAAGAAGAACTCCGGAAAGGGTTGTAGGAAGTGCCTGTGCAAACTCCGTTACTATGTGCATCTTTTCCGTCTTGTCAACAGCTTCCTCTATCTTGTTTTTGATAAACTCTTTTCTGCCGTAGCTCTTTATTTCCTGCTGTAATTCTATCGCTTCCTGAAAGGTGTCCGAATTTTCCCTAAGCTGCCCGTAATACTTTGTCGTCGAGGAAACCTGAAGCTTTTTTGATAAGATCAACATAAGAAAGCTCACTATGACGGGAAGAATTACCGCGAGTCCTAACTTTATATTTCCTATTAAAAGCATGATCCCTACGATTATAAAATAAAACATAAAGCCGATTATTTCGGGTATTGAATGACTCATCGCGTGCTCTATATCCGCCACATCGCTCATTACAGTCTGCGAAAGGTCCGCGATATCATGCTTTGAGAAATACGAAAGCGGAAGCTCCTTAAGGATATCGGCTATCTCTATTCTTAGATTCGCGGCCTCCTTATAAGTTTCGTTATAGGTAGTTTTATAGGAAAAATTTATAAAAATATACATTATTACCGCTATAATCCCGAGCATAACAAGATATACCGCGGTAGACAGAGCTTCTCCGCCCATCGTTTCGTTTATAAAAAACATAAGCACCGTTATCGGCAGCATATAGGCTATATACATTAAAAACGTACCGAATGAAGCCTTTACCATACCCTTCGCTCCCGCGTCCGTAAGGGCAAACAGCTTTTTCACCTTATCAGTCATATACCCTCCAATCATTCGCTTTAGCGAACATATCCTGAAATTCCTTATAGCGCCCGTTCGCTTCCATAAGCTCTTTATCCGTACCTCTTTCGATTATCTTCCCGTTTTCTACGACAAGTATCTCATCCGCGTTCCTTATGGAGCTTAACCTGTGAGCTATCATTATTACGGTCTTTCCCTTCATAAGACTTGAGAAAGCCTGCTGTATCTCATACTCATTTTCAGGATCCGCCGCTGCGCTCGCCTCATCGAGTATTACTATCTTCGCGTTCTTAAGTATTGCTCTCGCTATCGCTATCCTCTGGATTTCTCCTCCCGAAAGATGCACTCCCTTAGCGCCTATTTCCGTATTCTCTCTTTCAGGAAATTTATCTAAAATATCATTGCAGCGCGCAAGACTTAACGCCCTCATTATCTCTTCCCTGGAAACCTCCGGATTTCCTATTTTCACATTTTCATAAATGCTTGTCTTAAACAGCTTTGAATTTTGGAATACAAAGGCTATATTTTTCATAACCGCTTCTTCGGTATAATCGCTTAGAGGATAGCCGCCTATACATATCTCTCCTTCGTTCACGGAATAAAATCCGCTTATAAGCTTCGCCAGAGTGGATTTTCCTCCGCCCGAAGAGCCTACAAAAGCGTAAGTCTTACCCTCTTTAAGCGAGAGATCAAGATTTTTTATTACATATTCCTCACCGTATTTAAAAGAAACGTTTTTAAATTCTATATCGCTTGAAGGCATCTCGTTTCTGCTTCCGCGCACGGGCTTTCCCTTCTCCATTTCGTCAAACAGCTTTTCAAGCTTCTCCACTGCCTGATTTGCCTGGGTGCCGTACATACTCACATACATTATTTTCATGAAGCAGACAAAGACCGCCCCCGAAAAGCAGGCGAAAAATATTATTTTAGCAAGAAGCGTATTTAAATCCTCGCCCCTGTTAATGAAATAAACAGCAAACGGCACCGCTATCGCCACGATTATATTAAATATAATCTGAAAAGTAACATAAGGTCTTCTGCATGACATAGAGTAATCGAGGGCATATTCGGAATAATCCTTTATAGTATTATAAAAATTCTTAAATGACGCTATATCCGCGCGGAAGATTTTTACTACCTGCATACCCCTCACATACTCGACAGCCTCGGCGTTCATCTTATCGAGCGACTTCATATAGTTTGTCATGAAGTCTTTTCCGCCCATCATAGCGGCAAGCTGCAAGGCTCCCACCACTGCAAGGAAAAGGGTGAGTATGCCGAGCCTTATGTCTACCGCGAACATCGTAATAAATAAGAATACCGGAATAGTGAACGCTCCCATGAGATCGGGTATAAGATGCGCCACTATCATGTGGGTCTGAACCGCGTTATCGTCTATTATCTTTCGCACGGTTCCCGAAAGATTTACGTCAAAAAAGGCGAAAGAGGCATTCATAAGATGCTCCGTTCCCCTTTTTCTCATATTGCTCTCAAGCCTGAACGCCAAAAGATGCGATGCCCACAATGACAAAAAATATATGATTCCGTATGCAATTAAAAGAGCCACAATAACTGCGGCATAGTATACCGCCCCTTTATTATCCCGCTCCACTATAATCCGCTCCAAAAACTTCCACAGATACCAAAACGGCAAAACCGCAAGTACCGAAGCGGCAGTAGAAAGTATCACCGAGACATAAGCCAAATGCTTCTTCTCCGGCGCGTAACCAAACAGTTTTTTATAGATTTCCATTCTGCTTTTTACCTCCGTAAATATAGAAAAAATGCAATTCTTTAATATTGCATGAAATTTGTAGCTAAGATATATGAACGACAAAAAATATTAGCGACATAAATTCCCGACATCCATAGTTAGCCTTAGCTAATCTGTTGTTTAAGTTTACGCCTTTTGAGAATAGTTGTCAATTATGAGTTTTTTTAACGTATTAAACTCTTAACAGACAAAATTGGAAGGATACAACGCTCTTTCCATAACAACGGGTGAACTTAAGAACGGAATGCGGATACTCAAGGAATTTAAGGTTGCAGTGCCGAAGGAAATTATGTTACAGTAGTTACAGGCTGAGATTTCATATTTTCACTAAAAGGAGTGTCCTGATGATTCAAATCCAAAATCCCGTCAAATTAAAACAGGCTATTAAAGAGCTTGCGTTAAGTGAGTTATTTTCGGCGGATTATACAAATCTTTTTCTTCTTCGTAAATACATAAAAGACGAGTTTTTGGTTACAGAGGGCATTGCAAATGACTATCTTTTTTTTATATGGAAAGGTACTGTAAAATGTTTCTCCAATCATATCAGCGGAAAAACTCAATTTTTCACCTATCTTACAGAAAAAGAAGCCATCGGAATTATCGGCTCAATACACGGCACGGAGCCTTCCTGTAATGTTCAGGCTCAGACGGAATGTATATGCGTGGTTCTCCCTCTTTCTCATATCAGAGAGCAGCTTTTAAATGACGTACTATTTCTTCGTTTTCTTTGCAAACAGCTGACTCACGCCATTGCCACAAATAACCATTATCTGCAAATAACCCAATGTTCTTCCTTTGAGAGTAAGCTCGCCGCAAGAATACTGGCAAGCATGGAAAACGGCGTCTGTCACCTTAACCTCTCGGCAACTGCCGAAGTTATCGGTACAACCTATAGAAATCTTCTACGCATGTTAAGTAAGTTCTGTTCAGATGGAATTTTGGAAAAAAACGGCAAAAATTACCGTATTCTTGATGAGTCCTTTTTGGTGACCTGCGCCGAAGGCTCCTATGACTTTATTGTAAACAAGCACTACGGTCATTTTACAAAAAAGTGATAATCACAGGCTTATCCGAAAATAGATTTTATTCCCGCAACGGGCAGACTATGACAAACTCCGCCATTATATAGCCATATCCGGAAGTGACAGACCCGCGGAGCCTTTCACTTTTTACATTCTTAATATTGTCAGTTCCTTTTTTTCTTTTGTTACCTGTATTTTTTTTACGGATATAAAATTATCTTCCAACTTGCAAAGGTTCATGGACGAGTCCTCCACAAAGCTCACATTGCCCTCCCGCAACTGCTCACCTTTAAATGACAAGCTGCCGCATGTGGCATAACATATACCCTCAAATACTCCGATCGTCCGTGAATGCGTATGACCCGCCAAAATCATGTCTACAGGATATTTCCTCAAAATCTCTACAAATTTTGCCGGATACTTTAACTCGGGTATCGGTGTTTCATAATCAAAAATCAGATGATGATGCATCATCAATATTTTTTTCTTTTTACACGGAGCGGATATCAAAATTTCTTCCAGCCATTTACAGTGTTCTATTGTTAAAAGCCCGTTATCATATCCTTTTTCCGAATTATCCAAAGATATAACAAATACTTCAGGAAGTTCTTCCGTCCAACCATACACCTTTTCCTTCGGAGCTCCCTTCCAGCCTGTTCTAAAAGCTTCTTTATTGTCATGATTTCCCAAAGTGACAACAAAAGGAAGATCTCCTAAAGCTCTTTTCAGCTCTTGTTGAAGATTCGCGTAATCCTCGGCATCTCCGTTTTCAGTAAGATCCCCGCAAATAAGCACAAGAGATAAATTCTTTTTCCACTCGCCTTTAAACGCTTCTCTAAACTGAGTAAGCGGATTCGTCATTCTTTTAAATATAGTATAATATCCGTCTTCAGCCTCGGGATATTGCCTTCTGTAATGAAAGTCCGAAATTTGTAATATCTCCATTATGCTTCCCCTAATCCTGCCATTTTTAGTCACGCTTTAAACTTATGCAAGTATTTCAAAAACTTATCCGCAGATGTATTGGCTACCAATTCCTCCGGAAAATGAACTTCTTCAAGCAGAGCGTTTATCTCTTCCATCCTGCCCGCTGCGGTGGCAAAATGCGCGTCCGTGCCCACTGAAACGGTTACCTGATATTTTTCACAAAGCTCCAACATTGTAATTAAATTTTCTCTGCAATTCAGTCTGTGCTTTGCCGCTTTCAAAGAGGAGTTGTTCAGTTCCAAAAGTTTTCCCGTTTCCTTTGCCGCCTTTACAAGCTCCTCAAAATCAACCGGTACTCTTCCGTCATCGGGATGCCCTATAATATCCACATAAGGATTTTTCATGGCTCCGAGATATGCCGCCGTATTTTCTTTCTTTGTCCCGGGCTTTGTAATAAGCTCATGAAAGCTTGCTATAACGATGTCCTGCAACTTTAAAAGATTTTCTTCCAAATCAACGGTTCCTTTATAATCCATGATATTAAGCTCAACACCGTAAAGCATCCTTACGCCGTATAGTTCCCTGTCGCATACATGCCAGTTTATAAAATGCCACTTATCGCATGAGTCGGGTAAGGAAGGCGCATGGTCAGTAATCGCGAGCATTTCAAGTCCGGCTTCCTTAGCTTCTTTAGCAAGCTCCATTACCGTAGAATAGGCATGCGCGCTGCTAAGAGTATGTGTATGTGAATCTACCGCCAATTTCATTTGGTTACCTCCTTGTTAAATAATTTACGCAAAAATAACGGCACTCCTTACATGAATCAATTTATTTCAAAATTTTATCTTCATAAAGCTTTTTTCTTTTTCTTCTTGAGGTATATACATTAAATACTACAAGCCCTATAACCGTAGCGATATAAGGTACACATGCAGTAAGCTGCGTTTTTATAGAAGTATTTTGAAGCATATTTCCTACAGCCTGACTCAATCCGAAAAACAACGAAGACACCAGTGCTCCTAAAGGATGCGCTCCACCCAAATTATTTGCCGCAAGCGCTATCCAGCCTCTTCCGGATGTAATATCCGATAAAAACAGTGTTACGGCTCCAAGCGAAAGCAGGCAGCCGCCTAATGCGCTCAGTATGCCGGATAGTGTAAAGGTTATAAACTGGTAACGACGTACGGGAGTACCTAAAGATTTTGCCGCTTCCTTGTTAATTCCTATGGCGCGAAGACGATATCCGGGAACGGTCTTATACAGAAAAATATACAGCAAAATCGCCATTATAAATGCCATATAATCAACTACCGTCAAGCCGTAAAAGACAGTTTCAAGGATAGGAATGCCGCTAAACAAATTTATTTTAGGCAGACCGACAAGACTGCTGTCCGTAAAGGCTCCTTTCGTATGAAAAATCACATACAGCAGATAGGTTGTAAGCCCCGACATAAATGTACTCGCAGCCACTCCGCTGATTACCGAGGACGCTCCCACCCACAAAATAAGATACGCGACGAAAGCTGATATTGCCATTCCCGCAATCACTCCTATGAGTACGGCAAGAAAAATATTATGAGTATAATAACTTCCTACAATCCCGAAAAATGCGCCCGCCATCATAGCGCCTTCCATAGATACGTTGAAAATATCAGCTTTTTTAAACGGCGGCGGCAAGCGTAGCATAAAGAATAGGTGCGGTAAGTCGTATGGTGGAATTTAATATGACTGCCAAATAAGAAATATTCAAATTCATTTCGGGGCTCCTCCTTTCTTTCTTTTTTTTCTGAACGAAATAACTAATTTTACAGTTACAAGCATTGTGATTACGCCCTGAATAATGGCTGAGACTTCACTCGGTACGCCCATATTACGTTCAATAAAGCTTCCGCCCGTATTAAGTCCGGCTAAAAAAACGGAGCTTATCATCGTTCCCGCCGGATGATATCCCGACATTATTGAGGCTGTAATTCCGCTCCAATTATATCCCGGAGAAATCATCATCAAATCCACATATCGCCCTTTTGTCCCGAGTACCTCAATAGCTCCTCCCAAGCCTGCTATTGCGCCGCTTAAAGAAAGCACCGACCATATCATTTTTTTACTGTTTATTCCTCCGTAATCAGCAAAGTTCGGATTCAGACCTCCCATTCTCGCCCGATATCCGAAAGTCGTTCTATTCATCATAAACCAAATCAGAATAACAAGTAAAATTGCCATCGCAAAGCCTAAATGCAGAGAATACTTCTCCGACAGCTTCGGCAAAGTTGCCGTAAGCTCCTGTGTCTGAATCGCTGAAGAATCCGCTGCGTAAGGGTCTTTAAAAAAATACGTCGTAAAATAAGTAGATAAATACTGAGCCACATAATTCATCATAAGACTTACAATCAAAAGAGAGGCATCAAATTTTACTTTCAGAAAAGTAATAATGCACGAAAACAGCATCCCCGCAGCTGCTCCCGCCAAAAGAGATACAATAATTACCAGAATCGAAGGTCCAGGAATAATCGGCGCTATAATCGCCGTAACAAGTGCGCCTGCGGTAAGCTGTCCGGCGCCGCCCATGCTGTCATATCCGGAGCCCCATACCAACGCCGCCGAAATACCTGCAAAAATTATAGGCGTTGCGCGTGTCAGAGTTGTCGTAAGCAGATAAGCTGAGCCGTAGCCTCCCTGTAAAAGTCCCAATATAGCCTGAAAAGGGTTTTTTCCGGCAATCGCCGCTGCGATTCCGCCGCTTAACAGTCCTACCATGATGGCGATAATCGGAAGCAGCAGTGAAGACAAAATATGCTTTATCTTCGCTTCCGGAGAAATGTTTGTGAGTTCTTTCATATTCATCAGTACTTCCCTCCCGTCATCCGGTATCCGAGCTTACGCTCATCTACAGTACCGTCTTCAAATTCTTTTCTTGAAAATTCTCCGTTAATCTGCCCGTCATAGATAACATATATACGATCACTTAAGGCTAATATCTCCGAAAGCTCCGAGGATACCAAAAGAATCGCGCCGCCGTCCGCTCTTTTTTCCAACAGTTTACCGTGAATATACTCGATAGCTCCAATATCTATTCCTCTTGTAGGCTCACACGCAATCAAAAACTTCGTATTCCGGGTAATTTCTCTTGCCGCAATAAGCTTTTGCGCATTACCTCCCGACAGTTCATTCATCCGCTGAAAAATTGACCTTACCTTTACATTGTATGACATAATGAGCTTTCCTGCGTTTTCATAAACCGTTTTCATCAAGAATATACCTTTTTTACTGCATTTTTCTTCATAGCCCATCAGAGCATTGTCACAAAGAGTTGCTTCTTTCGCGCTTCCCCACGCATATCTGTCCTCCGGAATATGTGCTATACCCGCTTTTCGTATATCATGAACGCTCTTTTTCGTAATGTCCTCGCCTTCAAGCAAAATTTGTCCGCCGTCCGCCTTCATTAACCCCGCTACACATTTCACAAGCTCCGACTGGCCGTTTCCGCTCACTCCTGCAATTCCTACTATTTCACCTTCGCCGACATGTATATTAAGATGGTCTATAATATTTTTACCCTCTCCCTTCATCACAAGATCTTTTATTTCTAAAATCTTTTTCTCGGATTTATGCGGAGTCGGTTTTTTTTCTACAATATGCCTTCCAACCATCAAAAACGAAAGCTCAGCCGCTGACGTCTTTTCTTTAATACGCTCAGCCACAACTTCTCCGGCTCGCATAACTACAACCCTATCCGCAACCTCCATAACCTCATTAAGCTTATGTGTAATAATTATAAGGCTTTTACCCATAGCGGCGAGTGCCTTCATGGTCTTTAGCAGACTCTCAACCTCAAGCGGAGTCAAAACGGCGGACGGCTCATCAAAAATAATAATATCAACATTTTGATAGAGAACCTTAAGAATCTCTATACGCTGCTTAATACCTACGGAACATTCTTCAACAATTGCGTCAGGATCAATATTTAATTTGTATTTTTCCGAAAGACTCTTAACCGCTTCGCACATTCTTTTTTTGTCAATAAAAATCCCTTTTCTCACTTCTCTTGAATAGACTATATTTTCTGCCGCCGTCATTTTCTCAAACAGCATAAAATGCTGCTGTACCATACCTATTCCGCACGCTATCGCGTCTGAAGGATTATGAAAATGCTTTTTTTCTCCTCTTAGTAAAATTTCTCCGGATGTCGCCTGTTCAAGCCCATATAAAATTTTCATAATCGTAGATTTCCCTGCGCCGTTTTCCCCGACAATAGCAAGTATTTCACCTTGGTTCAAAGAAATGCTCACATTATTGTTGGCTGCAAGGGCTCCATACATTTTCACAATGTTTCTCATCTCCAGCATAATACGCTCTCCCGCTAAAAAGGCAGCCTCTGCTCTTGTCCGGCTGCCTTTAATTAAATTATGAATATTACCGAAAGGATTGTGTAAATCGTCAGACCGAACAATCCCTTATCGTCTTCCTTCTATCTACTTGGTTTCCTCAGGCACATCTATTACAAGCTTTCCGCTCACAATATCATCAGCCGCTTTTTTTGCCGCTGCAATCACTTCGTCTGTAATAATATCCGTGTTTCTATAATTTTCCGATTCGGTAGTAATATATACCACTCCGAACATATCTTCAGCCAGACCTCCGCAGATTTCTCCCGGCTTCAGGGTGCCGCCCATATAATTTTCAATTATATAAGTCATACAATCACCCGTATTTTTTAACAAACCGCCTAAGATATAAGGATTTTCTTCAGTTGTTTGATCAACTGAAAGACCGGTTGTATAAATAGGAGTTCCTTTTTTTGCCAACTCCAGAGCAGCCTGATATATACCGGAATTAGCCGCTGAAGAAACGCCGCCTATAACAACCTCACATCCTGCAGCCTGCTGCTGCACGGCATATTCGTGAACCATACTTGTATCGCTGTATGAATTAACATAGTTATAAATCATTTTCGCATCAGGAATAACAGATTTAATACCCTGCTCAAAACCGTATCTATACTTATATGTGGCTTGGGTCTGATATGAACAGACATATCCGAACAGCTTATTATCAGGAAACGCCTTCGCCAAAAGCACGCCCTGCACATAGGCGCCTTCCTGCTCTCTGAAGGTGATACTTGTTACATTTTCATTTTCACACGCGGAATCTATAATCGCATATTTACTGTCAGGATAAAGCTTCTGCGCTTTAGCTAAAGGCTCCGCCGCATTCCAACCCACGCCGACAATAAGGTCATACCCTTCCTGTCCCAAAGCCGTGATGTTCTCTTCCCATGCCGCCGTATCGCTGCACTCTACACTTGTATATTCGAAACCGTGCTTTTCCGACAGCTCTTTCATGGCATTATAAGCATTTAGATTAAACATTTCAGAGCCGAGACCGGAAGATACCATCGCCATTTTAAATTTTGTTTTTTCAATGCCTTTGTCCGCTTCCTTGCTCACTTCTTTACTTGTTTTCTCTGTAGTTTCCGTCTTACCGTTACTACCGCAACCGGCTAAAGAAAATATTGTGACCGCCGCTAAAAGAGCAACACTCAAAATCTTTTTTTTCATTTCTCCTCCTTAAATGAATTACTCCGCTACTTACCGGGAAGTGTGGATTATCGGCATTTTTTCTCCTACACTTCTCTGTTTATAATACAAATATAACAACTGTTTACAAACAAAACTATGACGAGTGTCATAGTTTTGTTTATTTTGTCTTATATATATTATTTTGTTCTCTAATTATTCACAAGCCTGATTTTTTGCTCTTTTTCGCCGCTTACTCCTCCCTCCGAAAGCCGTAAAAGCACACAGTTATAATAAAAACTGCTGACCCTCTTATCTTCTTTTTAATGCTTTGCCTCAGCCCTATGCCTCTCTCTTATGTTGCCGTCTGTAATGTGTTATACTGCTTTCAACACATATATAATAGAAGCAAAATCTCCTCCGATTTTATCCAAATCCTCTCTCTTTACAGGCATTCCCGCATACATAAGCTCATCGCCGTATGCTGTAAAGCTTCGTTTTTCGCCTGTAATTTCGTAAGACACCTCATAATTTACATCTTCTGCAAGTCCTTTTAATTTAAACCTTATATATGAGGAATTCACCTTACTTAATCTTTGATAATACATTGCTACGGCTTCCTTTTTATCTCTTGAAACCACAATCCATGCCGTTTCATTCCCCTCAAACGGACTTAAAATTCTGTAAAAATCTCCCTCTACCTGAATAAGCTCCCTATATTTCTTCATGAACTCAACCTGTTTTTTAACTTCTTCTATTTCATCAGTGTTTAAAAGATTAAGATCAAGCTCATAGCCGAAAGTTCCGAAATATGCCACAGCCGCCCTTGTGGAGATTTTTGTAATTCTCTTTGTCTGATGGCTTGGAACGGCGGACACATGAGAACCCATGCTTACAAGAGGATACATAAAAGAAGTGCCGTACTGTATCTTTGTTCTCTCTTCAGCATCCGTATCATCACTGGTCCACGTTTGCGGCGCAAAATAAAGCATTCCCGGGTCAAACCTCATTCCTCCGCTTGAGCAGGACTCAAATAAAATCTCTGGAAATCTTTTTGTGAGTCTGTCATAAAGCTCATACACGCCTAAAATATAACGATGCATAAACTCGCCCTGTCTGTCGGACGGAAGTTCTTTTCCGTAAGCTTCACTCATGGAGCGGTTCATATCCCATTTAATATAAGATATTTTGGAGCTTTCAAGAAGCTCCGCCATTACTCCGTACAGATAGTCTATAACATCTTTTCTTGTAAAATCAAGCACATGCTGATATCTTGAATGGCTCTCAAAACGCTCCGGAGTACCTATAAGCCATTCCGGATGCTTCTCATACAACCTGCTGTCCTTATTTATCATCTCAAGCTCAACCCAGATACCGAACTTAAGTCCCATAGCCTCTATTTTCTCAGAAAGCCCCGAAACTCCGTCAGGCAGCTTTTCCTTATTTGCAAACCAGTCTCCGAGCGCTCTGTGGTCATCATTCCTGTCTCCGAACCATCCGTCGTCAAGCACAAAAAGCTCTACGCCCACCTCTTTTGCCTTCTTTGCTATATTAAGAATTTTTTCCTCCGTGAAATCAAAATAAGTTGCTTCCCAGTTATTTAACAAAACAGGTCTTGTCTTATCTCTCCACTTTCCTCTCATAAGTCTTGTGCGGTAAAGCCTGTGGTAAGCCCTGCTCATTTTGCCGAACCCGTCCGCGCTGTAAGCTAAAACAGCCTCCGGAGTAACGAATCTCTCACCTTTTTCAAGCTTCCATGAAAAACCTTCAGGATGAATGCCGAGCATTACCCTTGTCATATCGTGAGTCGACACCTCCACCTGCGCAAGAAAATTTCCGCTGTAAACAAGGTTGAAACCGTAAATTTCGCCCTTATCCTCGGTAGCATCCGGTCTTGCGATTGCTATAAACGGATTGTGGTCTGCGCTTGATGATGTGCCTAAAAGGCTTCCCACGGACTGTACTCCCTGCTCAAGCCTTCTCTTTTTTATAAATCTTTCCCTTCCCCATGAACCTGAAAACTGCAACATCTCATAATCCTTGTCCAAAAATTCGGCAGAAAAACTCAAGGCTCTTTCAAGGAAAATCTCCTCGTCTCCGTTATGTATAAACTCGGCATGTCTTGTTATGACAGGAAATTCTTCATATATAGTATAATAAAGCTTAAGCTCCGTGTTTGTCACACCGTCTTTAAGTGTGATAATAAGGGTTTCCGCTTCATCGTCATTATCCGTATATGTCGAAGGGAGAGGAAACATGGACGGCTTTCCTTTTAAAATATCATGCTTTACATATTTAAAATCGCTTATCCTGCTTCCGTTTTTTTGCAAAACACGAAATGCCGGACTTCTGAAATCTCCGGTTCCGTATGACGGATATTCATTTCTCACATACTGCATGGAGAGCTTACCCGGTTCAGGTACGCAGATAACCAGATTGGAGCGCCCCGTTTTCTCGTGAAGATGAGAAAAGTCCTCTCTGTCTCTTATAGCCTTGCCGTAGTAAAGATTTTCAAGCTGATCATTCTCAAGTATACCTATAATATAGCTTATTTCTTTGTTTCTGATATGAAAAATTTTTGCTTTTTCATGAAATATTATTGACATAGTTTTTCTTCCCTCCACTTGGCTGCTACCATATTTTCTAATCGATATTTTATCATATTGTCTGTTTTCCGTCTATTTGTTACAATATCTTGTTTCCGTTTATAAAGGTCAGGTCGCCGGTTATGTCAGCGTGTATTATGACTATGAAAAGCTTGACGGTGTTTCCTATCTGGGTGTAGTGGACTTCGGCGTTCTTGAAAAATACAGGAATAACGGTATCGGCACGGCGCTTATGGATGCTGCGGAGAATACCGCTTTTAAATCCGGAGGTCGGATATATTTAGGAGTCGGGCTATGCGGTGACTATGGCGCAGCTCAAAGAATGTATATAAAAAGAGGCTATATACCTGATGGAAAAGGAGTTTACTACAACGATAAGATTGCCGAACGAAACAAAGAATACCCTAATGACGACGATTTTTTTCTGAAATTATATAAAGACGCTTAAGTCACCCGTTTGTCGAACTGACTTTTCCTTTCAAAAAAATTTTTTTATTTTTTGCAACATTTCACCTCGCTCATCTGTATATAAGACAGAAAGGCAAAAACAATAAAAAATATTTTAAAAACGAAAGGAAACAATATCATGAAAAAATTAACAGTTTTATCTCTTGCAGCAGCTCTTACACTTTCTTCACTCGCAACATTAGGAAACACGACGAAGGCTTCCGAACCCGTTTCGGGCAGACAGACTTTTACATCAGTCGCCACCCCTCCAAGTGTAGGAATGCCTAATCCTTGGAAAGACTTTGAAAAACTTAAAGAGGCTGTAAAGGAAGCGGGATTTAACTTCGTATTCCCGGGTGCTATAGCGGGCTATAAAAAACCGATTTTCAGAGTTAATAAATCCGAGGAAACCGTTGAAGTGATTTTTAAAAACGATACCGATGAAATTCGTTTTCGTAAAGGACACACCACGAAGGATATAAGCGGAGATTCCGGCGATTATAAAGAAGTCAATACCGTAGATGTAAACGGAACCGAGGTTACGTTTAAAGGAAATAATAAAATCATACATTTGGCTACATGGACAAAGGACGGTTATTCTTACTCAATTACGAGCACCGAGGGCTTTGAGGAAGCCACCGCTAAACTCATCACCAAATGCATGGTTTCCGAAGATTTGACAGAATGGGAGTCAGCAATATGGGGTCCTGAGGATAACGTCGATATGCCGAATCCATGGAGCGAGCAGCCAAGTCTTAAAGCTTTGAAAAAAGCCGCGGGCTTTAACATGAATATTCCTAAAAGCATTGACGGTACCAAGAAAAAGAGTTTTCGCACTCTCATAGACGGTGATGATAAGCTTGCGGAAGTAAGTTATGTGGTCGGTGATGATGAAAAGGCTTATATAAGAAAAGGCACCGGCTCGGAAGATGTAAGCGGAGATTCCGAAGACTACGCAAATGTAATTACTAAAAAAATAGGCGATGTTTCCGTAACCATGAAGGGCGGCAAAAAACTAAATTTAGCCGTTTGGGAAAAAGACGGTTACTCCTTTGCTCTTTATGTAAAAAAAGGCGTTACAAAAAAAGCTATGATTAAACTTATATCACAGATTAAGTGATATAAATATCCCCTACCGTTTTTATCCGAAATAGGCTATAATCGGTTATAAGATTTTTGCGGTTCGCTCTAAGCGGCGAGCCGCAACGCTTTATAGGAGGAAAAATCGAATGGGGCTCTTCGCTTTACAAAAACTCAGTCCGTCACTCATGGGAATTTCCTATTATATAAAAATTATATTTTACTCTGCCGCTCAGGCTGTTTTAAATAATATAATATTTTATTTTTCTGATAAAAATGCGCACGCGGATGAAAAAAACGTCTGTGCTGCAAATATAAACGAACGCGCGGAGGAAGCTCTTAGGCTTTACGGAAACAGTATTTTAAGATACGCATATTCATTTTTACATAATATGAGCGATGCGGAAGAAGTATTACAGGACACTCTTATCAAATTTTTAAAAGCCGCTCCGCTTTTTGAGAATGAGCAGCACGAAAAGGCGTGGCTTATGCGGGTTGCCGGCAATTTAAGTAAAAACAGAATTGAATACAACAATATAAGACAGACGGATGAGCTTAACGACGAGCTTGTTGCGGAGCACAGAGAGGATCTCTCCTTTGTATGGGAGGCGGTTAAAAGTCTTCCCGTAAAATACCGCGAGGCGATGCATCTTTTTTATCATGACGGCTACAGCACAAAGCAGATTGCGGAAATTCTAAAGAAAAACGAAGGTACCGTGCGCTCTCTTTTATCAAGAGGACGGACAATTCTAAAGGACGTGTTAAAGGAGGTGTATGACTTTGAGTAAACGCTATAATGAAATAATGGAAAAAATAGAGGTTACTCCCGAAATGAGGACGCGCATATTAAATAATATAAGCGTGAAAAATCCTAAAATGTCAGCCGTCTCGCGCAGTCATAAATTCTTCCTGCTTAAAAGATATGTTCCTCTTGCCGCCTGCTTCGCCCTTATAATCGCCGCGTCCTATTTCATGCCTACGCTTAAAACCGGAAAACAGGCTGAGCATTCCGAAATCACGCAGCTGTCGGACGATATCAAAGAGTTTCATTCCGCAAAAGAACTTTCACAGGCAATAGGGTTTTATGTGCCGGAGCCCGGTAAGCTTCCTTTTGTTCCCGATTCTACGGTTTATACCTCATTTTGGGGGGATATGGCGGAAATAAAATATATGAGCGGAGAAAAAGAGCTTATCTTCAGAAAAGCGCTCGGCACGGAAGACAATTCCGGAGATTACAGCGAGTATAAAAATAAGACGGAGATTACCATAGGAAGCCTAAAAGTTCTTCTTAAAGGTAACAATTCCGGCTACAGCCTCGCCGTATGGGACGACGGAGAATTTTCCTATTCAATTTATATAAGCTATGAAGTTTCGGAAAATGAGTGGAAGGATATAGCGGGAAGCTTAAATTGAAATAAAATTATATTTCCCGAAAAGAGGAATTACCGATGGTTTTTTTTATATCATCTTTGGCTTTTTGTCTTATTACACTGTTATTTTTTATATTCACCGCCTTTATGTACTTTAAGCTTGTAATCGCTGTAAGAAATAATAAAGATGTGCCGGAATGGATGTATAAAATCGGGCACGCAATTAAAGGTAGAGGTGGGGATTCTTATGAAAATATCACAAATTCCACAGCTCTCAGAGAAGTTAATATTTATCTGTTAAGTCTTGTATTGCTTAATATTGCCTTTATAATTATACTGCATTACAGAGGACAAAGTATTCCCGAGGCGGTATATTTATGCCTTAGAGCGGAATTTTTTTTAGTTGTCATATTAAGAATATTGGGGACGGTTTCTAAAATTATTCTTTTTATTTTCGATATAATTAAAAAATCATCAAATTCAAGTCATGAGTATGCTTCCTCAAATGCGGTAATCGGTATGGTTTTTATGACGGCTTTTATATTTATGTTTACAATCTTTTTATTCGGATTGCCTGCTAAGCCGATAGAAGTCAAAATTGCAAAGAGCCGTGTAATCGTAGGAAGCACAAAGGCTTCCGAGCTTTTATCCGAAGGTTTCGATTTCTACGGAAAAAAGCCGGATACCGTAATCATCAATAAACGGGACAGCCATTTTTATTACGGAGAACCGGCGGAACTTATTCGTAACGGCAAGTCTTACGGCATTGTATATTTGACCCCCGAATGGGAAGATTCCGCTAAACTCAAAGACTGCATGATAACCTATTACGGCATATCCGCAAAAAGCGGGCAAATGTCCGCAGTTAAAATCAATAGCAAAAATATTTCCGAATTAAATTTAAATGATTTTAAAAACAAAAAAATGACGGATATTTTTTCACTTACCCCTGCAGATTATAAAGAAAATAACGGCAATCATTATTTCAAGCTGCAATTACAAACAAACAATTATATGCTGTGGAAAAGATATACAGTTGAAGTACATTTCGATGAAAACGGCACGGCTTCGATGTGCGAAGTACGTACACAGCATACAATATGGGAATAGAAATATTCTTTTTCTTCCTCGTGTATTTTCTTTGCCAAATAATTCTTCCGACAAAAAAGCCTTTTCCAAGCTCTGACAAAAATTTTTCAATAAGATGTATTTTATAAAGCGTTCCAGATAAAGCAAAAAGCAAATACACATCCCCATGAATTTCCTGTTTTCTTTCTTATTATCAACATTCCATAAATAGCGATGAATGTTGTAATAATCTCAAGTATTCCCCAAAACGAAATATTGAACGGGTGGAATAATATACAAATAACGGCACAGATTATCGCTCCGTAATCTAACCATTGATTTTTTGCCGGATATCTTCTGTTAATTTTTTCACAAATCACGGCATAATTAAAGCCTTCAAAAAATCCCCACACTACAATTATAAGCGCCATTCCTAATATCGAATAAGAGATGCCGCTTGCCATAACATCATCAATAAGCATAATTCTGAAAGGATGATAACCTCTAAAATTTCCGGAAACAAAAGTATAACAAATATATGGTATAAATGTGATAACTGTTCCGATAATCGCTTTGCCCAAATTTTTTTGAACCATCCCATACTCTGTAAATTTTTCTTTTCTTAAAATGCAAACACTTGTAATCCCAAGCCCCGCAATTCCAAACTGAAAACATGCGCTAAGTAATAGCCGCGGAAGAACTGAAATATTATCATCTTTAGCAAAGCTCATAAATTGCTTTCTATTTACGGCATATAAAACAAAAATACTTAGTGTAATAATTGAAATAATCCAAATATCAACATCTAATTGTTTTTGTTTGGAATTAAGCCTGTTCTTTATCATGGTTTTATCTCCTGTTCCCGTTTTCATCAAAGGTCTTTTTAAGCATAATTTCTGTAGGAATTACAGAACCGATAAACGGCAACAACTGAACAGCGCTTAAAATTCCTCCGACCGTCCCGATTATATTTACGGACTTACCGATAACCGTAAGCATTACGGCAACTGATACGGGAAGCATTATAGATCCGCTTTTATACCATATATTTCCGCAATATTTATGAGCGGACTCCCATGTGTCCTTATTTTTCATTGACATGGCAGTCCTGTAACCGAATACCGCATTTATCTCTTTCGGTACATTTTTTACAAAATATTTTCCGAAACCTATCATTGTAAAAGGAATAAGCAAATCCATAATCAGCATAAAAAGCCAAAATCCCATAATCCGCCTCCGTTCAACCTAACCGAGGATTATACTTAAGCGACCTGCGGATAGTTTGAGCTTATACTATCACATCTAAAGGCAATATGCAAAAACCGTCCCTTTACACTATTATCTTCCGCTTTGTGTTGCATTTGTTATTAGATTGACTCCTTATTTACGCTGTAGACAAATCCGAATTGATACTGACCATTTCCTGAACAGACACACATTCCGACTTATTCAGAGCATAAACTCACTTTCCAAAAAACATATCCCTCACAACTTTTTTGTACTCATCATCTATCTCTTGCCGATAATAGCTGGATAGCGGGTGATTACAAGGAATAACGGCAATCTCATCTTCCGGAATGTTATATGTCGATAAAATTTCCTTCATTTCAGAAATTCCTACTCCCTTTAAATCGACCAACTCATACTCCGTTTTCTCCCTGTCCGTTCCCGGTAAAAGCCCACAATAATAAGACTCCCCGGACATCTGCCAAACATAGACCTCCAAGCCTTTAAAAGTAGGTAAATCGAAATATTCCGGATATTTCTCTTTTAATGTAGTGAGATCATCTACTTTAGGATTTATATTCCCGATTATCTTCACCGAATATACCTCACCGAATCTTGCCGGATAAATTTCAAGTATTTCTCCATTGTATGTTATTTCTAAAATATCTCCCGGCTCCGGCTTGGAAACGGAACGAATATCATTAACGGAAATCGAAAAGCTGTCCGAAGATTTTGCTTCGCTTGTCTGTTTAGAAGGCTCAATCAATATAGTTTCTCCGCTTATTTCAGTAATAACGCCGATAAATGTTTTTGAATTGTTAATATCCGAATCGGCGCAGATGTTGCTTAAATATTCCTCAAACTCCTCATCGTCTATGCTATAGCACTCACCGTTATACAATAACCCGACAGCTTTCCCGTCACCGTTAAAGCCCTCCAGATTGAAAGCTCCCATCTCTTTTGAATATGCCATTATAGAAAAAGCAGGAGAAAGGCTTTTCATCTCTTCATCTTTTTCACCTACTTTAAGTTCTTTTAATCGAGATTCCAAATCGTCAATTTCTCTTATAGTCAGGTCTTTTATAACAGCTCCGCTATCAAGTCGTCTATCTACTGTTTTTGCCCAATAAAGTTTAGTATCTCCAAAAGCTGCGGCAGATTTTTTCGGATTTGTTAAAAAACATACTGAAATTATGACACATATAACGATTGCCGCAAAAATAATCCAAAATGTCGGTTTCTTATAATTTAAAATCCCTTTAACCCTCTGCTTAACACCTATTTCACCAAAGGCAAGCGGACAAACGGTAATTATTTTTCTTTTAAAACTGCAATCTAAAAGCGCCTGCGAATACGCCGCAATATAGGCCTTATCCGTATCTTTTATAACTTCTTCATCGCAAGCCGTTTCAATATCTCTGCAAATTAGAATATACGAAAGCAAACAAAGCGGATTGAACCAGTGTACCGAAAACAGCAGATAAGCGAACAGCTTTCTCAAATGATCATACCTTTTAATATGAGCCCTTTCATGACTGATAACATAGTCCGTCGATGCCTCGGAAAGAGTGGAAGGTAGATAAATCATCGGCTTTATTATGCCCAATATAAACGGCGATTTTATGTTGTCGCAAATCATTATATTGTCCCTTAAAAGAACGGAAGCCGCCACTTCTTTTTTTAAACGTAAATAGCTTATTAAAGCCAAACTGAGCATTATAACAACTCCTGCAAGCCAAATTGCGGCTATAACGGGAATAATAATCTGTAAAGGATTGGCGCTTGCCTCCGGTTTCGGCGAATAGCTCCCTAAAATAACCGGATTAAGCGTATTGTTTATAATTCCGATACCCGAATCTATGGAAGGATTTTTCTCAAGCTCTATATTAAGCGGCACTGTTTCGCTGCTTGGAATCAGACTGAAAATGCTCTCGATTGAAAACGGAAATACAAGCCTTACGGCAATAATAGCCCAAAGCAGGAATAAAATCCGTTTCGGCGCTTTTCTTAAAAGCGGACGTATGATGATGACCGTCAAAATCAACCAACTGGCAGCTATGCTCATATTTAAAATCTTTAAAAATAACACGCTCATTTTCAACCCTCCTTTTTAAAGGTATCAATCATCTTTTGAATTTCCTCCGCTTCCTCCGCCGTCAGAGCTTTTTTTGATATAAAAGACGCGACAAAGGCGGGTAGAGAACCTTTAAAGGACTCCTCAACGATTTGCTCGCTTCTTGCGGAATAAAACTCGTCTTTTGAAATAAGCGAAGTCACAATTCCGTTATTATTCCTAAGCAATCCTTTTTCACAAAGCTTACGAAGAACCGTGTAAGTGGTAGGCTTTTTCCAGTTTAATGTTTCCTCGCATATTTTTACCAAATCTCCGGAGGCTATAGGCTCATTTTCCCAGACAATATCCGCAAAACGCTCCTGAACAATCCCAAGCTCTATATCAGCCATATTAAGCTCCTTTCGTCGGTTTATCATAATAAACCTCAGTTTTAGTTTACTGCGATAAACCAATTTTGTCAAGAGCGGTTTTCGCATATTCGGGTTTACTCATAAAAAGAGCCGTCCGTCCGGACAGCCCTTTAACAACCCTCTTATCTTACCGTCATTGCGCGGTACAAGTGTCAAAAGTATAAAAATCCGAGCGGGGCTTGCCCGCAAAGGAATTTATTATCTTTTGACACCCGCATCATTATATAAAATATCTTCCCATCCCCTCTAAAAGATACTTTCCCGCCATCGCTCCCTGATCGGGTATGCCTTCGGCTTTAGCGGCAAACACAACCGCTTTGCCATACTTGGGTACCATCTTTTTTGTCGCTTCCACGCCTTTTTTACTACCCTCTATGGCGGCTTCCATTATCTCTTTAAGACTCTTTCCGGCTTCAAATGTCTCTTTTGCCGCCTCAAACGCGGGATGAACGGCAT
This sequence comes from uncultured Catonella sp., assembly GCA_963545085.1. GTDB lineage: Bacteria > Bacillota > Clostridia > Lachnospirales > Lachnospiraceae > Catonella. Next base: position 44,737 of record CAUUHV010000002.1, on the reverse strand, counting down.
CTAACAAAGTTCTCTCTCCAACCTCGCATTTTCCTCTTTTTTTGATTCCATCCACATAGCCTTCAAGAAAATCTACAAGTTCTTTCTTTCCTATAGTTTTTTTATCTTTCAGCTTCTTGCCGCCCTCCATTATGCCGCTCGACATAAGAGTTCCCATGGTTGAGGGAACCGCCGCCGCCATCTTCATTCCCGCCTTAACCAAAGTCATACCGATATTATTCTCATCCATATTATCAGCAATCAGTTCGGGCAATATCCCGAAGCCCTTCTTCATCGTAAGACCGAGATCTCCGTCACCCATATTGGCATCCATTTCGCAAAGCTCATCCTTCTTTTCCGAGAATATATCCCTTACCCCTTCGAAAAGCTTCGGCAGCTCCTTAGCTAAAATTTCTTCCATAACACCCTCCTACAACTGTGTATAAAACGGCGTATTTACAGGAAAGTCTATCAACGTTTTCATCTCATCATCCACCTTGCAAAGAGAAATAGAAGCCCCTGCCATTTCCATACTGGTCGCGTATTCTCCAACAAAAGTTCTGTATATCTTAACCCCTTTTTCCTTTACCAGATCGGTCACATCATTTGACAGAATATAGAGCTCCTCAAGGCTTGTGGCGCCCAAACCGTTTATAAGCAGACAAACCTCGTCGCCGCTCCTAATCTCAAGCCCGTTTACTATCTCTTCCACCGCCTCTCCCGCAAGCGCTTTTGCCGTCTTAATCTCTCCGTTCCAAACTCCCGGCTCACCATGTATACCCATTCCGAATGCCATTTCGTTTTCTGCGAGATTGAAATTGCTGTGTCCCAATTCAGGTATGACACAAGGAGTGAGCGCAAAGCCTACCGTTCCCGTATTATCCTTTGCCTTCTTTGCCGCCTTATAAACTTCATCAAGACTTCCCATAAGGCTTGCCTTCGCTCCGGCGCATTTATACATAAAGAAAATACCCGCCACACCTCTCCTTGTATCCGGCGTTTTACTTGAAAGCAAATCATCGGCGCCGACTATGCTCCTTGTTTTTATATCTTCCATTTCAAGGAATTCTGCAGCCATGTCAAAGTTCATTATATCGCCCGTATAATTTCCATATAAGAAAAGCGTACCTGCCCCCTCTTCCATCTCTCTTGCGACATTCGCTATCTGCTCCGATGACGGGGATTGAAATACTCCTCCTACCCCGCAGCCGTCAAGCAAACCTTCTCCCACATAACCGAGAAAAAGCGGCAAATGTCCGGTACCGCCGCCTGTAACTATTGCCACTTTGCCTTTTTTCCGCTTAACCGCGCAATAACATCTTAAATCATCACTTACATATTTGACCTTATCGGGATGGGCGGCATAAATTCCCTTTAACATGTCATCAGTATAATTTTCAGGCAGATTGATTATTTTCTTCATATAATCACCTCTTTCTATAAGCAACCTTTTTGTAATATTATACAAGCATAAAAGGCTTTTTCCGTAGTTGATACAACCGCGTATGCTTTCTTCGCCTCCTCATAAAAAGTAAATCTGTCTATGAAACCCACCATGTCGGCTCCCTTTTCATTGTGCTTTGTAACTATATTTTTAAACTCATCCCATACCGGAGTTTCCAAATCCTTGTGAGACGCGGATTTATCCATAATCAATACCGGTTTTTCCACAAATTCGTCAAGAGGCATAAGCTCAAGCACCGCATCTAATATCTCTGTAGCTCTGTGTCCGTCGCAGCGAATATTTATATCTCCTTTAGATACCGATTTTGCGGGAAAATTGGCATCACCTATAACTATCCGATCCCCATGTCCCATTTCGTGAAGCACTTTTAAGAGTTCCGGTGAAATACACTCAGGAATATGCCTTAACATAAATCTCCCCCTATACCGAGTTCCTTAAAAGCTTTGTCATATGGCGCCTTACATAAGCCTTTTTCGGTAATTATTCCTGTAATAAGCTCATAGTCCGTAACATCAAAAGCGGGATTATATACATCAACCCCTTCCGGAGCCATCCTTGCCTTATACCACATTTCCGTTATCTCTTCACTGTCTCTTTGTTCTATAGGTATATCCTTTCCTGTAAGAGTATTTAAGTCAATAGTTGAGCTCGGCGCGCATACATAGAAAGGAATTCCATAATGCTTTGCCAATATGGCCACTCCCGAAGTTCCTATTTTATTTGCGGCGTCTCCGTTTGCCGCTACTCTGTCACATCCTACAAAAATAATATCTATCTTACCTGATTTCATCAGTATTGAAGCCATATTGTCACACTGTAAAGTCGTCTTGACGCCTGCGTTATGTAACTCAAACGAAGTAAGTCTCGCTCCCTGTAACAACGGTCTTGTCTCATCACAATATACATGCATATCGTCGCCTTTAAAACCGTGCTCAAGAGCGATATACATAGGTGCCGTGGCGGTGCCGTATTTTGCCGTAGCAAGGGTTCCCGCGTTGCAGTGAGTAAGTATACCGACTTCCTTACCCTCCTTTTTAAGCTCCTTAATAAGCCTAAAGCCTATTTCGCCGATATTGCGACTTATTTCGATGTCTTCAGTCCTTATAAGCTCCGCTTCATCAAGCAAAATATTCTTAATCTCCGCAACACTTTTATCCTTATTTTTCTTGACTGCGGTATCCATGCGATTAAGTGCCCAGAACAAATTTACCGCTGTAGGTCTTGATGAAGCCAGATACTCCTTTATTTTCTTAAATTCTTTATAAAATTCATCATAGTCAGCAGTATCTATTCGTCCCGCCGTTACCGCAAGTCCGCAGGCTGCCGCCACTCCGATAGCAGGCGCCCCTCTTACTCTCAGCTTCTTTATCGCTTCCCAAATCTCTTCCTTTGTACTGAGCACTATTCTTTTCATTTCAACAGGGATTAATGTCTGATCGATTATATCCACCCCCGTCCTGTCCTTTGTAAATCTTACTGTAAGCAATCTGTCAAAAAATTCTTCCATATCCATACTCAACACCCCCTCCAATTCCTCGCATTTTCTACAGCTATAGATACCGCTTCCATAAACTCTTTTCCCGTCCTGAATTTCCTATGGTTAAGTATATAATCCTTACCCGTAAGTATATTGATTCTTTCCGCAAGTATACGTTTCTCATCGTCTTCTATGGTAGTGATATCAGCCACATTTGCCATGCCGACAGTTCTCCTATGAAGCTCCGTTCCTGCATATCCGGCGGTATCGCTAAGTATGCCGTCAAGGTAATATTCTTTAAAACCCTTTACCTTTGCCATAGGTTCCGTTACCGTTTCGTCATACTTTTTATTAAACTTTTCTATAAATCTGTCTATTATATCTCGTATAGTTTCAAGCGTCCACCCGCAAAATTCCTCTTTACCGTAAGCAAGCCCGTTCACATACGCGAAAATCATATTTGCTATTATATTGCCCACATCATAGCCTATCGGGGCAAAAGTTCCAAACTCACAGTCAAAAACCTTTATAGCATCTTCTTTAATGAAAATGGAGCCTGTATGCAGGTCACCGTGAATGAGAGCCTGAGCGTTTGTCATAAAGTTAAATTTTAATTTTGACACCGCAAGATGAAGAAGCTCATCCCCGTAAAGCTCCTTTTCCACAAATTCCTTATTAGGAGCGAATACATTGTTTCTTTCAGCCCCCAGATAAGGCTCCATAAGTACAAGTTTCTCTGTAATATCATCTAAATCAGGTGTTATAAATCTTCTTGTAAGCTCCTTCTTTTCCCTGTGATCCATCACGATATCGCTTGAAAGCAATAAGGTATTTACCATAAACTCAGCAATCCTTTCGGCGAATCCGGGATAAATATTATGCTTTAACATAGTATCCCGCATTACTCCGAAATCGCTGCAGTCCTCCATTCCGCATGCGCTCATTACCTTATCATAGAAATATATATGTGGAACCATACCCGGCGCGAACTTTTCTTCTATCTGAAGTATCTCCGACTCCTGTCTGTTTCTATCCAGAGTAGCCGTCATATCTTCCGATATCCTAAGCGTATCACCCGCCTGTTTTATATACAGACTGTGTCCCCTGCCGTCCGTAACCCTGCATACATGATTCAGATTGCCGTGCGTCTCCGGAATTTTTGCCTTTATTGTAGCTTCATCCCAGTCTATTTTACCCTCTCCTTCGCCGCCGGTCTTAAGAAGAGTGTATTCAATAACCAGCTTTTCAGTTTCTTCGGGCTTATCCTCATTTATCATAAGAAAATATTTGGAAAAATCCGTCATTTTAATCCCTCCTTAATCCTCTTTCTTGGAAATATACGCAGCTATAAGCGCAAGCCCCAATACGGCTCCCTTAACCGCAGGCAGTACATAGAAAGGGACGGCGCAGATAGTAAGTCCGTTTTCGAGTGTCGAAACAAGCGCGGAACCTATCATAGTCCCAAGCGCATTGGGCTTCTCCGCTCCGCCTACCGTGCGTCCTACGAATACAGCCGCAAGCGACGGCATAAGATAATCATCACAGCACATAACCTGTGCGGAGCTTCCCCTTGACGCTACCAGCATACCTGCAATCGCGATAAACACGGCGGTAATCATACCCGCCATATATCGGTACTTTTTGATATTTATACCTGAAAGCTTGGCTGCCTGTCTATTGCCTCCCATAGCGTACAGATAACGTCCATGCTTGGTATAATTCAGAAATATGTGTGCCGCTATAACACATAAAAACATAATTATAATAATCCACGGCGCTCTCCCTATAGCTGAAAATGAATCTGAAAGCGCCGTCCTTGCAGGATCGGCTCCCCATGACGTTCTCATACCGGTAGAAACCGCGCCGCCGCCTATGTACCACTGCCCTATGCCCTGATGGACAAACATAAGCGCGCAGGTCGCCAACATATCAGGTATTTTACAAACCAGGATGAGAAACATTGTAAGCTGATACAAGGCCAAAGTTATCAATATGCATATTACTATGGACATTCCTAAAGAGCAGCCGAACCATAGATAAGCCGATACAAAAACGTACGCTGAACAGCTTGCGAGAGTTGCTGCCGACATATCGAATCCGTCAGGTGCCATCGTTATAGTTGCCGCTATGCCGAATACGGTATTTATAGCCATGGCTCTAAGAATATTTACCATATTGTTTCCCGACATAAAGGCGCCTCCCTTTATCGCAGTAAACATAACAAAACAAAGCATCAGCGCAAATACCGCCGCCCAGCTGACTAAAAACCTGCCGAAATTAAAGTTTGCTTTTGCCTTTGTATTCACTGATTTTACCCCCTGAAAAATACTTTTATTCCTGCAGGCGTGACGACTGCCGCAGAGTATTTCACTCATTACCGCCTACAGAAAGGTTCATTATCTTTTCATCTCTCGCTTCCTTTGTATCAAGCTCCGCAACTATTTTCCCGCTGTACATAACATACATTCTGTCCGTCAATGACAGCAATTCCGCATTTTCGCAGGAAGCGTATATAACACCTTTTCCGCTTTTGGCTATATTGTTTATGAGCCGAAAAATATCCTGCTTCGCACCTACATCAACCCCCTTCGTAGGTTCGTCAAAGATATAAATCTCACTATCCGCCCCAAGCCACTTTCCCACAGCTACCTTTTGTTGGTTTCCCCCCGAAAGCAGTCTTACCCGCTGCCTGACAGTCGGCGTTTTAATTCCTAAGCTTTCAACAAATTTCTCTGCGTTATTCTTTACCTTTTTATTATCTATAAAAGAAAATATACAGAAATCTCCCAGGTTGGCGGCAGAAAGATTGAAAGATACACTTTCATCCACCAGAACACCTTCCTTTCTCCTTTCTTCTGGAACAAAAGCAATTCCGCTCTTTACCGCGTCTGACGGATTATTTATCTTCAATTCCCTGCCGTTCAAATATACCTTACCCGAAGTCTTCCTGTAGGCGCCGAATATCAACTTACAGAGTTCAGACTTCCCCGCACCTACCAGACCTGCAATACCGATAATTTCTCCCTTTTTTACGGAAAAAGAGACATCATCTATTTTCCCGTCCGCTCCTGACAGATTTTCAACTCTTAAAAGTTCTTCGCCTATATCACAAACTTCCTTGGGAAAACTTTCCTCAAAAGATCTCCCAAGCATCTTTTCAACTATTTCCTTAGTTGTGGTTTCCTTTGTCACCGGGCAATTATCAACTATTTTACCGTTTCTCATAACGGTATAGCTTTCACAAATTTCAAGTATTTCATCAAGTCTGTGAGAAATAAAAAGTATAGCTATATTTTCTGTTTCTCTAAGCCTCTTTACTGTCTTAAAAAGCTCCTTTGTTTCCGACGCGCTTAGAGGAGCGGTAGGTTCATCTAAAATCAAAAAGTTACAATTAAGTCTTACCGCACGCGCTATAAGCACCATCTGTTTCTGCGCTAAAGAAAGATCCTGCACAAGAGTACGTACATTTATTCCTTTGACATGAAGTCTGTCAAGCGCCTTCTTTGCTTCTTCTTTTGTATGCTTCCAATGCATAGCTACTCCGCCTGTCATAACCATTTCATTCAGCATAATATTTTCCGCGACCGAAAGCGTAGGAACGAGCGAGGTGTCAACTTCCTGGTAGACTATCTGTATTCCAAGCTTTTTTGCTTCAACCGGAGTTCTTAGCTCTACAGCTTTTCCGTCTATCATTACCTCACCGGTATAAGTCGGGTTTGCTCCGGCAAAAACTTTCATTAGAGTCGATTTGCCCGCACCGTTAGCCCCTACCACCGCCCGTATTTCTCCCGTTGAAACTTCAAAATTGATGTCTTCAAGAGCTTTAACCCCCGGAAACTCTATCGAGATATTACGCGTAGTTAATTTTATTTTTTCCATGAATCTCCTCTCTTACCCAATAGCATGAAGGGGCTGCCGCTTTAAGAAAAATATCGCGGGATGCTTCCGATTTTAATAGCATCCGTCACAATATTTCGTATATTTTGTTCTTAACGCGCCATCCCCTTCCAAGATCGAAATGTCACTTGTGGATAAGATCCCTCGGCATCCAGTCAGCCTCTGAAACATAACTTAGATTTCCATAGGTTTCACCGGCTATATTTCCTAAATTCTCCACAGTCGAATCGGACTTTAATAATTCCGCCGGAATTGCCGTACCCGGAATTTCAACAACATCTACACCCGTTTTCTGTGTAGCGGGATCATAAATCTTATCATACTCTCCCGCTATCTCCAACATAAGCAGACGCATCGCTATTTCACCGTTAAGCGTCCAGTCCGTTGTTCCCGCCGCTGTCCAAATTTCAGGTTTTGTCTGCATATTTGTAATATCAACCGGATCAATATCTACTGAAGCCATCGGAAACGGATTTCCGTTATTTCCGTTGAAATTGTCATTTTCCATAATAGCGTTATAAACACCCTGACCATATAAGTCGTAATAAGCTATAATACCGTCAACATCTTCTCTCTTTAAGCTCTGTAAGTAAGCTGCTGTAACCGTATTTGCGGAATCAACCGAGTCCTGAAGCGGTTGAACTTCTCCTACAGTCTTAATCTTCCCCGCTTTCTCATATTCTTGCCAGCCTGCCTCTCTCCTGTCAAACGGGCTGTTGTAATTAGGTCCTCTCCAAACCTTTACAAGCCTTACGCCTTCACCGTATTTCTCAACCATTCTATCAAGCAATACGGTAACAAGCGACTTATCCTGCTGGAACATCTGAGTTACGCCTTCAAGCTTCTTGTACTCTCCGTCCGCATAGAACTGTGTATCAAATGTAACAATCTTTAAGTCGGGATACTGCTCCCTAATTTCTTTTAAGAATACATACGAGCCGTCCTGATTGCCGTGGCTTACCAGAAGTCCGTCATATCCTGCCGACGCACATGTACGAATTGTATCCTGCCACTTATTAAAATCACCGTCACAGAAGAAAAAGTCGAATTTAACATCTAACGCGTCACATAATTTCTGACAGGAATCCTTCCACATCTGAAAAATTGTGGCTGACGGCAAAATCATAATGTACGCTACTTTTTTTCCCGCCACGGGATTAGCCGTATCGGTTGTGCTTGTATCGGCTGCTGAAGCTGTACTGCCCGAATTCGGCGTCTGACTTTTAACATCGGCAGTGTTGCTTTGTTTTGTGTTTGAAGTGTTTTTTACAGAATCTCCCTCAGACTTACCGCAAGCGGATAATACGGAAACCGCCATTACCGTTACAAGAAACGCGCTGATAAATTTTCTTAGCCCTTTCATAATCGCTCCTCCTTTGTTTTGTAATATTAGTTGTTTGTTTACTATTATTTCTTAATAGTTTAGTTAAATAATATAACCGTTCTATTATATTGTCAATAGATACTGTGTATTTTATTATTTATTTTATTATTTATTTTTATTTTATTGTTTATTTTGTCAAATTTTTATCATTTTTTATTTTATGTTTTCTCGAACAAAACTAAACGTTATTAAAATTTTTTAAACAAAAAGTCGCTGTATATTTACTATACAACGACTTTTATTCCCTCAGGCAACAAGCGCCACGTTCTTACACTCGGTATCAACCTTTAAATTTAACACTGTCTCTTTCAACAAGCCTTCCCGTAATTCTTGTCTTTAGCGGCAAAAATTCATTTTCTTCGATTAACTGCAGCAACTGAAGTACGGTCTGTTTTCCAAGTCCTTTTCGCTGTACATGGACTGTTGTAAGCGTCGGAGAGCTTACCGAAGAATATGCTATATCGTCAAAACCGATAATCGAAACATCTGTCGGTATTTTATATTTTTTTTCCTTAAGCGCTTTTATTACCCCCAACGCGATAGTGTCATTTTCAGCAAAAAATACTGAATCTTTCAAATCCTTCTTTTCAAGAATTTCCGTAAAATCATCGTGCGAACCGATCAAAGTGGGTCTGACCTTATAATCATTATCCGTGTCTATCTCCATATTTAATTTTTTGACGGCAAGCTCAAACGCCGTTCTCCGCTCCCTGAAATTTTCAGTATCCGATTTACTGCCTATATATCCTATGCGACTATATCCCGCCTCCTTAAGATATGATATCGCAATATATACATTCTCATAATTATTTATGCTTACACTGCTGCATGTAACATTAGGCACCGCGTTATCCACCACAACAAACGGTATCGGTATATCCTTTAAACAAAGATAATCGTCGTCTATCATCTCCGTTCCTATAAGTATGACGCCGCTGTACTTTTCATAATCAATTTCGTTTAAGCCCGATAACAGGTTATTTTTAATTATCATCATGACTGTACCGCGGTTCTTATTTCTAAGCTGCTCCTCAATTGAGTCAACTATCATTGATATAAAGCCTTGGTTTTCCTCCACAAAAAAACCGCTTTGCGTATACTTGATCAACAGCACATTCTTGTCATTACGCCTTTTTCTGTATACGGAATTATAATTATGCTCTTTTAAAGCTTTTAATACCTTTTCTCTGGTGACTTCTCCAACTCCCTTTTTACCGTTTATAACTATGGATATTGTCGCCGGTGACACTCCTATCTTACCTGCCAGTTCCCTAATTGTCATATATTCTCCTCGTTGTTAAAACTTAACTAAACAACTTAATTTTATTTACTAATCACGGTCAAACTATACCTTTTTAACTTCAATATGTCAAGCCGATATGCGTCACATTCTGTACAATCAGGCTATAATTCACTTTATTCTCCTTATATCGTAAAAGGCGACAACCGCCGCAAAATCTGCAGTTACCGCCCTAATTTCCGTTCATTTTAAAACCGTTTTATTTTGAGTCTTCAGGAAGTGCGAACTTCTTTTTATACATAGACAAATTATTTTCAAAAGCTTCTTTTTCCTCAAAGCTCAGTTCTCTGAAATAATCATGCTCGCTGAATACAAAATTTCCCGCCTGAAGCACATTTATAGCTACATTCGAGCAATGTCCCGCAACCCTGTCACAGTAGTTGATATAATCCGTAAGCACAACACCTAATTCTCCGTCACATTCTCCGTTTCTAAGCCTCTTTACATGATTTTTTCTCATCTTTATTATAATGCCTTTTATAGCATCACCGAGCGGCTCTACAGTTGACGCTATTTTTCTGTTATCCGATTTATAGCAGTTTATGGTATTTGTGAGAATTTCATCCATAGCTTTTCTTAAAACCGCAATTTCTTCAGTTGCCGCACCTGAAAACTTTATCCTGCGGTTATTCATATTTTCCGCAAGTATTATCATATTCATAGCATAGTCACTTATACGCTCTATATCAACTATACTGTGCATTATGCTGTTTATCTTATTATTATCCGCAGCACTTACATCACTTCCCGATATTTTTACAAGGAAGGCGTTAAGCTCATCCTCCATATTGTCAAGCCGCTTTTCTATCCTTCGTATTTCCTGATTTTTTTCATCACTGTATTCGTCAAATCCCTGCAAAGAATCAAGAAACGCCTTGCTTGCCTTCTCAGCCATCTCTATCGTTTTTATCTTGCACTGTCCTACGGCTATACTCGGCGAAAGCAGAAGTCTTTCATCAAGAAGCACTGTTTTCTGTTCTTCGTCCGCATCCTTAATCACAAAGTTCGCTATATTCACAAGCTTTGAGGAAAACGGAAGCAAAACTACAGTAGTTGCTATATTAAAAACGGAGTGGAAAGCGGCTACAAGAAACGGTGTTATAGCGTTATCAAATCCGTTTATTTTTATTAAATCCTTCGCTATGAAATATACTATAAGTCCTATTACGGTTCCGATCAGATTGAAACTTATATGTATTACCGATACTTTCCTCGCATTTTTATTTACTCCTATGGACGATAAAATAGCCGTTACACAGGTACCTATATTCTGACCCATTATTATAGGAATCGCCATGCCGTAAGTTATCGATCCCGTAAGAGAAAGCGCCTGCAGTACACCGACCGAAGCCGCCGAGGATTGAATTATTCCGGTAAATACCGCACCGATTATTACGCCCAGTATAGGATTTTCAAAAGCTGTTAAAACATTCGTAAATTCCGGCTTATCCGCAAGCGGAGAAACTGAGCCGCTCATAAGCTGCATTCCCGACATAAGAATCGCGAACCCCACCATTATTGTGCCGATATCACGTCTGTTCTGTTTTTTTGCGCCCATAATAAAAATCACACCTACAAGGGCGATTATAGGCGAAAAATTCTCAGGCTTTAACATTGAAAGCAATAAATTATCAGTCTTAATACCGCTTAAACCGAGTATCCATGCTGTAAGGGTGGTGCCGACGTTTGAGCCCATTATAACACCGACCGTCTGGCTCAAATCCATAATTCCCGAGTTTACAAGGCCGACAAGCATTACCGTGAGCGCGGAAGACGACTGTATCGCTATAGTTATTACCGCTCCTAATGCAAGGCTTTTACCCGGGTTTGAAGTAAGAGTCTTAAGTATATCCTCCAACTTTCCGCCCGCAACCTTTTCAAGGCTTCCCGACATTACATGCATTCCGAAAAGAAAGAACGCAAGTCCGCCGCACAACGAGATTACCGAGTAAATATCCATGAAACTCTCCTTTAAACTCAACTTTCACACTTCATATTAAAACCCATTTTATTTTAACTGCTTACGAGGTTAAAATCAATCTTTGATTTTTGGGAGTGCTGAAAAGCCGCTACAATCCCCGATTTTACCCTCCCGACACTTACCGTATCAATCGGCAATTCCAATCAACACGGCTGTTATCTGCCGGAACAAAAATTATCCGTTATTCACATTTGTTCATATAAAAGGGCGACAGTATTCAAACCGCCGCCTTTATTCATACCCATAAACTTTCTTAAACATCACCTAATTATTACCCGAATTTAGATACTCCATAACCTCCGCTAAAGTTATTTTATTATCTTCTCCGGCATTATTCGTCGTTTCCGCCTCTGGCGTATCCTCACTCATGTCATACGAAGCCTGCGTCACATTCACAAGGCTCGGATAGGAATTTTCGTATGTTTCCGTGACGAAAAGATAGGTTTTTCCGACTTCAATCTCCGATGCGCCTTCTAAGGCGCAGACCTCATCGCCTATTTTTCCTCCCGGTCGTTTTACGTAAACGATATCCGATTCCGTACTGCCCTTGTATATTTTATCCGTACTGATTTCAAATATTGTATACGGTATTCCCGACGCTTCCTCTAAACCTGTTTGGGAATCATTTCCCGTTTTTGATCTGACGTCCATTACCTCATAATCTATTTTAGTAACAGTACCGCTGAAAATCAAGTCCGCCGCCTCTACAAGCTTTTCCACCGTATCATAAGCAGGATAGTCGGCTTTAATAACGGTAACCGTTTTTACTTCCGACTCATTTTTGTTTGCAGCAACGTCTGAATTTAGGGAACAGGCTGTTATAACAGATGAAAAAAATAATATTCCTATCAGTATAAATACACTTTTCTTCATACTTTACCTCCTGTATTTCGCATTAACATTGTCAATATCAAACTTTTGTGGCAATACCATAACATTTCTATTTCTATCATACTTCATAATTGAAGATTTAGATGTACTCGGATTATCGCATAACCAAAAAATATGTCCCAGCTCATGCGTTACTGTACTTCGAGCAAAATTCTTAAAATTAACAGCATCTTTACTTATAGTTCTTACATTAACTTTTATAACAAAACTTGAAGTGTATCCCGTACTTGTATTGTATATCTGTGTTGCTAAACCATACCATGCCTCATCATATGATGCTGCTTCAATAGTATTTTCACTCGACGATGTTACTGAAATTGACACATTTGCACTTGAATTATTCCATCCTGATATCCCTTTATCTATTATTGAAATCCATGTATCATTATATTTATTCGAATATTTCTGTATAGTAATATTCCCTGTTTCCGAACCGCATGACAAATATGGATCTGCTGCATTAACAACTATTGGAAAAGTATTCATTAAACATAATACTGTTAACAAAGCTATATAATATTTTAGTTTTTTCACTATTTTCCTCCTATTCTTTGCTATAAAAATTAACACTTTAATTTATTATGATATAGTGAATTACCCCACATAAGTAACAGAGCATCTAAATTATTTTCTTGTCAATGGAACAGATATTCACCCTCACAGCAGTCGTCATATAAACAAGCAAGTTTTCCCTCGCAACTCATTACTCGCAAGAATAAGGATATCCTATCTTAAGCTCTTTGAATTCTAATTCATTACTCAATGGTATCACTCCTCCTTATTATTGAAAAATATGTATTGTATATAGTAAATATAACATCACTTTATTTTTTTTGTCAATTTGTATTTCGCTACTTTATTTGTCAAATTTTTATTGTTAAGTAAATTATATTATTTTTAATATGAGATAAATTTATTTTATTTTCTTTTTTTTGCTTTTTTCGCTTCAGAAGTAAGTATATTTTTATAAGAAAAGGAGCATATTGCAATTTATATGCCCCTTCTTCTAAGTAAAAAATATCTTATTTTCCCCTTATCACAACAGCTTCTTCCTAAGCTCCTCCCCGCTAAGCGGGCTTAAGTAAGCCGGAGCTATGTCAAACACCGTCCTGCAGCCCGTCTGTCCCTCTTTAGACAGCCTGTAAGCCGCCCTTGCGTATGCGAGGATTACAGAACCCGTAAATTCAGGGTTTGAGTCAAGCTTAAGGCTGTATTCTATAATATGCTTATTCTCCTTATTAAATCCGGTAACACCGCTTCTGATTACAAAACCGCCGTGAGGAAGCCCCGAATGGTTCTTTTCCATCTCCTCCTCGGAAATAAAATGCACCGTAGTGTCATAATCCGCGAAATAGTCGGGCATCGTAACTATCCGCTCCTCAATAAGAGCCTTATCTGCGCCCTCTTTCGCCACTACAAAACACTCTCTCTTATGCTTATCCCTTGTAGTAAATGCGGGGTTTTCACCGTTTCTCACCCTATTTACCGCTTCCTCAACGGGAATCGTATACTGCCTTGCGTCCTTTACTCCGTCTATACGTCTTATCGCGTCCGAATGTCCCTGGCTTACTCCCTTACCCCAGAATGTATAGCTTTCTCCCTCGGAAAGAGCGGCTCCCGAGAGCATTCTTATAAGAGAAAACATTCCCGGATCCCAGCCTACCGATATTATTCCGACCTTTCCCGCTTCCTTTGCCGCCTTGTCCACGGCTTCAAAATGCTCCGGAATTTTCGCGTGAGTATCGAAGCTGTCAACCACATTAAAAAGCTTGGCACATTCCGGTGTCTGCTCAGGTAAATCCGCAGCGCTTCCTCCACCCAAAATCATTACGTCTATTTTATCCTTGTATGAAGCCATTTCCGAAACATTGAGAACCTCTACTCCGTCGGTTCCGAGCGAAACCGCCTCAGGATTTCTCCTTGTAAATACAGCTACAAGCTCCACATCTTTATTTTGCATGATAGCGCTTTCTACTCCTCTTGATAAATTGCCGTAACCTAACAATCCTATTTTTATACTCATATCAACCTCCGGTAAACTGTATCCGTTTTTCTTTCAGATTTTAACACAATAAAATTTCAGTTACAATAAACTTCGCTATTTTTGTATGCATGTATACATTCCTTATCCGCCATTCACCTTTTCTATACAAATTCCATAAAACTTACAATCCGAATTCACTCTTTGTGTAGTCGTTAAAAAATTTCGAGCATTCTTTTAATGAAAAATGAAATTCCTGCTTACCTTCCGTGTAAGGCGCTATATCTCCCTCATTAAAAACTATAATCAAATCCTCGCCGTTTATATACCAGATAAAACTGTTCTTTGTGTTCTCGACTATGGTCTTATAATCGTCAAAAACCCCCTCTGCCGCCTGCTTTAATATTCCGTCCTTTAAAAATTCTACAAAATCAACCGGATTTTCGGCCATCTCCTGTAAACTGAGCCTCTCTCCCGACTCCGTGTCAAAAGTAACTCCCGATACAATATCGGAAGGATGCGCCCCTCCCGTAAACACGCTCTCCGTCATCAAAAAAGATACCGCTTTTTCGCCGCTGTAGGCGGTTTCAAAGCTTTTCGAGTATGAATAAGGCAGCCATTCTTCGCCGTTATTTTTCTCTTTGCCTTTTTCAGAAAAATAATAATTGTAGTCACTCTTCGCCGTTTCAAAATATTCCCGCATCTTATCATCATCCGTCTTTTTTATCTCTTCGAGAGCCTCCGCTATACGTTTTTCAGCTCCCGAATTATTAGTGTTTACTATCTTGGGATAATAAAGCGAAACCGTAATAAGCTCCGTGCCGTCATCCGCATTTAAAACTTCCTCTTTTCCCGTGCTCTCTACCTCATACTCTTTTTTTACAGGAGTTTCGCTGCTTAATCCCCCGCTTTTTCCCGTACTTACATTACCGCTTCTTCCTTCCGGATTTTCCGCAAGGCATGAAGTATAAAATACACTTACAGTCGGCTCCTTATCCGCCTTTTTCGTTCCGCATGCCGAAATATTAAATAAACACGCCGCCGACAGGAAGGTCAAAGCTCCTCTTTTTATCTTCATATTCACTCCTTACATTTTTTACGCTAAATCTCTTTTTACAGCATAACACTTTTCGTATTAAATGTAAAAAAAGAACCGCGGCGATGTAAAACATCGAACCGCAGCCCTTAGCTCTTATATCATATTTAAGTAAAAACCCGGATAATTACAGGAAAATATACTTGGCTATAAACAGTACCGCAAGCACATACATAAGCGGAGTAATCTTTTTACCTCTGCCTCCAATAAGATTAAGAATTACATAAGAAATAACTCCAAACGCGATACCCTCCGAAATCGAATACATAAAAGGCATTGCGAATATACAAATATACGCCGGAACCGCCTCGAGTAAATCCGAATTCCAATCAATCTTCGTAACCTGCTGAAGCATAAGGAAGCCTACCACAATAAGCGCGGGCGCCGTCGCAAACGTAGGTATTGCAAGAAATACAGGGGAGAAAAATAACGCTACCAGGAAAAGAAGTCCTGAAAATATTGAAGTAAGCCCTGTTCTTCCTCCTTCCGAAATACCGGATGAAGACTCTACAAAAGTAGTTATTGTAGAAGTACCTAATACCGCTCCTACTAAAGTTCCCACCGAATCCGCAAATAAAGCTCCTTTTATGCCCTTAAGCTCACCCTTTTCATCAAGCATATTCGCTTTTGAGGCACAGCCTATAAGAGTGCCCAATGTATCGAACACATCCACAAAAAGGAAAGCGAACATTACCACAAAGAAATCCACGGTTTTTATAAAAGAAAAATCCATTTTTAGAAAAGTTGGCGCAAGCGATGCCGGCGGAGCAAAAAATCTCGTCGGGAACATACTGTAATATCCCGCCTCCGGATTCGGCACATAAATTCCTACAGCTTGTAAAATCATGCCTGCCGCCCAAAGTATAATCATACCTATAAGAATAGAGCCCTTTACATTCTTAAATAAAAGATAAGTCATAATCAGTATTCCGCAAAGTGCTAAAATCAC
This sequence comes from uncultured Catonella sp., assembly GCA_963545085.1. Lineage (GTDB taxonomy): Bacteria > Bacillota > Clostridia > Lachnospirales > Lachnospiraceae > Catonella. The sequence continues at coordinate 28,337 of CAUUHV010000002.1, read as the reverse complement.
CGAAATACCTGCCGAATTAAAGGTTCCGTTCGCAACCGATTCCTTAAAAGAAAAAAGACTTACAAGAGTCGCGCCGTCAACTACTATTTTGGCATTTTGAAGTCCTATAAAACATATAAATAAGCCGATGCCGACCGATACCGCCACCTTAAGAGTATTTGGAATAGCGTTGAATATGGCTTCTCGTACATTCGTAACCGAAAGCACTATAAATACCAACCCTTCCACAAATACCGCCGTTAAAGCCTGTTCCCAGCTGTAACCCATTTTAAGCACGACTGTAAAAGCAAAATATGCGTTGAGTCCCATTCCCGCCGAGAGCACGAAAGGAAGATTTGCAAAAAACGCCATACAGAATGATGCAAGAGCTGACGCAAGAGCGGTAGCTGTAAACACGGCTTCCGTATTCATCCCGGTCTGTCCGAGTATACTCGGATTTACCGCAAGAATATACGCCATCGTCATAAAGGTTGTAAGACCCGCCATAGCTTCAACCTTTACATTCGTTCCTCTTTCCTTCATTTTGAAAAACTTTTCCATCTCCGCCTCCTGTTTGTTAATTTCCAATTATCGGAACATCCTTTCGCAAACAATTGAAATTAAAATATAACGGTCGGCTGAAAGAAAATACATTATTTTCCTGCCGACCGCTTTACTATACCACAGTAACGGTTTATTTTTCTACATTTTCACTTATTATATCTTCTTACACAAATTATTCATAAATCTTATACAATCTCCGGTATCTCATAGCTTTCATTCACTATATAAGTAGCGCCCGCCGTTTCAAATTCCTCTCTGCTTCCATATCCGTAAAGCACTCCTATCGAAGCCGTGTTATTTTTTGCGGCAGCCTCTATATCAAACTTCCTGTCACCTATCATCACCGCCGATGCGGTATCCTCTATGCCGTTTCTCTCAAATGCCCTCTTTATAAGCTCAGCCTTATCTATAGTCTTTTCCTCGCGCAAAGGTCCTACTATATCATCAAAATATCCCGTTATGCCTTCTTTCTCAATTATGCTCTCCGCCAAAACAAGAGGCTTTGAGGTAACCACAAGCAAGGATTTTCCGAGCTCTTTAAGATTTTTCAAAACATCCTTTATACCGTCATAAAGCGGTGTTTTCATAACACCCTCCGCCTCATAATATGTCCTGTAAATCTCCACAGCCCTGTCAGCTTCCTCATCCGTCATATCATAAAAATCTTTAAAAGAATTGAATAATGGAGGTCCTATAAATTTCCTAAGCTCATCCCTGCCGTTAAACTCAATTCCCAGTTTATTTAATGTATACACCGCCGAATCTATAATCCCGTCTCCCGAACGGATAAGTGTTCCGTCAAGGTCAAACATAATATACTGATACATTTTCTAATCCCCGCTTCTTATAAAATTTCCTCGATATATTCCTTTACATTATTCAAATCCTTCAAAACCGCGCATACAAGTTTTTCTATCTCCTCATTCGGAGGAAGCAGATCAGGCACCATTATCGTTTTAAGCCCCGCCGAGCTTGCCGACCTTATCCCGTTATAAGAATCTTCTATCGCTATAACCCTTTCATCCGCCTTTACTCCAAGTTCCTCACAAGCCTTTAAATATATATCCGGAGCAGGCTTGCTGTTCTTTACCATATCACCGCAAATAATCTCGTTAAAATACGAAATAAGTCCCGCCTCGGCGAGCTCCCTTTTTACCGTTTCCTCTCTTGTAGACGAAGCAAGACCTCGTGTGATTCCTTTTTCCTTCAAATAGCTTAGCAGTTCTTTTATTCCGGGTTTTATCGGAAGCCCTCCGTTCTCACATTTTTTATGAAAAAGTTTTGAGCACTCCTTTTTATACTCGTCATAAGGTATATCCTCACCGTATTTCTCTAAAACCTTTTTCTTCGTTTCCTCATCCGTAATTCCCGTACACTCAAGGCAAAGCTCCCCTATGTCATGAAACCCGTATGCCGCTCCGACTTCTTCCCAACACTCTTTAAAAAGTCTTTCCGAATCAAAAATAACTCCGTCCATATCGAAAATAACAGCCGTCACGTTTTTATTTCTCTCAGGAGCGCTTTGTTTTCCGTTCTCGTCCACTATTCTTATACGCTCAAGCTGTCCTCGCACATTTTCCCTCACCGAAGCTATATATTTTCCCCTTAAAAGCTTCTGCTCGGTTTTTTCCTCATCCGTAAGTCCCTCAAGCTTTGATTTATTGTATAGCTCATTTATTCTTTTAATTTCCGCTTCCGTTACTCCCATTTTACGCTTCCTTTCGCTTTTCCCGTTAAACAAAACCTCTTGCATTTAAAAATGATTTTACAGTATCCCTTAAGTTTTAGCAAATATATTTCCCAAACACTTTACAAAACACTATAAAAGTAGGAAAATAAAAGGATAGTGTATCAAACTTAACTCAGAGGGAATTTTTATTATGACAAATACTTCACATTCCAACAGACAAGTCGTACTTATATGTCTTGTTATAATTATAGCCTTCTCATCGAGCGTTTTAATGTTTTCGATTTCAGGCTTTAACAATACTGCCGCTTATGTCGAGAGAATTACCGATATGACGGCAAACAATACCGAGCGCGATGTGGACTATGATATGACAACATCCGTTTATGCCGCCAAGGCCATGGCAGGCAATGCTTTCATTGTGGATCTGGCAAAGGAAGAAGCGGACAATCACTCCGATAATTACTATCCTGATAAGCTTTATAATTATATAAAAAATTATTATACGGATAATAACTACAGTTTTGTTTTTTACGCTTCAAAGACCACCGAAACCCTGTATTACCTCGGTGCGACAGGATACAGGATGTCTACCGACAAAGAAACCGATGCATGGTTTTATGACTTTATAAAATCAAATGACGAATACAGATTCAATGTAAAACCGGCGGGACTTGTTACCGAAAAAGGATACAATCCGCTCCTCATAGCCTATCGCCTTACCGATTCTTCAGGCGAAACACTTGGCATTATAGGTATAAGCCTTGGAACGGAGATAAATGACTCAAACTTTTCCACACTCTACAGCGGCTATAATGTGGGTTCCGCCCTCATAGAACCTGACGGCAGAATAGCATTTTCCGAAGCTCCCGCTATGCCTATGGGCACAAATATTTTTGAGGAAAACGGCATTTTATATAACCTGAAAGGGGAGTTACCTACAGGCGATACGGTTAAAAGCTTTTGGATAGACAGAGGACTTTTTTCGACAGATCAAAAATTCTGTGAAATAAGGTATATAAAAGCATTTAACCTGTATCTGGTGGTTTTTGGCGACGGTGCGGGAGTAATGAGCGCATATCAGAAACAGCTTATGATACAGCTTGTGCTTCTTGCGATTTTATTACTGCTTACCATTACGGTAATTATAAACACAATTTCTCAATACAAACGTAGGATTATTTCCCTTGCCACTTTGGATGAGCTTACCAAAATAATGAACAGAAAGTCTTTTGTGACAAGGTATGAGGAATTTTATAGACAGGGACTTTTAGACGGTTCGCATATCTTTCTTATGGACATAGACTTTTTTAAGACAATCAACGACAGCTTCGGACACGCCGCAGGTGACGAGGCTTTATCCGCAGTTGCTGCAAAACTTACGGAATCGGCAGGTAAAGACGGCTTTGTCGGGCGTTGGGGCGGAGATGAATTTATAGGAATTTTCTTTTCAAGCGTAGAAAACCCCGTAACACTTTTAGAAAGGCTTTCCGCCGAATTATCCGCTTCCGAAATCGGGAAAAGACTTAATATAACCCTAAGCATCGGAGTTGCTGCCCTTGCTCCCGGTGAAAAGCTTGACAAAGCCGCAGAAAAGGCTGATATTGCCCTTTACACTTCTAAAGAAAACGGCAGAAACAGGATTACTCTTTTTAACAATAAGGAAGCTTAGCCCTGTATTTTTTAATATTTTTTGGAGGAATATCAAAATATATCTAATATGAAGAAAAAAATTATTTTTAAAGCTTTATTTATTGCTGTAGTGCTTGAACTGTTTGTCATAATAGGCCTTAAAGGATACGAGATTATTATGGATTCTTTAAATGTAAACAAGACTGTAAAAATCTCCGCTTCATCAGAAATAAAAAAGGAGAAGCCTTTATCGGAAATAAAGGAGGCTTCCGAAATAATCGATAATGTCACGCCTGAAGATAACGAAAAGCCCTATGCCCCGGTTAAAGTGGACGATTCTTATTTTGATGACGCTCTTTTTATAGGAGACAGCAGAACCGTAGGACTTCGCTCCTTTGGTGATTTTCACAACTCTTATTTTTTCGCAAAAACGGGAATAAGTACAAACGCGCTTTTTACTTACTCCGACAGGGACGAAACAACCGGGCTTACTTTAAGTCAGGTTCTTGTAGCGCGCCAATATAAAAAAATATATATAATGCTCGGTATAAACGATCTTGCATACGGTACCGCAGTTTCATTTACAGACGAGTTTTTTGAAGCCGTGGACAAAATAAGAGAATATCAACCGAACGCCATAATTTATATCCAGTCTATAATCGGTGTGACAAAATATAAAGAGCAGTCCGCTCCCAACACCTTCAGTAACGCTACGGTGTTGGCAAGAAATGCTCTTTTAAAATCGAAATGTGACGGAAAAACCCTTATATACCTTGATCTCGCCTCCGTCTTCAGCGACTCCGAAGGGTACTTGGATACCCTTTACTCTGCTGACGGACTTCATTTAATAAGTGATTATTACAATATGTGGTGCGACTATCTAAGAAACAATGCCTTGCCTGAAAGCTGAAACTATCTTTCGCTCCATTTAACATACTTTTCATTTTCTTCGTCCGATACAGCCTGAATAAAGTCCTTTACCGTATTTATTTTTGCCATGCTCTCATAAAATTTGGCATCCGAAAATATAACCATTATTCTCAGCATAATATCAAGCCTTAAGCTATCCTCTCCCTCAGGAATTGAGAGCATAAAAATAATATGCGAAAGCTTTCCGTCCAATGAGTCATAATCAATCCCTTCATGGCTTATGAGGACCGAAAATCCCGGTTTTTTTACACAGGCACATACTCCGTAAGAAACGGCAATTCCCTTGCCTACAGCAGTAGAGCCTCTGCTTTCTCTTTCAAGCACAGCCTCTTTAAAGACTTCCACATTCTCTATATCTCCCGCCTTATTATGTAAGCCGATTAACAAATCTATAGCCTCATTCTTAGAGAAGGTACTTCTCTTTATTACTATTTCGTTTTCCCTCAATAATTCCGCAATCGTCATCCGGGTATCTCCAATCGCTTCCCTTTTATACTTAATGCCTTTATATTCGCTCTCATACTACAACGTTATGCTAACATCTGTGTTTGTAATTGTCAATAAGCCCGCTTCGGTGTCACTTAAAGTATTATGTCCGTTTTCTTCCGTTCGCCGCCTTTTTGACCAAAACCGCTACTGCACTGACAGTTAGTGCCGAAGTGCACGCAAAGACGTTTCTATTTTTCTATCAATTATAGCCTTATGTTCACTGTATATGATCGAGATTTCTGAAATATACGTCCTCAGTCGAATGCCGCTATTATAAACAAAACTCCGCCTGCTTATATCAGTAAGCTTTATTAGAAGCAAACAACCGCCTGCGGACTTTTTACTCTCCGCAGGCGGTTATATCACATACTGACTATTTCGTTTTTGGTGGAGTGTACCTCCCTCTTAAATATTCCTAAGTTCTAATTCTATACTTTATTTTGATACAAACAATATGAAAAATTTCTTTAATACTGTCTTAAACTCGATTTAGACCCTTAAGTTATCTTTGGAGTATACCTCGTTTCTTTAATATTTTAAATCTTCAGCTATCTTGTGGCTGTTTACAATCTATCTATAAAAAGTGTCCTTTCATACACATATTCTATAATAAACCTGCTATCGCTACAAGTTAACCTTTACTTAAGTTCCCTCATTTCTTTCATTTAAACATTGCTATATAAGTCAAAATGCATTTGTTTCCATAAATTATTTTCGTTTATACAATAAAACTTATCAATAGTGCAATTAAGCCATGCTTATGAAAAAATGCAGAAACTCAAGAACTTTTAAAATTGTAAATAAAGATAATCTTCATCTTTCTCGCTTCTCATAGAGTATTCTTACCGAGAATATCGGATACAAATTTTTATTCTTTTGCATTTTATCAGCCACACCTAAAAAGTTGTCATCTATTTTATCCCATAGCACTAATTAAGTCACCGATTATAATTTGCCTCATTCATCCGATACACTCTCTCTATACACCTCTTCATTGTCCATCGGAAACACCGCCTCTCTACTTAATGCTTTCCTGACTGTTCTTATCTATGACTTAATATTAGCAAATCATTTTCTTTTTGTCAACACTATTTTGTATTTTTCTATCTTTTATTTTATTTTTATCTGTATAATTGTATTTATTGTGTGTATTATTTGAATAATTTAAATTTGTTTGTCTATTTAGTTTTATCCGCCTTATTGTGTGCTTATTTTATTTTTTGATAATTTTGCTTCTCTACCGGTTCTTCTTTATATCTTTCAAAAAAATCATTAAAATCTTCATCGGAATTTACTCTTATTCCCTGTACTTTAGAGCTTATATCGTTATTTTCATATTCAACTTTTAAACTTTTCGTATATTTTTGTATAGGCAAATCCTTCTTATATACGTTAAATTCATACTCCCGGTATTCATCTTCCGAGCCGAAACCTTTAATAACCGCCTCGACGTCCTCCTTATTATCCGCCGAAGCTATCGTTTGCTTAAGCTCCTCCAAATAAGCTCTCACTTCGTCATCCGTTACGCTGTATCCGTTACGAACCGCCTCCGCGTAAAGAGCCTCGCGCTTCATCATATATTTAATCGCTTCTTCCCTCGCCGCTTCTTCGTCCATTCCCGACAATACATAAAAGTCCGTTCCCTGCTTTATATCTGCCTCTGTAACTGAAGCCGACTTTCCTTTCATATATATGTCGGACTCTTTCACGTCTCTATTTTCCGAATGTTCTTTTAAAGTTTTTCCCCAGTTCACCATAAATGAATCAAACTTTCCCTGTGCCAAAGCAGGAATTACGAATACGGATAAAACCGCCAACATACCTAAAATTCCAATAACAGTTTTTGTTTTCTTTTTCATATCTTTGCTCCTTTGTTATCTGGTTTTTAAAGCTAAACTAACAGAACCTGGAACAATTCCTGGAATAGCAACCCTGACAACTCAAAAAGAATGACAAATCTCCCGTTGTCCCTGTTTCAGCTGAATATTCTACTGATTCAGTATTTTCTCTACCAAAACCGCCATTCCATTCTCCTCCATACATTATAGAAATAGTATTCCGGCTACTAAAAGATTTGCCGTTAGAGTGCTTTACATTTCCTAATGTAACTTGTGGAACGGCCGTTGCTCCGGAAGCTGAATAAAGTGCTGTTTTAGCACGACTTGTAAACAAATTATTCCAACCCTTTAGTTTATAATACTCATAAAGCCACGGCAAATAGCAACCATACTGCAAAATTTTTTTATTTTATACATAGTAACCCCTTTCTATTTTTATACAAAATGACTTTTATTTCAAAATAATCTACTTTTATCAAAGGAGTCATTATCCTTTCTACTTTTATTAAAAAGTACTACTTTTCTAAATTTTTATCAATATATAAGCATATATTACATAATGAACCATGACTATTTGGTAGTTATACCATATTTTATCTGATTTTATCATGTTTTTTATTTAATAGAAATTATTTATATAATCATGTGTGAATGAGGTATAATTATAGGTTGTTTTATTTTCTATTTTTCATTTGCGTTATTTCTTCTTTATGTTATGCTGTGATATGCTAAAGACATGTGACGCTCTCTGAAAACTTAATACCGAATACGGAATAATAGATATCAAACAGACGAACAACTGATTTTTTCAAAATTTAAGGCTGTAATATGAGGTAATCGTGGATGAGGTGAATTCCTCTCACGGTATTTCCTCTGTATAACAGCCTTTCATCTATTTTTTAACCGATATATTTCTGCATTTTTCCTTAAATATAATCTTAACCGTCAACCACGATGTAAATATACCGAGAAACACTCCCACCACAACATCTGTCGGATAGTGAATTCCCACGTAAAGTCTTGAAAGCCCCATCAGTATCGAAAGTACTATCGCCGTTATACCGTATTTCTTAGGAAGTAACAGCCATATAACTCCCGCTATTGCAAAAGCGCTCCCCGTATGTCCTGACGGAAAAGAAAAATCTGTTGCCTCTTTACCTAACAGCATAAGCCCGTCTATCATCTCATACGGTCGTGTGCGTCCAATCAGATTTTTTAAAATCAGATTATTCAGTACAGCCTCCAATATTAACGAAACCGCCATCATCATTCCTATAAAACGAAGCTTTTTAACTAATAAAAACAGCAGAATTATCGCTATAACTATAATACCTCCGTTATTAAGACTCGTGAAAAACATAACTATTTCATTTAATATCGGAAGTCTTAAGCTTTGGATTATTAAAAGCAATTTCGCGTCCAATTCCAATAAATATTCAATCATGCATTATTTACTGCCCTTATAAACTTATCAAAGGCGCCCTTTCCCTTTTCATTATCCTTATATACTCCCGCATCGGCAAGCACTTCGGAGAATATCACGCCTATTTCCTGCCTTATTATTTCTTCCGCGGTTTTTTCATTAAAATCCTTATGTCTATTCAATATTTCATCAGCCCAGTCGGAATGTTTGGCTAAAACTTCATCCTTCCTTATATTCTCTCCGTTTAGCATAGCTTTTTTTAATAAGTCCATTTCATCCTTAAGCCTTCCCGGAAGCACTGCCAGACCCATTACCTCTATCAAACCTATATTCTCTTTCTTTATATGGTGAAGTTTGTCGTGCGGATGGAAAATTCCGAGCGGATATTCTTCAGTGGTTCTGTTATTTCTTAAAACTAAATCAAGCTCAAAATCTTCTCCCCTTCTTCTTGCAATAGGAGTTATCGTATTATGCGGCTCTCCGTTACTTTCCGCAAGTATATCCGCCTCTTTGTCGGTATAAGTTCTCCAACAGCCCAATATTTTATCAGCTAAATCTGCTATTTTATCGTAATCTTTCCCTCTAAGCCTTATTACCGACATAGGCCATTTAATTATCCCTGCCGATATGTCCTCATAATCTTTAAAAGAAATTTTTTTAATCACTTCAGCCCTTGTCATAGGAAATTCATAATTTCCTCCCTGAAAATGGTCATGAGTAAGAATGGAGCCGCCAACTATAGGTAAATCAGCATTTGAACCTGCCATATAATGAGGAAATTTATTCGTGAATTCAAGAAGCTTTATAAAAGTATTTCTGTCTATCTTCATCGGAATATGTTTTTCATTTAAAATAATACAATGCTCGTTATAATAAACATACGGGGAATACTGTAAAAAATAATTCTCTCCACCGAGCGTTATCGGAATGAGTCTGTGATTTTCTCTTGCCGGGCGGCTCATATCTCCTGCAAATCCCTCATTCTCCCTGCAAAGCAGACACTTCGGGTATCCTGTCTGTACCATCTTCTTCGCAGCAGCAATCGCTTTCGGATCTTTTTCAGGCTTTGATAGATTTATAGTAATATCAAGCTCTCCGTATTCGGATTTTGCCGTCCATTTGACATCTTTTACTACTCTGTCAGTCCTTATATAATTGGTCGCCTTGCTGTATTCATAATACCAGTCCGTTGCTTCTCTCGGCGATTTATCTTTAAGCTTCTCAAACTTATCCACTATTACAGACGGTCTTGCAAGTAAACAATTCATAACTTCCGTATCAAATAAATCTTTTTCAGTTATGGAGTCGCTGATTATTTTTTCCTTCTCAGCATAATCTAAAATCTCATCAAGAATTTCCGATAAATATTCCTCATTCTTACTGCCGAATATCCTATCTACATTTTCATCATCATAAGAATTTAACCTTAAAACCTGTAAAAGCCTATTTCTTGTATAATCTATATCTTCTTTTTCCAGTAATCCGTTCTGTAATCCATATTTAATCAATTTGTCTATCGCCTTAAAAATCATTTCTTTATCCTCACTTTTTTATAATCATTCTTATATCATCAATGTTTCACGTGAAACATCTTTCAATCCTATTTTCTTTTTAAATGTTTCACGTGAAACATCCTCTCTATTTCAACGGCATTTTCTGAGGTTTTCCTCCACTTCTTGGATACTTCTTAGGTGTGCTTTTTACTTTCTTAATAGAAATTAAAACTCTTTCATAATCACTTCCCGCTATGACAAATCTGTCAATCTTTTCAATTTTGCCGCCCAACACCTTAATTGCATTCTCCGCTTCTTTTATTTCCTCATCGGCATTAACAGCCTTATACGCCACAAAGTTTCCGCCTTCTTTTACATAAGGCATACAATACTCACAAAGAGTAGGTAAGGCTGATACGGCTCGCGATACACAAATATCAAAGCTTTCTCTATAATCACCTTTTGCTTGTAACTCCTCCGCCCTGCTATGTATCGTCTTTATATCTTTTAATCCCAGTTTTTCTATAACTTCATCTAAAAACTTAAGTCTTTTATTCAAAGAATCAAGAAGCAAAATATCGGTATCGGGATATAAAATCTTAACGGGAATACCCGGAAAACCTGCTCCCGTTCCTATATCAAGCACTCTTTCGTTTCCTTTAAAAGAAATTACTCTGCCTATCATAGCACTGTCTAAAAAATGCTTAATAATAAAATCTTCGTAATCCGTTATTGCGGTAAGATTCATAATCTCGTTCTTTTCTATTACCATACGATAAAATTTAAAAAACCTGTCAGTCTGTTCATCAGATATTTCTATACCGCAACCCTTAAATCTATTTACTATTAACAGCTTATCTTCCATAAACCTTCTCCATTGTAAAATACTCCATAAACCTAAAATATAGTTTAAATTTTACTATATCTCTTATCAAAAACATCCTTCAAAAACGAAATCAAATCTCCATTATCGCTTATATCCTTTTTCCTTATAAGCGCCGCCTGTTTAACACTAAGATAAAAAATCAAATAATCTCTATTTTCTCTTACTCCATAAACCTTGTCATAATCAATATTAAAATTACTTTTTATAGTCTCATTGACAATCTCCAAACGCTTATCATAAAACCTGTATATATACTCCGAGCCGGGCGCACCCGTTTTGCCTGTTCTGATATATCTGTTATTTATCCTCTCAACCTTAACCGTTATAACAATTACAGAAAGAATAGAAAGAAAAACTCCCATAATAAGAGTCCTTGCTGCATTAAACCCGTTAAAACAATTTATAATAAAACTTCCTGCAAAAGATATAAAAATTATCATGGGTAAAATTGCTTTATTTCTGAAAAAAGTCGCAATACATAAAAGCTTTCTATAATCGCTCTTTTCCATAACGGTTCTAACTTCAAATCGTATATTTTCCATATTCACTTACTCCCAAGTCAAAAATTCTGTCACAGGCTTATCCTTCCTTTTAAATACTGCTCCAAATATACTAAAAGCACGGAAATATCGGACGGAGAAACTCCCGATATTCTTGAAGCCTGTCCTATTGAAGACGGTCTTATCTCAGAAAGCTTTTGCCTTGCCTCTTTTCTTATGTTATCTATCTTTCCATAATCAAGAATTTCCGGAATAAGCCTGTCCTCCATCTTCTTGAACTGAGCTACCTGCCTTATTTCTCTTTCTATATACCCTTCATACTTTATATTTATGTTCACTTGCTCCTTTATATCCTCTGAAAGCTTCTCTCTTTCCTTGTCAATCTCCGCAGTAAGCTCGTAGTTCAATTCCGGACGCCTTATTAACTCCGCCAAAGTAAGAGAAGAAGACAGAATAGCACTTCCGTTCTTTTTAAGGAAATCCTGTACCTTCATATTTGCGCCTATAATCTTTCTTTTAAGACGCTCTGTTTCTTTCTCTATACATTCTTTTTTATCGAGCAGCTTATTATAAGTCTCTTCATTTACAAGTCCTATATCAAAGCCAAATTTTGTAAGTCTTAAATCAGCATTATCCTGTCTTAATAAAAGCCTGTATTCCGCTCTCGAGGTCATCATCCTGTAAGGCTCTCTTGTTTCCTTTGTAACAAGGTCATCTATAAGAACACCTATATATGCATCGGACCTTTTTAAAATAAGAGGCTTCCTTTTTTCTATCATCATAGAAGCGTTTATTCCTGCAATAAGCCCTTGAGCTGCAGCTTCCTCATAGCCCGAACTTCCGTTAAACTGCCCTGCGGAAAAAAGTCCCTTAACATTCTGAAACTCAAGACTGTCCTTAAGCTCTGTCGCGTCAACACAGTCATATTCTATCGCGTAGGCATTTCTAACTATATCAGCATTTTCAAGTCCCGGAACTGTTCTATACATGGCAATCTGAACATCCTCCGGCATGGAGCTGCTCATTCCGTCCACATACATCTCATTTGTATAATTCCCTTCAGGTTCTATAAAAACCTGATGTCTGTCCTTATCCGCAAACCTCATCACTTTATCCTCAATAGATGGACAATATCTCGGTCCCACTCCCTCTATCATCCCTGAATATAATGGCGAACGATCTATATTTTCCCTGATTATTTTGTGAGTTTCTTCATTAGTATATGTAAGAAAACAAGGAACCTGTTCTCTCTCTATATCTTCTCTATTATTTGAAAATGAAAACGGTACTATTTTCTCATCACCGTTTTGAATCTGCATTTTAGAAAAATCTACCGTTCTTTTATCAACCCTTGCAGGCGTTCCCGTCTTAAAGCGTCTTAATCTTATTCCTAAGTTTTTTAGAGAATCCGTTAAATGGGTTGCTGCTGAAAGTCCATTAGGTCCTGTATAATTGCTCACATCTCCGTAAATACATCTTGCGTTAAGGTAAGTTCCCGTGCATATAATTACGGCTTTGCAGTTATAAACGGCGCCCGAGTAAGTCTTTACTCCTTTTACCTCACCGTTTTCGGTAATTATTTCCGCTACTTCCGCCTGCTTTACAGAAAGCCCGTCCTGATTTTCTATTACCTTCCTCATCGCCTTTGTATAAGCGTCTTTGTCAGCTTGCGCTCTAAGAGAATGTACAGCAGGTCCCTTCGACTTATTAAGCATTTTTGACTGAATAAAAGTCTTATCTATATTTTTTCCCATCTCACCGCCGAGAGCATCTATTTCCCTTACTAAATGACCCTTTGAAGTTCCTCCGATATTCGGATTGCATGGCATAAGAGCTATACTGTCTATACTCACCGTAAACATAATCGTCTTGTGTCCGAGCCTTGCGGAAGCAAGTGCCGCCTCACAGCCTGCATGCCCTCCTCCTATAACAGCTATTTCATAATCATTAAAATTGTAAATCATGCTACCTCACTTACCCATACAAAAATCATTAAATATCTTATCCGCCAAATCTTCTGAAGAAGTATCACCTATAACTGCTCCTAATGAATTGTAAGCATTCATTAAATCTATTGTATAAAAATCTTCCGAAACTCCTATATCTATCGAAGAAAGCACCAATTTAAGACTCTCTATCGTATTTCTTAATGCCTCTTCCTGTCTTAAGTTTGATATATATATTTCATTATTAAAATCAAGCTCACCGCCAAAAAACATTTCTTTAATAAGACTTTCAAGCTCCTCTATTCCTGTCCTGTTTACAGCTGACATTTCCACTATCCTGCTGTTTAAAATAACTTCAATATCTTCCCTTGAAGTAACTCTATCAAGATCCGACTTATTTAAAATAACAATGGATTTCTTATTTTTAATAAATTCTATAATTTTCCTATCTTCGTCAGATATTTTATTCGAAGAATCAAGAATCAACAGAATTAAATCCGCATCAAGCGCATGCTCCTTTGCTTTCTCTATACCTATTCTTTCTATTTCATTATCGGTCTCTCTTATTCCCGCCGTATCCACTATATTTAAGGAAATATCTCCAAGGCTTATATGTTGAAAAATAGCATCCCTTGTCGTCCCGGCTATATCTGTTACTATAGCTATATTTTCTCCCGATATATAGTTTAAAAATGAAGATTTTCCGACATTCGGTTTTCCCACTATTACGGTTTTTATTCCCTCTTTTATTATCCTTCCGTTACCCGCGTTATTTAAAATATGAGTCAGCAAAGATATATTTTTATTTATATGTTCCCTTATTTCCTCAGATTTTCCTTCAAGCGGTATATTTTCAGGATCGTCAAGCGCCGCTTCTATATATGCAGTGTCGGATAAAATTTCATCCTTTATAGGTTTTAATTTTTCTCTTATTCCGCCGTTTAACTTCTTCTCCGCGGACTTTAGCGCATACTCACTTTCCGCCTTTATTATATCCATAACGGCTTCTGCCTGTGTCAAATCAATTCTTCCGTTTAAAAAAGCCCTTTTGGTAAATTCTCCCGGCTCCGCAAGTCTTGCTCCGGCATTTATTACCTCAGAAAGTATTTTCTTTGTAATAAGTACTCCTCCATGGCAGTTTATTTCAACAACATCCTCTCTGGTATAGGTTTTAGGCGTTCTCATAAAGGAAACCAAAACTTCATCAAGCAAATTTTCTCCGTCATAAATATGCCCGTATCTTATAGTATGGGATTTTATTTCCTTAATTTCATCAGCTTTAAGCTTCATAAGCTTTCCGGCAATATCAAAAGCTTCCTCACCGCTTATTCTTATTATACTTATACCTGAGTTTCCTACAGCCGTAGAGATGGCGGAAATTGTATCATTCATCATTATAACTCCATAAAAAACTAAAACCCCGATTATCCGCGCATATACCGCAGGATTATTTTAAAACCTGCCGTTATGGGTGATTTTCATCAAACCACCTGTGGAAATTAATCGGGGTTGTTTTCAATCTTTATTTTCTGTAATCTTACTCATTCGCTTCATTAAAATCTTTTTTATCAAAGCTTTTTTCTTCGGAAACATATTTTCTGTCATTATAGTTTCTGTTATATCCTCCATAATTTTTAGAATAGTTCTTCTTTCCGTAAGGCTTTTTGCTTCCGTAACTTTTATTGTTATACTTTCCGTTATATCTTCTCTTTTCACCCTTCAGCTTAACTACAACCTTGCGATAAGGCTCATTGCCTTCGCTGTAGGTTTCACATTCATCATCATTTTGAAGAGCGGAATGTATTATTCTTCTTTCAAAGGAATTCATAGGCTCAAGAGAAACCGTTTTTCCCGTTCTCTTAACCTTTAAAGCTATATTCTTCGCAAGATTTTCAAGAGTTTCCTTTCTCCTTGTTCTGTAGTTCTCCGAATCAAGCTTTATCTTAATATACTCTTCAAGACCTTTATTCACGGCAAGACTGAGTATATACTGTAATGAATCAAGAGTCTGCCCTCTTTTTCCTATAAGCACTCCCATATCATCAGCTCTAACATCTACAGAAAGCTCATTTTCATTCTTGTCAAAGCTTATATTTATCTCAGCCTTAAGCTCCATAGCCTTAAATATATCACCTAAAAATTCTTTTACCTTCTTTTCAGCATTTGCCGCCGTCTCCTCGGAAACAGGCTTAATTACAGGTTGTTCGGTATAATTCATTAAAGGCTTTCTTTCAGATACTCCTACATTTAAAGAAGCTTCGCTGTCTTTTCGAATTGCATTTGCGTTTAATTTTCTTTCTTCTCTTACTTCTTTAACATCCGTATTTGCTTTTGCTCCTTTAATCCTTGCTCTTATTTTTGCTTCATGCTTTCCAAAAATTCCGAAAATTCCGGAGCTCTCTTTTTCCAAAATCTCATATTCCATTTTATCCGTAACAGTCTGAAGCTTTATCAATGCCTCAGTAATAGCATCATCCACCGTCTTTCCCGAAACTTCAATCCATTCATTATTCATATTGCTTTCCACTCCCTTAATCTCTCTTTAACATATTGGCTACATCCGATATATTTGAAGCCTTATATTCCCCATCTTTTTTCTTATAATCGGTTATCTTATAATTTCCCTTGGTTTTTATGGTAGAACCCTTGGTTTTTTCAGTTTTTTCAACTTCTTTATTCTCTGCGGAGCTTATATTCTTTACATCCATGGAAGCTATAGAGCGTGTCGAAGTATTAGCGAATTTGTTAAAATTCTTTGAATCCGGAGCATCTCCCCTTTTTGCTCTTGCTTTTGCCGCCTTTTCCTGATTCTTTTTTATCATTTCCTCAACATTCACCTTATCAAGAGCCTTATTAAAGAAATACTGTTGAATAATTGAAAAGGCGCTTCCGGCTATCCAGTAAACACCTACACCTATTGGAAAGGTAAGACAGAAAACAGCCTGCATTATAGGCATAAAGTTTGTCATATTCTTATTTATAGACGCCGCCTGATTATTTCCTTCAGGAACGGTATTACTCTTCATCATCTGCTTACCGTTTATAAACTGAAGTACACCTGCAAGAAACGGGATAATCAATGTAATCTGATTTGATGTAAACGAAGGAGTATCCGATACAGAAAAAATTCCGAATACGTTGTTTATACGACCTATTTCTGCCACAGAAGGTGCTATACTTTGCGCAATCTGAGGAAATTTCTCTGCCAGAAGCTTCCACTTCTCATTGTTAAAAATACTTAATACGTCTATAACGGAATTAAGACTTGCCGCTCCGTTTTCAACAACTAATTTTACTGTTTTACTGTCAGCTATCTCGGTAAGTATATTGACATAATCGTTCTGATTCATAACCTGATTTGCAATATTTGTGTAAATATCTTTTATTGCAGGCATATAAGCAGGCATACTTAAAACTATTCTGTAAAGACCGAGCATTATAGGAAAAGTTATTAAAAGCGGCAAACATCCGGAAAGAGGATTTGAGCCGTATTTCTCATAAACAGCCTGAGTTTCAAGCTGCATCTTTTTCTGTGACTCCGGATCCCTTTTTCCTTTATATTTAGCTTGTATAGCGGTTAATTCCGGGTTCATCTTTGAGGTAAGCTTACCCGCTTTCTGCTGTCTGTAATAAAGCGGAACCATAAAAGCTCTTAATATAAATGTAAATAAAACAATACATAAAGCGGCATTTTCTATCCCGAATATTGAGAAAAATGAATATATGGCATTTATTATATAAGCAAGAACCTTTGCTACCGGTCCTACTATCGCTCCGTTATACTGTGTGAGCGCTATTATCTGTGAGATCAATCTATCTTCCTCCTAAATCTTTGATATACCTTCTCTTTAATATACTTTACGGCACAAAGTCTATACCGCCTTTAATAAGAGGATTACATCTTAGAATCCTCTTTACAGCCAAATAAGAGCCTTTAAAGGCTCCATATTTTTCTATTGCCTGAATTGCATAGGTAGAGCATGACGGATAAAATCTGCATACAGGCCCTCCCTTATAAGGAGAAATATTTCGTTTATAAATCTTAATTAAGAATATGAAAATTTTCTTAATAAACACTATATGTCATCTCTTTCCAATATACCGTGTAACCTGCAAAGATGTAAAAACGCACTTTCCACATCCTTATATTTTTTATCCTTTATATTTCCTCTGGCAATTATAACAATATCAAAGCTCTTCCTAATCCTCAAGGAATTAAGTCTGCAACTTTCTCTTATAAGTCTTGTCGCCCTATGCCTTATAACACTGTTTCCTACCTTTTTACTTACCGTTATACCTATTCTGTTTTCCGATAAAGAATTTTGGTAAATATACATTACCAAATACTTATTGGCATAGGATTTTCCCGATTCGTATACCTTCTTAAATGAAACCCGGCTTTTAATCGAATTACGCAACATATTTTTCCCTGATAAACAAACGGACACCGGCAAGGCCTGTGTCCCTATTGTAACTGATTACGCAGATAATCTCTTTCTTCCCTTAGCTCTTCTTCTTGCTAATACTCTTCTGCCATCAGCTGTCTTCATTCTTTTACGAAATCCGTGAACCTTTGATCTGTGCCTCTTCTTAGGCTGGAATGTCATCTTCAATCTAAACACCTCCTTAACTGCAGGATTCTTACCCGACTAATTACAATCAACGTTATAATAGCAACAAGTCAATGAAAAATCAAGAGAATTATACCTTTAAAGGGATATTTTTTAATCTTTTTATAATTTTATCTAATCATACCGAAGTAGTAATATATCTTAGATTATAATTCTACAATAATAGTATATAAATATTTTTTTCTATTTCTGTGGTATAGTTATCAACAATCTGTTGATAAGATGTTGATAACTATCATTCCATTCTTTCATTTTTTCAGTTTTTACGCGGTTTCTACTCTTGTAAAATCTATGTTGATAACCATATATTTTTTGTGAATATATTTTGTGAAAAGCTGTTGATATTTTTTTATAACTATCGTGTTATTATTTTTAAATTATTTATACCACAGTTTACATACCGAAAACATTTAATCCTATTGTACAATATGTATTAAGAATTCTGTAATCTATGACGGGGTTGTATTTTAAGGTCGAATAATATAAAATGTCTTTATAAAGGAGTATTGTGTCATGAATTCAACTGTCAGTTCAAATTGGAATAAAATCCTCGAAATTTTAAGGACGGAATTTAATATTCTTTCTCCATCCTTTAATACCTTCATCGTTCCTCTGAAAGTTTATGGTGAAGATGAAAATTCAGTAACAATTCTAATAGAAAATGAAGCTTTTGAAGATTTTATAAAAAATAAATACGGTATTTTCATAGATAATTCAGTAGAAGCGGTAATGGGGAAACATTACACTATAAATTTTATAACAAATAAATCCGCAAATACCTATGATAAAAAAGAAGAAAAATTTATAAATCTTAAAAGAAAAGCGGATGGAGCCAATCTTAATCCGAGATATACTTTTGATACCTTTGTGGTAGGCTCAAATAATAAATTTGCTCATGCCGCTTCGCTTGCCGTTGCCGAAGCTCCCGCAAAGGTATATAATCCTCTTTTTATCTATGGAGGAGTCGGACTCGGAAAAACACACTTAATGCATTCCATTGCCCATTATATACTTGAAAAAGAAGCTGACGCAAAAGTTTTATATGTAACAAGTGAAAATTTTACAAACGAGCTTATAGAAAGTATAAGAGGAGGATCAAGCCTCTCCACACCTGAAAAATTCAGAGAAAAATACAGAAATATAGATGTATTGCTGATAGATGATATACAGTTTATTATAGGTAAGGAAAGTACACAGGAAGAATTTTTTCATACCTTTAACGAGCTTCATCAGGCGGGAAAACAAATTATAATTTCATCAGATAAACCGCCAAAGGATTTTACAACTCTTGAAGAGCGACTCCGTTCACGCTTTGAAATGGGACTTATAGCCGATATCCAAATGCCGGATTATGAAACAAGAATGGCTATTTTAAGAAAAAAAGAAGAACTTGACGGACTTTCAATAGATGACGATGTACTTAACTATATAGCTGATAATGTTATTTCCAATATAAGGGAGCTTGAAGGAGCTTTAACCAAAATAGTAGCCTTCGGAAAACTTGAAAATACCGCAGTCAACAGAGAGTTGGCTGAAAAAGCCCTTAAAGATATAATTTCCCCACAAGCTAAAAAGGAGATAACAATAAGTAAAATAGTGGAAATAGTAGCGGATCATTATGCTATTACTTCCGATGAAATAATTTCAAATAAAAAAAGCAGCAATTTATCCTATCCCAGACAAATATGTATGTTTCTCGCAAGAAAGCTTACAAATATGAATTTTAAAGATATAGGTATAAAACTTGGAAATAAGGATCACTCCACGGTGGTTTATGGAGAAAAGAAAATTATTGGAGAACTTGAAAAAGAGAAAGAAAACGGCAAAACTGAATTAACGGATAAGATAGATATACTTATAAAAAAAATTTCAACATAATATAAATCAAATTACTTAAGTTTCCGCGTTTTTTTATTTAAATATGGCTCTATCGGCTAAAATACTGTAAATTATTTTTGTTTATGTGACACAGCTTATAAATAATATAGTTAAGCTGTATTTATTAAAAATACGGAAACTTGAGAAATTAAATATAAGATGCTTGTGATTTATAGAGTGGATAATTCCGTATATTTTGTTAGTTTTGTGTTTATATCATCTTATTTTACAGTTGGCAAAATTTTAGCTGACTGTTTATGTTTTAAAACGGTTATTTTTTATTCAACAATGTTATAATCGGATGTAAATACTCTATTTAAGCCGTTTTAATGCTTTATAAACAAATAAACACTGTCTACTGCTACTACTAATAATTATATTTTATTTATATAGTTTTGTTAAAGGAGATAACATGATTTTAACTATCAACCAGTCGGATCTTGTAAAAAGTATCAATATAGTTTCAAAAGCGGTTCCTACAAGAACTACAATGCCTATACTTGAATGTGTAATAATCAAAGCTTCAGGAAATGAAATAAAGCTCATAGCCAATGATATGGAATTAGGAATAGAGACTGCTGTAAAAGGAGAGGTAAAAGAACCGGGAAGCATAGCTTTAAATTCAAGAATTTTTTCAGATATTGTAAAAAAGCTTCCAAACAGCGAAATAAATATTAAAACGGACAACAATTACAGAACCGTTATAAAATGCGGAAAAGCTGAATTTAAGATAGCGGGACAGTCAACAGAGGAGTTTCCTCTTATTCCTTCTATAGAAAAAGATAAATATATAAAAATATCTCAGTTTACTCTTAAAGAAATCATAAGGCAGACTATTTTTTCTATTTCAAATAATGAGAACACAAAGATAATGACGGGAGAGCTGCTTGAGATTACAGGAAATAAGTTAAGAATAGTTGCTCTTGACGGACACAGAATATCTATAAGAAGACTTGAATTACAGGAAGATTACGGTAATATGAAGGCAGTAATTCCGGGAAAAACCTTAAGTGAGATAAGTAAAATTTTATCAGGAGAAATGTCTGATGAGGCTATAATATATTTTTCAAAAAAGCATATAATTTTTGAATTTAATGATACTGTAGTAAATTCAAGACTTATTGATGGAGAATTTTATAATATAGATCAGATGTTTTCAGAGGATTATGAAACAAAAATAAATATAAACAGAAGAAGTCTCCTTGAAAGTATAGATTCCACTTCGCCTCTTATAACGGAGAGCGAAAAAAAGCCCGTTATTTTTAATATAACGGATGGAAATATGAACATGAGAGTAAATACCTCTTTGGGAAATATGAATACCGATATAGAACTAAATAAGGAGGGTAAAGATATAATGATAGGCTTTAACCCTTACCTTCTTATGGATGCAATAAAGGTAATTGATGATGAAAATATAGACATTTATCTTTTTAATCCTAAAGCGCCTTGTTTTATCAAAAATAAAGAGGAAAGTTATCTTTATATAATTTTACCGGTTAATTTTTCTCCGGCGGATGTTTAAATGGAGGCAAAGATGAGAATAATTAAAATCAGGGACGATTTCATAAAATTGGGGCAGTTAATAAAGCTCGCGGGTCTTGCGGATAACGGAGTGGAAGCAAAATATGCTATACAAAACAGCCTTGTTTCGGTAAATGGAGAAACAGACACAAGACGTGGAAGAAAAGTAGTTCCCGGAGACATAGTTATTTATGGTGATAATGAAATAAAGGTTGAAAAAAATGAGAATTAAATCTCTGGAACTTGGTGATTTCAGAAATTTTGAAAGCTCTTATATAAATTTCGAAGAAAACCTGAATATTTTTTTCGGAGATAACGCTCAGGGAAAAACAAATATTTTAGAAGCGATTTACGTAGCGGGAACCACAAAGTCTCATAAGGGAAGTAAAGATAAGGAGCTTATAAGAATAGGTGCCGATGAAGCTCATGTAAGGCTTACAGCCGTAAAAAATGAGGTCGAAAGAAGGATAGATTTACATCTCAAAAAAAATAAGGCTAAAGGACTTGCAATAGACGGTATTCCTGTTAAAAAAACTGCCGAAGTTTTCGGTATAATACAGCTTGTATTTTTTTCACCCGAAGATTTATCAATGATAAAGAACGGTCCGTCGGAAAGAAGAAGATTTATAGATATGGAGTTATCGCAGATAGAAAGAATTTATCTTTATAATCTTTCAAAATACGGGAAGGTGCTTGAGCAGAGAAATAATCTTTTAAAGCAGATAACTTTTAATGAAAGGCTTAAGGATACTCTTGATATATGGGATGAGCAGCTTGTGGGTTACGGTTTGGAAATAATAAAAAGCAGAAGAAAATTTATAGAAGAGCTTAACCGTATAATTAAGCCTATTCATTTAAATTTAACAGGAGGAAAAGAAGTATTAAGTATTTCATATTTTCCGAACACTACGGAAGATGAATTTTTTAAAAAGATAGAAAATTCAAGAAAAAGTGATTTATATCAAAAAGTAACTCTTACAGGACCGCATCGCGATGATATAATATTTTATATAAACGATAAGGACGTGAGAAAATACGGTTCACAGGGGCAGCAGAGGAGTACGGCTTTATCATTGAAATTGTCGGAGATAGAGCTTTTTAAAAAGGTTACGGGAGAAAATCCGATATTTTTGCTTGATGACGTACTTTCGGAATTGGATAGAAGCAGGCAAAACTATCTGATAGAAAATATAGGAGAGATACAGACAATAATAACCTGTACCGGACTTGAGGAATTTGTAGAAAATAAAAAAGAAAACGGAAGAATTTATAAAGTAAGTTCGGGCAGAGCGGAAGTATATAATTAAACCGGAATTTAAATTGAAAGAATGAGGTATATAAATGAGCGCAGAGTACGGAGCCGATCAAATTCAGATTCTTGAAGGACTTGAAGCGGTAAGAAAAAGACCGGGTATGTATATAGGTTCTACTTCTTTAAAGGGCTTGCATCATTTGGTGTATGAAATAGTGGATAATTCCGTAGACGAAGCTTTAGCCGGGGAATGTACACATATTCAGATTTTTATAAATAAAAATAATTCCATAACGGTAATTGATGACGGCAGAGGTATACCTGTAGGTATAAATTCAAAAAGCGGACTTTCCGCGGTACAGGTCGTTTTTACCGTGCTTCATGCCGGAGGAAAATTCGGAGGCGGAGGATATAAGGTTTCAGGAGGACTTCACGGAGTGGGAGCCTCAGTTGTAAATGCTCTTTCCGAATGGCTTGAGGTAATAGTTGATACGGACGGCAAAAAGTATAAGCAACGTTATGAAAGAGGAAAGGTAGCTATGGAGCTTACCGAAATAGGAACCTCCGACAGACATGGTACTACGGTTACTTTTCTTCCGGATAAAGAAATATTTGATGAAACGATTTTCGACTACGGCGTAATAAAGCAAAGACTTCGTGAAATGGCATTCCTTACAAAAGGCTTAAAAATCAGTCTTACGGATAAAAGGGAAGAAAATGAAAGGACCGATGTTTTCCATTATGAGGGTGGAATAAAGGAATATATACAGTATTTAAATAAAAATTATAATGTGCTTTATAATGATATTATTTACTGTGAGGGTATGAAGGGTACGGTAAGCGTTGAGGTTGCCTTGCAGCATAATGACGGCTATAACGAAGGCTGTTACAGTTTTGTAAATAATATAAATACTCCGGAGGGAGGCACTCATCTTACCGGTTTCAGAAATGCCATAACAAAAACTTTTAACGATTACGGCAAAAGCATGAAGCTTTTAAAAGAGTCCGAGCCGGCTCTTAGCGGAGAAGATATAAGAGAGGGCATGACGGCTATTGTAAGTATTAAGATACCTGAACCTCAGTTTGAAGGTCAAACCAAGCAAAAGTTAGGTAACAGCGAGGCAAGAGGAGCCGTAGAGGGAATAGTTACAGAACAATTGATGATTTTCCTTGAGAGAAATCCGGCGGTAGCTAAAATTATAATAGAAAAGGCTCTTTTAGCGCAGAGGGCAAGAGATGCGGCAAGAAAAGCGAGAGATCTTACAAGAAGAAAAACCGCTCTTGAAAATATGAGTCTTCCCGGTAAGCTTGCGGATTGCTCCGATAAAAATCCTGAAAACTGTGAAATTTATATAGTAGAGGGAGACTCCGCCGGAGGTTCTGCGAAGGATGCGAGAGATAGAGGTACTCAGGCGATTCTGCCGCTCAGAGGAAAAATTCTGAATGTGGAAAAGGCAAGACTTGACAGGATTTTGGGAAATGAAGAGATAAAAGCCATGATAACGGCTTTCGGTACCGGTATACATGAGGATTTTGATATTTCAAAGCTTAGATACAATAAAATTATAATTATGACGGATGCCGATGTTGACGGCGCTCATATAGACACACTTATGTTAACTTTTCTTTATAGATTTATGCCGGAACTTATAAGAGAGGGTCATGTTTATCTGGCGCAGCCTCCTCTTTATAAGGTTGAAAGAGGAAATAAGGTCTGGTATGTATATAACGACAACGAGCTTGAAAATCTTATGAAAGAGATAGGTAGAGACGGAAACAATAAGGTTCAGCGTTATAAGGGTCTTGGCGAGATGGATGCGGAGCAGCTTTGGGAAACTACCATGGATCCTGAAAGAAGAGTGCTTTTAAAGGTTATGATAGATGAGGAGAATACTTCGGAAATTGATTTAACATTCAATACTCTTATGGGTGATAAGGTTGAGCCGAGACGTGAGTTTATAGAAAGAAACGCGAAATATGTAAGGAATTTGGATATATAATTCGAATTTAACTAAAATGCTTGAACTTTGTGTATTTACAAAGTTCAAGAAAGGAAGAAGATAATGGATCAGAACATTTTTGACAGAATTGATGAAGTGGACTTAAAAAAGACGATGGAGACGTCTTATATAGACTATGCCATGTCCGTTATTGCTTCAAGGGCATTACCTGATGTAAAAGACGGATTAAAGCCTGTGCAGAGAAGAATACTTTACGCTATGAGGGAACTTTCAAACACACCTGATAAGCCTCACAGAAAATGTGCCCGTATAGTCGGAGATACCATGGGTAAATTCCATCCCCACGGAGATACTTCCATTTACGGAGCTTTGGTAAACCTTGCGCAGAGCTGGTCTACAAGATATCCTCTTGTTGACGGACACGGAAACTTCGGCTCCGTGGACGGTGACGGCGCTGCGGCAATGAGATATACCGAGGCGAGGTTAAGTAAGATTTCTGTTGAAATGCTTTCCGATATAGAAAAAGATACTGTAAGTTTCATTCCGAACTTTGACGAAACCGAAGAAGAGCCTACAGTGCTTCCTTCAAGATTTCCTAATCTTTTGGTAAACGGGGCTTCGGGAATAGCCGTAGGTATGGCTACGAATATTCCGCCGCATAATCTTACCGAAATAATAAATGCTGTAAATAAAATTATTGATAATAAAATTGAGGAAGACAGAGATACGGAGCTTGAAGAAATTCTTGAGATAGTAAAGGGACCGGATTTTCCTACCGGAGCGGAAATATTAGGCAGAGTAGGAATAGAGGATGCTTACAGAACGGGCAGAGGCAAGGTACTGGTTCGTGCGGTTACCAATATAGAGCCTATGCAAAACGGAAAAAACCGTATAGTTGTTACGGAACTTCCTTATGCGGTAAATAAAGCAAGACTCATAGAATATATAGCCGACCTTGTAAAAAATAAAAAGATTGACGGAATTACCGAATTAAGGGACGAGTCAAACAGAAACGGTATGCGTATCTGTATAGAATTAAGACGGGATGTAAATCCGAATATAATGCTTAAAAAATTGTTTAAGCATACGCAGATGCAGACTACTTTCGGTGTAATAATGCTTGCGCTTGTGAATAATGAGCCGGTAATAATGAATTTAAAACAGATGCTCGGCTTTTACCTTGAGCATCAGGAAGATGTGGTAAGAAGAAGAACTGAATATGAGCTTAATAAGGCTGAAGAAAGGGCTCATATACTAAAAGGTCTTTTAACGGCGCTTGATTATATAGATGAAGTTATAAATATAATAAGAGCTTCGGAAAGTACGGCGGAGGCAAAGGCAAGGCTTACCGAAAGATTCGGTCTTGACGATGTTCAGGTTCAGGCTATAGTCGATATGAGGTTAAGAGCTCTTACAGGTCTTGAAAGAGAAAAACTTCAGGGTGAGTTTGACGGACTTACAAAGAGAATTGCCGAGTTGAAGGATATTTTAGGTGACATAAAGAAGCTTTTAAATGTGGTTAAAACAGAAATTTCCGTTATAAGGGATAAATTCGGTGACGAGAGAAGAACAAAACTTGTTCATGACGATTCGGATATAACAAACGACGATCTGATACCTGATGAAAATACCGTTCTTGCTATGACCCACATGGGCTATATAAAGAGAATGACAATAGACAATTTTAAAAATCAGAACAGGGGTGGTAAAGGAATCAAGGGTATGCAGACAATCGAGGAGGACTTTATAGAGGACCTCGTAATGACCACAACCCATCATTTCATCCTGTTCTTTACAAACAAAGGCAGAGTTTACAGACTTAAGGTTTATCAAATTCCGGAAGCAAGCCGAACTGCGAGAGGAACCGCTCTTGTAAATCTTTTGCAGCTTCAACCTGAGGAAAATGTAACCGCAATAGTTAATATAAGAAAGGATGTAAAAGACGGATATCTTTTCATGGCAACAAAAAAAGGTATTGTGAAAAAAACGGCTTTAAGCGAATATGCCAATATAAGAAAGTCGGGATTACAGGCGATAAACCTTAAAGATGACGACGATCTTATAGAGGTAAAGCTTACGGACAGCACAAAGGATATCCTTTTGGTTACCAAAAACGGAATGTGTATCAGGTTTGATGAAAAAGACGTAAGAGCTACAGGCAGATCTTCGATGGGCGTTATAGGAATGACAATAGACGATACCGACGAGATAGTGGCAATGCAACTTAATACACAGGGAAACAGACTTCTAATAGTTTCAGAAAACGGCTTCGGAAAAAGAACCGATATTGATGAATTTACTCCTCAAAGGCGAGGCGGAAAGGGAGTTAAGTGCTATAAAATTGTTGAAAAGACGGGTTTTGTCATAGGAGCAAAGGCGGTAAACGATAATAATGACATTATGCTTATAACAAAAGGCGGTATAGTCATAAGAATGGCAGTAGACGGAATATCCACACTCGGAAGAATAACCTCAGGCGTAAAACTCATGAACATAGATGAGGATGCCGTAATAGCCCAGATTGCCAAGGTCAGAGAAAGTGAAAATCAGGGTGAAACGGATGAAGAGAATACCGAAGCTGAAGGCAATCCTGAAGAAAGAGACAATCCTGAGGATGAAGCATAATGATAAGTAGGGTAATAAATGTAATATGTATTATTTTGGGAGCCGTTAGCCTATATTTGGGATATATGGTATATTTCAAGAAAAAATACAGTTTTATACATAAAGACTTCAAGAATAAAGTGGAAAAAGAGCAGCTTAATGAGGCTTGGGCAAAAGGCTTGGGAAAGGTTTTTATAATATCCGGCGTACTTGTAAATGTGACAGCAGTGTTTGAGCTTATTTTTAAACCTAAAGTATCAATAATGAGTTTTATAATGTCATTAGTGTTACTTATGATAGTGCTTAATAACAGAAAACTTTAAAAAGATGAGAGGCTGCCGTGTTAAAGCGGCAGTCTGTTTTATAGGAGGAATTATGATTGCGAGTATAATAAACATCATTTTAGGTATAGTATTCGCCGCATTTGGATACCGAATATATTATAAAGGTGAGTACGGATATATAAATGATTTTGAATTGCAAAAAGAAAAAGGATTGGTAACAGACGAGTGGGCAAGAGGCTTAGGAAAGATTTTCCTTATAATAGGGACTCTTTTAATTCTGTCAGGCATAGCAGGTTTTATATTTAGAATTGTTAAGCTGATATTTTCAATGTCAGGAATCATTATAATCTTATTCATAGTATTAATGATAAGAAATCGCAGTAACAGGTAAAATCCGTTTATAAGATGTCTAAGACAGTTAGCTATAATTTGTAATAAAATACTATATGTAGAAATAAAAATAAATAAAAACACAAATTGTATGAAATGAATAAACAATTGAGAAAAATTTCAAAACATAATTGACAAAGAACAAAAACTTTGATATACTTCTTTTTGCACTCGTTGGTGAGTGACATAATTGGACATGAGTCGTAGTTCAGACTTTGGAGAAATACTCAAGAGGCTGAAGAGGCGCCCCTGCTAAGGGTGTAGGTCGCGTAAGCGGCGCGAGGGTTCAAATCCCTCTTTCTCCGCTTCTTTTTTAAAAAAATATTTTTTAAAAAAGTATTGACAGCGATAAAGTGTCATGATAGAATTGAAAAGCTGATTTTAATAACAGCAAAGAACCTTGATAATTGAATAGTGAGACAATCTTGAAAATTCAAGCAAACGAA
>CAUUHV010000001.1:0-224223 GCA_963545085.1 uncultured Catonella sp. | reverse complement strand
CTCCGGTTTCCGAAGAACGCGACTCATCCACTCTGTAAAACTTGTCGAAAATGTGACCGATATCTTCCTTCGGAATTATCCTGCCGTAATTTATTATTCTTATTTTCAAATCCGACCTCGGATTTTCTCTTTCAAGCTCCACTACAAGCTTTTTTCCATCTTTACCGTACTTTATAGCGTTTGTAAGCAGATTCGCTATAGCTCTCGCCATAAGCTCCCCGTCAAGAACTACCGGCATTGCTTCCGAGGTTTTACTGAATTCCACCTGAAGATCCGCGTCCTGTATACTCGGATAGCATTCATCAATAAGCTGCTCCATAAGCTTTACCATATCTATTTCATCCAAATGGAGTATCATTTCCGCCGAATCCGTTTTAGTATAAGAAAATAAATCCTCAATAAGCCTTTGAAGCCTCATTGCCTTATCATAGGCTATACGCGCGTAATCGTTTCTTCTTTTTGATTCCGGATTTTCGTCACCGCTTTCGGCTCCCGCCATTACAAGCTGTAAATATCCTATTACGGAGGTGAGCGGAGTTCTTAAGTCATGAGCGATACTTGTTATAAATTCTTTTCTTCCGTTCTCCTCGTCTCTTTCTTTCGCGATTATTTTTTTCAATTCAACAATAGTGCGATTAAGACCCTCAGCCATATATGAAAGCTCGTCATCGCTTCTTATCGTAAAAGCTACATCGAAATTTCCGCTTGAAATTTCACCTATTCCTTTACTGAGCTCTCCGAGCGAATCCATCATTTTCTTGCTTAAAAGCAAAAAATAGACGGTAAAAAAGAACAGAAAAATAACCGCTACAATTGCCGCAAAGGCCCATGTAATTCTTTTATCCTCCCTAAGCCTTATCCTTGCGTTTTCATTAAATCTTTCGCTTCTGCTCTCCGGCATAAAATTTTCCGGCGAAAACTTCCCGTTCTCTCTCTGAACTAACGTTTCTCCGCTTTGGGGAATCGAAGTTCCGGTCCCGATATTTCCTAAAGCATTTCTGAAAAAAAATATACCGACCGTCACCGAAGCAGTTGTCACAAAAGCAAGAATAATAGAAATAAAGGCGTAGAGAAGTGTTTTTGCTCTTATGCCGCCTATTAACTTATTTTTCAATCTTATATCCCACTCCCCATACTGTCTTTATTATTTTCGCGTTTCTGGGATCCACTTCTATTTTTTCTCTAAGCCTTCTGATATGTACCATAACGGTGTTATTTCCTTCAAAAGCCTTCTCATTCCATACCTTTGTAAAAATATCATCTGTAGAAAATACTCTGCCGGGATTAGCCGCCAAAAGACAGAGTATATCATATTCTATAGGAGTAAGCTTCGCCTCTTTATCATAAGCCTTTACTTCTCTTGTCGTCCTGTTTATGTATAATGAGCCTACCTCTATAACCTCTTCCGTACCGCCCTCCAAAGCCGTTTCTCCGGGATTAAATTCCGTATATCTTCTTAGTCCCGCCTTAACTCTTGCCGTAAGCTCAAGCGGATTGAACGGCTTGGTTACATAATCGTCCGCTCCGTTTCCGAGTCCTATTATTTTATCCAAATCGGTAGATTTTGCTGAAAGCATTATTATAGGAATACGATTTGTTTCCCTCATTTTTTTTACCATGGACAAACCGTCCATGCCGGGCATCATTATATCGAGTATGGCAAGTGAAATTTCAGGATCCGCTTTTAAGATTTCAAGCCCGGTAACAGCGTCGTTTGCCTTTCTTACCCTGTATCCTTCGCTTACAAGATGTATTTCAACCAAATCGGCTATTTCTTTATCGTCATCCACTACAAGAATTTTCGCTTTTTCTTCCATAATATAAAGCCTCCCAAGTCTATATGTGTCAGTATAACACGATTTTTCAGCTGTTGTCTTTAAATTATTCTTACGATTTTATGTTGAAATAAGGACAAAAGAAGAATATGAAATTTGATATTATCGGAATGTTAACAGAATGTTCAATTTTAATACAAACCCAATTCACATTTCTATTTTACAATAGCATCATCAGATGAGGGAAAGGTAATAAAAATAATACCTGACTGATAAAGCTTTTTGGTTTTGCTGATTCCCCATTTTTGTATAGATTTACTTTTTTCATTTGCAGGTCGCAGGCGAGAGCCTCGACCACTCCTCTCTTTTTTTAAGGACAGCGCATTTGCTGTCCTTATTTTTGCTCAAATTATTCACATCATTCCTATCACAAGTCCGTAGGCATATAAAATGAGATAAATGATTACCGCTACGGCATTTACGGCAGCTCCTATTATGGAAAGCTTCATTGCCACATCGTCTCTTTTGAAGGTTCCGAGAGCAAGTACAAATCCCGTTATGGACACGGCAAAAAAAATCATACCGTATATTCCTGTCGTTACCGCGGTCTTGCCCTCGTAATATGCGGAATCGGCGGAAAGTGCCAGAAAGGCTATAAGCGATATCACTCCGCATAAAATGGATATGACGCTCTCCGCGGCAACAGCTTTTGCCGAAAAATTCAGCCCCGAATCCTTAGAGTTTTTAAGCCTTATCTTCCTCTTTTTAAAAACAGGTTTTTTAGCCATGTTACGCCTCGTCATTCTTAAAGGTAGGTACCGTTTCCCTTATCTTTGCTCTTATAATTTTATTATCCGCCTCATTCTCCGCAAGTTCGGTCAGTTCCGCTAAGTTTTTCAAAAATTTCGCCTCGTCCATTTCAATCGGCTTTCCTATGTGAATGAGCCTGTTTTCGGTATCTCTCATTCCTTCTTCCGCCATAAGAAGCTCCTCATACAGCTTTTCACCCGAGCGGAGCCCCGTAAACACTATTTTTATGTCCTTATCCGGTGTGAAACCCGAAAGCCTTATAAGGTTCTTCGCAAGATCCAAAATTTTCACAGGCTCTCCCATCTCAAGCACGAAAATTTCTCCGCCCGCGGCATAAGCCCCCGCCTGCAAAACGAGAGATACCGCTTCGGGAATCGTCATAAAATATCTTATAATTTCAGGATCGGTTACGGTCACGGGACCTCCCTCCGCAATTTGCTTCTTAAATAAAGGAATCACGCTTCCGTTGCTGCCTAAAACATTTCCGAATCTGACCGCCACAAACTCCGTTTTCGAGCGTTTGCCGAAACTCTGTATTATCATCTCGCAGATTCTCTTTGTAGCTCCCATAACGCTCGTTGGATTTACAGCCTTGTCCGTGGATATGAGCACAAACCTTTTCACTCCGTATTTATCCGCCGCTCTTACCACATTATAAGTTCCTGTCACATTATTTTTCACCGCCTCGTTAGGACTGTCCTCCATAAGAGGAACATGTTTATGAGCCGCGGCGTGGTAAATAAGCTCCGGTCTGTATTTATCAAAAATCGCCTCAAGCCTTTTAAGGTTTCTCACCGAAGCTATAAGTACCGTAAGGTCAAGCTCCGGATGCTTCATTTTAAGCTCCTGCTCTATATCATAAGCGTTATTTTCATAAATATCGACTATTATAAGCTTTTTCGGCTTATATCCGGCAATCTGCCTGCAAAGCTCGCTTCCTATGGAACCCCCTCCGCCCGTCACAAGCACCGTCCTGTCCTTCACATAGCCCATTATAAGGCTCAGCTCCGTTTTTACCGGTTCTCTACCGAGTAAATCTTCAACACTCACCTCTCTTAAAAGAGTTGCCGAAACATGCCCTTCCACAATCTCCGTAATACTCGGAGTTATTTTAAGCCTGCATCCGGTGTCGGCACAGATTTTCGCAAGCTTGCTTACGGTTTTTCTGTCCGCTGACGGAATAGCTATTATTATCTCGTCTATCTTATATTTGATAACCGAAGACGCGATAGAATTTCTGTCTCCTACCACTCTCACACCGTTTATATAACTTCCGATTTTATTTTTATCATCATCAATTATACATAAAACCTCTTTATTGACCGAAGCGCTTGTAAGGATGTCTCTTATAACCATATGCCCGGTTTCTCCGGCGCCTATAAGCATAACCTTTGCCGGTGCCGTGCTTTTTATGCCGGCTCCCGAAAAATGTATTTTTATAATCCTATACAAAAATCGCACTCCGGCTGTAAATACAAGCAAAATCAGAAAATAAAGCACATGGTAACTTCTCGGCAGCGGATATGCCGTGCCGCCTAAACCGTAGACGGTTGTAAGTATAATTTCAAAAAGTGTAACCTCCGCTACGGCTATAACCATCCTCTGCATTTCCACAACTCCGGCATAAGCCCATATACTGCTATAAAGGTGGTTGCAGGCAAAAATTATAACTGTAGCCGCTATATTAAAAATAAGGAATATATACATATTTGAAATGAAGTTTGCGGGAATTTTGGCAAAGCTCATATCAAATCTTAAAAGAAGCGAAAGCAACCCCGACAGCCATACCGCCGCCATATCATAAAGCATTATGAATGTCTGCCTTAATATACGCTCCCTTTTTTCATAAAAACCGCGAATCTTTTGTTTCATTTATTCACTTCCGTTTTAAAGCATCTGTTTATACCGTAGCCCGCTCCTAAAAGGCACCAATAAATCGGAGCGACGCAAATACAGGAGTCATTGAATATTCCCGATACGAGATAGCCTATCACTCCGAGAGCCACCGCCGCGCCGACAGCCTTATTCACCGTGTCTATTTCCATTTTTCCATATAAAATAAGCGACTGAATAACATATATCAAGGCTACTGAAAGGAAGCATATAAGTGACAATACGCCTGTCTGTACTCCGACCTGCATATATATATTATGAGGCTTTGTTATTATCATGCCGTTAAAGCCTCCGTTTAATTTCCCTATATAATCGCTCTGCGGAAAAGCAAGCGCAAAGTTGTCCGCGCCCAAACCTAAAAACAGATATTTAGAAAGCAACGGTACGGTTCTCGACCAGATGTAACCTCTGCCTGATGCGAAAGCATCATAACCCGTAAAAACAGCCGACGGAGGATAATCAATATCATCAAGTTTAGCCACATTATTTAAAAATTTATAGCCTTTTTCACTTCTTTTTATATTAAAGCTTCCCTTTAAAGTGTTGCATATAACTATATATCCCGCCTCATAGCTGTCGGCAAGATTAAATGAAAGCCCGTCAAAAGCCGTGTCATTTAAGGTTATTATTCCGCCCGCTTCATCCTTATTATATAAAAGTTCGGCTTTATTCCCGTCAAAAAACTTTATATCCGCTCCGTTTTCCGTTTCTTCGTATGAAAAATTAACTTTTTTGCCATTATAGGTGATTTCCGTTCTGTCATCATAAAGTTCCACATGTTCAAGCTTGGAATCATTTTCTCTCGCGGCTACGGCATTTTTTACATAGGTTATCGGATTCGTCTTTATAAGCGCAAAATAAACTCCCGTAAAAACCGTTATTATAACCGCAAGCGAAGCCGCAAGCTTCCATCCCTTTTTAAGCTTTTTTCTGTACAGCACAATAGCGACTATTCCCGATACCGCAAAAGAACCGATAAAGGTTTTTGAACCCGCTCCCATGGCGGATAAAAAGTTAATTACCGCCATAGCCGCCCAAAACAGTTTTTTGCCCCGTTCCTTAGACGAAACGGCAAGCGTGGCAAAAATCGGAAATATAAGCGCCGCGTAAGCTCCCACGTAGTTCGGATTATACATAGTAAGATAAACCTGATGATTGCCGGAGCCTGAAAAGCTGAATACAAGCGTTTCTCTAAAGCCGTATTCCTCCTCTACCGCTTCGGGAACCATAAGCCATCTTCCAATACCGCTTTCAAAAAAATCCTTTCCGATAAGCTGTGAAAGTCCTATAAAGGAGAATATCACGGCTAAAAAAATCAGAATTTTTATTAACAGTGAAATACTGCTTTCATCCTCTATGAAATAATATGAGTAAACCGTCACTATACAGTAGGCAAGAAGCACCCAGATTGTTTCATGCTGCTCATACATGCCGAAAAAACTGAATGTTCTGTAAGGGGAGGCAAGACTCGAGACAAGGCTTAAGATTCCGTAACCTATTAACGGAAACAGCCATATTTCACCTTTAAAACGAGGAAAATGCTTTACAACGCCGTAAATAAGCACTCCTGTCATAAACACCGCTACAGCGACAAGCAGCACACCTTTATAATGAAGGAATACATCCACGCTGAAATTACTGTCCGAAAACCACGGATACGCGGACAATCCCGGATTGTAA
The DNA here is from genome assembly GCA_963545085.1 of uncultured Catonella sp. Classification (GTDB taxonomy): domain Bacteria; phylum Bacillota; class Clostridia; order Lachnospirales; family Lachnospiraceae; genus Catonella. The sequence continues at coordinate 218,065 of CAUUHV010000001.1, read as the reverse complement.
ATATAGGTTCTCATCACAAGAGGCACTATTCCCATAGCCACAAACAAAAGCGTAAAGGAAAATTTTTTAAAGCCCGAAATGCTTTTTGTATGACTCACCTTAAATCCTCCGTGACAAGCTTTTTAAGTTCTTCAACCTTATCCGTTCTCTCCCACGAAAGGTCGAGATCAGTCCTTCCGAAATGTCCGTAGGCGGCAGTCTGTCTATAAACCGGTTTTCTTAAATCAAGCATTTTTATAATACCGGCAGGTCTTAAATCAAAGACCTTTCTTACTATTTCCACAAGCTTATTATCGCTTACTTTTCCGGTTCCGAAAGTTTCAACCAGTACCGATGTAGGCTCAGCCACGCCGATGGCGTAAGAAAGCTGAAGTTCCACCTTGTCCGCAAGCCCTGCGGCAACTATATTTTTAGCAACATATCTTGCGGCATAAGCTCCGCTTCTGTCAACTTTCGTGGCGTCTTTTCCGGAGAAAGCTCCGCCGCCGTGCCTTGCCGAACCGCCGTAGCTGTCAACTATTATTTTCCTTCCGGTAAGTCCCGCGTCACCGTGAGGACCTCCTATTACAAATCTCCCGGTAGGATTTATGAATATTTTCGTATGCTCATCCACCATAGCGGTATCCACCACAGTGTCTATTACATATTTCTTTATGTCCTCATGCACGGTCTTTTTGGAAACTTTTTCATCATGCTGGCTTGAAACCACTATAGCCTCAAGTCTTAACGGCTTGCCGTCCTCCCCGTATTCCACGGAAACCTGACTCTTTCCGTCCGGACGAAGATAGGTAAGAGTTCCGTTTTTTCTTACCTCGGTAAGCTTTTTTGTAAGCTTATGCGCAAGCGAAATTGCGTACGGCATATATTCCTCGGTTTCGTTTACCGCATAGCCGAACATCATCCCCTGATCTCCCGCTCCGACCTGCGAAAGCTCCTCGTCCGTCATATCTTTTTCTCTTACTTCAAAAGCCTTGTCCACTCCCATGGCTATATCGGGCGACTGTCCGTCTATCGCTACAAAAACGGCGCAGGTATCGGCATCAAATCCTTTTTTTGAATCGTCATAGCCGATTTCTCTTACCGTATCTCTCGCAATTTTGGAGTAATCCACCTTCGCCTTTGTGGTTATCTCTCCGGTTATAAGAAGAAATCCGGTGCAGGCGGCGGTTTCGCACGCAACTCTGCTCATAGGATCCTCTTTAAGGCATGCATCCAGTATAGCGTCGGATACCGCGTCGCATATTTTGTCGGGATGTCCTTCAGTAACAGATTCAGATGTGAAAATAAACTTATCCATAATATTCCTCCGTTTTAAATGCGCCTCCAACAGGCATGAGACTATGTCTATAGTTTTAAAGATGTGCCCTTGAGTTTATTCCCGCAAGCAACGAGCCATACGGCGACTGCCGCGAGATATTTCACCGCTCAGCCGAGCAGAAAAAAAAGAGGTTTTATAAAGCTAACCTCTCTTATCCTATCAGACACTAAACCAATTATTCGGACTTGATAACCTCAAATCCTCTTATTGCTCGGATTTTAAACATAACAAAACCCGCTCAGGTTGGCACCTTCCCTAAAGGGGGTTGCCGTAGCTTCACAGAGCCTTCACTCTCCGCCACTCTGAATAAGAGAACATCTTTATGGAGATATACTACTACATAACAGATTTTACGTCAAGCGGAGCAATTTCAATTTGTTTATTCTCGATTTTTGAGATATAATGGTGTCGGTGTCAAAAGTATTCGGCACCGACTGATACAGGATTGCTTCGGATTTTCATACTTTTGACACTTGTATCATATAATATGAACGGTATTCAAATTTTTGCAGATTTAAAAGGAGATGACATAATGAAGGTTATAAATATGAAGTGTCCGAACTGTCAAGGTTCTTTGGATATAAAAGAGGGGCAAAAAGGCGGAGTTACGGTTTGCCCTTTTTGCGGAACAAAGTTTTTTCTTGAAGAGGATCAGCCCGATATAAACCAGACAATAAATATAAAAGAAGTTCATATAGGCGATACCGGAAAACGCAGGCATTACAACAAAAGCACTTCTACTGCTTTTTTACCTTTTGTTATCATTTTGGTGATAATAAGCACGGTATTTTTTTTGAGCCGCCTACATTTTTTCTCAACCGCGAATATGTTTGATAATGACGGCTCCGTCAATACAAACAGAAAAAACACTTCTTTCCGAAGCGCGCCTGAAGATCCGGCTGTAATTGAGTTTGTGAGCACAGTTTTCGGAAAGCCCGTTAATGAGATTACGAAAGACGATTATGCTTCAATCAAGTATCTGAGCATAAGGAGAAAAAACACAAACAGTATTACAGACTCTTCCGATTTACCGTGGATTTTCAGATGGGCGAAAAAGATTGACGAGCGCGGAAATCCTGTTGACCCCGAAACCGTTACCGTCAAGGGTACGGAAAATATAATCGAGGATGATATACAGGCGTTTACAAGTCTTGAAGCTCTGAATTTTAATAACGAGTCCGATATAAAACCCGCGTCGGAATACGATTATACCGATTTTTCAAACCTTGAAAAACTTCGCTATTACACCGGTACCGGGAGAGAAACTATTACAAGTATTGCCGATTCCTTATATAATCCTGCCGAAATTTATGAGCTTGGCAGTATTTTCGCCGGACACGAGGAGGATTTATCGTCTCTTAAGAAGTTTTCCGGTCTGAAATTTATTGATTTCTATAGTCTCAGCAAGGATTTTGCAAAGGATTTAAGTTTTCTTTCAGCATTTACCGACCTTGAAGAGATACGTTTAGGCTTTTCTAACGGACAAACGTGGGATTTAAGCGGTCTTTCTTCGCTTACCAAGCTTAAGTCACTGTCCATAAGCGGTTTTGATACAAAGTTTGAGCATTTAAACGTACTGTCGGGTATGCCGGGGCTTACGGAAGTCAGCTTTAGTGACGTAAAGGATTTAAAAAATCTTGACTTTGTTAAAAATATGCCGAATTTGAAAAAGCTTAGCATAGATAACTGCCCTATTTTGACTCTTGACGGACTTAAGGGTTCTTTGTCGCTCACAGAATTAACTCTTGACGGATGTCGCGATTTAAATGACGTAAGCGCCTTAGCCACCTTAGTCAGCTTAAAAAAGCTTAATATCGCCTATATTTGGAACTTTGACATTAAAATTCCGAGCCTAAAAAAACTTACGGCACTTTCGGATGTGGAAATAAGCGCGATAAGTCTTGAAGCCGTTTCCGATATGCCGTCGATTAAAAAACTGTTCATCTACGAAGTCGGCGGAGATTACTCTTTTAAACCGCTTAAGGGAATGAAGGATTTGACGGAGCTTGAGCTTAGAAGTTATACTTGGGCTGCAAAACCCGATATGGTACAGTATCTGTCTAAACTTCCAAAGCTTAAATCCCTTTCCTTCGGCTACGGATGCCTTGCGAATACAGGTGATTTTTCGGATGTGTTCTCTCTTCCTCAGGTTACGAAATTAACTATTACGCCGGAAATCTCGAATTCAAGCTATTTGGATATTTCTATAAGTAAACTGAAGGATAACGAAGTTCTCGAAGAACTTGATACGGGAGGGGTTGAAATTTGCAATTTGGATATGAGGGATACTTCGATTGCGCCTTTAGGTGAATATAATGAGTTTTTAGAGCATTTTCCTAAGCTGAAAAAGCTTAATGTAGCAAGCTCTCACATTCAAAGTTTGGATTTCACGGCAAATATGCCGCAGCTTGAGGAGCTTGATATATCGAATAATTATGTGAGCGATGTGTCACCGCTGTTAAACCTTTCAAAACTCAAAAAACTTGTTTGCACAGGGAATCAAATCGCGAATTTGGATTTGCTGCCGAAAACGGTTGAAGTTACAGATTAAAGAAAACCCGCAGGTTTCTTATACTTTTAAAGTATTATGACCTGCGGGTTTTTATATTACTTACCTAATATTTCTTTTTTAACATAGGAAAATGCGGCTTCTTCTCCTTCATCTTTTAAAATAAGGAGAATTTTCTCAAGCGCCGCCTCAGTCTTAGGATGAATAATATAGTGGCTTCTTACCGATGTAAAATATTCATAAGGATCCGAGTCTTTATATTCATTTCCTCTGTAGGTCTTGCTTGCAGCAAGCCTGTCGCAGAACATTTCCGCAAGGTATTTGGGCGGCATCTCAAGCCCCGCCATGGTTGCTCCCTCTTTATCGCTCAAATCATAGTCTATCCAGTACTCCAAATGGTGTTTGTTTCTGCCCTTATGGTGAAGCCATGCATAGCTGTAGCCGTTATTTGCTATTCTTTCGGCGAAATTCGGACTTTTATCTCCCTGATAATATTTTATTCCCGCCAAAAATTCCGTAGGGCTGTATTTTGACAGATCATGAGTAAGCCCCTGATAATAAAGCCCAAGTTTAAAACAATGTTTTCTTACAAGACGCCTGTGCTTTCCTACCGTCATTAAATGCCCGAAAAATTTATTCATAATCCCGCCTCTCATGACATGACCTTTTATTCCCTCTATCAGCCCCGCAGGTAATCCCGCTTGTTCATACGTCGGCTGCCGCAAGGTAATTCAATTTACGTATACGAGCAGAAACTCATCGCTTTTAAATGATATTTCAGCTTCAAATCCGTTTATTACGGTAAGTCTCGGCGGTCTGTGCCCTATATCGCACCCTGTTATTATCGGTACATTAAAGTCTGAAAGGGCTTTATTTACGGCTTCCTCAAAGGAAGTTTCATATTCCTCATTAAAAAAGCATGGTCTGCCGAATAAAAATCCGCTCACTCCTTCAAACCACTCCGCTTCCTTTAATTGCCACAAAGCCGTCTCAATCCTTGCCGAAGAAAGGGCGAAGCTTTCAAGATACCAGATAATTCCGTTTTTAGAGTTCCTTTTAAGAAAATCCCGTACCTTGTCATACTTGGTGCCGCAAAGATTTATAAGCACATCAAGGCAACCGCCTAAAAGCATTCCCGAAAACTTCACTTCCTCTCCGCCTATCAGGCGGTATTTTACAGACTCGGTTAAGTTATAACTCTCAAGTCCGGTCTCCTTTTTTGTAAATGCCGCTTCGTAAAACTCAAAATTTTTCTGCGTTACAAGTTTTCCTTCAAGTATCTCTAAATTATTTTCTACAGCTTTATGAAGATTCTCCATGCCGTAATCGCCTATGTTGCCGGAATATACGGTAGGAATGTCGCAAATTGTAGTAATTGAAAACAGCAAACCCGTATTATCGGAATAGCCCTGAATCCATTTGGGATTTTTCTTTATCCTTTCAAAATTGATAAACTCAAGAATTTCCATAAGAAAATCTCCACCGCATGCGGAAACTATATAGCTTATATCTTCATTTACCATAAGCTCCGTAAATTCTTTCGCTCTTACATCCGCTGCGGCGCTTCTTCCCTTAACGGAATTTCTCACATTACGGGTTTCGATTACTTTATAGCCTCTTTCCATAAGATTATTTTTTGCATTATCAAGCCTTATATGGTCTGTAACCTCTTTAAGTCCGTCCGAAGGGGCGGTTACCGCTATCGTATCACCCTTCTTTATAAAATTCGGAATCCGCATAATCCCTCCTTTTTAAAAAGCTATGGTTTTTCATATATGAAAATGGTATAATATATCCCGAATTCGGGTTTAGAATTAAAATTCCTAAGTCAGATACAGACTTGCCTTCAGGAGGTGTGCCGTGACTAACTTTAACGCTGATAAATTCCGTGATTATGTAGTATGCCGCAGACGCTATATCCCTGATGAAACCTTATATCTTAATAAAGATAATATTTATCATGTGTCTGAACATCTTATAGTGACAGGTTGGCGTGCTATTCGCAAGCGTCTTGATATATCCGCCGGCATTTCCGCCTATTATCCTAAAGCAGGTATAAAAGTAAGCAAATTTTTCGGTCCCGACTCAAAGCTTTTGTACTGGTACAATGACATTTGTGAAATAAAAACTGAAGGCACGCTTATAAAATGTACCGATCTTCTTATCGACATTATCATACATCCCGATGAAAGAATGCAAATTTTAGATATAGACGAATTCGCGGAAGCAATCAAAAAATCTTATATAACGAAAGAACAGGAATTTAAAGCCCTTAAAAACTTTGATTATTTAACAAAGCTTATATATAACGGTGATTACCGCATTCTTCAAAAACCGATATTTGAGCTTGAAGAAAGCGGATTGTTTATGCTGTAGTCTGTCAGCTCTCAATCTTTCCTATTCTTCTTTTATGCCTTTCCTCTCCGGAAAAAGGCGTGTTAAGAAAAGTATCCACGATTTTTAACGCAAGTCCCGCGCCTAAAATTCTTCCGCCCATCGCTAAAATATTGGCATCATTATGAAGCCTCGTAGCCTCCGCTGAAAAGCAGTCGCTACAAAGAGCGCATCTTATTCCTTTTACTTTGTTCGCTACAATGGATATGCCTATACCGGTACCGCATATTAAAATTCCTTTTTCATATTCATCGGCGGCAACAGCTTCGGCAACTGCGCGTCCATAATCCGTATAATCGCAGGATTTTTCATCATAGCAGCCGAAATCCTTGAATTCAAGCCCTTTATCTTTAAGATATCCTATTACTTCTTTTTTTAAATCAAATCCGCCATGGTCACATCCTATTGCAATCGCCATTTAATTACCTCCCGTAACTTCTTCATCGGTATTTTCGGTTATTTCTTCTTCCGAAGCTCCCCTTACTTCCTCATCCTGTCTGTAAAGAGTCTTTTTAATAAGTCTCACAATCTCATTAAAACATTCCTCATATTCTATGAGACTTCCTCCGTATGGATCCTTTACGTCTCCGGTTTCACCGTTATATTCCTTGAGAGTATAGATATTGGGAATTATTCCGAACTTCTCAACAGCCTGCTTTTTAAGTCTGTCCGTCATCACAAGTATGAGGGTATTATCCCCTATATCCTCCGCTTTAAGCTCCTCCGTTTCGGTATCGCGGGGGGCAAGCCCTCGGCTTTCAAGTACCGTCAATACCTTCGGATTTACCGGCTCCGGAAACAGCACAACCATACCCCTTGAAGCCACTATGACTTCTTTGTTCTCCGAAAGGCTCCTGTACACCGCCTCAGCCATCGGACTTACAGAGGTGTTGTCTGTACATAGAAAAATAAGTTTGTCGAACATAATTCCTCCTTGGAGGGCGGTTATTTTTTGCAGCATAATTATCTGCAAATTATTCACGTCATAGGTCACGGACCCGCCCGCTTTGCGTTCGGTCCGAGACTATATATTATTTTATTCTTCTATATTTCGTGAATAATTTGTATTATATTATACCCCGCAGCCTTCCGCAAGCGGTTCATTACCGCAAATCCAAGACCTTTATCCGAGAAGCTCTCGGAAAATATAGCCTCCGCTCCTACTTCGTCAAATTTCCTTAAAACGTCAAAAAGTCTGTGTGCCACTTCATCAATATCGGCTCTTCTTCCTACGGAAAACACATAGTCGGCTTTATAATTCGCCATAGTTTCATCCGTTGCCAACACGGCGGTAATCAGTCCGTCTTTTTCAGCTTTTTCCGCTTCTTCGTTTATTTTTCTTATAATCTCCGAAAGCTCTCCCTCGTAAATAATCATCTTACCCTTAGGCGCATAATGCCTGTACTTCATTCCGGGAGCCTTCGGTCTTATGTCGTTGTTGTTAATTTCCCCGGTTACCGCAAAATCCGTTTCGACTTCACCCAAAACTTCAGCCAACATTTCTTCCGTTATAAAACCCGGCCTCAGTATCACCGGTCTTTCACCCGTTACATCTATTATTGTGGACTCTATACCTATTCCGACAGCTCCGCCGTCAAGTATCATTTCGATTCTTCCGCTCATATCCTCCGCTACGTGCTCAGCCGTCGTGGGGCTCGGTCTGCCCGAAAGATTCGCGCTCGGCGCCGCTATCGGTACCCCCGCTCTCTTTATAAGCTCCCTTGCAACCTTATTTTCAGGAAGCCTTATTGCCACCGTATCAAGCCCTCCGGTGGTTTCAAAAGGTACTACGGCGGATTTTTTAAATATCATGGTAAGAGGTCCCGGCCAATACCTCTTTGCAAGCTTTACCGCCGCTTCCGGTATTTCCGCAGTCAGCTCCTCAAGCTCTGAGAAATCTGAAATATGAAGTATGAGCGGATTGTCGGACGGCCTGCCCTTAGCTGAATAAATCTTTTTTGCCGCCTCTTTATCAAGCCCGTTCGCGCCCAGCCCGTAAACCGTTTCCGTCGGAAAAGCGACCAAGCCGCCTCCTTTTATTAAAGAAGCGGCTTCATAAACGGCTTTAAGGGCGTTATCTCCCATATCTCTTACATTAACGACCTTCGTATACATTTCCTCTGCTTACCTTTCCGTCTTTGCAGGCTCTATGTTCACTTTCTTTCCTTTTATTTTAGCGTTTTTCATTGCAAAAAGAACGTCTTTCCCGTTTTCATAAGGCACTTCGACAAATGTATATTTATCATACATCTGTATCTCTCCTACAAGCTTACCCGATATGCCGGCTTCTCCCGCTATCGCTCCCAAGATATCACCGGGCTTTATCCTGTCCTTTTTACCGACGTTTATGAAAAGACGTACCATGCCCTCCTCTTTTCCGTTTAAGAGAAGACCGTCTCCGTCAGTATCATCTTCAATGCCGCTTTCTTTTGATGAAAGATGAAGCTTTAAAAATGCCGCTGCGACATCAAGCGCCGTAAAGTCTTCCTCATTTATCTTAACTTCAAGCATTTCCGTCATCTTTGTGAGATCTTCTTCCTCAATAATCCTTGAAAGCTCCTCGAACATCGCATCCACTCTTGTACTTGTAACATCATCAAGAGAAGGCACGGGTTTTAATTTTATCTTTGTACGGCAGTATCGCTGTATTTCTTTCAGCTTATAAACCTCTTTCCCGCATACAAAGGAAAGTGCAAGTCCGGATTTTCCTGCTCTTCCCGTTCTTCCGATTCTATGCACATAATACTCGTCGTCCTGAGGGAGGTCATAGTTTATTACAAGGTCAACTCCTCTTATATCAAGTCCTCTTGCCGCAACATCGGTAGCTACAAGAATTTCGGTCTTTCCGTCTCTGAAATTTCCCATAACTCTGTCTCTCTGCTGCTGCTTAAGGTCTCCGTGAAGTCCTTCCGCAAAATAGCCTCTGTTTTGAAGCTCATTTGCCACTTCTTCAACCTTTTTCTTGGTATTACAAAAAACTATGCTTAATTCCGGATTATACATGTCAAGAATTCTTGAAAGTATTTCATCTTTATAGCTTCTTCTTACTTCATAATAATACTGCTCTATATTTTCCACTGTAAGCTCTTTTTTTGCTATTCTTATATTCTCCGCATTACGCTGATATTTCTTTGTTATTTCAAGAATAGGTCCCGGCATTGTAGCCGAAAAGAGCATGGTCTGCCTTTCCTCGGGAATTTCCGCAAGTATTTTTTCTATATCCTCTCTGAAACCCATATCAAGCATTTCATCCGCTTCGTCAAGTATCATGCAACTTACATTGTTAAGCTTTACGGTTCTTCTGCGCATGTGGTCCATAACTCGTCCCGGAGTTCCCACTATAATCTGAACCCCCTGCTTAAGCGCGCGTATCTGCTTGACTATGTCCTGTCCTCCGTATACCGGAGCAAGCTTTATGCCGCTCATGTATTTTGAAAGCTTTCTGAACTCTCCCGAAACCTGTAAAGCAAGCTCTCTTGTAGGACACAAAACTATAGCCTGAAGATTTTTATTTTTTACATCTATATTATGTAAAAGCGGGATAGCAAAGGCTGCTGTTTTTCCGGTTCCGGTCTGCGCCTGCCCCAATATATCTCTTCCGTCAAGCGCCGCAGGTATGGCTTTTGTTTGTATAGGAGTGGCCTCTTCATAACCCAATTCCTTTACAGCCCTAAGTATGCGCTCATTTAAATTCATTTCATCAAATCTCAATTATTTTATCCGCCTTTCACTTTGCATTACAAAGGACATCTCCGAAGAGATGCCCGGTAACCGTGGCATTATAGCATAGATGAAACAGAATTGTCAACGAGCCTTAATTTTCCTTTCCCAACCATGTGGCAACCGATTTCCATGCGCCCTCATTTTCAAGCCCCAGCTTCCAAAAAGCAACTCCGCCAAGCTCATTTTTATCAACCTCGGAAAGCTTGTTCTTTAAGGACTGCGCTTCCTCAAGCCATATCTTCATCGTATCGTTCCCGTCTTTCCATTCCGCGTAATATTGTCCCGTAACGTCATCCCAAGCTTTTTCGGCTCCCGCTTCGGCAACTCTTTTCTTTCCTCCCTGCATTCCGAGCGCTTTACTTGTAAGGCTTCCGTCCGGATTAATCCTCCAAATTCTTGTATAAAACGGAAGTCCTACAATAATTTTCTTAGGATCTACAACTTCCTTTGTCTTTGATATCCCTGTTCTTACCCAATTAAGGCTCGAAACCGATCCCGCTTCCTTAGAACCCGCATAATGCTCATCATAAGCCATCACGCAGACATAATCAGCCAGGATTCCCTGTTCTTCTCTGTCATAATGTGCCGTATATTCCGTAGGAACATAATTATCTATCGAAAGCACCTTTTTCTTCTTCCTCATTACTATTGAAAGCTCTCTTAAAAACTGAAGATAGTCCTCGGCATAGGAAGCTTTTACGGATTCAAAGTCTATATTTATTCCGTCAAAACCGCAGGAATCTATGAAATATACTATATTGTTTATTAAATTGGTTCTGCCGGCGTTACTTGAAAACAGCGCTTTATAATCCACATCCTTATTAAAATCATTTATAAGCGGCCATACCTTTAATCCCAAGTTATGCGCTCTTTCCACATAATCTTTGGAAGCTAAGGTCGACAGCTCGCCGGTATTGTCCGCTATCCCGAACCATGTGGGGGAAATAACATTCATATACTCTGTTTTTCCCGAAACGAACTCTTCCATATTTGAGTTAGCGGACTGATTAAATACCTGATGCCATGCAAGCACAACAGGCTCTTCCTGTTTTATGGATGTGTATATATCCCTGTCATCCTCTCTTTTGCAATCCATCATTTCTATTTCGCTCTCTCCAAGCTTTGAAAGAAGAGCAAAGCCTATAACCCCGTCCTCGCTTAATACCTTAATAAATTTTCCGTCCTCCGCAGTTCCCAATACCCAGAGCTTATCACCCTCTTTAACTTCCTTTAAAATCGGGCTTTTAATATCCGCTTCCGTCCTTATTTCCGTTTCACCGGTCACTCTTTTTATGTCATATTTCCTTTCCGCATCGCTGAAAATAAGAATAATGTTAGGATTCGTCATTACACTTGTTTCAATGTAATAAAACTTTTTTACAAGCTCAAGAGCAATCATGATATTACCTTCCGCTTTAATCACAAACGGAAAGTTACTCTCTTCGGTATCATCATTTACCCTATATTCGGTATTATCAGGTTCATAAGTGTATTTTTTTTCGGGATCCGTAAATATAACCGTGTCTTCCGTGCTGTCATAATAAAGCCTCTTCAAAAGAGTTTTTGCAAGGTGAAAGGAAATATATCCGTTCTCGTCTTTTATTACAGCTTCCTCTTCACTCTCTTCGGTATTTATTATCAACTTTACGGCTTCTCCTTTAAGCCCGTAATAATCCTTTACGGACATTTCTTTTTTGCTCGCCGTATTTTTCTCCACTATTATTCCCGCAACAAACACTATTGCGGCAATTACTGCCACTCCTATCAGGGCTGTCAATTTCTTCTTCATCTATTTCCTCCGATAATGGTAATATCTCATTTTCAGACACCTTTGTAATTGTACCATTACCATTGGAATTTGTCATTTTTTTCTTGAATTTTTTAATATAAAGCGACACCTCCGAAATTTATATTTTTCGGAGGCTTCGATATGCCATTTAATTAAGATATTTTGTTTCTTTTTTTAACCGCATGAAGTAAGGTGCTTTTTTGTGATATGAAGCTCATTCCTCATCCCAATAAGATGCTGCCTCTTTCCATTTCAAGGCATCCGCGGGCTCTTTTTCCTTCATTTGCTCCCGCTCCTTATCAAGTATCTTATCGGTTATTATTTCATAACGGTTTAAAGCTATTTCCGTATTTTTTTCGTAATACTCTTTTAAAATTTTCCCCGCTTTTTTATTAACGGGATAGTTTATCTCATAATTCTTTGCCTCCTTTCCGTTATATATGGCGGCATAAAGCTTTGCTCCTTCAAAAAGTCTCATATCGGAGGTCGCGCTCTCCATAAGAATTATCTCATCCTCGTTAAGGGAGAGCCATATAAGCTCCGTCTGCTCCTCCCTTTTAAATTTAAGCGCTTTTTTCCCGCTTAACACTGTAAAATCTCTGCCGTCGGCAAATGAAAGTCTTACATCCAAAAGGTCGCTCTCTTTAAGCACTCCGGGAAGGTCAATAGAACTGTATTCGCATATTCTTGCCCCGTCTTCGGGCTCAAATTCTCCGATACCTTCCCATAAGCCTGCAGAAATCTTATCTTCTCTTTTTTCAGTCTCCGATTCTTCATCGTCAAATTTAAAATCAGATTTATCTTCATCTTCCGGCAATAAGAGCTCACTCTTTTCTTCAGTAACCGCCCTGTTCTCCTCTTTCTTTTCAGTCCTGTTGCGCTTTAAAATCAAAAATATGATTGTTACAAGACACACAAACACCGTCAAAAAAATCAGAATTCTTATTACAATCCTTCTTATCGCAGCCCTCCGTTCAATCTCCTCTTCTTCCATTCGTCCTCCTAAAGCCTGATTCTCTCATATTTCTGCGCCGAGCAATCCGTTTTCAAACCCAACTCCGAAAGCTTTTTCTTTAGTTTTTCCAAAGAACTTTCCGCAAGATTGTCGATAATAAGCCAACCTCCGCCGTTCATTTCCGAGCTGTGCCCTTCCAAAAAAGAAAATGAAATTTCTTCCTTTAACGGCGATGTCTGTATGACGGCAATTTTAAGATCACAGCGTAAAAGCCAGTAGGAATATTCTTCATAAGCCTTACCGAAATCAATTATTATGTGCTCAAAGGCTTTTCCCGGCAAACGGGCTATATCCTCTTCAGAAGCATCATTTATAAAGGACACGTTTTTAAGCCTCTTACCCGCACTGTTTAAAAATCCTTTACAGGTTTCGGAATCATTAAACTCTACATACACGCTTTTTCTTTTTTCTTTAACCAGTCTTGAAATTAACAGCATGCAGATATGTGTAACTCCTATTCCTTTTTCAACCCCGCATACTCCGATTATCCTCGGTAATCCTCCTTTAAAGGCTTTTAAAATTCCGTTATCCTCTCCTGTTTCACCCGACATCCTTCGTTTTATTTTATCAAAGCTCGCTCTTAAAAGACTTAAATTGTACCTTTCTCCGACTTCCTTTTCCGTACACCTCTTTGTCAAAGTAAAAATCCTTTCTCTTACACTTCTCTTAAAAAGGCATATCTTTTTCCTTTCGGTATGCTCCGCCAAAAATTTCACAACGGAGCCGAAGCCGTATATATCGGTAAAAAAGCCGATTTCTCCTCCGGCGGCAAGCTCCGGAGCGGCATAACAATCCGTAGCAAGTCCGGTAATATCCGAAGCTTCATTTAAGACAACGGCAGAACCGAAATCCACCACTTTGACACCTGCTTCGGTTAAAATTATATTTTCGGGTTTCCAGTCGATATACAGAACAGGTTTTGAATTTGTATGCAAAAAGGTTAAAAATTCAAGAAGCTCCTCAGTTATAAGAATAAGCTCTCCCTCGCTTAGCTTTTCGGAATCCGACACTCTTTTTTTCAAAGAAATACCGTTTAAATATTCCTCTATAATGTAGAGGCTTTTTTCATCTTCCTCGACATCATACAATTCAGGAGAAAATTCGGATTTATACTCGGTCAGAAATTTCGCCTCATTACGAAGCTGCATGAAAAATTTATCATTCTTTTCCAGTTTTTTAATTATACGCTTTTCATGAATTTTCACATTCTCGGCAAGAAAAACATGAGGATTTGATGAAGAAGAGTCAAGAATTGAAAGAATCCGGTATCTGCCTAACCAAAGGTTAATTTGCATCAACCCCTTTCAATACGGTAAAAGCGATCGCTTTTTATACTTAAGCATTAATGCAGTTCAAATTCTACTATTTATAAATTTATTTTTCAATATTATTTTATACAAAATATCAGATGTTTTTTCGTTATTTTAAACAAAATTTCTTCTTAAGCTTTTGCGTTTTTCATTTAAGCATGTCTCTACCCGTTAAAACACGTTCGTTTACGCCAAACTATTTTTATTTATATGACATGACACATAAGACAGCGAGGTAAAGCCGCAGCTTATGAAAAAACGCGTAAACTCAAGAAATTTCTCCGTTTGACTTTAAAGCGCTTTTACTCTATACTTTGCCTAAGCTCCGTTGAATATCCCTTGTGACGGAAAACGGACATTTCACCATCCGGATATCGCCATACAGCGGAGGAAGCTTGTCTGTACGGCTCGCCCGTCGCGGGTATAAGAAGCCCCCAAGAAAGGCTTAAATTATGAAAATAGAAAGAATAAGTGAAAATCAAATAAAGTGCACTTTGGAGTTTGAGGATTTGGCAACAAGAGGAATTGCCATGTCCGAGCTTGCATACGGTACCGAAAAAGCAAAAAATCTTTTTCAGGAAATGATGCAGCAGGCTTTTTCAGAGTTGGGTTTTGATACCGATGATGTTCCGATAATGGTTGAAGCTATACCTACGGCTTCCGGCAGACTGATTCTTCTTATAACAAAGGTTGATGAAGCCGATGATTTGGACACCCGCTTCTCAAAATTTACTCCCGAGCCGTTTTCAGGCGTCCCTTTTACCGTAGAGGATGATGAATTTCATGCTTTTGATCTTGAGGCTGTTGCGGAAAATGCCATGGAGAATGAGGAGAACTCCGAAGAAACCGATTCCTTTGTACCTCTTCCCGACATGATAAGAGGTAAAACCGACAAAAAATCCGAAGATAACACACAAAGCAAAAAAGCTATTGCGGCAAAAATCACTACCAAGGTATACAGCTTTGACTCTTTAAGCTCCATTTCCGATGTCGCGCCTAAAGCAAATGAGGTTTTTAAAGGAAATACTTCTATATATAAGGATATTAACAGGGGGAAATATTTTCTTATTTTAGAACGTCCCGCCTCCAATAAAGACTCCTTCGGCGAGGTCTGCAATCTTCTGTCGGAGTACGCGGCACCTTTAAAGGCGAATTACGCCACGCTTTCCTATATAAAGGAGCACTATGAGCCTATAATTAAAGAGGGTGCCTTGTCAATACTGTCCGCCATTTAAGCGTAAATATAACAGTTTCAAAGCATTATTATATTGCTTAGCCGAGCCTTTTTATTACTTTTTCAGCGTGCGTCTTTTTAAGTTAAATATTATATTATACCTCTAAAATCACATAAAAATGAGCTGTGCTATAACATTTTTTAATTGTTAACGCGACAGCTCATTTGCTTATTTTATTCTCCTACATATTCATTTAACATATCACAAAGATCATCGGGGTCAAGTCCGTGTACATATGCCGCTTCCTCAAGAGTCTCTCCGAGCGATGCCGGACACTCTATACAATGCATACCCGAGTTAAGTAAAATCGGTATAAGTCCCTGATCTATCTGTATTATGTCTGAAATTATCATCTCTTTGTCTATTTTCGGCATATTTTTTCCTCCTTGCTTAAGCCTTCGCCTAATTCAATGATTATAAGATAATAGACTCTAAAAGTCAAACTCCGTCATCTGTTACATTTTCCTCATCCTCAACTTCCTGCTCCTCTTTATTATCATTGTCGGGGTTCTCTCCGTTCTCCCGCTCCGCTTCATCCTCATCCGGATTTTCATTTCCTTCCTCCGGATTCTCACCCTCATCCGTTTCATCATTATCGTCCGTATTATCCTCGGTTTCTCCGGTATCAATCTGATCATCGATAATTTCGGTATCATCCGAAGGCGGCTCGACAGGATTTTCTTCTGACGGCTCTTTCTCGGTCTTTTCAGGCTTTTCCTCAATCTTTTTAGGAAGCTTATAAGCATCAAGCGCCTTAATTTCAAGCCCTGTATGTATATCCTCCATATAACTTTTCCATATACTTAACGGTGTAGCCGTAAGTGGAAGATTATTAAGGCTTTTAGGCATATCATAGCCGACCCATATTCCCGTGGTGTAATATTTTGTAAATCCTACAAACCAAAGGTCCTTAGCATCATTTGTGGTGCCCGTCTTTCCGGCACACGGCATCTTCGCCAGTCTGCCGCTCTTTCCGGTACCTCTTTTCATGACTTCCTCCATACAGGTCGTCATCATTTTTGACGCTTTTTCGTCATACACATATTTATATTCGTTCCGCCCGTAAAAACCGTCGGTTATTATATCTCTGCCCTGAGAATCCGTAATCTTCACTATACAGTCAGGTTCCCTGAATTCTCCTGCGTTTTCAATCGCCGCGTACGCCGAGGTCATCTCCAATGCGCTTACTCCCTTCGTAAATCCGCCGAGAGCTGCCGCAGGATAAAAGTCGGTATCCTCTATATTTGAAAAATTCATTTCCAAGAGCTTGCCTATTCCCGCTTTAGGCGATATCTCCGTAAACAGCTTCCATGCTATCGTGTTTTTAGACCATACCACGGCATCAATCAGTGTCATTTTCCCGCTAAATACCCCGTCCGCATTTACGGGACCTCCTTTTATTTTCTTGTCATCAGCTACGCTTAAAGGTTCAAAACCCCGTTCAAATGCCGGAGTATAAACTATCAAAGGCTTTATGGTGCTTCCCGGCTGTCTGAAGCTCTGGTAAGCCCTGTTTAAAGTCCTTCCGATGAGGTTCTGACTTCTTCCTCCGACCACCGCTACAACTCTGCCGGTTTCATTATCTATGGTAACAGCGGAGCCTTGAAGCTTATATATGCCTTCTCCGCTTTTTTCCTTCGAAATGCTAAGCCCCTCATCAAGCTTTGCCTGAAGCTTTTTCTGTTTTTCGGGATCTATAGAAGTGTATACTCTGTAGCCGCCGGAATACAGACGTTGCTGCCATTCGGCATAGACAGCCGAATATCCCTCTTTATACGTCTTTTCCTCATCATCACTTGCAAATGAATATCTGAATAAAAAGCCGTTTGCCTTCATAAGGCTTTTTATCGCACATTCAAGCGCAAAGGTTTCCACATAGCTGCTCTTTGCGCTTTTCATATCCTTTATCTTTATTTTCTCCGCCTTTGCCTTTTCGCATTCCTCCGCGGAAATTTTTCCGTCCTTCAGCATCTGATCAAGTATTCTGTCACGCCTTCCGAGCGTTCCCTCAAAATTATCGTAAGGGTCATATTTAACCGGACCGTTCGGAATGCTTAATAAAAAAGCAATTTGAGAAAGAGAGAGAGAACCCGCTCCTTTACCGAAATACCCGAAACTTGCCGATTGTATACCGTAATATCCGTTCGCGAAATAAATGTTGTTCAGGTAGAACTCCATTATTTCTTCTTTTGAATACTTTTTTTCAAGTTCCATGGCGATAAATATTTCTCTTGCCTTTCTTTCCCATGTCGCCTCGAAGGAAAGAAAAATATTTCTCGCAAGCTGTTGCGTTATGGTACTTCCGCCCTGAGTTATTGTTCCTCTGTTTTTTATATAAGCAAAAGCAGCTCTTAATATCGCAAGAGCGTCATAACCTTTATGCTTAAAAAATTTTTTATCCTCTATACTTACAATGGCATTTACGGCGTTTTTAGGGATATCCGTATAGCTTATATAATATACGTCCTTTTCTCCTTTAAGCCTTGAAATAATATTTCCGTCACTGTCATAAATAAAACCGGTTTCCGTCTGCCTGAAGGTATCTGCGTTACTTTCCGCCACAATCCTTTTAGCATCCGTTTCCATGCCTAAAATTCTTTTTCCGTATTTACGATAGATAAGAAGTCCACCGACTATGATTACAAGTAAAAGCATCGCTATGGTAATTTTAATTATAAGTCCAACAATTTTTCCTATATGAACCTTTTTCTTTTTTTTATCCTTTTTTGCCAAATATAACACCTCTTTCAATTGTAACGTCATATAAAAGTATATCGCCGCCGTCAGAAATTGTACAGTGCCTATGCGCCAAACACCTTTATTTTACATCTAATTTATACTCGAGCTTACACATTTTTTATAAATACAACTTAACCATGCCGCTTATAAACTGCATTACATAGACAAAAGTAATTTAACGGAAATAAGTACATTTTAACCGATAGAGCCATACCGTGTTTAAATGAAAAAACGCAGAAACTCAATAATTTATAAAGATTTTATAAAATTCGCTTTAAGATTTTTGACTTTTCACTATCTTTGTATTATACTTACGAAGCTAAAAACGAGTGTTAAGCCTTCCCACTCATTAAAAACTAAAGGAGAAAAGAATATGAAATCATCAAAGGTATTATTTATCACGCAGGCAGGCGTTATCGCCGCCATCTACGTTGTCTTAACTTTGCTCGCCGCAAGCCTTAACCTTGCGAACGGAGCGATTCAGGTCAGATTTTCGGAAGCCCTTACCATACTTCCATTTCTTACCCCTGCCGCTATACCGGGCGTTACATTAGGCTGCCTTATTTCAAATATAATTACGGGCTGCCATATTTTGGATATTGTTTTCGGAACCTTAGCTACCCTTATCGGAGCTTTGGGAAGTTATTATATAGGCAGACTTTTTAAGAAAAGCGGAAACAATCTTTTACGCTTGGCGGCACCGCTTCCTCCTATTATCTCAAACACGTTAATAATACCTCTTATACTTACCTTCGCTTACAAGTTTCCGGACGGAATACCCTTTTTAATGCTTACCGTAGGTATAGGGGAAGTGCTTTCCTGTATGGTATTGGGACTTATACTGCTTTCACCCCTGCTTGCTTTAAAAGACAGGCTTTTTAATGCTAAAAAAGCATAAGTCCCGTTACGCTTATATTAAAGCATAATCTTGAAACACTTGCGTCGCTGTGGTAAACTTAGCCTAAACATATACCTGTATAATACATAGCCATATATAGTTTAACCTAAAGTGCTATTAAGGAGGCGCAAGTGGACTTCGCTAAGCTGACAGAAAAGCTTTGGAGAATCTTTTTTTCTGAAATGCCCGGAATAGACATGGAAATAAAAGATAAAATAATTGAAGAGAAGATACTTAAATGGGTTTCCGATGATTGTATTATTATAGGAACCGGCGCCCATGAATTTCATGTGGGGTTAGACGGGTTTTTGCGCTCTTTTGCCGCTGAAATAGTCGAAAGAAATGATACGGAATTTCATTTCGAAAACCTTTGGAGCGAGCAAATGAAGCTCGGCTCCGAATCTTGCCTTGTATACGGAAAATTCTATGTTTCCGGAGAATCAAAAGATAAGTCCGTTCTCATTAACATGGATAGTCGCTTTACTATACTATTTCACAAGATTGACGAAGATTGGAAGATTGTTCATATTCATCTGTCAATTCCGAGTCGCGAACAAAACGACGGAGAGTATTATCCTAAAACTCTTATGAAAAAAGTTCAGGAATTGCAAAGTATCAACGAGGAAATGACGGAGTTGGCGTTAAAAGACAGTTTGACAGAGCTTGACAATTTTCGGGCTTTCAAAAATAAATGGGAAAAAAGAAGCGAGTGCGGTTGGTTTTTTGTGCTTGATTTGGACTGTTTTAAACAGGTAAATGATACTTACGGACATTTGGCAGGTAATAATGTCTTAGCCGAAATGGGTAAAGTATTCGGTTATGTAGTGCGTGAAAATGACCTGCTTTGCAGAATGGGCGGGGATGAATTTCTGATTTTTTGCAGCAAAATGAAAGATAAGGCAAACGCTGATGAATTTGCTCAAAGACTCATAAATAGCGTTCGAAAAGCCGGAGAATCCAAACCGTACTGGACAACGGTATCAATCGGTGCAACAGAGGTTACACCGGGTATGTCGGTTGAGACTGCTTTAGAAAACGCGGATCGTTTCCTCTACGAGGTTAAGAAAACAGGACGAGGCGGTTTCCTTTCCGCTTGAAATAGCTCAAAATACAAGAAAGTGCCTACGGCACTTTCTTATTAAGCTTTATAAATAAATATCATTTACAGCTCGCAGTTTCCCACAGTTCTCGGGAAAGGAAGCACATCTCTTATGTTGCTCATTCCGGTAAGATACATTACACATCTTTCAAAGCCGAGACCGTAGCCCGCGTGCCTTGCAGTACCGTATTTACGAAGGTCAAGATAGAAATCGTAGTCCTCTTTCTTAAGCCCTAACTCCTTCATTCTTGTTAAAAGTTTGTCATAATCTTCTTCCCTCTGGCTTCCGCCTATTATCTCACCTATACCCGGAACAAGACAATCCGTAGCGGCAACGGTCTTTCCGTCCTCGTTCTGCTTCATATAAAACGCCTTGATTTCCTTAGGATAATCGGTGACGAAAACAGGTCTCTTAAATATGGTTTCCGTAAGATACCTCTCATGCTCCGTCTGTAAATCCGAACCCCAGTGTACCTTATAATCAAATTTATCATTGTGCTCTTCAAGAAGTTTAACCGCATCTGTGTATGTAATTCTTCCGAACTCCGAATTTGCCACTCCTTTTAAACGCTCAAGAAGCTCTTTATCAACAAACTGATTAAAGAATGCCATTTCCGCAGGTGCGTTTTCAAGCACGTAGTTAATAATATATTTTAACATATCCTCCGCAAGGTTCATGACATCACCTAAATCGGCAAAGGCGATTTCAGGTTCTATCATCCAGAACTCGGCGGCGTGTCTTGTAGTATTGGAATTTTCAGCTCTGAAAGTGGGACCGAAGGTGTATATATTTTTGAAAGCCATAGCGTAAGCCTCTCCACAAAGCTGTCCGCTTACTGTAAGGCTGGTCTGCTTCCCGAAAAAGTCCTTACTCTCGTCAACCTTCCCATCCTCCGTTAAAGGTAAATCGTTTAAATCAAGAGTAGTCACCTTAAACATTTCTCCCGCGCCCTCCGCATCGGAGCCTGTTATTATAGGCGTATGCACATATACAAAGCCTCTCTCCTGAAAAAACTTATGTATAGCATAGGATATAAGGGAGCGCACCCTGAAAACCGCCTGAAAAGTATTTGTCCTCGGACGCAGGTGCGACAGAGTTCTAAGATATTCCATAGTATGTCTTTTTTTCTGCAGAGGATAGTCGCTCGTTGACTTACCTTCTATATAAACCTCGCTCGCCTGTATCTCAAAAGGCTGTTTCGCCTCGGGAGTAAGCACAAGCTCGCCCTTAACTATAACCGCCGAACCTACATTTAACTTGCTTATCTCGCTGAAATTAGGCATGGAATCATGATACACTATCTGTAAGCTCTCAAAGCAGGTTCCGTCGCTAAGTACAATAAAACCGAAGGTTTTGGAATCTCTTATGCTCTTTATCCAACCTCCTACCGTAACTTCCTTCCCCGCAAATTTTTCTTTTTCCTCAAACAGTTTACTAACCGCCGTTAAATCCATATCGCTTCTCCTCACTTTCATTTTTAAACCGATGGAGTGATTATACTCCTATAAATTCGTTTTGTCACTCTATGTGACGCTTAAAATAGGTAAATTGATTCTTAAATATAAAATTAAAGTGACGATACGAATTATAAATGTCCGGACTCGCTCCGGTTTTCTGCGAAAACCTAATGCGCTCCGCTTAGGCATTTATAATTCATAGCTGTTTATCGAAAATAATATTTTAAAATTTTACAGACTACAGTCTTTAGAATTATAGCTTCGGCTGATACATTCCTAAGCGGAGTGAGTCCGGAAATGTATCAGCCAAAGCGTAGCTTTTATTTTAATGCATATTCCGAATATCTATTACTTTTCCGCCTACTCTCGCGCGCTTAGCCCAACCGCCTCTCTTATAAAAAGCGGTAGTAATAACGGCTCCCATCACCCAAGCCGTCACAAGCGAAATAAAAATACTCTTAGGATCTCCGTTAGGATATTCCGCGGTTTTTGTGAGCGCCGCCATTACATAAGCTATCGGTACTCTTGTAAGAGTCGTTATAAGCGCAATCCACATAGGAGTCATTGTATCTCCGGCGCCTCGCATCGTTCCCGAAAGAATCTGCGTTACGGCAAAGGCTATATAACCTATACCAAGTATACACATCATTCTATAGCTGAAATCTATTACTGTCTCCGTATTTGTAAAAAGTCCCATCAGAAATTTTCCGAAAATCAGAATAAGACTCACTAAAACCGCAGAAGTTATAAGCCCTATTTTAAGACCGTCCTTAGTCCCGCGCCTTACTCTGTCTATCCTCATTGCTCCGATATTTTGACCTACAAAAGTGGTGATAGCGGTACCGAAGGTGAAGTTCGGAAGCATGGCAAAGCCGTCCACCCTCATTACCACTGTGGAAACCGCTATAAAGGTTTCTCCGAAGCTGTTTGTAAGCTTTTGCACAAATATCATAGCCATAGAAATAATTCCCTGAGAAAGTCCCGCAGGAAGTCCCAACCTCGCAAGCTGAGTTATCAGAGAAAAATCCATTTTATAGGCATTTTTATCCATAATAAGTACGTCTTTCATTTTTAAAATTCGTCTGTAGCATAAAAAAGCCGATATAAACTGGGCTATTACCGTTGCATAAGCCGCTCCCGCAACTCCGAGAGCAAAAGGTCCGACAAATATTATATCCAGAATTATATTTATCAGAGTACAAACTATAAGATAAACGAGAGGCATGACCGAATCACCCATTCCTCTTAACAATCCCGCCAAAATATTGTAGTATGCCGGTCCCATTATTCCTAAATATAAGATAAGAACATATCCTACAGCCATTTCCAAAATAACGTCGGGAGTTCCTAAAAGCACCATCAGCGGTTTTATTAAAAACAATCCCAATATCATTATGACTATACTGAATACCATATTTATAACCATGGTATTTCCT
The DNA here is from genome assembly GCA_963545085.1 of uncultured Catonella sp. Taxonomy (GTDB): domain Bacteria; phylum Bacillota; class Clostridia; order Lachnospirales; family Lachnospiraceae; genus Catonella. The sequence continues at coordinate 195,142 of CAUUHV010000001.1, read as the reverse complement.
ATAGTTTTTGAAAGCATTTTTTTATCCTTTGCTCCATAGTACTGTGAAACCAAAATTCCTGCGCCTACAGAAATTCCTATATAAATCACCAGTACTATGCCGAAAAGAGGTCCGCTCGCTCCTATGGCTGCAAGAGCGTTATCTCCCACAAATTTCCCTACTATTATAGAATCCACGGTGCTGTACAGCTGTTGCGCGAAATTCCCTATAAGCAAAGGAATTGCAAACTCTATAAGTCTTGCAGACGGTTTCCCCTCCGTCATATCTTTAGCTCCTGCAAATTTATTTAAAAATTTACTCCAAATATTCAATTTCTCTCCCTCTTATTTCGTGGGCGGATGCGCCACTATCAAAACAGCAGCCTGTAAAAAAACAGGCTGCTGCAATATATGCGCGAGGTTAAAGGTTCCGACTTCTTTTTTGCCTAAATGCCGATTCTTTAAATCAGCTTCCTAATTTAGACGTATTTACTCTGATTCCCGGACCCATTGTAGAAGCTATAGTAACGCTTCTTAAATACTGTCCTTTTGCAGACGCCGGTTTAGCCTTTATTATAGCGCTCATAAGCGTAGAGAAATTTTCCGCGAGCTGTTCCTTTGTAAAGGAAGCTTTGCCAACCGGTACATGTACAATATTTGCCTTATCAAGACGATACTCAATCTTACCTGCCTTAATATCGCTTACTGCCTGAGTAACATCCATAGTAACCGTTCCCGCCTTTGGGTTAGGCATGAGTCCCTTAGGTCCGAGTACACGACCGAGACGACCTACAACACCCATCATGTCGGGAGTAGCTACAACTACATCAAAATCCATCCAACCTTCATTCTGAATCTTAGGGATAAGTTCTTCTCCACCTACATAATCCGCTCCTGCAGCCTGTGCCTCATCAAGCTTTGTACCCTTTGCGAATACAAGCACGCGAACGGTCTTTCCCGTTCCGTGAGGAAGTACAACAGCGCCGCGGATCTGCTGGTCGGCATGGCGACCGTCAACTCCGAGTCTGATATGAGCTTCAACGGTTTCATCAAACTTTGCGACAGCAGTCTTTTTAACAAGCTCTACCGCCTCTTCAGTATCATAAGCCTTAACTCTGTCAATGAGTTTGGCTGCTTCTGAATATTTCTTTCCTCTTTTCATTATAAAAACCTCCTGTGGTTATAAAACTGTTCGGCTCGCCGTAAGCTTAGCCTCCCACTCTGATTATCGAATTAGTCTTCTACCACGATACCCATGCTTCTTGCAGTACCCGCAATCATGCTCATAGCCGCCTCTACGCTCGCAGCGTTAAGATCGGGCATTTTAAGCTCCGCGATTTTACGTACTTCGGAAGAAGGAATCTTCGCAACCTTATTTTTGTTAGGCTGACCAGAAGCCTTATCAATCTTTGCAGCCTTCTTTAAAAGAACCGCTGCAGGCGGAGTCTTTGTAATGAAGCTGAAGCTTCTGTCCGCATATACCGTAATAACAATAGGGATAATCATTCCCTCCTGATTTGCGGTACGAGCGTTAAACTCCTTTGTAAACTGAACAATGTTAACTCCGTGCTGTCCGAGGGCCGGACCTACCGGTGGAGCCGGTGTTGCCTTCGCTGCCGGAATCTGTAATTTAATATATCCTTCGACCTTCTTAGCCATATCATAACCTCCGTTATAACTTCTTTATATCTGTGAAGCTAACCTCTAATGGTGTATCCTGTCCGAACATATCAACGGTAACGGTCGCAAGCTGTTCTTCTTTGTCGAGAGCCGTTATGACTCCCATATTTCCCTCAAAGCCTTCTGAAGAAAGCTGTACCGAGTCACCTATTTCAAGGTCGATTTCTACCGATGAACGTCCCGAAAGCATGGTTCTTATCTCCTCTTCGGAAAGAGGAACCGGTTTAGAGCCCGGACCCACAAACCCGGTAACACCTCTGGTATTTCTCACGACATACCATGTATCGTCATTCATTATCATATTCAGGAATACATATCCCGGAAAAAGTTTTCTCTGGACATTTCTTTTGACTCCGTCCCTAATTTCGATAACCTCTTCAATAGGAACCGCAACCTCAAGTATCTGCTCTTGCATATTCCTGTTTTCGATAGTTTTTTCAATATCTACCTTTACCTTATTCTCATATCCGGAATAAGTATGCACCACGTACCAATTAGCCTCTGCCATATAATCACCTTTTTTTATTATTTACCAAGAATTATGTTGATTACATACTGAATACCCATATCGAGCAGGGCGATAACCCCGCCGAGCACTACAGTAGTAACAATAACAGCCACCGACTCTTTAGTAAGGGATTCTTTATTCGGCCAGATAATCTTTTTAAATTCTGACTTGACACTTTTGAAAAAACCTGATGACTTGGAGGTTTTTTCAGTAGTTTTGTTCGCCATATCTCCCATATTACATTCCTTTCGACTGCATCCTGTTCGATACCCGTAATGGTTGGTTATTACTTGGTTTCCTTATGCAGCGTGTGCTTTCTGCAGAACTTGCAATACTTCTTTGTTTCCATTCTCTCAGGATGAAGCTTCTTTTCCTTCATCGTGTTGTAGTTGCGCTGCTTACAGTCTGTACATGCCAGTGTAATTCTAACTCGCATTAAATTCACCTCCGCTTTAATGTTACTTCTTGTTTTTAGGCATAAAAAAAAGACCTCTTTCATCTCGCATTAAGACTATAACACATCGGGTCTTATTCAGTCAAGTATTTTATTTTTTGCTTTTATACCGCGCCTATTATAAAACGGTGTCGCTATAGCCGGATTTATCGAAGGGTATTAAGTATGTCGGAGCGTTAAAACCGCCCCGATATGGAAATCTCCCGTATCAAAGCGGTTTTTTATCATCTATAAAGGCATTACTTCATTCTCTCTAAAAGCTCTTTTCTTCTTTCCTCAAACCCCGGTTTTCCTAAAAGGGCGAACATATTCTTCTTATAGCTCTCAACACCCGGCTGGTCAAACGGATTTACACCTGACATATAGCCGCTTACACCTACGGCAAACTCAAAGAAATAGAATAATTCGCCGAGCGCTTCTTCACTTTTATCCTCAAGATTTATTAACAGGTTAGGCACATTTCCGTCCACATGGGCAAGTCCCGTACCCTTCATGGCACTCTTATTTACAAAATCGAGAGTTTCCCCGGAAAGATAATTAAGCCCGTCCGTATCAATTTCTTCCGTTTCAAGAGTTATATTTCTGTTAGGCTTAACTATATTAACGACTGTTTCAAACATTATCCTTGAGCCGTCCTGTACGAACTGACCGAGGGAGTGAAGGTCGGTTGTGAAATCAACTGCGGCAGGGAAAATTCCCTTTTGATCCTTACCCTCGCTCTCACCGTAAAGCTGCTTCCACCATTCTCCGACAAAATGGAAAGCCGGCTCATAGTTGGCGAGCACTTCCATCATCTTGCCCTTTCTATGGAGAATATTTCTCACGGCGGCATACATCAACGCTCCGTTTTCTTTAAAACCGTTTTCAAGGCAGGTTTTACGCATATCGGCAGCCCCCGCCATAAGCCTGTCTATATCGGCTCCGCTCACCGCAATCGGAAGAAGTCCCACCGCAGTAAGCACCGAAAAACGTCCGCCTACATCGTCAGGTACTACAAAGCTCTCATAACCCTGTTCGTTCGCAAGACTCTTTAACGCACCCCTTGCCTTATCCGTAGTAGCGTAAATTCTCTTATTCGCCTCCGCCGCGCCGTATTTTTCTATGAGCATCTTTTTAAATACTCTGAAAGCCACGGCAGGCTCCGTAGTTGTTCCGGACTTACTTATTATATTTACCGAAAAATCCCTGTCGCCTATAACCTCTATTAAATCCGAAAGATAATCGGGACTTAAGCTGTTGCCGCAGTAATAAATCTCCGGTGTCTTTCTCGCCGTTTTGGAAAGATTATTGTAAAAGCCGTGTCTTAAAAACTCTATCGCCGCTCTCGCGCCTAAGTATGAGCCTCCGATACCTATTACCAAAAGCACGTCCGAATCGGATTGAATCTTCGCCGCCGCCTTTTTAATCCTCGCAAACTCTTCCTTATCATAGTTTACCGGAAGGTCTATCCAACCGAGGAAGTCCGAGCCTGCGCCGGTCTTGTTTACAAGCATCTCCTTGGCGGACATCACACTGCTCTCGATAAATTTTACCTCGTCTTCGGAAATCACATTTTTTGCAAGTGAATAATCAAAAGAAACTTTCATTTTCTTACTCCTATCTTTGCTGTTTATTACAGAATACTTTTTAATGCCGTTATTATTTTATCAATTACATGGGATAAGTACAAGATATTACAATAAAAAAGAAAGGCAATGTTTCGTTTGAATGCTGTGAAAAATAGATAAAAACCTTTTTCTTTTTTTTACCGTTTTTATCCTTTTTTATGGTTTCTTCTCTTTTTGTTACAAGAGCAACATGGCTCTGATTATTCCAGTATACTATGTCTCCAATATCGGCACCGGATTTTTTAACTTTATTGAAATATCCCTTGCTCGTCATACACGGAACAACTCCCCCGTTTTTATTATACCCTGTCCTAATCCAGTTATCACTCCCCGGGAACCAACTTGTTTTTTGCTTTTTAGTGTGTTCTTCTTCTATTCCTCCTGCATTTATACATTTAGACACGAAGTTTGCACAGTCACTTCCGTTATTTTTCTTCGAGTACTCCGGTTCATCTGTGCAATGTTCCAAAGCATAATCTGCAACTTTCTACCTGTCATAGCTCCAATCCTTTTTAAACGGCTCGACAATTTCTTCTATCTCTCCCTGTTCTCCCGTTAAATTCTCAGCTTTTTCCTCTTCTTCAAAGTCTTCTCGAAATTCTTTAAACCACTCCTCGGAATCGTCCGCAAAGTCTTCTTCCTCTTCATCCAACTACTGCTCCTGTTCTTCATAATAATCATCATAAATATATTCGAGATTCTCAATATTCTCAAGCTGCATCCGATATTCCGGACTATCTACCGTTTCAAAACCTTCCCTTATGTTTTTTTTATCGATAAGATACAAATCCTCTACGGTTCCGGCGAAACCTGTACGACTGTAAATCTTATAGTTAATAGACGGATCAGTTACATTTAAACCTTCATAAAACATCGGCTCGTTATTTCCCAAAAGTTCAATCACAAACGGAATTGACGCAGAATCAGGGCGAGTATCAGCCGGACTTCTCGGTTCGGAACGCTTTCCTTCAGGCAACATATCCACAGAAATCCATATATTGATATAATCCTTCCCATCATAAATCACATCTTCAAATTCTACATCATAATCGGTAAAAGCAATCCAGATATATTTCATTTTATATATAGGTCCTTTTCCGATATATCCCTCTATATACTTCCTTATATCCCTGAAAACCGCTTGTGCCTGCTCATCCGTTAAAAACTTTGAATTGTTCTCAAAGCTTTTTATTACAGGTTCCCCGCCTGTATAGGCATATGCTCTTTTACCGGAGCCGAGTATAAATACAGCCGTAAGCATCAATATCAGCGCAAACAAAAACTTTTTCATCGTCTTCTCCTTGCACAAAGTTTTAATAAGTTGCCAAGTTGAAGTTTTCCATGTCACCGTTTTTGTACCTTTGAGGAATTTGTTCTGATTAACTTCTTTTATTTACTGTAAGTATACTGCTTTTTCATAAATTTATCAATTTCTTGTTTAGAACAGTATTGCGATGCAATATCTGTATTTTTTATTTATTGTCTTTAATTTATTTGATTTTTTAACGGTAAATTCGAATTATTTTCTATATAATTTCATCTTTGTACTTATATTTCCCTCACAAGTTCTTCCACAAGCCTAACCGTATGCTCTATAGCCTTTATCTCAAATTCCTTATAGTCCATGGTTGCGCTTCCGTCCGCCTTGTCCGATATTGCTCTTATTATAAGAAACGGTATATTGTTAAGATAGGCGGTTTGTGCTATAGCCGCTCCCTCCATTTCCGTACAGTAGCCGCCAAAGGTTTCAAAAATATATTTTTTTCGCTCACTTCCCGATACGAAACAGTCACCGCTTACTACCCGTCCTATATGTGTTTTTATTTCCGGATTTACTTTTTCACAGATTTCCTTCGTCTTTAAAAGAATATTTTTATCGGCTGTAAATATCGACTCCTTCATCCTCGGAATCATCCCCGGTTCATATCCGAATCCCGTCACATCCATATCGTGGTGCAGAGCGTCGGAAGAAAGCACAATATCTCCTATATTAAGCTCACAATGGAGCGCTCCCGCTACTCCGGTGTTTACAAGCATATCCGCCTTATAATCATCTATAAGTATCTGAGCGCATACGGCGGCATTTACTTTTCCTATGCCGCTTCTTACAACTACCGCCCTTTTGCCGTTAAGCCTTCCCTCAAAAAATGACATCGAAGCCTTTTCTTTAACCTCCACTTCCGTCATTTTTTCTTTAAGCTTTGCCACTTCTTCATCCATAGCCCCGATAATTCCGATAATCTCCATAACAACCTCCCGTCTTTTTATTAGTGATAAGTTGATTATACCATCAAAAAAAGAAAGCTGCAGGGTTAATTTTCCTTACAGCCTCCTTTTTAAATGCACATCAGGCACCGAAAAAATATCCGACTATTTCTCAAGCATACTCTCCAAGAACCATGCGTTCTTATTATACTCGTCAATATGTTCTTCCATCATATCCACAAGAGAGAAATCATCCGTTTCATCGGCACTCTTTCTTATCTCGGCAGCCAAAGTTCTCATTTCCTTTATATACTCGAGCGCGTACTCAAGACTTTCTTTAACAGTATACGGTTTGCTCTCAAGCTCTTTAATAGTGGTAATCTCCATAAATTCCTTAACGGAAGCTTTAGGATATACACCCTTCATCTTCTGAAGCTCCGCAACCTCATCAAACTTTCCGAAAGAGGTATTATAAAGCTCTTCAAGATACTCGTGAACAGCCTTAAATGAAATTCCTCTGACGTTCCAGTGAAGATTATGAAGCTTTACATTTCCCACCATAAGATTCGCAAGATAAACATTCAATTTTTCCATAATATAAATTCCTCCTTAATTTTTCATTGAAAAGAATAATTTGCAATGTCTAAACTTAGCTATAACTTAAATCCTCAACTTTTCCGTTTTTATAAACATCGCATAAACCGATGTTTATAAGTTAAAGCTAAAACAAATTGCTTATTCCGTTTAATTGTAATAATATATCACTAAAGCACCGCTAAGTCAAAGAACAATCCTGTACTTTTTCTTAAACATTCGCTATTGCGGTGAAAATACGGAGGAATTCTATGGAATATACCGAACGCGAAACAAAAAACGACTCACCGTTTCAAGTTCTTCCCGTTACTGTAGGGCTTATTGCCGTAAACATTTTAATTTACATTATTTTCAATATTTTTCTTTTACAGAACGGATATGATTTCATTTCTCTCGGCGCAAATTCATGGACCGAAATCAGGACATACGGGGAATATTACAGACTTATAACTTCAATTTTTCTTCACGCCGATATAAAGCATCTTATGAATAATATGCTTATACTCTTCGTTATAGGAGGAAGATATGAAGCCTGTGAGGGTAAAATGCATTTTCTGCTCATTTATTTTATCGGCGGTGTCCTTGCAAGCCTTGCATCTATGGCTTATAATATGAATTTAGGGTATAATATTTCATCAATAGGCGCGTCGGGTGCTATTTTTGCCCTGATCGGCGGAGCTGTCGCGGCGGTAATAAAAAATCACCATAAGTTAAAGAGCTTATCAAGGACTCAACTGATTGCCTTTACAATATTCAGTCTATATGCGGGCTTCAAAGACAGCTACACCGATAATTCGGCTCATTTGGGAGGATTTTTAGCCGGACTTATAATAGGTCTGATTATTTCCTCCGGCAGGAAAACTTACAATAATGATTACGGTTCAGACCGAAAGCTGTAAAACTGTATAAATATTTTTTGTCGGAATCGTTTAAAAAACTACATAATCAGGAGATTTTATGATAATACATATATACTACGGAGGCAGGGGACTTATTGAAGATCCCACTCTTTATATCTGTGATAAGATAACCGATGTGTTATCCGAATTGAGAGTACAGGTGAAGCGCTACAATCTTTATGAGGAAAAAAACAGTATCAGCATGCTTCCTAAAACTCTTAAAGACGCTGACGGAATAATTTTAGCTTCCAGTCTCGAGTGGTTCGGAATGGGCGGATATATGCTGCAATTTTTAGACGCGTGCTGGCTTTACGGGGATAAGGATAAAATAAACGGAATGTTTATGATGCCTGTAGTTACCGCGACGGCTTTCGGGGAGGAAGAAAGCTATTACAATCTTACAAGAGCATGGAAAATTCTGGGCGGTTATATCTGTCCGGGAATAAGTTCATACGTTGATGACCATACCGACTTTGAGCTTAATGGACAGTTTGCAAAGAGAATAGAAAGAATTACGGAAGATTTATATAGGGCTATAAACCAAAAAATGACAGTTTTCCCGTCCAGCGAGAAAATACTGAGAAATAATTTGGAAACAGGAAACAATCTTCCTTTAACTCCTCAGGAGAGCGAGCAGCTTTCCGTTTATGTTTCAAATGACAGCTATGTCAAAAAGCAGAAAGAGGATATAGAGGAGCTTTCTCAAATGTTCAGAGAAATGCTCGGCAGCGATGCCGACGACAATGAGCTTATTAAAAGCTTCAGAACTCATTTCAAGCCGACTGCCGACTTTAAAGCAAGCTACTCGATAGAGCTTTCCGACATCTTAAGATTTTTCTCGGTAGAGGTGGATGGAGAAAATTTGAAATGTTATTACGGAGAATCTAAGGAGGCTGATGTTTCGGCAAGAACCACAAGCGAAGTACTTAATAATATAACCGCCGGAAAAATGACCTTCCAAAGAGCTTTTATGTCGGGAGAGCTGGCTGCAAAGGGTAATTTTAAAACATTAAGAATGTTTGACACTATATTTCAGTTTCATAAGATATAATCTCGGTACGGGAGGTGGTGATGATAATCACCACCATAGATCACGGATCGCTTGCAAACCGAGCATTACCGTGACCTGCGGCGTAAAAATTTCACTATACAAGGAGAATTTCTATGAAAGATACAACCTGCATTTTTTGTAAATTGGCTGATGGAAGCATACCTGCTTCCACCGTTTATGAAGACAAATATTTAAAGGCGATAATGGACGTTTCCCCCGCAAATAAGGGACACGTTATAATCCTTCCCAAAACTCATGCCGCCGATGTGTTTGAGCTTGACGATGAATTTATAAGTCGTGCCTTTCTGCTTGCAAAAAAAATTGCCGCGGCTTTAAAACAATCCTTAAACTGCGATGGAATAAATATTCTTCAAAATAACGGAGAGGCGGCGGGACAGACAGTATTTCATTTCCATGTCCATGTAATACCCCGATTTAAAAACGACTCCTGCAATATTTCATGGAAACAGGGTAACTATGAGGACGGAGAAGCCGCCCTGCTCGCGGATAAAATTAACTCTCTGCTCTCTTAATAAGCTCCGTTATAAGCTTTATGGAATCCGCCTGAGAGCTCTGTTTCATTTTCTCTATATACTTTTCACGATTATTATATAAATCATTTATATTCTTAAGCATGGTTACTTCGGTAAGGTTCTCTTCCATAAGGACTTCGGAGAATCCCTGTTTTTTAAACGATTCCGCGTTTAAGATTTGATCTCCTCTGCTTGACGCTGCAGGCAGAGGTATTAAAAGGTTGGGAAGTCTTAGGGCTAAAAGCTCACAGATAGCGTTTGCTCCCGCCCTTGAGAGCGCTATATCCGAAGCGGCAAAAATATCCCTTAACTCACTTCCGACATACTCAAACTGAACATATCCTTCAGTCCCGTTCAACTCTTCTTCCGTCTTTCCTTTTCCGCAGATATGTATAACATCAAATTTCCCGTTAAGCTCAGGCAAAATTTTTCTTAAAACCTTATTTACCGCCAAAGCGCCGAGGCTCCCTCCGATTACCAAAAGTACCGGCTTATTTCCTGAAAATCCGCAAAATTCAAGCCCCTTTTCCCTATTTCCGAGAAAAAGCTCTTTTCTTATAGGTGTTCCCGTAAGTACCGCCTTTTCTTTCGGAAGATAATTCAGGGCTTCCGGAAAATTCGCGCATACAAATTTTGATGCCGGAATACAAAGTTTATTCGCAAGCCCCGGCGAAATATCCGATTCATGTATGATAACCGGAATTCCGAGTCTTTTTGCCGCAAATACAACCGGAACCGTAACAAATCCGCCTTTTGAAAAAATCACATTCGGTTTTATTCTTTTTAACGCCGATACCGCCTCACCGAAGCCCTTTATTACCCTGAAAGGATCCGTAAAATTTCTAAGGCTGAAATATCTTCTTAACTTTCCCGATGAAATTCCCACGTAATCTATGCCGAGACACTCTATTAACTTTCTTTCCATTCCGTCATGAGAGCCTATGTAGCTAACCTCATAACCTTCTTTTTGAAGCTCCGGTATAAGGGCAATATTGGGAGTAACATGCCCTGCCGTTCCTCCGCCTGTAAGAACTATCTTTTTCATTTAACACTCCAATCACGCCATATGGTCAGTTATAAAATCAACTACCGCCTTTTCATAGGTCTTATTATCCACATAATAGCTTTCGGCGTGCTTCGCTCCCTCTATTAAAACAATCTCCTTATCCTCGCTTGCGCAGGCGTCATAATTTTCATATACCATTTCGGTAGGCACGAACCTGTCCTTATCCCCGTGAATAAATAAATAAGGAAGCGCAGTCTTTTTAAGGGCTTTAATCGAATCGCAGTCGCTGAACTTATATCCGACTTTTTTACTCGCAACTTTGCTTACCGCATTTATAAGCGGTGACACCGGAATATTTTTTCCTTTGGTAAGATTATACTTAAGCTGTCTGTCCAAAGTGGAGTAGCCGCAGTCTTCTATTATTCCCTTTACTTGCGGCGGAAGGTCATCTCCGGACGCTATCATTACGGTAGCGGCACCCATAGAAACGCCGTGCAGAAAAATATTTGAATTTTCTCCGAATCTTACCAAAAGATATTCCACCCACTTTTCCACGTCAAAATGATCATGCCAACCGAAACCTATATAACTTCCTTCACTTTCACCGTGTCCTCGGTCATCAGGCAACAGAATATTCACTCCGAACTCATGATAAAATTTTAACATAAGTCCGAAATCTTTAAACCAGCCTACTCTGTATCCGTGTACAAGCACTACCGTAGTAGCCGTATAATTTTTTGCGGGTATAAAGGTTCCGTGAAGTCTGAGCCCATCAAACGAGCATATTTCAAGTTCCTCTTTTTTGATACCGTCAACCCAGGCTTTAGCTTTCTCATAAGCCTCCTGCTTTTCCGGGTCATCGGAGTAATGCCACTCCTTTCCTTTCTTTATCAGCTTCGGATTTCTTGATATTGCAGATTCATAAAAATATCCCACAAGTCCCGCCGCAACCGCAATTACAAGCCCCGCTCCGACAGTTCCTATAATAATCCCTCTTTTTTTCATGGCATACCTCGCGTAAAGTCTTATAAAAATTCCGTTCTGATTTTATAATACCAAATTTAGGCTCCTTACACAAGGTGCGACACTTTACCAGTTCTTCTTCATTTCCGTGATTTCTACACTCAATCCAAGTATTTAAACTCATACCGTTTTCTTGAAATCACCACTATATCACCTCTTTTTAGAAATACTCTTTCATAAGGCAGTAATCGTATTCCGTTCAAAAACGTTCCGTTCGTGGAATTAAGATCCGTTATCCAAAATTCATCCTCCGTCCTGTCTATCCTCGCATGATATCTGCTTACCGTGCTGTCATCCAAAATAAGGCTCACATCTCTCTCCGCCTTTCCTATAAAAAACGGATATGAGGTAATAATCACATTATCCTCTCCGCTTTCTTCAGGTCTTAGGCAGTAAACCCCTCCATGTACCGAGCCGTTGGTTAAAAGAGTTGTAGGTTTGCTGCTCTCCTCACTTCGTTCCGCCACACTCACTCTTTTTACCTCCTTAGTCATATACTCGCTTACATTTTCCTCCACTACTGAAGCTTCAGTTCTTTTTTTGCTGCCTATATCCGAATTAAGATAAGTCCATACCCTGCCAAAAGTGTTTTTCACCTTTTTAAGGCTGTCCGCAACAAAAACCTTGTCATTCCTGCTCGAAGCCTGCAACATTTTTCCCCTTTCTTCTCTTTCCCTCTCCTTAGATTTTTCTCTTACGGATATATAATCTTTTCCCGTATTTTCATATATTTTCTTATCCTGTATTTCTTTTTTCATACTCGCCCTGTCTTTTATGTTTTCAAAATTTAAAGGATTATTTTCGGAATACTTCTTAAACATTGCATTTTCATTCTCAACTAATCCTTTAATCCTTTCATCAAATGAATCGAAGGGCTCCGAGATAAGCTCTTTAGCCTTTTCATAAAGCATTCCGGTCACACTTCCTCCCATATCTTCAGCTTCCATAAATTCATATTCTTTGCAGACCTGATACATGGAATACATTATTTTAATTGCCCGCTCGTCCTTACTGTCGGTTCTGTTTAGAAGATATTCAAACAGTGTCGAAGCACTTGCGCTTCCCGCATTTCCATATATCCATAAAAATTTTTCTTTCACTCCATATCCTTCATAAATATATTCCGGCTCCATTACAAGCCTGTTAAACGGCAAAAGAAAATCTTCCATACCTCCACACGCATTTACAAATGATCTTATAAGACTTTCCGCCCTTTCCCCTGAAAATCTTTTTATTTCAAAAGTTTGAGATAACGGCATAAATCCGTTTACAGGATATACAATATAGTTTTCCGAGTCTCTGCTTTTAAACTGAGCGGGAACAATTCCCGGAATATTATTATGTATAAGCATCTTGCTTATATAGTCCTCTCCCAGCTTCATTCCCGTTTTTAGATAATTTTTTCCGCCGTCACTTATGTATTCAAAGTTATTCATACCCGTTGAAATTCCCTCTTTCGCCACCTTATTCACTTTCACCCAATATTCCGACAGCTCTTCTTACCGCAGTCTGCGGGGTATAACCCTCTTTAATTTCTTCAAAACTTCCGTCCGTAAGACTACTATCCAAATATTCCGAAACAAACGGAAGAATTTTAAAATTTACCCCTACGGATAACTTTGCCCTTTTACCGGAGTTTTCTTCTGACAAAACGGAATATAGCAGATAAAATAAGGCGGCTTTTTTCCTGTTTTCAAATTCTTCTTTAATGCCGCTCTTTTTTCCTTCCTCAACCGTTTTAATGAGAAGTGTTCTTACCTCACTTTTAATTACCGTTATGTCATGCTCGTAATAAGCAAAAAAAATCAACGCAAATACTATTACTATAGTAATAGGAAAAATATAAGCCGCTTCAAGTGTCATACTTCCTTTAAACTTCATGTTCCCTCCAATATTTTCATACAGTTTATCGCAAAATAAGACAGCGAAATAAAGGGAATAAAGGGCAGACTTTTATCTCTTTTCTTTATTATCATTCTGACGAATTCAAAGAAAAGCAGCATTATATCTGCTGTAAAAAGGATCATGAGCATGCTCACGGTTCCATATCTTAAAGACAGTACGGACAAAACAATCGCATCGGCAAGTCCGAAGCTCTGTCCGGTAATCAGGCTGAATAGAATCAGACATGCGCCTGCCGCAGCTCCCATGTAATTCAGTTCATCTCTTTGTGCCGCAGGTATAATTAAAATTAAAACCGCTCCGAACAGGGTATACGGCGGTATCTCTCTTTTCAATATATCTACTGTCGAAAGAATTGAAAATACTAAAATTTCAATCATTTAAATCCGCACCTTTCACATGGTCTGTACCCCAAAGCTTTTGCTTCCTTTAAAGGCATCCCTCTCACCGTCCGTTTTATTCCGCTGCATCTTTTATGTGAGTGTATTCTTCTTCCTTCTTTTGTTATAAAAACCTGTCCATGCGGCTCGCCTTTAATACAACGTTCACACCGGTAATATTTTCCTCCGTCCGCATTTCTTAAGTTTTTCACTTCGGAATACTGTACCGCTTTTATCGAAAGCTTTATGTGGGAGCATGCTTTATCATTGTGATACACCTTACCGTTTTCAGTAACAAATACCAGAATATTTCCTTTGTTTTCTCCGGTATTCTCATCGTAATATCTTCCTGTAAAGGTCCTTGCCACAGCAGTCCTTGAAAAGTATATTCCATTAAGCTTTTCTCCCTTTGTCGAAAATACCAGCGTGTCATCAGGCTCTTCTTCCGTAAAAAATGTGTTTGCCGCCACCTTTCTCGCCTCTGCGGCAGCTAATGCCGACAGTGATGTCTGAGTGTCACAAAACTTTATCCAAAAAATCATCTGACTTATTGCAAGAATAAACAAAGGAACCGCCACAGCGGCTTCCAAAGTAAGACTGCCTCTTATCCTCACTTTTTTTGAAGCAAAAGTCGACAAAAGTAAAGCTTTTTTAAGCTTTTTACGGCTGCTAAGAATTATCCGCATTATATAGGCCTCTATTTTATTTTTGTGTTTGATTTTTTGTGAATTCAGAGCATTTTTTATATTTGTTTGATTATTTCTTATCGGCTTTTCCTCCTTTCCCTGCCTTATATGCGGACACTTCATAACAGCCGTTATTCCATACCGAGACTCTTATTTAACTGAAGGCTGTATTTCCAACCTCCAAAATTTTCACCTGCAATTCCGTCCAAAAATTTCATTCTGAATATTTTAGGCCTTACTTTAAGAGTTATTTCTCCCGATACTCCGGAAAAACAGTTATCGGCTTTAAAATTCTCATTGTATCTGAGCTTCATATTCTGCTCGATCAATTTAACCGTTCGAATAGGAAGCTTACCTGACGCGGCAAGCAAAAACATATATAAATATTTTCTGTAGCCCGCCTTTAATGACTCTGTTGAAGGATGAAGCGGGATTTCTTCTCCTCTTGTTAATGAATTAACATCCTTTTTCGCATCAGCCATAGCCCACGACATAAGAATTCCCGTTTCTATTGCCGCCGCCGCTGACGGAATGCCCAAAGCCCCCGCTATACTTGCCGCGATAGCTTTTGCTTCAGCCACTTTGTCCTCTTTTGTAATAAGATAGGAATACTGAATCATGGTGCGTATACCGAAAATTCTTTCCAATACTCCCGTAAGGTTCGCTTCATCACTGTCCTTCCCTATCGCAAGGTATTCTATTCCGTAGTCAAGAGCCTCCGGCTTTTCTTTTTTACCGTTCTTCATTCCGTCCGCGGTACCGCCTTTTTCTTTCTCAGCTTTGTTTGTTAAATAGTCCTTAAAATGAGTCTTTGCGTAAAGCAGCAAAAGCACTTTGTCTACACCTCCGGATTCGACACTTTCACCCCTTTCCTCAAATTCATTCCAATCGGTAGCTTTTATTTTTTTGCCGGAAATTTTACCTTCCGTAAGGGCGGAAAGTATAATATTTCCATTTCCTGAGATTGCCGTTTCGGTTTCCTTTTTATACTTTTTAATCGCTTTATCAATCTTTTTCGTATTCTTCTTTTTGCCCTTTTTTATATCAAAATCTATTTCTTTTACGGCTTTCTCAATATCTGAAATTTTACTGTCCTCCCTTTCGGATATTTCTAAAAGATTATTTAACCTTCTTTCGTTATTTTCCAGTTTTCTTTTTATATCCTCATTTCCTCCCATACCTTCTTCCATATTTTTCTTTAAATATTCATAATTTTCCTTTTGCAACTCATTTCTGTTCTTTTCAAGTTCGTCTTTATATTCGTTTACTGCGTCAAGACTTTTCTCCTTCTCATTGTCATAATTTAAAAATTCCGTATTTAAACCGTTCTTCTCCTCTTTAATCTTATATATAAGATTATTTAAATCACCTTTAAACTTTGAAATATCCCCGACATCTTTTATGCTTCCCGCTTTCTCCGTCAGCCTTCTAATATCTTCAAGCTTTTCCTGAACTCTATACAGCTTTTCTTCTATTTTTTGCTTTGTCTTACTGAGCTTTATGAGTTTATTTTCAACCTCCGTTTTTACTTTAATTACCTTTTTAAGCGCCTCCGCTCCCTTTTCATACTTTTTAAGGGCATCAGTATCTCCCAAGACAAGCTCCGCCGAAGCTTTTGCGGCGCCGTATTTCATGTATGCCGCGACCTGCTTTACAAAATACGTACAGCTTTCCTCCGTCATACTTTCGGTAAAATTAAGATAATCAAATTTCGCCTCGGCTCCCATAAAGTTTTTATTTTCTCCTTCTCCGTCATCTATCATTTTTTCAATATACTTATTACCGAGTCTCTCAATGCCTATATCTCCCTGAAGTTCTCCGGCGTCTACAAAAAACACGTGATAATCGTCCCAAAGCTCTCTTTGATACTCCGCAAGGATATTGCTTTCCGCAAGATAGCCGTTATCAAGAGTTATTTCTTCCGCAACCTTCACCCTTGCAGCCTCTAAAAGGCTCCCTATTATCCCTATCACTATTAAAAGTATAAGTGAAAGAAAAATTGTTACAGAGCCTTTCAGTTTCATTGTATTCCTCCTCGTTTCGCTGCCTTTCTTTATGCTTCTATCTTTTAATATTTTTTTAAAACCTCATCTTTATTATTTGATATCTGCCTAAATATGCCGTCTATAATATCCTTTATATTTTTCCTGAATACTATGACAAGAGCCATAAGTACCGCCAAAATGAGGACTATTTCTATTACCGCTATTCCTTTGTCATCCTCTCTAAATTCTTTCAAACGTTCTTTTAAAATCATTCCTTTTACAAATACTTTGTACTGAAAATCCTTAATTCCGTTTTTTACCTTTATCATAATAATTACCTCCCTTTTTATTTCCGCAGACATCGAATCGTACGGACAAGTTCGCTCTATCGCACGATGACTGCCGCGGAACAGTTAACTTTTTTACTTAAATTATTTATACAAAAGCCGTAACCTTTCTACATGGACATCATTGCAGGCAGCATTATAATGAGCATTACCAGGCAAAGTTGTAAAAGCATGGGAAGCAACAGCTTAGTATCGGCAGTTTCTCCCTTTATCTTCGCGTTATTTTTTCTCTCCTCCATTGCTTCCTTTGCTTCCTCCTCAAGTCTTTTCAATATCTGTCCCGAGCCCATCTTAATATTCTCCGCCAGGATTGAGGAAAACTTCGGATACTGCATGCCGCCTATCCTTTTGCCGAAATTCTCATAAGCCTCCCTTTCCGTCTTTCCGTTTCCGAGCTCCCATACAGTAATACTTATCTCATGATTAAGACTTTCGTTAAAACTCTCCTCCGCATCCAGCTTTCTCCAAATAGCAGGCAAATTAAGTCCCGCTCCTAAAAGCACTGAAAATCTTCCCGTAAAATATGCGTATCCCTCCCTAAGCTCCGTTTCTCTTTTTATTACCTTTTTCTTATTTTCTTCCTTTAACAGCATAACAAGAGCAGCTAAAGTCAAAATCGAAAATCCGGCAGCTTTCGGCGCAAGCTCATTTACAGGGAGCATAAACCTTGTGGAGTACCCTCCTATTTTTTCCGGAAGGCTTACGCTCTTATTCTCTCCTTCGCTTAAAAGCCCGGTTAATCCGTTTTCAACCTCATATTTCATCACTTCTTCCGAATCTCTTTCAGGCGGAATTAAGATAAGATCATATTTCCTTTCCTCCTCCTTCTCACCGACCGATACCTTTACCGTCGCCTTTACAGCAGTTTCATCTCTTACCGTTTCGACATCCGTTTCCCCATCTTCCGAAATGAGTCCTTCAGGCTCAAAACTCCAGCTTATAACTGCCGGATTTTCAGAAACTCCGGTTATGAGTTCAAATTTTCCCGTTATTTTGCAGTCGGTTAAAGCGAGCTTTTCCTCCACCTTTTTAAACGCGGAGCTTATATACGCTTCGATTTCAGCCTCCGTAAGCTTCTTCATTCCTATCCTCCCCTCATATTTCCACCTTTTTACCTCTCCTCCGTTATCAGCCTCTATTAAAAAACTTACTTCCTTTTCAGCCTCATACGCTTCCGGTCTTGATAGTTTAGACATTCTTTCTTCCTTTAAACCGTAATCATAAATAAGTGCGGAAAGTATGCAGATAAAAGATATTACAAACACCGCAATTATTTTTTTCTTCTGTCCTTTATCAAACTCCTTTAATATACTCATATCACACCTTTATATCCGTAAGTTTCTCAAACCAAAGAAGGCAAATCAGATATCCCGCAAGCGCTCCGCTCATAATAAGCCTGCCCGTAAAATTATGGTAAAGAGAGCTCATCATATCCCCCATGGTAAAATTCATATAGGCAAGAAGTCCCGGAAGTACAAATGCCATGCATCTTCCTTCAAGTTTTTTTCCGCTTATCACGGTCTGTATATCTCTTTCTATTTCCGCTTTTTCGACTATAAAATCCGAAGTATGTTCCATGACCTTAACCAAATTTCCTCCGGCTCTTTTTGAAATGGCACAAACTTCCGCAAACTCCCTTATATCCTCAACTCCGCTTCTTTTTCCGAAATCCGAAAATAAGACTTCTACCGAAATATTCATTTTAAGTCCCGTCTCCATTAAACTTAACTCTTTCATTATCGGTTCATCTTCGGAATAAATATCAAGAAGTCTTTCTCTTGCCTTTGTTACGGTTTTTTCAAGAGAATTTCCCGCCTTAAGCCCTCCCGTCATTACTTTTACCGCTTCCACAAACTGAGCCGCAAGCTTTCTTTTTCTGTCCTCTATGAGCTTTTTTCTTTCAAATCTCTCATATACGAAGATAAAAGGGAAAACTGCCGCTGCGCCTGCTATTTCTCTATAAAACAGAAAACCGAAGACCGCCGATACCGAAGACCATATCAAAATCAATTTCATCCATTCCTTAGGAGTTCTCATATATTTTAAATAGTTCATCTTTAAAACCCGCCATTTCTATTTTTAACAGGCTCTTTTCGGGTTTGCCCGTTCTTATAAGCCCTTTTTCGGATACATATTCATATATCCTGTTAAGTTTAATATCTCCGTTTTCAGCCTGTTCAAGCTCACTCACCTCTAAAAGCCTTCTCGTACCGTCCTTAAGTCTGCCCAGGTACACTATATAATCTATCGCCGAGGATATTTGTCTTTTAACCGCTTCCATTGGAATTTTCGCTCCGGTAAGAATAAGAGTTTCAAGCCTCGAAAGTGTATCTTCCGCTGAATTGCTGTGTATGGTACTCTCACCGTAATGCCCGGTATTGAATGCGTTAAGAAGCATTACCGCCGCGTTTCCGTCCCTTACTTCGCCGACCAGAATTCGATCCGGCCGCATTCGTAAGGCTGATTTTATTAAATCTCCTATTCCTATCTCGCCTTTTCCTTCTATATTGGAATTTCTGGTTTCAAGTCTTACAAGATTGGGTATGCCGAAAATTTGCAGCTCTGCAGAATCTTCCATTACTATCACTCTTTCTTCTTTAGGAATGTAATCGGACAGAGCATTTAAAAATGATGTTTTTCCCGATGACGTGCCGCCGCTCACAATTAGATTGCAGCCGGAAGCCGTTATGATTTTTAGAAATTCGGAGCATTCTTCGGTTAGAGTACCGAAAGATAAAAGTCTTTTCATATTCATCGGAATCTTGGGAAATTTTCTTATGGTAACTACCGCTCCGTTTAACGCAATCGGCGGAAGCACCACATTTACTCTCGAACCGTCCGAAAGCCTTGCGTCCACTATCGGATTTGCCTCGTTTACTACCCTGTTCACCCCCGAAACTATCTGTTGAACTATATCCTCAAGCTGTTCCTCCGATTCCATCACGCTTTCAAATCTGCTTATTTTGCCTGATTTTTCTATAAAAATATTATCCGGTCCGTTTACCATAATTTCCGAAATATCATCATCGTCTATAAGCTGCTGTAAAGGACCCAATCTTCTCACGGAATTAAATATTTCAAGACAAAGTTCTTTCTTATCCTCTACGCTTATATAGTCATTTCTTCCCGCCTCAAGCACCCTCTCTTCTATTTCATTCATTACCTCTTCGTCACTCAGCTCTCTTGAAAAATCAAGTCTTTCCAAAAGCTCTTCTTTTAATTTACATGAAAGTGTTCGCTTCAAATTCTACTATCTGTACCCTCCTTTCTATATCTTTCCGCTTCATCAGTCTAAGCTCTTCCATAAAATAATCCGCGCTCTCCTTGCTTCCTTTACCTCTTGTCACTACCACATCTATATGTGAGCTTAAAGAAAACAGAGTCGAAGCGGCATTATTATAAAAGCCTAAATTTATAATTATGAATGTATATTCGGTCATTTCTTCCAAAATGCCTATGAGCCTTTTCATATCCTCTCCGTTTAATTCAAAAAGATCAAGAGAGCACCTCACCGGAAGTATCCTGCCAGACATCCCGTCCGATTTTATTACGGATTTAAGCTTCCACTTAAGCTGCTCCCCTCCCTTTTTTATATAATAAATAAGCTCGGACATACCTCTTTCTGTTTCTCCGTCTGTTTGTCCCTCGGAAGAAAATGTCTCCATATCGAGATAAAGCACGGAACCCTTTTCATTCAAATCCCGGCACAGCACCTTCGCATATTCTTCACGTTCCAATGCGTTTTTGGGTGAAAATACGGTATATATTTTATTTTCAGCCTCTATCCTTTCAAAAGCTCTGTCCGATATCAGAGAAATTATTTCTTTGGTTATAAGTGTTGCAGACTGGTACTTATATATCCACGGACCGTTTTTTTCACCTCCTCTGTTTTCAGCCAAGACAATAATATGTCCTTCCTCAAAACTCGGAGATATTTCCTCCGTTTTTTTATTTTCATTTACAAGCAAATATATATCCTTATATTCTTCAATATGCTTTAAAACATCGGATTCAGAAGCAAAATTAAGCACCAGGAGGTCAAGCTCCTTTGAACGATTCAGCCTGTCCGCAAGAGCTCCCGCATATTCCGGCTCGTCCAAAATTATAAGGGCTCTCTCTTTCAATCATTGATCACCTCCTCCCGCCGTAAATCAAATCTTTCAAGCCAATATGCTTTTGCCGCCTGTATCGGGGAGCTTGTTTTCGTATAAACGGCACGACATTATTAAGCCTGTTTTCATTAAAATACGCACACAAAAAACACCTATGTTTTGAATAAAAACAGTCCGTTAAAATTTAATTATCAGGATTTCAAAAAATTATTTAAGATTTATTAAGATTTAAAGAATTCAGACCTCATAAGCCTCCTTCCCGCACATGCACCGCTGCGGGGAAGGAGTTTCCAAAACCTGAGAAATACAGTATAAACCGCTTGAATTTTACTTATCTTCCTTATGCTTTTTTATAATTTCAAGATATCTTCTCTTTGAAGCGTCCATTTCCGGATCATCTTCTTCTTTTTTAATTTCCGAATGTTCCATTATCTCGAGTTCTTCGTTTAAAAGTTCAAGATCCTCAGCGCTAAAAAAATTATTCATCCGATTTTCCTCCAAACTTGCTTGTCTGGATACAGTATATATGTTTATACTTCTTAACGCAAGTAGTTTTAGGAATATCGGATGTAGAAAAAGTTGCTTATTTTTAGTTAAAATCAGCCTAATTTTTTTCCTATTTTTTCCTGTTAAATTTGTTCACTTTTTCCGAAAAAATTTCGGATTACTCATCCTCCAACATTTCCTTCATTGTACGCCATCCGAGCAAAGCGCATTTAACTCTTGCCGGCATATGTGAAATATCTTTTAATGCTACCGCTTCATCAAGCACCGAAAGAGCTTCGTCATCTTTTTCTTCACCTTTTATCATTTTCGTAAAAAGCTCCGCTAACCTCAACGCCTCCTCTTTACTTTTTCCTATCATAAGATCAAGCATCATGTCCGCAGAAGCCTGCGAAACGGCACAGCCGCTCCCTATATAGCCGCCGTCCGTAACCTTTCCGTCCTCTATCTTTAATTGAAGAGTAATATCGTCACCGCAGCTCGGATTGACTCCTCTTAGTTCTATTGTCGGATTTTCTATACTTCTTTTATTGTTCGGGTTCATATTATGTTCAGTGAGAATCTCCCCGTAAATCTGTTTAAGCTCCATATCCTAACCACCCCCTTACCTTAGTAAGCGCTTTCAAAAATCTGTCGGCTTCATCATCTGTGTTATAGAAATACACACTTGCTCTATCCGTAGCGTTAAGTCCCAAATACTTCATCAACGGCTGCGCGCAGTGGTGTCCCGCCCTTATAGCCGCCTTTTCCTCATTTAAAATGGACGCGACATCATGAGGATGGACATCATTTACGGTAAATGTAACTATGCCGTGATGATTTTCGGGATTTTCACTTCCTATTATATTTATATAAGAAAGTTCCCTCATTCCGTCCATTATCCTTTTTGTAAGCCTCAGTTCCGCTTCCTCTATATAATCAAAGCCAATCTCATTTATATAATCTATAGCCGCCGCAAGCCCTGCCGCGGCGCCTACATTCACTGTCCCCGCCTCGAATTTATTAGGAGCCTCCGCGAATGTCGCCTTATCTATATCCACATATTCTATCATCTCTCCGCCGGTTAAAAACGGAGGCATGGCTTCAAGCAGAGCTTTCTTTCCGTAAAGCACTCCTATACCCATAGGGGCAAGCATCTTATGCCCCGAAAATACATAAAAATCAGCGTCAAGAGCCTTTACATCCACTTTTATATGCGGTACGCTCTGAGCCCCGTCAATAACCGCGACCGCTCCCGCCGAGTGAGCCTTTTTAATCACCTTTTCCACAGGATTAAGGCAGCCTAAGACATTTGAAATATGAGCTATAGCCACTATTTTAGCCTTATCCGTTATTTTAAGCTCTATTTCATCATCGGAAAAATTTCCCTGATTATCCGGATAAAGATAAATAAGTTTAGCTCCTGTCTTTGATGCCGCCATCTGCCAAGGTAATATATTGCTGTGATGCTCTGCCACGGTAATAACTATTTCATCGCCCTCTTTCAGAGTATTTAGCGCATAGCTGTAAGCTATCAGATTAAGACTTTCGGTGGCATTTCTTGTAAATACTATTTCAGAGGAAGAAGCGGCATTTATAAACGCCGCCGCCTTTTCTCTCGCACTTTCATAAACTTCCGTAGCCTTTACTGATAAATCGTAAACCCCTCTTAAAGGATTCGCGTTTTCTTCTTCGTAATATTTTTTTACAACTTCAAGTACCTGCTTAGGTTTTTGAGTTGTTGCAGCATTATCAAAATAAATGAGTTCGGGATACTTGGTAAAAACCTCAAAATCCCCTCTGATATTATTTTTCACCATTAAATACCTCGCTCACATACTGTCTTACTCTGTCTACGGTTTCTTCATCCTCTATCTTATTCGTAACGGCATTTATTCTTGCCATTGTCATAAGCTCCTTTGCCGCCTCGGCATCTATTCCTCTCGAATTGATGTAGAAAAGGAGAGCATCATCAAGCCGTCCTATCGTAGCCCCGTGATCACCCTCAACATCATCCTCATGACAGAGTATAAGAGGAACCGACTTGTTTATTACATTCGGGCTGAAATGCAGAGTTTCCTCGGTTTCAAAGCCTCTTGCTCCCTTAGCACCCTCTTTAAAATCAATGCTTCCTCTGTATACCTTTGTCGCCGAGTCCATAAGTACGCCGCTTGCGTCCATATTGCAGCTTGAAGCCTTCCCTAAATGGTTTGTGATAAAATTCATATCAAGGAGACTCTCACCCCTGCAAAGATAGCCGGTATCACTTAAATACCTGCTCCTTCGTCCTACAAGCTCGGTTCTTACTCCGGCATAAACTCTGTTTCCGCCAAGTTCAAGCTCCACAAGCTCAGCTTCCGCGTCATCTGACAGATAAAAACCCATATCGTCAAATCTGTCAGTCTTATTTCCAAGCAGATTTACCTTTACAAGCTTTATACTCGCATTTTTTTCCGCATAAACCCTTGTCCTTATTCCGACAAGATTATTCTCTTCATCTTCCGATTCAAACATCTGTATTAAAGTAAGTGAAGAGCCTTCTCTCAGATAAATTATGTGATTTTCCACTATGCTTCCGCTGTCGGGTCTGTAATTTATTTTAACAGGCTCCTTTATTTTTGCTTCTTTATCAGTCACAAAAACCTTTAAAGCTATGCCCGCTTCTTCCATTGCAGCCTCTATAATGCCGCTTGATTTCGCTTTGGTCACTCCTTCGCTTACTATATCTCCCGAAAGACTGTCCTTCATTGCCTTTGTGTCTATATTCAAGGCTTCCATTCCGGTCTCAACCGCCGAAGCGATTTTTACTATATTCTCAAATTCCTCACCTTCGGTAAGTATATTTAAACCCTCAGACAGATAAATATCTTTAACATCGTTCTCTTTTATTTTTTCAGCCGATAAATCCGCCTCGGCATAATTATCCGTAAGTTTCCTGAATGTGGCTACAGGAAGATAATTTACCCTTCCCCGTAATCTGAATTTCATCTACATACCTCCTTTCATTTCAAGCCTGATAAGATTATTCATCTCAACGGCATATTCAAGAGGCAGCTCTTTTGAAACGGGATTTGCGAATCCGCTTACTATAGTAGCTTTGGCATCCTCCTCGCTAAGCCCTCTGGACATAAGATAAAATACCGCATCGTCACTTATTCTTCCTATCTTCGCCTCATGTCCCACATCCGTATCGTCAGTTCTTATATCCATCACCGGAACCGTATCCGAACATGAATCCGAATCAAGCATAAGCGACTGACATGAAACGAAAACCTTGCTTTTTTTAGCTTCTTTGCCGACCGTTACCGAGCTTCGGTATGTGTTTTTTCCGCCGCCCTTTGCCACCGATTTGGTATTTATAACCGAGGACGTACCCTCACCTATATGCACCATTTTAGCTCCCGTATCAAGGTTTTGTCCTTTTCCCGAAAAGGTTATTCCGGTAAACTCCGCCCTTGAGTTTCTTCCTTTCAATATGCTCATAGGATAAAGATAGGAAACATGAGAGCCGAATGAGCCTGAAACCCACTCTATAACACCGTTTTCCTCTACAATCGCCCTTTTGGTGTTAAGGTTATACATATTCCTTGACCAGTTCTCAATGGTTGAATATCTAAGCCTTGCGCCCGCCTTTACATAAAGTTCCACACAGCCGGCGTGAAGATTGGCCACATTATACTTAGGCGCCGAACATCCCTCTATGAAATGTAAATCCGCTCCTTCATCAACTATAATAAGCGTATGCTCAAACTGTCCCGCTCCTGCAGCATTAAGTCTGAAATACGACTGAAGCGGAATATCCACCTTTACTCCCTTAGGCACATACACAAAAGAGCCGCCCGACCAGACAGCACCGTGCAAAGCCGCGAATTTATGGTCGGTAGGAGGCACAAGCTTCATAAAATATTCCTCCACCATATCCGAATACTCGCCCGTGAGTGCACTTTCAAGATCGGTATAAACCACTCCTAATGCCGCCACCTCTTCTCTTACGTTATGATACACAAGCTCCGAATCATACTGCGCTCCCACTCCGGCAAGAGATTTCCTTTCCGCTTCGGGAATACCTAACTTTTCAAAGGTATTTTTAATATCGTCCGGTACATCCTCCCAGTCGGTTTTCATATTCTCTTTTGATCTTACGTAAGTAATGATTCTGTCCATATCAAGACCGTCTATTGCGGGTCCCCAATCAGGCATCGCTATTTTATTATATAACTCGAGCGACTTTAATCTGAACCGCGCCATCCACTCCGGGTCGTTCTTTTCTTTTGAAATCCGCTTTACAATTTCAGTCGTAAGCCCCTCATCAAGCTTTAAGAAATCATCATCGGTTTCCTCATATCTGAAGTCATAAAAGCTGCTGTCTACATCATCTATGACCATTTTTTCCTTTTCGCTCAATTACTCCACCCCCGTATTCTCAAAACGGGAAAAGCCGTTTTTATTTATTTCAGTTACAAGGGAAGCATCTCCCGTTTCTACAAGCCTTCCTTTTACCAAAATATGGGTATAATCGACCTTAAGAGGCTCAAGAATTCTTGTGCTGTGGGTAATTATGAGAAGCGCTCCTTCTCTGTTTCTCTGATAAGCCTCTATACCCTTACTTACCTTTTTTACCGCATCCACATCAAGTCCCGAATCGGTTTCGTCAAGAATGGCAAGTTTAGGTCTTAACATAAGCATCTGCAAGATTTCGGCTTTTTTCTTCTCTCCGCCTGAAAAGCCCACATTAAGGTCTCTGCTTACATAAGACTCGTCCATCTGCAAAAGCTCGAGCGCTTCCTTTAAATCTTTTTTAAATTGCATTATTTTAAGAGGCTTTCCCGTAACAGCCCTGACGGCACTTCTTAAAAAACCTTCAAGAGTTATACCCGCTATCTCATAAGGGTTCTGAAATGAAAGATACATTCCCATTTTTGCGCGAGCATCCGTTGAAACTTCTCCAAGATTCTCTCCTTCAAAAAAGATTTCACCGCCCGTTACGGTATACTCCGGGCTTCCGAGCAGAGTATAGCCGAGCGTTGACTTTCCCGCTCCGTTAGGTCCCATCAGCACGTGGGTTTCTCCATCCTTTATAGAAAAGCTGAGATTTCTCAATATAGGCGTATCATCTATGTTTACCGACAAATTGTTTACTTTTAATAGCTCCGACATAACAGTCCTCCTGTTTTCATTTTTTAATTCCTACCATTTTAGTACGAATTTGTTATGTCATTATACTATGCCTTTTCTTAAGTTTCAAGAAAATTAGACCGTTTTTTTAGTTAGCTGCAACTAATTTTTTCCGTTAACAGTCAGGGTTTCAGCCGTTTTTATCAGCCAATGATTACATATACGGCTCGCCGGCAACGTGAATAAATTTTTTATCAAAATATCATATAACGACATTGTAAGCTCAATATACAAATGATATAATAAAATAAATATTTTATGCATAATATACAATAATGTAGATATACTTGAGTTTCCGTGTTTTTCGTAAGCATGGCTTAATAAATGAAAAAACGCAGAAACTCAATTATATATATTATGTTATCAAGCTTCTCTATGAGAATATTCAAAAAAATTATTTGAATATTACGGCGTAATTTAACAACAACAGAGGGAGGAATTATTCAAATGAAAAAATCAGGATTTAAAAGCATTAAAGGTGTAATACTGTTAGGAGGCTTTATAATTATAAGTTTAATATGTTTTGTTATCTTATTGATAAGCGCTATCCTTACAAAACAGGCCTTTAAAGCAAAAATCGAGGAAGATATGGAAGTGATAGCAAAACAGGTTTCTGAGAAACTTGTTTCCGATATCGAAACTACTGAAAAGATCGTTGAAGAGCTCGCGCTCAATCCTATGCTTTTTGATGATGAATTTACAAAACAGGACGTGACGAATTTCTTTGAAAAAAGAGCTAAAGACGCCGACTTTAAAATGTTCTTTAAAATTGATAAAAACGGAAAAGGAATGAATCTGGATAAAGAAGGAAAAACATTCGATGTTTCCGAAAGAGAATACTTTAAAGAGTCCATTCAAGGCAAAACCTATACAAGTTCAATTATAAAAGATTCAGTAAGCGGTGATAAAATAATGGTAATATCCGCGCCATGCTATGATGCCTATACCGGAGAGCTTATAGGCGTTTTGGCAGGTATAAAAAATATAAGTTTTATTTCGGATATATGCAGCAACTTCAAGTGGGGCACAACGGGAAATATCGCTTTATATGATAACAATACAAATATAGTCGGGCATACGAATTTCAGCATAGTCGAAAGCGGACTTAATCTTATAGAAAAGGCGGCAAGCGATTCGTCATATAAACCTGTAGCTGAATTTTTCAAGTATCATATTGATAACGGCACTGACGGCGTGGGAACATACAATTGGTTCGGCAAAAAAAGGCTCGGCGCGATTCGCAATATACCTTCCAGGGGATATATCGCCCTTGTAGCCATAAATGAAGAAGAAATATACGAAAATCTGAACAAATTACAAATAAATCTTATTTTACTTACAGCAGCTTTTACATTATTCGGGTTACTGATTATACATTTTACCTTCGCGAAACTTTTGTCCCAAGTATTTAATAATCTTAAAATCGATTTGCAACATATATCAAATTACGATTTGACTAAAGAACCTACCAAAGATTATTCCTATAGAAAAGATGAAATCGGTGATATTTACCGAGCGACTCTTTCTGTAAAAGAAAATATTACGGACATAATTAAAAGTATATCCTCGCATTCGCAAAATACAGCGGCTACAGCCGAGGAACTTACAGCTACGGCGCAGTCTACTTCCGAAGCTGCACACGAAGTGGCACAGGCTGTATTAAACATAGCTCAAGGCGCAACAAGTCAGGCACAGGATACTCAAAACGCCGCGGAAAATATTGAGCGTTCAAACAGGCTTTTAAACCGAATTATGACAATATTGAACGAACTGTCCGCTTCGACGGAGTTTATAAACGCCAAAAGAGAAGAAGGAAGTAACGCTCTGAGAGACTTGATAACAGCCACCGATAAAGTTACCTCTTCCTCGGGAAAAGTCGGCGAAATAATAATACGGACAAATAAAAGCGCCGAGCAGATATCAACTGCCAGTGATATGATACAGTCAATATCGGATCAGACAAACTTACTCGCCTTAAATGCCGCGATAGAGGCTGCAAGAGCCGGAGAAGCCGGCAAGGGATTTGCCGTTGTAGCTGATGAAATCAGAAAACTTGCGGAACAGTCGGCAGGCTTTACCGGAGATATAAAAGAAACTATAGCCGGATTACAAGAACAAAGCGAACAGGCTGTAAATACTATGAATTTAGCTAAAAATCTCGTATCCGAACAGGAACTCAAATTAGAGGAAACAGGAAATAAATTCAGCCAGATATCCGAAGCTTTGGAAAAAAGCAAGGAAATAGTAAAAGAAATTGGCGGAGAAGCCGAAAAATTAGTTGTAAATAATGAAAATATTACGAAAGTAATTGAAAATCTCTCTGCAATAGCCGAAGAAAACGCGGCTACTACCGAAGAGGCTTCTTCCTCAGTGGATACGCAGACGCAGTCTATACAGGATATATCCGATGCAAGCGAAAATCTTGCGCTTATAGCTACCGAGTTGCAGGAAGAAGTTTCCAAATTTATTGTATAAGAACAGTCTGTTTCCAATTTTTGTATAGAGACCCGCAAATTTTGTAATCTTAAGCCTCCGCTGATTATGCTTTTGCGGGTTCTTTTTCATTCTATAGAGCATTTAACCGTCTCTCGTTTCATCTCCCCGACAGCTTTTATCGAACATCCGTGAAAGCTTGAAGATTGTCTCTTTATTAACATCTTTACATTATATGTAACAGCATCTAAAATATTTTAAATTAAATCTCAATATTCACATTAAACCGAACTGATTTCTTAATATGTGTAATCATCTGATATTTATTGAATAATTCAGGTTATTTTTAAGCTGTTTTTTATATCTATTATTCTTTCAGGGGTATTTAATCATGAAAAATCCTGTTATAGTTAAAAAATTGGATAATTTAGGCAGAGTTACGCTTCCTGTGGAATTCAGACGGATTGCAGGAATAAATGACAACGATGAAATTGAAATTTTAGCGGACAGGGAGTATATAATTTTAAAAAAGCATACTGCAGATGATGTTTTCGGAAATAATATATGTATGGAGGACTCCTATGAATACAACGGCAGAAAAATATCCGGGCAGTCCATAGTAGAGTTAGCCAAAATGGCGGGATTATTGGATTAGTTCTTTCCGATTCTGAAAAAATAAAACGCTATGTTTTTAAATTCGATCCGCAAATGTCATAAAGCGTTTCATTCCGTTTTTAACAAAGCGTTGTATACCTCTCTTTTAGGAACTCCCCTATCCTTTGCTACCGCCTTCATAGCCTCCTTTTTATCCATTCCCTTATCAAGATAAATTTTCATGTGTTCATTTAAATCAAGGCTTTTAAATGACTCCTCCTTTTCCTTTTTTATCTCCTCGCAGTTTCTTCCTTCAAGCACAAGCACAAATTCTCCCTTAGGCTCATTTACTTCATAAAAATCCGCAGCTTCACCAAGCCTTGTCGCTAAAACATTTTCGTGACGCTTTGTAAGTTCTTTTACTATACTTATTCTCCGTTCACCGAGGGCAAGATAAAGCTCATTCAGGGTCTTTTTAAGTCTATGCGGAGCCTCATAAAGGATAACTGTCCTTGTCTCTTTTATAAGGGAATTTAAAGCTGCCGCTCTCTTTTTCCTGTCCGACGGCAGGAATCCGTCAAAAACAAATCTGTCCGTAGAAAGTCCCGAAATTGTAAGCGCGGTAATAAGAGCCGCCGCTCCGGGAAGAGAAGTTACCGTTATTCCCGCCGCGTAAGCCTGCTTTACAAGCTCTTCTCCCGGGTCGGAAATTCCCGGCGTACCCGCATCGGTTATAAGCGCCACATTTTCACCGTTTAACATTCTTTTAACGAGATAAGCCGCTTTATCATATTTATTATGCTCATGGTAGCTTGTGAGCGGGGTATTTATTTCAAAATGATTACAGAGCTTTACCGAATTTCTTGTATCCTCCGCCGCAATTAAGTCAACCTCCTTAAGCGTTCTTATCACTCTTAAGGTTATATCCTCAAGATTTCCTATAGGAGTAGCACATAAATATAACATTCCCGCCATTTTAAAGCTCCTGTTTTATATTATCTAAAACCCGTAATCCTTTTTTAATTCTTCCGAATACTCTCCCTCTTTTACAAAAACAAAAAGGGGTTTTTCAATTTCAAGCCTCGGTTTGCCGTACTTTACAGCCTCTATCATAACCATATTCGGCTCCTTATCCGCATAAGGATGTACCAATCGCATACGCTTAGGCTCAAGGCGGTTTTTCCTTAATTCCTCAAAGATTTCAGGCAATCTGAACGGTCTGTGTATCATAAAAAATCTGCCGTCGGGTTTTAAAATCTCCGCTGTCGCCTTCACTACATCGCTTAACGTACATAAAACCTCATGCCTCGCTATACTCTTGGGCGCTTCGGGATTTTTGATTCCGTGTCCTGCCGTCATATAAGGAGGATTTGAGGTTACAATATCAAAGCTTTGTTTTCCGAAAATATTTACAGCTTCCTTTATATCCCCTTCAACTATTTTTATCGTTCTTTCGGTTTCGGAGCTTTCAGGTATCTTATTTCCCGCTATGCTTCGCCTTGCCATATCGACACTTTCTTTTTGTATCTCAAGTCCGACAAAAGAAGCCGCCTCCGTTTTCGCATATAATAAAAGCGGAATAATGCCGGTTCCTGTTCCCAAATCCGCCACTCTTTCACCTTTTTTAACACGGGCAAACCCCGATAAAAGCACCGCGTCCATACCGAAACGGAATTTATCGGAGGATTGAATGATTTTTAATCCGCTTATTTCGAGGTCGTAAGAGCGTTCGCCTTCTTTTAAGCAAAAATCCATCATTTCGCCTCCTGATTTTCAATATAAATGAGCATTGCTCTCCGCCCTTTCAAGAGCTTCTAAAGCCTTTATCTCGGACGACTCGGGTTCTTTATCTCTTCTCCTTTTCTTAGGCTTAAATTTAAGCTCCGATACCTTATATTCGAAAATCTCTTTATTTCCGCCTTCTCCGTCCACAATCACCTTTACAAGCTGCTTAAGGACGCTCACGGAACTCACTTCTCCTTTAACTCCGTAAGGTGTTTCGACTGTATCGCCGACCTCCGGCAACAGAGAGTTAAGATGCTCATAAGCCTCCTCCTCGTTTTTAAGGCAACACATAAGCCTGCCGCAAACTCCCGAAATTTTACTCGGATTAAGTGAAAGATTCTGCTCCTTTGCCATTTTTATGGAAACCGGTATAAATTCCGAAAGATAAGAATGACAGCAAAGAGGTCTGCCGCAGATACCCACGCCTCCTCTCATCTTCGCCTCGTCCCTTACACCGACCTGTCTTAACTCTATTCTCGTCTTGAATACAAAAGCAAGATCCTTTACAAGCTCTCTGAAATCTATTCTTCCGTCCGCCGTGAAATAAAACATAACTTTATTATTGTCAAAGGTGTATTCACAGGCGATAAGCTTCATTGCAAGCTCATGCTTTCTGATTTTCTCAAGGCATACATCATAAGCCTCTTTTTCTCTTATTCTGTTTGCGGCGTCCGTTTCGGCATCCTCCGCAGTGGCAATTCGCATTACAGCCTTTAACGGCTGTATCACCTTATCATCCTCAATTTCTTTTCTGCCTAACGCTACGCTTCCGTACTCAACACCTCTTGCGGTTTCCACAATAACATGCATTCCCGCCTTTATATCAAGATCTCCGGGGGAGAAGAAGTATACTTTCCCCGCCCTCTTAAATCTTACTCCTATAACTGTAACCATCACCTGCTCCATTCTACTTTTCTTTCATACGCATAAACATAAGCTCCATAACCGTATCGAAATTCACATTCGCGTCAAGTCTCTGTTTAGCCTTCTCCATAGCCTCCAGAGCTTCCTCAACAGCCAAATAGCTCCTTATGTTTGCCTGTTCCTTAAGAACATTGTATTCATTTTTAAATAAAAGTCGGTTTGCGTCCCCTGTAGCTTTTAAAACCAACATATCCCTGAACCACAGCTTCATTAAGTCTATGCAGTCTTTTATTTCGTTCTTATAGCCCTCAAGACTCTTAACACTCTCTATCACCGAGCTTAATCTCTCATTGTCAAGCCGTCTCATAAGCCTTACGATTTCATCCTTCATTTCCGTAAAATCGCCCTCGGTTACATATCTTACGGCTCTGCCTATATTTCCCGCCGAAAACTCCGCCGCAACCTCGGCGGCATAATCGGGAGAAGCATACTTCTTTATAAGATACTCCTTTATTACATTTTTATCAACAGGTTTGATGTCAAGCAATACGCATCTTGACTTCACCGTCTGCAAAAGTTTTCCCTTATTTGCCGATAAAAGAATTATTATAACATATTCCGGCGGCTCCTCAATAGTCTTTAAAATAGCGTTTTGAGCCTGCTCGTTCATTTTTTCCGCATCTTTAATTATATATATCTTATATTTAGAGCTGAATGGAAGTATACCTACATCGGCAACCACCTGCTTTCTTATATCATCAACGCTTATAAGCTTCGGGTTTTCATGCTCAACATATATTATATCCGGATTATTTCCGCTGTTCGTCTGTTTACACGAAATGCAAACTCCGCACGCGCTTACTCTTTTTAAACCATATTCCAAATTTTTTTTGTCGGTACAAAGTATGAGCTTTGCGAAATATTTCGCTAAAAACAGCTTGCCTATACCCTTTTCACCCTCAAATATATAAGCATGCGAGAGCTTATCCGTGCCTGCCGCCGCCCGCATATATTCCGTAAGACTTTCTCTTCCTATAACTTCGGTATTTCCCATAATTTCTCTGTCCATAAAACTCCTTTCAGGTGAAAATATCAAGCAAAAGCCCCTGAATTTCATCCACCTTTCCGAGTATAGCTATTCCGTCCTTCTCGTCCTTGACAAGTTCTTCCGCCAGTTCGTCAAGGTCTTTATCTATTATCCTTATTATGCCGTAAACCCTGTGTCTGCCTCGTCTGTCCAGATAATTTTCTCTTGAAAACTGATGCGACCTCGTAAGCACCTCATTTAAAAATTCCTTTATAAGCCCGCGGTAATGTTTCATATCCCTTATATCCATATGCTTTTTCAGCTTCTTTCCTTCCGCGGCTATAGATTGCATTACTGCAGTAAGCCTTTCCGCAAGGGCGTTATCCTCTATATTTTTAATAAGGGTGAATTTAAACTGTCCGTCGTCAGCACGGACTTTATTCTCCGTCTCCGTCGGAGCGGGCATAAGTAACGGATTTACCTTTATATCCATAACACCCTCCTTATTTTTTGCTAAGTATGAAGTTCTTTATCTTCTCCGCGCATTCATCAAAATCATCATTTATAAACCTGAATTCTTCGCTCACTCCCGCCCTTTTCAGGTTTTCCTCAGAAAAATCTTCATTATCCGCCAAAAACCTTCTGCAAAGCTCCGCGTAATTCGGATTTTTCTCCTTATCTTCCCTGCGGACGGCTCTGTGCATTCTCTCTTTATCGGATATTTCCATATATATCGGATAAACCTTGTCTTTGCCGTAGTAATCACGTATTTTGGTAAAGCCGTAAAGAGTGTTTATTAAAATATAGTCTCCCTCATCAAGCCTTATTTCTCCGTCATCCGCCGTAAAATAATACCATTCGCCCATTACCGTGTTAAAACATCTGCTTTCTATAAGTTTTCCGCTTCTTTTAAAATCGTCAAGTTCCTTTTTCGTGACAAAATTATATTCAACGCCGTTCTTTTCCCCGCTTCTTACAGGTCTCGTGGTATAAATAACGGCTGTTTTCAGCCCTGAGGGAAGCTTATTCGTAAGCTCTCCGTAAATGCTGTCCTTACCCGTCGCGCTCTTTCCCATCAGCACATACAAATATCCCATTACCGTCAGAACCTCCGCTTATATTTATTCCCGCTTCTTTATTTCTTAAAATTACAGAAACCGTTTCTTCGTCTATGACCTCTCCCGGAACTATAATCGGTATTCCCGGAGGATAACAGTATACATAATCTGCTGAAACCTCTCCTAAAGCATCCTTAAGCTCACTAATGAATTTTTTCCCGCTTTTTCTTACAAGCTTCGCCGCCTCTGCCGGTATAAACCTCATAGCGGGAAGAGTCGCTCTGATTTTTAACGGAACGCTATCTGCAGTATAATCGACATTCTCCGTCTTATCAAGTTTTTCATCTACAAGAAAGAGCGCTTTTTTAAGTCTGTTGAAACCCTCATCGTCATCAAAAAGACTTGTCATAGCTATCACATAGTCTTTTGACTTCATCTCGCATACCAGATGATAATCCTCATAAAGCGTTTTATAAAGCGGACTTCCGCTATTTTTGCCTGCACTTATTACAAGTTTTCCTCTGTCGTACCGGAATACATTTCTTTTCCGCTTTTCCTCAAGTAATAATCCGTATATTTTAATCCTTTTTAATTTTTCAGCCTCTTTATAAAAAGCTTTAAGCCGTCCGACATATTCCGAAAAAAGCGCTTTACCGTTTTCCTTAATAAGCCTTAACGCTTTTTCCATCCCGGACATCATTATATAAGACGGACTTGAGGTTTCCAAAATATCAAGCTGCCTTTTAATCCTTTCCTCTACACTGTTATCCTCCGTGCATATATGAAGCAGAGAGGTCTGGGTGTAAACCGGCATTGTTTTATGAAGGCTCTGTACCACAATATCAGCGCCGAGTCTTACCGCCGTTTCCGGAAAAAAACCCTCTTTATGCATACCGAAATGTGCCCCGTGAGCCTCGTCCACAAAAAGCAGGCTTCCGTATCCGTGACAAATTTCAGATATTTTTCTTATATCCGAAACCGTTCCCTCATAAGTCGGAGAAGTTATTACCGTAAGAGTTATTTTTACGTTTTCCGCTTCCGCTTTTTCAAATGTACACAGAACATCTTCAGGCTTTATACTGCCGTAAACTCCGTACTCGTCAACTTTTCCCGCCAAATACAAAGGGTTCAATCCGTAAAGTTCTACAGCGTTATATACCGCTCTATGACAATTTCTCGAAACAAGGACGGTATCTCCTCTTTCCGTAATCGCTCCGATTCCTGCAAGTATGGAGCCCGTGCTCCCGTTTACGGTAAAAAATGTCCTTTTCGCTCCGTAAATTTCCTCGGCTAATTTCTCACCCTCTCTTATAAGCCCGCTTGCTTCGTGAAGATTATCAAATTCGTCTATCTCGGTTATATCTATATCATAAGGCGTTATATCATCTTTCCAAAGCTTTGATTCCTTAATCAGCTTTCTATTTCTTTTATGCCCGGGCATGTGAAAAGGGTAAAAATCACTGTTCGCATTTTCCACAAGCGCGCCGTAAAGCGAAGTCTTTTCCTTCATCCGTCTAAGCTCCCTATCTTTGAATCATTCCCTGTAAACCATTATAACAGTAACAAACCGTATTTGCACTATTTTCAAATTTAACACTTTTTTTAAAATCAGCTTTCAAGTCACGGTATTTCTGTTATAATATAAATGTGACCCGTTTTTATACTTGATTATATGAGGGAGGCTTAAATTATGTTTCTTAAGTTCAACTGTTTTGCTGAAAATAATACCGAAGAGATTGAAATCTGTACCTTCTACGGGCTGAGGTTTAATAAAATAGGCTTTGCCGTATTATATACGGAGCATAAAAAGCATGATTACCTTATCCCTATGGATTCCGAGATTTATAATAAATTCTTAAAGTCCGTGGAGAAAATGATAGCTTCCGATGTGAAAATCGCTTATTTAAAAGGAGCTCATGTATACAGGATGGCAAAAGGAAGCTTTTTTAATGTAAAGGATACCGAAGTTGTATCATGTGAGCTCATTCCTGTACACTATGCGGAGTAAAGATGAAATTTGAATTGGAGTCCGACAGGCTTTTTTTACGTGTTCTTAATTCAAGCTATACTTCGGCTATACTTCCCTTTTATGAAAGGAACCTTGAATTTTTTTCCGAATGGGAGCCGGGAATTACAGAAAAGTTTTTATCCGAAGAATTTTTGTCGGGTTTTCTTGATCTTGAGTTTAAGCTTGCGTTAAAAAACAGGCATATAAGATACTGGTTTTCCATAAAGGATATGCCTGATAAAATCATAGGCTCGGTTTCTTTTCAGGATATATTAAAGGGCGATTTTAAAGCCTGCCAGATAGGCTATAAAATAGATAAAGCTTACGGCGGCACGGGGCTTGCCCATGAAGCCGTAAAAGCCGCCGTTTCGAGTATGCAAAAGGATAACGACATACATCGGATAGAGGCTTTAATATCGGTAAACAACTATCCCTCCATAAGGCTTGCCAAGCATCTGGGCTTTGTAAAAGAGGGAATTTCCAGAAAGCATGTAATGATTGACGGAGAATGGAAGGATTGCTTCCGTTATTCTCTTTTAACCGGGGAATTGAAGGAGTAGAAATGTCTGATTTATCTGTTGCCGACGCGTTCAAACGAATAGAGGCTCTTGAAAAACGCGGCAAATTCAGTGAGGCGGTAAATTCTCTTACTGCAATATATAAGGAGCACAAATCCAAAAAATTTCTTTATAAGCTATGTGAGCTTTACCTGAAAACGAGGGAGCTTATAAAGGCTGAGGAATGCTATCTTTCTTTCGTAAATAAGTACGGAGAAACGGTAGACTCGCTTATTCTTCGTTATAAGCTTGATGAGTACATGAAAAAAGCCGATTCGGTGCTTATATCGGATCTGGTTGCCGTTAAAAGGATTGATTATATTGAAGAATACGGCTTTAAGCTCGCCTTACTTTATGATAAAGTCGGAGATTATTCATCCTGTCTTTCTGAATGTATGATGCTTATGGAATGGTTCGGCGAAACCGCTTTTGATAAATACGCTCCTATACTTAAAGAAAAATATCTTACGGATATTAAAAGAGGCTGCAGGCTTTCAAAAGAAATACACACCGCCGACTCCGAGCCGGACGAAAATTATCTTAAATTAGCCGTTTCCATTCTTGCTGCCGATGATTACGAGATTACGGAGTCCGATAAAATTTCTCTAAAAAAGCTTATAAGCGGTCTTAAATCTGAAGAAGAAGTCGAAGTCGCTGTAAGAAAGGTTATAAATGCCGCTGAAACAAGAAATATGAAAAATCTTCTATACGTTGTAATGAGCAGCTCCTACAAACGCTCGTCGCTTTTAAAGCTGGCTGAAGAAGATTTTGAAACCTGATACATAAAAATCTGCCGGACAAACTACGCCGGCAGATTTTTTATAATTGTCGGAAGAAACATCTTATTTTCTAAGCCAAAAACACTCAAGAGCCTCTATAGCCGCATCCTCGTCTTTACCGTCTATCTCAATAGCAACCTCGTCGCTTTTTATAGTTGCCAAAGACATAACTCCCATTATACTCTTAAGATTTATCCTCTTTGAGTTCGCAATGGCATAGCTGTTGCTTTCAAATTTGCACGCAGTCTGCACAAGCTCGGCAATAACGTCCGGCATCATCATAAAATCCTTCGATAAAGCAAGTTCTTTTGTACGCATACTTCTCTCCTAAATATTGTAATAAAAATAAGTGACATACCTCACAATAAGCAAGGCTTTTTAACTGTTTATACCCCAAACGGCGGGATATATTACTCTCGCGACAGTCTTTGGATGAACAATTAAGCTTATCCTTCCCTCTAATCCGCCGCGGAAATCAAAATTAAACTGCTTACGATACGGGATTGTACCATAAATTTCAACAAATTACAAATACAAAAATATTAAAGTTACAATAATTCCGAGGCAAAACCCCGCAAACACCTGTAATGGAGTATGTCCGACAAATTCCTTAAGCTTTTGCTCGGCGTTTATACTGTCCTTCGCAAAATCATTAAAAAACTCCATAAGCTCGTTTAATATTTTTGCCTGCTTTCCGGTTTCCTGTCTTACCCCGCTTGCATCATGCATAACCACCATAGCCACAATAAAGGCTACCGCAAATACCGGTGAGCCGAAACCCTGCTCAATTCCCGCCGCAAGCGCTACAGAAGTGACTGTCGCAGAATGTGAACTCGGCATTCCTCCGTCTCCTATAAGTCTGTTCCAGTCAAGCTTTTTATTAACTACGGCGTATATAACGGTTTTTAATATCTGCGCAAAAAACCAGCCTAAAACTCCGGCAATCAATATTCTGTTATGTAAAAATTGGTCTACATACTCCATCCGTCACACCTTTCTAAACATATTACGCAAGACTTCACTTTCCCCGCTCAATATTTACAAACTTTGTAAACTGACTCTGCCAACCGAGTTTAACAGTACCGGTAGGACCGTTTCTCTGCTTACCTATTATTATCTCGGAAATTCCCGTTTCCTCGCTGTCCTTATGGTAATACTCGTCCCTGTAAATGAACATGACCACATCGGCATCCTGTTCGATTGCTCCCGACTCTCTTAAGTCGGAAAGCATCGGGCGCTTATCCTCTCTCTGCTCCACCTGCCTTGACAGCTGAGAGAGCGCTATTACAGGCGCGTCTATTTCTCTTGCCAAAGCCTTTAACGACCTTGAAATATCTGAAATTTCCTGCTGTCTCGATTCGGTTTTTTTGCTTCCTGTCATAAGCTGAAGGTAATCTATCATAACAAGTCCCAAGTTTTTTTCAAGCTTAAGCTTTCTGCATTTGCTTCTCAGTTCGGCTACTGAAATACCTGGGGTATCGTCTATGAAAAGATTTGCGTTTCCTATTATTCTTGTGCTTTCCATAATATCCGCCCAGTCCGAATCCGCGAGCTCTCCCGTTCGCAATTTTTGCGCATCCACCCTCGAATTCATTGACAGAATACGCTTTGCAAGCTGTTCTCTCGACATCTCAAGGCTGAATATAGCCGTAGGGATTCCCTGTTTTATTGCTACATGCTCGGCTATATTCAAGGTAAATGCCGTTTTACCCATAGAAGGTCTTGCCGCTATCAGTATAAGATCGGATTTCTGTAAACCCGCTGTTTTATAATCAAGGTCATAAAACCCCGTGGAAATACCGGTAACGGTA
Organism: uncultured Catonella sp.; assembly: GCA_963545085.1. GTDB lineage: Bacteria > Bacillota > Clostridia > Lachnospirales > Lachnospiraceae > Catonella. The sequence continues at coordinate 155,618 of CAUUHV010000001.1, read as the reverse complement.
CCTGTAGTCTTAGCCGCCGCTTCTATGCTGTCAAGCACGTGAAGCATGATGTTCCTGATATCCTCAGTATTCCCTCCGTGCCCGCTCTGGATTATATCAAAAATCTTCTTTTCGGTACCTTCCATTATTTCCGCCACAGGCGATTTATCGAGATAGCATTCGTTTGTTATACCTTCGGTTACCTTAATCAGCTTCCTTAACATGGATTTATCATAAACTATATCGGCATACTGTCTTGCATTCGGCGATATCGGCACGGCATCCATTATTTCTTTCATGATATCAGGTCCGGCATATTCAGGAGGAAGCTCCTTTTCTTTAAGCTTACTCTGTATTGTGACCGGATCGGCGTTCTTTCCTGAAGCATCAAGCTCCGTTATCGCCTCAAAAATAATTCCGTATCTTTTATCAAAAAAATCCGATGAAGAAAGCCTTTCGGAGGCTGCCATTATAGCGTCCTTACTCATAAGCATAGAGCCTATAACAGCCTGCTCCGCAGTAATATCGCGCGGCGGTATTTTCTTTATCTGCGCTTCTTCCGCCATTTTACACCTCTTCTTTTACAAGTACAAGAAGCTCCGCCGTCACCTTAGGATGAAGCTTTACAGGTATTTTAAAGCTTCCTCCGGACTTTATAGGGTCGTTTAATACCATTTTTTTCTTATCTATATCAAGTCCCAGCTGCTTTTTAGCTTCCTCGGCTATTTCTTTTGTTGAAACCTGTCCGAATGCCTTTCCGTCCTTTCCTACCCTTATAGAAAGCGCTACCGACTTTCCTTTAAACTGTTCGGCAAGAGCCTTGGCTTCCTCAAGTATTTCCTCCTGCCTCTTCTCTTCGGCTCTCTTTTGCTGTTTCAAATCGTTCATGTGCTTCGGAGTAGCCTCAACTCCAAGTTTTTTTGGAATTATAAAATTTTTTGCGTAGCCGTCGCTTGCGTTTACAATTTCTCCCTTTTTACCGAGCCCCTTAACATCTGAAAGTAAAATAATCTGCATATAAACCTCCCGTTGTACTTAATATCTTATCTTGATCAAATATCATTTTTTTCTATCATGGAATCTAAAACCGCCTTTACTTTTTCCTCGGCTTCCTCCACCGTCATATTTTCAAGCTGAGCACCTGCAACCGACATGTGTCCGCCGCCGCCCAATTTCTCCATGACAACCTGTACATTAACTTCATCTATCGACCTTGCTGAAATATATACCTTTTTATTATACAATGTGAAAACAAATGATGCTCTCACATTTGAAATGTTCATAAGCTCATTCGCCACCTGCGCCGCTAAAATAGTAGGACTTTTCGCCTCACTTTCAAGACACTCGGCAAAAGCAAAATGCTCGCGGTAAACCTCCGCCGTACTTACTATTTTCGCCTTTGACTTAAATTCATCCATTTCCGTTCTGAAAGCTTTTCTTATCCTCGTAACATCGGCTCCGTTCCTCCTTAAAAACGCCGCCGCCTCAAAGGTACGCACTCCCGTTTTCACAAGGAAATTGTTTGTATCTATCATTATTCCCGAATACATCGCGTCCGCTTCCGCCTGTTTAATCTTAACGTCCGCATCTATGTACTGAAGTATCTCGGCAACCATTTCGCATGATGACGAAGAATAAGGTTCTATATAGGAAAGTACCGCATTGTCTATTACATCGGCTCCCTGCCTGTGATGATCCAAAAGCACTATTGTATTTACCTTATGCAACAGCTCCTCGCACTCAACATAGCTCTGTCTGTTTACGTCAACCACCACAAGCATTGTATTTCCGTCAACCATTGTGAGCGCTTTATCTCCGGTAACGAAAATATCTCCGCCGCTGTCCGAAGAAGCATTCATTTTATCTATTATGGGCTGTACCGATGTCGAAATATCATTTATCACTATATGAGCCTTGGTATTAAAAGTTTTACATATCCTGTATACACCGATTGCCGCTCCCACAGCGTCAACATCGCTCATCTTATGACCCATTATAAGCACATTGTCTTTCACCTCTATAAGCTCGCTTAAAGCATGCGCTTTTACCCTCGCCTTTACCCTCGTGGTTTTTTCCACATGCTGGCTTTTGCCGCCGTAATAGCTTATATTGTCCTTTTCCTTTATTACAACCTGATCGCCGCCTCTGCCGAGCGCCATATCTATAGCGGCTCTTGCCAAATCGTAAGATTTTGTGTAGGAATCCTCTGAAATTCCTATTCCCATGGAAATGGTGACGGCTATATTATTTCCTATGTTTACATTTTTTACATCTTCAAGCAGTGAAGAAAATCTGCTCTCCTTAAGTTTCTCAAGATACTTATTTTTAAATATTAAAATATACTTGTCTTTTTCAAGCTTTCTTATAACGGCATCTATCTCCTGCATAAATCTCGTTATCTTTCTGTCCACAAGCGCGGACAACAGAGAACGTCTTACCTCGTCTATGCTTTCGAGAGCCTCCTCGTAATTATCTATGTATAAAAGTCCCATTATCATCTGCTTATCCCTAATTTCACGAATAAGCGCGTTTATTTCCGTAACGTCGTAGAAAAACAGTGAAACGGCATCGCCAAGCTTCTCTCCCGCTCCCGACTTTTCCATTTCATCGCTTCCTATTGTCTGTTTAATAACAACTCTGTATTCTTTCTCTCCCCTTGCTATATGAACTTCCTTATCAAAGCCGTCAAGCCTCAACATCTCTCCCGTAAGCTCCGGAAGCACTGCGAATATGGATTTTCTTTCAACATTGTTTTCATTCGCCATGTCAAAAAAAGCGTTATTGCTCCAATGAATATTGCCGTCCGCATCCGTTATAACATAAGGAATATCCATTTCCTTAAGCCTTGCTCTTTCGGTTTTCGCAAAGCCCATAGCGTAGCCGATAAGCTCGCTTTTAAATCCGACTTTTCCGAAAATATATATTATTATTGACATGCCTGCGTAAATTGCCACCGCAAAAAACATTATAAAGGCGCTTTCTTTATCAATAAGATATATAAAGCCGTTTACCGCAATCAAAAATAGCGTAAGTATTAACGGCCATGAAAAATACAGGCGAAATCTTCCCGAAATCGTTGCATTAATCCGCTTATTCCTTTTCACCCGGGCATATCTCCTTTCCAACAAATAAAGTGCCTACCTTTTTCCCGTCTATTATATCATATATCCTTTCCGGCTCTCCGCCGTAGGTTATGAGTACGTCTATTCCTCTTTCGGTAGCATACTTTGCAGCGTCAATCTTTGAAATCATGCCTCCTGTACCCCTTGCGCTGCCGGCTCCTCCTGCAAAACCCTCTACAGCCTCGTCTATAACCTCGACCCGACTTACAAGCTTCGCGTTCTTATCCGAGGTCGGATTACCGTCATAAAGTCCCTCTATATCCGATAGAATAATCAGCTTTCCCGCCTTACAGAAATTTGCCACTATGGCGGAAAGCATATCATTATCTCCGAAAATCTTTTTTGTCGAAAGAATTTCCTTACAGCTTAGCGAATCGTTTTCGTTTATGATTGGAATTATGCCGTTTTCAAGCAATGTTCCGAGAGTATTTGACAGGTTTTCCCTTTTCTCCTCGGAATCAAGATCGTCTCCGGTAAATAAAATCTGTGCGACAACTCTCCCGTATTCTCCAAAAAATTTATCGTAAATGTGCATGAGACCGCACTGACCTACCGCTGCGGCAGCCTGCTTAAGCCTCGTTTCCTTCGGTTTTTTTGTAAGTCTCATCTTACCTACTCCCACGGCAATAGCCCCCGAGGATACCAGCACCGCCTTATACCCCATACTCTCCAAATTCGCAAGCACCCTGCATATTCTGTCCATTACTCTAAGATTAAGGCTTCCGTCCTCATTTGTGATAGTGGAGGTACCTACCTTTATTACTATCCTTTTTTTATCAAGCTCCATATATTTCCTCAGACATACCGTCCGCTTCCCTTTCAATCTTTTTAATATCAGATTAACAGTATAGCACAATATCGGGGAGGATTAAAGGGTGGTAAAGTTGTCTCTTTATATTTTACCTCACAGTAAATTACTCCGCTTTATCATCTCAAAAGATAATATGCTTGACTATTGATATATTAAAGTGTAAGGATACTATTTATTAAGGCAAAATACTCCATGACAGTGCTTAATCCGTTTTTAAAATTCATATTATTTTATTATATTATGACATAGGTATGGAAAGTATAAAAAACAGCCTTGCAGGATATAATATCCTTTCACAAGGCTGTTCTTTATATAAACATTATTTCAAAACAATTCATCATTCCGACAAAATATCCGCCAAACACGCAAATTCTTTAAGAGTAAGCGTTTCTCCCCTTACAAGAGGGTTTTCCTTAAGTTTACATGTTCTTTGCATTTTCAGTATAGCTTCCGTAACCCTCTCTCTTGAAAGTTCCATCTCCGGAGAGTTTACAAGTCCGTTCTGGAGAGTTTTTCTTCTTTGGGCAAACGAAGCCTTTATTAACTTAAACATAAGCGCTTCGTCTTTAACCTCTACAGGCGGTTTTTCATGGCATTTTAAATTTATCACCGCAGAACCCACATTGGGACGAGGCATGAAACAATTTGGCGGCACAAACGCCGCTATATAAGGCTCCGCGTAGTATTTCACCGCAAGTGTAAGCGCTCCGTAGTCCTTAGTCCCGGACTCCGCCTGCATCCTTCTTGCAACCTCCTCCTGTATCATTAGAGTCATATCGGAAACCGGTACTTTCTTTTCAAGCAGGCTCATTATAATCGGAGTTGTTATATAATAAGGAAGGTTTGAAACTATTTTTATCCTTTTACCTGCATTCTTTTCCTTGACAAGAGCCTCTATATCCACCTTCATTATGTCGTTATTGATTATCTCCACATTATCATAATCCGACAGGGTATCTTTAAGTATGTCTATAAGCTTTCTGTCAATTTCAATCGCAATCACCTTTCTCGCCGCTTCACAAAGATACTGCGTAACCGTACCTATACCCGGACCTATTTCAAGCACAAAATCGTCTTTTGTAATGCTTGCCGCCGAAACTATTTTATCAAGCACATGAGTATCAATCAAAAAATTCTGCCCGAATTTCTTCTGAAAGGTGAAATCATATTTCTTTAATACCGCAATCGTATTCTGCGGCTGTCCCAAATCCGCCATCTATACCTCTTTGTCTTCGGTAAATTTTATTTATTCCTTTTACCTGATCTCCGCTCCGGCAGGCATATTCTTCTCAGGTATCATAAGTGAAAGATTGCCCTCCGCATCCTCGGCGCAAAGTAACATTCCTTCGGAATCCATACCGGCAAGCTTTGCAGGCTTAAGATTGGTTATTACCATAACTTTCTTTCCTACCATCTCTTCAGGCTCATAATATTGGCGTATACCCGAAAGAATTTGATAAACTCTGCTTCCCGCCTTTACCTGTGAGCACAGCAGCTTTTTAGACTTAGGCACCGCCTCGCACTTTATGATTTCTCCGACCTGAAACTGACACTTTGTGAAGTCCTCATAGCTTATTTCTTCTTTTTTATCTATATCTATAGCCGTCTCATCATTCGTTTTTCCATCAGCCTCATTGTTTCCCGTAAGCTTCGCAAGTTCTTCCTCAGCCTGTGCTTTTGTAAGCTTTCCCGCCTTAAGAAGATTTTCGGTTGCTCTTTTTCTCTCTTTTATAAAATCTTCTTTCTGCTTTGCCGCTATTTTTTCGGCATCAGCAAGCACATCATCCATATTTTTTCTCGCAAAGAGCATTTCCGGTTCTTCCTTAACTTTAATCCCGCTCCTAAGAAGCCCGAATTTCGTAAGTTCATCAAATTCTCTTAATTCCGTGTTAAACGAAACCGCTATCTTCTCTGCCGTTTCAGGCATGAAAGGATAGAGTAGGGACGCTCCTGTTATTATACTTTCCGCAAGGTTATAAAGCACTGTCTTAAGCCTGTCCTTCTTAGCCTCGTCCTTAGCCAAAAGCCAAGGCTCGGTTTCATCTATATACTTATTGCAGCGTTTAAATAATGTGAAAATCTCCGTAAGCGCGTCCGCAGCATGAAGATCCTCCATTTTATTTATCACTTTTTCTACAAGCCCCGTCGCAGCTGCCTTTAATTCATTATCTACAGGCTCTTCTTCTTTTGTAGGCTCAAATACACCGTCAAAATATTTATTACCCATCGCAAGCGTGCGGCTTACAAGATTTCCAAGGGTATTCGCAAGATCCGAATTATATCTTTCCGCCATTAAAGCCCATGTTATAACTCCGTCATTTTCATAAGGCATCTCATGTAGCACGAAATAACGCACCGCGTCCACCCCGAAAAGATCCACCATATCATCGGCGTAAATCACGTTTCCTTTGGACTTGCTCATTTTCTCTCCACCCTGCAAAAGCCAAGGATGTCCGAAAACCTGTTTAGGAAGCGGTTCGTCAAGCGCCATAAGAAAAATAGGCCAGTAAATTGTATGAAAACGGATTATATCCTTTCCTATAAGGTGCAAATCCGCAGGCCAGTATTTTTTATATAAATCATCATAGTTTCCATCCGCGTCATAACCTGCGCCCGTAATATAGTTCGTAAGAGCGTCAAGCCATACATACACGACGTGTTTGGAATCGAAATCCACAGGTATACCCCATTTAAAAGAGGTACGCGATACGCATAAGTCCTGAAGTCCCGGCAGGAGGAAATTGTTCATCATCTCGTTTTTCCTTGAAACCGGCCTTATAAACTCGGGATGGGTATTTATATGCTCTATAAGCCTGTCCGCATATTTACTCATTTTAAAGAAATACGCTTCTTCTTCCGCAGGATGCACCTCACCGCCGCACTCAGGACACCTTCCGTCCTTTAACTGCGACTCCGTGTAAAAAGCCTCGCACTCCGTGCAGTACATACCTTTGTATGAGCCTTTATATATATCTCCCTTGTCATAGAGCTTCTTAAAAATCTTCTGTACCTGTTTTTCATGTGCCTCATCCGTGGTACGGATAAATTTGTCATAAGAAGTGCCGCAGAGGTCCCAAAGTCTTTTAATTTCATTCGCGACACCGTCCACAAATTCCTTAGGCGTGGCTCCGGCTTCTATAGCCCTTGTTTCTATTTTCTGACCGTGCTCGTCGGAGCCTGTTTGAAACCTTACATCATACCCCTCTTTTCTTCTGAACCGCGCTATGGAGTCTGCAAGTATGATTTCATAAGTATTTCCTATGTGGGGTTTTCCCGATGTATATGCTATTGCCGTTGTTATATAGTATGGTTTTTTCTCCGACATTTTATCTTCCTCCGTACTTTCCTTTTTCTGAAAACAAACTCAGTCTAATTGCAGCCCGCTCTTTTGTCAAGATTTAGTCCTTCTTCCTCCCCGTTTTGAAAGCCAACCCATAAATGTTATAAGATAAGCCGCCATTATAACGGAAAAGGTAACTCCGACGAGAATCATCGCCTTTATATCCGTTTTATGCTCTGCTTCCCTTGTGACTGCAGCTCTTATTTTGGTCATATTGCCCGCCTTATCCTCGGAAACAAGATTTATCTCATTCGCGCCCTTGGAAAGATTAAATTTAAAAGAAAATTCTCCGTCCTTTACCGCCTTTTTGCTCCCGTTTACCGTAAGCACCGCCTCATTTTCACATTTGCCCGATATTATTATTTCATTTTCAGATGTCACCGCTCCGTCAAGTCCTCCGTCAAGCTCCAATAAAGGCGGCAAGGTATCTACGATAACAGTTTTGTTAAAGTGCTTTATATTTCCGTTATCCGCGGTAACCGTAACAATTATATCCGATTTTCCCTCAGGAAGCTCTACGGTATATCTTCCGTTATCTTTACTTCCCTCCACCTCCGGATAACCGTTCACCTCAATGTCAAATACGCAGCTTCCGGTAAATACGATATCCGCCGTAATCTCCTGCACATTTATCACATCCGCATTTTCCGAGAAATTTACCAAAACATTCGGAGTATCCTTATCAGGAAGCTCATGCATGAAAAAGTCTCCCCTTTTTCCGTCCTTAATCTCCGCTACAGTAAGAGCGGGTTTCTCAATGCCGTCAACATTTTCAAAAACGGCTATTCCTTCGTCAGCCGCTTTTCCTCCTTTAACCTCATTTGTTTTTAAATCATAAAGCTCAGCCATGTATTTTGCTCCGGGTTCAGCTTTAAATTTTATCTCCGCCGCCCCGTCAATATATCTTACATTTATATCCTTAGGCTCTCTCGGAACATTATCTCCAAAAACATAAAGAGGTATCTCCGATATTTTTTTTGCCGTCTTTTTTCCCTGCTTAATTTCTATAAGAAAATAGAAATAACCCGATGTATCGCTTGAAAGCTTAATAATTTCCTTATCATTCGCTTTCTTTTTTCCTGTAAACACATTAGTCCCGCTCATATCGGAGCTGTTTTTCAACATATAAACCTTAACGTATATAGGCTTTTTCTTTGAAAATCCCTTTGTCTTCCATTCTGCTAAAAAAGCGTTCGGCGTAACCGATAAAACCGCGTTTCTCACCGAATACGAGCTTATCTCCGCTTTACTCTTTTCCGTCGCGAATACCTGATTATGGGTTTCTCTTAATAAAAATACCGCTGCCAAAAAAATCGGCAGCAGTATCATATACCTGAAATAATTTTTTTTCATTTTTCCGCTCCCGCAGACCGCCTTACACCCTATAGCCTCTGTTCGCGGAATTTTCACTCACGGCGGTTTCATCAAGGTTTAAACCCTTTCCGTATGTAAGCCCCGCATACAGTCTCTGCGTGTTAGCCATTACAGGCTTGGAGTCATCAGTCTTAGCGACCTCTTTAAAGGCTTCTCCAAGCTTTGTGATGACCGTTTCGGCAGCCTCAATTTCTTCTTTTTTACTGCTTGCGAGGGCGAAATTAAGACATCTCATCACATATATATACAGGTTTAGAAGATTTTCACTTACCTCATAACTCATATCAAGCGAGGTAACAAGTTCCTTTACAAAGGCAAGCCCCTTTTTTATTGCCGCCTTAAACTCCTCTTTATTGCCCTTATCCGAAGCTTCTTTCGCCAAAGCAAGATTTTCTTCTATTATATCATAAATAATTACAATAATCTCGCTTTTATTTGCGGAAGTTATTCTCCTTGTATAATTTTTTACGGATTCCGAATTCAAATGCGCCTCCTATTAACCCTGCAACAGAGCCAACACGTTCTGCGGTCTTTCATTCGCCTGTGAAAGCACGCTCACACCCGCCTTTTCAAGTACCTGCTTCTGTGTATACTCTGTCATCTCCTTAGCCATATCCGTATCCACTATTCTTGAAAATGCCGCAGTCATATTTTCCGTGGTTTCGTCCACGCTCCTTATTGTATGCTCAAGTCTGTTCTGGAAGGCTCCAAGCTTCGCCCTTTCTTCCGAAACCCTGCTTATAGCTATGTCAACAAGCTCTATTGCCTTTTCCGCCTCTTTATGCGTTCTTACATTTATTTTGTCTATTCCTAATGTTTCCGTATTTATTTTATCTATGCTTACGCCTATATTATCCCCGGTATTCGCGCCTACCTGAAGGGTCATATAACCTGCGTCAAGCACCGAAAGCTTAACATCTATTTCATCCCCGTCAGTGGCCGAAGCCGTACTGCTTCCGTCCATGCTTGCGTCCGTAAATGTTGAGCCTGAAGTATTTCTTGCTATTTTAACCTCTGTTTCAAAGCCGTTCTTATCTTTTATTACAGCCTTGTCGCCGTTTACCGAAACCGTTGCCGTCTTGTCGAAGCCTTCGCCGAGCTCAACCTTGGCATCCGTTCCGTTCGTTTTTACCCCTGTTGTAGAAATGCCCAATGCGTCAGCAAGCTCATCTCCTTCGCACTTAATATCTATTTCGGCTTTTTTACCGTATTCCTTTGTTACAAATAAAAGCTGACAGCCTTCACTGAACTCATCGGCGGTATAACCCGCAAGAGAAGGATCGCCGTCATCGTCCGGTCCGCCGCCCAATGCCGCAAGCTTTACTCCTGCTCTTTCCGCGCCTACTCTTAATTTATTATAAACGGTTTCCATTGTATCGCCTTTTTTAATATTTATTACCTCACCGTTTATAGTAATTTTGCCTGATACGGTTATCTTACCGTCGGAATCAAAATAAGAACTGTCGCCCTGATTGCCCGTAAGAACCGCCTGTCTCGGATCTCCTTTAACCTTCAATCTATAATCTCCGGAAGGCACATTGTCGGTAGTTCTTACTACCGACACTCCTCTGTTATCGGTAATAGTCTTTCTCCCCACATCTCCGTTTAAAAGAGTCTGGGTATTAAAATCATTTTCTTCAGAAATTCTGTTTATTTCCGCGGACAGCTGCTCGATTTCTTTTTGCATGGCATCCCTGTCCTCTCCGGAATTGGTATCGCTTGCAGCCTGCACTGAAAGCTCCTTCATTCTTATAAGCATGGCGCTTACTTCGTTTAACGCTCCCTCCGCGGACTGAATAACCGAAATTCCGTCAGCCGCATTCTGTGAGGAACGCTCCAAAGCCCTTATCTGGGTTCTCATTCTTTTTGAAATGGAAAATCCCGCCGCATCATCATACGCATGGTTTATCTTATACCCGGAAGAAAGTCTTTCCGTGCTTTTAGATAATCCTCTTTCCGCTCTTGTAAGGTTTGTGCTTGCTCTGAGTGCCGAAATGTTGTTATTAACCTGCATTTTCTTCTCCTGTTTTTATATTGTTCGCACGCTCATTACTTTAAGAACATGAGCGGCAACCGCTTTTACGCATTTATAAACCTCCGAAGTTTTCACCCCGTCTTTATATATATCGTCAAAATTTTTAATTTGTAAACCGTTTGCTCCTAAATGATAAGAAATTTCTCCGATTTTTATATTTTCGTTTTCAAAAATTGTTTTAAGTTCTTTATCCGCCGTCTTAAGCCTGTCCGCCGCTTCTCTGTAATCCGCCTTGAAAAATCCGCTTATTCTGTCGCCCGTAAGCCTGAATTCCGCATTTATGCTTCCTTCCTCAAGTGTTAATGAAAGTCTGAATTTACCTTTTTCATTTTCGGACGTGCTCTTTCTTACAGTAACCGAAAGATCCGCAAGCTTATCCCCGTCATATACAAAAGGAATATCATAGCTTTCACTTTCCGTTCTGAATGATGACAATGAAACGGTACGCTTAATATGAATAAGCTCCGTAAGCCTTGTTGCAGTAATATCCGCGCTGTTTATAAGCTTCTCCGACTTTTCATTAAGAGCTTCGGCAAGCTTTTTCTCATTCTTCAAAACCGCATCCTCACTGTCAAAATGACTTAACAGCCTCTCCGAAAGATTGTTCATATCCTCCTTTTCTTTATCCGTCATAAAAGATATAAGCCCTAAAAGATTTCTCCTGCCCTTACCTATCTCATTTTGCGCCATAAGGTTTTCAATATTTATCTTCGCTCCTGCATCAAGCAGATTTTCTATATCGTCCTCGTTTATATCAAGCTTTGTTTTTAATTCCGCCTCCTTTTTCTTGAAATAAGCCTCATCCTCGTCCGAGAGCCTTCTCATGAGCTTTCCTTCAAGCAGTTTCCCGTAAGCCGCCTCTATCCGGGTGTCGATTCCGTTTCCACCGTAAAGACTCTCAATTTCTCCAAAAGTATCATCAATCTTTTTATCAAAACCGTTTAATTTTAATGTTCTTGCCGAATTTAAAAGATTTCTTAACGTCATGCTCCTTTCAGAAAGGCTCACCCCGCCCTCGGAAGCGCCGTCGCTCTTTTCGATTTGATTTAGCAACCTGTAAATTCCGATATAAGCCTCTCTTTCGGTTTCGGTAATCTCGCCCATTGTCTCCGCTTTATATAGATAGGCGCTGTATCTCTCCTCCGCCGTTTTTTCCTCGATATTTATTTCCTTTGCCGCATTAAGCAAGTCTTTCATATCCATATCAAGCGGATTTTTACCGTCTTTTATAAGCCTTGCTACCGTAGCGGGCTTAAGCTCGTTTAAAACCTCCTCGGTTAAAAGAGAAGCGGTTTTCATTTTTACCACGTTCTCACCGGTAATCTCCGTCCTGTTATAAGCAAGCATTCTTACGGCTTTTTTATTTTCTTCGGTTATATCCAGTCCGTTACTTTTCAATACTTCATCTATATTTCCGAAAGCCTTTTTAATACTGTCGCCAAGATCCGTTCTTATTTCGGTCGCTCCCTTTTCATAAGCAAGTCCCGCCTTATGATATTCGGAAAGGCTGATCCTATTTTCTTCTTTATATGCGTATGAAACCGCAAGATATTTATATTCGCTGTCGGTTTTCTGCTCTATCGCAAATGTACGGATTGAAATCGTATTTCTTAAAAGTTCTATTTGTGTTGCTCTTTCTTCTTTTACAGTACCTTTACTTTCTGCTGTTACAGACTCTTTTTCCGCTTTCTCAAGCAGATTTTCATAATACTCGTTTTCTTCTTTTTTAAGATTTTCTACAAGTCCTTTAAGGTCGGAAACATCTATTTTAATGCCTTTTCTTAACATTTTCACGGCTGCTTCTTCTGTAAGCTTAAGCCTTATCTCTTCAAGATTTCTTCTTGTGCTTACATCGTTTACATTTATTTTTCTTTCAGCTGTAAACTTAAAATATGCTACGGCATATCCTGCCGTTTTAATATTAGCCGTACCTATTTCGGCTGAAAGCGGCTCCTTTCCCTTAGCCATAGCCTTTATCATTTCCGTTTTCGCGTTCTCTTTGCCCGCTTCGGTTTTCAGCTCCTTAAGACTTAAATACTTGGCGGTGTTTTCCGGAGTTACGGGCAGCCCTCTGTTAAACAGCCATTTAGCGGCAATTTCACTTTCTTTCGTATCTTTTACGCCTTCTGAAACAAGTCTCTCCTTCGCCTGTTCCTTTACACTCTCCCATAAAGCTTCGTCCGATTCAATTTCCTCATCCTTTGCCGTCGAATGCTCCGCTTTATATATATCATGTACGGTTTCTTTAAATCCGCCTTCTATTATCCGCTTTATTATGCCGTCATCTATGCTTTTTATAGTTTCGTCAGCTGTCTTTATGGCGCTCGACAGCTTTTCGATATTTTCTTTTGTAACTGCAAGTCCCGAAGCTTCAAGTCTCTCCGCCAAAGACGCGTCCGCTCCATCTCTGTATGCCCCGCTTTTTTCCGTTTTTTCCCTGTTTTCAACCTTTTTTTCTATTTGGGAAGCAAGCTGCTCTTTTCTTATCTCACGCTTTTCAAGAATATTCTCTATACTCTTTTTTACTATATCCGCATCCGTCTTTTCAGAATTTATCCCCTCTTTATTAAGCTCGGATAGTACCTGAGCCGACATAGCTTCCTTATTTGACTCAAACATATCCTTATAGCTTTTTACTTTATCCTTAAAAGCTGAAAGCTCCCTTGTGCCGTCCTTTACTTTGGTGGCAATATCTCCCTTTGCTTCAAATCTTGTCCTTATATTTTTATTACCGGATTCGCCTATGCTTCCGGTTTTAATTTCCGTTTTTATCTCAGGCTTTACGTCATTCTTTAATGTTTCCGATATGATACCGCTTCTTATTTCATCATTTTCCGCAAGTTTGTTTATCTGCATAATTTCATCCTTTCACAGGTATGAGTTTCACAATACATCCGAATTATTCACACCGCGCTCATAGGTCACGGACCTTTCAATTCGCGCGATATAGTAATATAAAGCCTTTTCAGATTATAACCGCCGGATAATATTACCAAACATCTTATGAATAATTCACTAAAATATATTTCGGTATTTCATGAAAAAACTTGAGTATCAATCATGGAAAAAGAAGCTTATATTATACATGTCGTTAACCTCATATATACGCTTACTCAAGCATAGCGTACATATTCGGGTTTATCATTCAAAAAAATACCCTTTTACCTGTTTAAGTAAAAGGGTATCGTTCACTTTTATTTCTCAAGCATCTTTCAAAAAAGCCTTATAGCACCTGTAAGCCTCGTACACATCGGCTTTACAGCTTATCTCCCACGGAGCATGCATATTCATCACGGCAACTCCGCTGTCGATAACCTCCATGCCGTAGTTTCCCGCGATATAGGCGATGGTTCCTCCTCCGCCCTGATCCACCTTGCCGAGCTCCGATGTCTGAAAGGCTATATCGTTGTCCTTCATGATTTTTCTTATAGCGCCCATATACTCGGCGGTCGCTTCATTGCTGCCACTCTTTCCTCTTGAGCCGGTATATTTGTTGAATACGACTCCCTTGCCGAAGTAAGCGGAATTTTTCTTCTCGTTCACCTCAGGGTAATTAGGGTCGAAAGCCGCGCTTACATCGGACGAAAGCATTTTAGAGCCTGTCAAAGCCCGTCTTAAAGCAAGCTCGCTGTATTCTCCCGTCAAATTCATAAGCTCCGCTACCGCATTTTCAAAAAATCTTGAATGCATACCTGTAGCTCCGACACTTCCTATTTCCTCCTTGTCAACGAGCAGACAAGCCGAGGTTCTTTCATAAGCGGACGCCTCAAGAACAGCCATTAACGACGTATAAGCACATACTCTGTCATCCTGTCCGTAACCCATTACCATACTTCTGTCAAGACCGTAATCCCTCGCCTTTCCGGCAGGCACAATTTCAAGGTCGGCGGATATAAAATCCTCCTCACATATATCGTATTTATCTTTAAGTATTTTAAGCATATTTGCCTTTACCGCTTCTTTTTCCTCGCCTTTAAGAGGAATACTGCCGAGCATAACGTTAAGCGCCTCACCTTCTACCACCGTAGCCCCGCTCTTTTTAAGCTGATCCGCCGAAAGGTGGATTAAAAGGTCTGTAATACCTACGACCGGATCATTCTCATCCTCTCCTATACAAACATTGATTACCGAGCCGTCCTCCTTCACCACAACCCCGTGAATCGCAAGCGGAAGCGTTACCCACTGATATTTTTTAATTCCTCCGTAATAATGCGTATCAAGCATGGCAAGCTCCGTATCCTCATAAAGCGGAACCTGCTTGGCGTCAAGTCTCGGAGAGTCTATGTGAGCGCAAAGAATATTAAGCCCGTCCGAAACGAGTTTTTTTCCTACTATAAACAGCGCCAAGGCTTTTCCCATATTCGAGATATATACTTTATCTCCCGCTTTAAGCTTCTTTCCTGTCCTTATAAGCTCCTTAAGATTCTTGAAACCCGCCTTTTCAGCCTGTCTTACAGCCTCGTCATTACATTCTCTTTCCGTCTTGCAGTCCGAAATAAACTTCTTATAGCCTTCATTAAAATCAAATACCGCTTTAAACTCCTTTTCGGTATATTTTTCCCATGCATTCCGTCTTATACCTTTTACTTCTTTTTTAACATTCTTTTTGTCTTTAACTGCCGTTGCCATATTATCTCCTTTTGTTATTTTTTCATTTTATCTCATGTCAACCGCGCATACAGTTCTGTCTCCGGCCCTTCTGTCTCCGGCCCTTCTGCCCATTGACTTCTTCTTTTCATACATGACCAAATCCGCTCTCTTAAGACATTCCTCGTAATCATTGCTCTCAGACATTTCCGCATAGCCTATACTGAGTTCAATCCTTATTCTTCCAAGCGGCGTCGGAATCTCTTTATTTCTCATCATCTCATAAAGTCTGTCCGGAGCCTCATTTATAGGTATCTTACTGTCCTTCGTATGTATGCCTACAAATTCGTCTCCTCCGTATCTGTACCAGGTTATTCCGTAAGTATCGGCAAATTCCTTTAAGAAAAACGCCACTATCTCAAGCAGCTCGTCTCCGACATCATGTCCGTACTTGTCGTTTACACTCTTAAATTTATTTATATCGCACATAAGAACACCCGTTACTTCGCCCGTTTTACTGAGTCTTCCTACATCCTCAAAAAAGCTCCTTCTGCTTAATATATACAATCCCACATCAAGCCTGTTCACAAGAAAAAGCCTTCTTGCCCTGTCAAACGCTATAACCCTCTGCCTGCTTATATGAATGCCGAAAAAATATGCAGTTGCCGCAACAGCGACAAAAAGCATAATCACCTCAAGCATGTTGCTTCCCAAAAATCTTTCATCCGTTAAGAGAAGCAATATTACAATTGCGGTTGCCGCTATCTGCTGAATCGCTTTTCTGTAAGGAGTATCTATTATTATTAACGGCAGCAGCGCCAGAAGCGAAATATACAGGAAATAGTTTGTCCAATCATATATTATAAGTATTATGTACATTGAAAACATATACATGAGAAAGGTATTAAAATATATGACGGCAAGCGCATATTTGCGGAGATTGTCATGCTCGCATACATAACTCGCGAATGCTCCCGTAACACTCATAAGAATTGCCGTAACAAAGTATACGATTAAAAGTGACAACTCATTAAAAAACACAAAAACCGAAAAAACCATAAGCATGACCAAAGTCATAACTATGGAAATAAGTTTTGCAAGCTTTGCGTTTTCCTGCTCTATTTCACGACGGTTATTGGAAAACAGTCTCTTCCAATCCCTGTTAAAAAAATCTCTCATTTCTTCCCTCGTTTTTGGCAAGCTTTTATACTGCTTTTACGCCAAAATTTCTCACGCGGACACACGGTTAACATTTTAGGATTATTATATAATATTTTAAAGAATTTGTAACTACTTTTTTAACTTTCACCAAATTATTCATGAAGTCTTTTTTTGCTAATCCGCTTTTAATTGTCCGCTGTACGAAAACGTGCTTTAATACGGGCAGTTGCATATCTTCCGACTTATCTCCGAACGAACGGACCGGCACGGTCTTTTATAAACCGTGCCGGTCATATTTTTTCACTTATAAAGTCCCTCCTCCTTTAAAGCCGAGTTCCGCTTTAAACAGGTCTCCGTCTATATTTATCTTCAGGGTGCCGTTCATAAGCTCCATAAGGCTTCTTGCTATGGAAAGTCCCAGCCCGCTTCCCTCGGTATTTCTTGAACTGTCGCCTCTCACAAATCGCTCCATCAGTTCTTCACCCGTTATGTTTAACTGACCGGCTGAAATATTTTTAAATATTATCTTAACATCGGAACCGTTTTTAATTAAATCCATATACACTCTTGTACCGGGCTCCGCATACTTGACCGTGTTTCCCAAAATATTGTCAAACACCCTCCAAAGATGTCTGCCGTCCGCTTTTATCATTACCGGTCCCTCAGGCATCGTTACAACCGTACTGAGATTGGCGCTCTCAAGCTTATCTTGGTACTCTCCGATTGCCTGATTTAACAGGACCTCGGCGTCAAATTCCATTATTTTCGTTTCTGTCACTCCGCTTGCCGCCTTTGAAGCCTCAAGTAAATCGTTTATGAGCTTTTTAAGTCTTTCCGACTGCCTGTCAAGTACCTCTATATAACCCTTTACAGGCTCTGTTTCGATGTTTTCCTTTCTCAATAAATCCGTATAATTTATTATAGAAGTAAGCGGTGTTTTAATATCGTGTGAAACATTCGTTATAAGCTCGGTTTTAAGCCTCTCGCTTTTCATTTTTTCTTCCAAGGCATTGCTTAACCCCGCTCCGATTTCATTTAACTGATTTCCTATAATTTTTAAATCACCCGCCATATAAGTGACATCGACCTTATAGGATACATCTCCCGAAGCTATCTTTTTTCCGGCTTCCTCAAGTTTTTTTACCGACACCGACACATAGGCGAAAAGTACTATTAAAAACAGATGGAGTAAAACTGTTACGCCCGCACCGCTCCCATAAGTAAACTGCAAAATCAAAACTTCAACAAATACCGTCGCAAGAAAAAATACAGCGGCGCGACCGACAGCCGAAATATTATTAAGCGCTCCTTTAACAGCCGCGAACAAAAATTTCAAAGTTCTTATCGTAAGCATATTTTTAAATAAAGTTTCGCTCTTTATCCCTATTACGGTATTCGCAAGATAAAGAATGGTGAAAAAACACCACGCGCCGAAAAATACCATAATCGCAACTACGCCGAATGTTTTTGACAAAGGTGCCATGCCGACACCGCCATAAAACATTATCGTCACTAACATATATAAGCCGGTGGTTATCTCAAGCGGCAGCTCGCTTACTATAGTTTTATGTATTCCTTCTTCATCTCTCCTGCGTCCCGCCATGTGCAAAACAAGTATCAAAAACAGCAGAAATAAAATACCGGCTATAAATCCGAATACTATTACAAGATACCTTGCCTCTACCGCCGCCGAAATCATCCTGAAATAATCCCCGTTACCGTGACGCCTCATTTCATCGATTAGATAATTGCTCATCTCCGCGTCATTCAAGCTATAAATACCCTCAGAATACAGGTACGAAAAAACTATAAGGCAGCCTATAACTACAATAAAAAATAAAACTGAAAGCATAACCGCTCCCACCTTGGCGGGCAGAGAGTATATTTTTTTATCGGTCTTAACCATTTCCATCTTCCTTATCCTTATCCATTTTATAGCCCTGTCCCCATACCACCTTAATATAGCGCGGCTCGGACGGGTTTATCTCTATTTTTTCTCTTAAATGCCTTATATGTACCGCAACCGTGCTTTCCGCTCCGTAAGGCTCGCCGCCCCATACTTTTTTATAAATTATATCCGGCGAAAGCACTCTGCCCTTGTTTAAAAGGAAAGTCTTAAGTATGTCAAATTCCTTAGGTGTAAGCTCAGTTTTATTACCGTCCACCGTAAGCTCTCTTGCAGCCTTGTTAAGACATAATCCTCCCGATACAAGCATTTCCTCGCTTTCTTCAGGCTTTGCCCCGCTAAAAACCATATAGCGTCTTAACTGGGATTTCACCCTTGCCATAAGTTCAATCGGATTAAACGGCTTTGTGACATAATCGTCCGCCCCTATTCCGAGCCCTAAAACCTTATCCGCGTCCTCTCCCTTTGCCGTAAGCATTATAACGGGAATCACGCTCGTTTCTCTTAGCTTTCTTACTGCGGATATTCCGTCCAAAACAGGCATCATAATATCCATGACGGCAAGATTGATATCGTTTTTTGCTATAACTTCCAAAGCTTCCTTTCCGTTATAAGCCGTAAATACCCGGTATCCTTCGGTTTCAAGATAAATTTTGGTTGCCGAAACAATATCTTTCTCATCGTCACAAATTAAAATCTTATACATATCAAACTCCGTTTTCCATTGGTAATTACCTGTGTACAGTATACAAAAAAAGGTTTTAAGATAAAATAG
This sequence comes from uncultured Catonella sp., assembly GCA_963545085.1. Taxonomy (GTDB): domain Bacteria; phylum Bacillota; class Clostridia; order Lachnospirales; family Lachnospiraceae; genus Catonella. The sequence goes on along the minus strand of CAUUHV010000001.1, from coordinate 136,528 downwards.
CGTAAACATTTAAAAAAGTTTTAAGAAAGCTTATAAGACTTTTGAGAAGGTGTTTATAAGCTTTTCTTTTTCCTTTCTCGTAAGCCTGTTTTTTATCTCCCATTCTCTTCTCATAGCCTCTCTTTTATCCTCAAAGACCTCCGTATAAACCGTTTCGCACGGTATTCTGCTCCTTGTGTACTTAGCGCCTCTCCCTTCGTTGTGGGCTTTTACGCGCTTTTCCACATCAGTAGTATATCCCGTATAATAAGTGCCGTCCGCGCATTTTAAAATATATACGTAATGTGACATATCATCTCCCGTATATCAAACCGTATAAAACAATTACTTTTTGATTATAAGTCAAATTCATAAAAAAGTTAAGTAAACTTAGACTGAAGTTCCTTGTAAAATCCTGATATTATAGTAAAATATCAGTTAAGTTCCAAAACTTTATTAAAAACCAAAAGGAGGCTTTTTATGTGGGCAAGAGCGGATCTTAAGGAACGGGCGAAATTCGCCTTTAAAAGAAACTATGTGATTTCGGTAATAGCGGGACTCATTCTTGCTTTTTCCACCGGAGAATTATTTTCAAGATCATCTTCGAGCAGAGGAACATCTTCCGTCGGAAACGCTATCGCTACAGGCGGCATTTCCGATGACCTGTACGCTTTGCTTACACTTATCGCCGGTATTGCGATAATCGCCGTTGTAATAGGAATCGTTATCAATATTTTTCTGCTTGCTCCGCTTGCGGTGGGAGGATACAGATTTTTTATCAAAAACAGAATCGCTCCGTCGAACCTTAACGAGTTCGGTTTCGCTTTTAAAAACGGCTATATGAATGTTGTTAAAACTCAGTTTCTTACCTCGGTTATGATTTTCTTATACACCCTTTTACTGATAATACCCGGAATAATGAAGATGTATTCATATCGTCTGGTACCCTATATACTTGCTGAAAATCCCCGTATAGAACCGTTCGACGCAATGAAACTTTCTTCGGAAATGATGCGCGGCAACCGATTTGACGCGTTTGTTCTCGATTTATCATTTATTCTGTGGGATATGCTTACCGGCATCACCTTCGGAATAGCCGGCGTTTTATACGTTTTCCCTTATAAATGCGCTACCAACGCCGAGCTTTACGCAGTATTGAAGGAAAACGCGCCTTATGATTACAGCGGGAACAGCTCTTACGATGCCTGAAAGGAATATGGAATGAATACTTTCAGACATTTATTTGATTCGGGAAAAGTTATCTATGAGACTTCCTGCTACGGAGGCAGCGACCTTGAAATAAGAGACGCGACGGAGGACGGGGAGTCTGTCCGTCTGCTTCTTGTCGGCGGCGCGAGAGAGTCCGCTTCTTATAACGACAAGGCGCATAGAAATGACCTTGTATTCAGATACGCTTTAGGTTTTAATGAAATATTTACAGCCAATCCAGATCTGAATTCCGCTCTGCTTATAGGCGGGGCGGGATTTTCTTATCCTAAATATTTTATAAGTCATTTCCCGAAAAAAACTCTTGATGTAGTGGAAATAGACCCCGTTATGCTTGAAATCGCTTTTAAATACTTCTATCTTGACGAGCTTTATGATGAGTTTGACCTTTACAGAAATGAACGTCTTAAAATTTTTATAATGGACGGAAATGATTATCTGAAACAAAGCACCAAAAAATACGATATTATTTTTAATGATGCTTATGTTGCCGAAAATTTAGACGAAACTCTTCTTACCGATGAATCGGTTAAAAGAATAAAAGGCAGACTCAATCCCGAAGGAATATATGTTATAAATATGATAACCTCCCTTTCGGGTCCTCATTCAAAAAGAGGTGCCGAGGAATTTTCCCTGTTAAAAAAGTATTTTACCTATACCGAATTCAGGCGCTGCCGTACCGACGTGCCCGCTACGGAAAGGCAAAACTGCCTGCTTATAGGCTCGGACAGACCGTTTTAAAACTCCACCTCATCAGGATTATGGGCATGTCCGCCTATGAACGGCAGGTTGTCAAGAAAAGATTTATCCTCAAACTTGAAATTTATAGCTTCCGCTTCAAAATTTTCCCTCATCCTGTACGGATTTAACGTTTTTATAATAGGAATAATTCCCTCATCTTTAAGATAAGAAATACAAAGTGTTGAAACCGATACTCCGTATTTTTTCGAAATTTCTTTTAAAGATTTATTTTTAAGAAGTTCACCCGTTCCAAGTGGACTGTAAGCTTCCGTCAATATATTTTCTTTCTCGTTATATGCTATAGCGTCTCTGTCCATATACCCTATATGAAGCTCAACCTGATTTACCATCGGCATTATTTTTGCCGTCTTTTTTAAAGCCTCAAGATGCCTCGGATAAAAATTGCTCACTCCTATAGCTCTTATTTTACCTGCCTCATAAAGCTCCTCAAACGCTCTCCAAACCTCTGCATTCACTCTTTCAGGGTCTTTATACCGCTTCCTGTTTGCCGGCCAATGTATAAGGTAAAGATCTATATAATCAAGCTCCAAATTACGCATTGTTTTTTCAAAAGCTTTAAATACCTTATTATAACTTCTGTCCGTATTCCAAAGTTTACTTGTGACAAAAACTTCCGACCTGTCTTTTATTATACCTTCAGCCAAAGCCTCTTTTACAGCTATGCCCACACTTTTTTCATTTCCATACGCTCTCGCAGTGTCTATAAGCCTGTATCCCGCCTTCAAAGCCTCTTTTACAGCTTTTACACATATATCGCCGTACTCGATTTGCCATGTACCGAAACCCGTTTCCGGTATTGTAATTCCGTTTTTAAGAAAAAACATTGTATAAAAATATTCCTCCCGTGAAAATAAGAGTTTTAAAGCTCATAAGCGCATACATCTTTTCCATTACCCATTTTGAAACGGAAATTCTTACTATACCTCCGATTATCGTATATTCCTGCAAATACATAAATATGAAAAATATTATAAATATTAACACTATACAGGTAAACACCGTTAACAGAGTTCTTATAACGGACGGTACGCTGTAAGAGGAATTTTTAAAAAATACAAGCATAAAAACAAAACCGCCCAGATAATATAACAGCGGTAAAATTACATAGGTATATAATGAGTTCGGCAACGAAACAAGTTCTCCCGCCATCGGAACCCCCGAGCCTTTTCTGAAAATCAGGCTTATTAACAATATTACAAAGGTTATAACAATTGCCGTCGTAAGCTTGCCGTTTCTGCTTATCTTCTTTGCCATTTATCCTCCTCAGATCACATAATCTCCCATCACATATCTTTCCCTGTCCACAATATCCTGCACAGTTATACTGCTAAGATACTCGTCCACTACCTTAGATAAGCCTTCCCATACAAAAAGAGTCGCGCATGCGGCACTTCTTTCGCATATATTCATTTCCGTTTCAAGACAGCTTACCGGGGCGATATTTCCCTCCGTAACCTTCAAAATATCCCATACCGTATACTCGCTCGGAGGTTTTGCGAGCATATATCCGCCTTTATTCCCCCTGTTTGTTATTAAAAATCCCGCGCTGTTTAAAACAGGAACTATCTGCTCAAGATATTTTTTTGAAATTCGCTGTCTTGCCGCAACATCCTTTAATGCCACAAAGCCCGAATCGCTATTATCCGCTAAATCTACCATAAGCCTCAGCGCATATCGTCCCTTAGTGGAAATCTTCATACTATCTACCTCAACCCGTCTATCTCTTCGGTAAGTCGTGTTATATACTTCTTTTTATCTCTGAAAGAAGGAAGCACCTCACCGTAAATTTTTAAAAGCTCCGTTTTAAGCTCAGCTCTGCTAAGCCTTGCATTTACAGGCAAAAACAGAACATTATATTCTTTATCTCTTACCGCAGGCAAAATATCTGTAATATAAGCTCCCGCACGCCTAAAAAACGAAAGCTTTTCTTCCCGTTTTAAAACTTCTTCATCACTTAATCCCTTCACTCCTTCAAGTTCTATAAATACACCAAAGGGAAAGGAGACATCTGCACTTTCCGATTTCAAAATCTCTTTAAGCATCTCAAAAAAGATATCCGGATAGTTAAAACCTTTGTATTTTTTTAACACGAGGAAATAATCAAGCAAAAGAACCCTTCTTTTGATATTTCCGATGAAAAGCCCGAAGCATATAAGCTTTTTACCCTCATAAACCCCGAAGCCGCAATATCTGTCTTTTGCGATAAGCCCCTCTATACAGTCCTCCGGCAAAAGGAAATCATCTCCATTTTTTTTCTCTTTAAAAACCGGCTTTATAAATCTTTTATAAACGGATTTTATTTTTCCGTTATCAAGCTCCTTCATTATAAATTCCGTCATAATCCCCTCACTATTTATAATGAAAACCTGTTATTTTCCAACCGTCCGTCGTATTCTGCGCAACTATATTGCTTTCCGATATGCCCAATATGAAGCCGTCATTATACGCGCCCGTAAGGAACAAATCCGTTTCCGTTACTGATTTTATGAGCCTTTTTGTAAATACGTCCGATTTGTTAAGCGATATAAAAGACTGTACGTTTCCTATTTTTCTTCCCTCATCCTTTGCGCCTTTTCTTTCAAAAATCAAAGGATATTTACAAAGACGGGCAAGCGAGCTCATATCTCCTTTTTCAAGACAAAGTATAATTTCTCCCGCCATCGCAAGCGCATCCTTTGACAGCTTAGGCAGTTTTTCCGACTCATACAAACCGTTTACTTTAACCTTTTTAGTATTTTTTCCGTTTATTTCGCCGTCATACTCAAGCCTTACCGCCGCCCCTGTAGCTATACCGTCTTTCAGTCCTTTAATGTCCGTATCGTCAGACACTTCAAATTTTAAAGTTTGCCCTTTATCCGTCTGTAAAGTAACCGTTTCCTCAGAAGCATCTATAATTATTCCATATATCTTGCCTTCGGTACTCATAGGAGGTATCTCTACACTTATCGCTCCCGATGAAGCGCTGCTTCGCACGCTTTCCAATGAAGCTTCCGAGCCTTTTTCCTCCGTCTTTCTGTTACAACCCGTTATAAGTGCCCCCGCAATAACAGCCGCGGTAAATAATACAAAACCCCTTCTCTTTATCCCTTTCATTTCCGCCTCCGATTATTATGCCTTTTGTCCTGTACCACTATAATACTATTTAACTCCCGTGTTTACAAGTTTTGTGAAAATCCTGTTTCATCCTCTCACATTCTATTACAGGCCTTATCTTAGCCATCACCGCCCCTTTAATAAACGGCTCCGCAACATTTCCGAGCGTCCTCTTTACAATAAAATTTGCTTCTAAAGCCTGTCCGACAGCCACCTCGACTCCTTCTCTCATTATCTCCCTGCCCGGAAGCTCGTCAAGCTTCATTATCATCTTACCATTTTCCTTAAAATAAAATCTTATCTCTCTCTTTGCCACCTCTTCAAGAAATGAAACCGAAAGCTTTATCACCGGAGAACCGTCCTCATCCTCGGAATATTCGCTCACACTGCCTATGGAATAAGGCTCTCCCTTTATATCGAGCACTCTATAATAAGGCTCTTTATTACAAATCCGTATTCTGTGAACCGCTTCTCCCTCATAAAAAAGCACATAATACTTTCCGTCCTCGCAAACAAATTTCACTTCCTTTATACCGTCCGTAAAATTGTTATGAAACATCTGCAGCAACAGAGGAAAAACTCCATGGCTCTTATCCGCGGGTTCAAAAGAAGCTCCGTTTATACTCTTTAAAAACTCCTTCTCTTTACCGGCAAAATTTTTCTTTGACAAAATCGGACTGTTTTTCCTTCTCCAACCGCCGTAATAGCTTATTTTTCTTCCGTACTCTCCTCTTTCCATAGCTTCCGATAAATTTTTAAGAGCGGTTTCAGCCATGTAATCCTCAAGCAAGGGTTCATCCGATACAACAAGTTTATCAACAAAATCATCTATCACCTTATCCATCTCGCCGCTTGTAAACAAATCCGTATCTCCGGCATTATTTACTATAACCATATCAAGATCCGGATAAACCCTCACATTCTGCCCCATCATACCGTCAAAAATAAAGCTGTCCTCTCTCTTTCCTATCCAAAGCTGATAACCGTATCCTTCTCCTCCGTTTTCAACCTGTTTTGAAGTCGCTTTCTTTACAAAATCTTCAGAAATAAGCTGCTCTCCGTTCCATTTTCCTTTATTTAAATAAAGAGTTCCAAGCTTCGCCATATCCTCAGGCGTTATGAACATTCCCCAACCGCCTTTGGTTATCCCTTCCGGGCTCTTTTCCCAAAAAGCGTTTTCTATACCCATCTTATTAAAAAGTCTTTTTTTTAAAAAATCCGCCATGGTAAGACCCGTAAGTTCAGTCACAACCGCGGACAGAATATAGGAGTTCATACTGTTATAAGAAAATACGGTTCCGGGCTTGGTTTTTAACGGCGAAGCAAAAAAAGCTTTCTTCCACTCATTTCCCGATAAAGCTCCCGCCTCGTTAAAGCCGACTCCTGAGGTCATTGTAAGAAGATGCTCTATTGTAAGCTCTCTTAATTTTACCGTATTCCAAATTCCCGTACCGCTCCCGAAAATATCATTCACTTTGTCATTCAGATTAAGCTTCCCTTCATCATAAAGCAGACCTATAGCCATGCCCGTAAAGCTCTTGCAGACTGAATAAGTTATATGTCTGTCACCCTTTATATAAGGAAAAAACGATGTTTCGCAGATTACCTTTCCATGCCGTAATACCATAAGATGATGCATATCCACGTTTTTGCAGTTAAAAAGTCTTACCGTAAGGCTCATCAAATCTCTTGAAGATATGCCGACACTTTCCGGTGTCGCTCTTTCAAACGGCTGTAAAACGGGACTTTCTCTGTTAAAAAGGGGCTTTTCGGGTATAAAATCCGTTTTGCTTATACTTCCCGTTTTTCCGGTTAAAATATCGAATAAAAGTGTCAAAACCGCCCTGTCCGAACCTGCCATAATTCTCCCCCGCTTAAAACCTTCTTATCTTCTCTTTACCCTCGTCAGATGTTTTCTCTATGCTTTTTACAATTACTTCATAGCTATAATTCTCATTTACTCTTACGGTAACCGTATCGCCTGTTTTATGCTTTAAAAGCGCTTTTCCGAGAGGCGAAGCAATAGTAATAAGATTGCTTAGCGAATCTCCTCTTACCGCAGTAACCAGTTTATATGTTTCCGTTATATCGTCATCCGGAAAATATACCTGAACAGTATTGTCAAGTCCCACTTCATCCTCGCCGGACACATCTTCCACTACATTCGCTGTTCTTATCATCTTTTCAAGGTAGCGTATTCTGCTCTCGTTTTGATTTTTTTCCTTTTTTGCGGCATAATACTCAAAATTTTCCGATAAATCTCCATGCGACCTCGCCTCTTTTACCGCTTCTATCGCCTTTTTCCTAACAACCAATTTTCTGTGCTCTATTTCTTCTTCAAGCCTTTTAATATCATTTTTAGTGAGTTTATCGTACATCTTCCCGTCCTTTCAATATTTCCTTGATTTCATGGTAAAGCCTGCCTACCGGAAGTCCGACCACATTTGAGTAATCTCCGTAAATTCCCTTAATAAAAACCGAAAATCTGCCCTGAATCGCATATCCGCCGGCCTTGTCATACGGTTCTTCAGTAGAAATATATTCCTCGATTTCTTCTTCGCTCATAGGATATACGGATACACGCGTACATTCTGAAAATGTTTTCTCTATCCTCTCTCCGTTTTTAGCAGAGAGATAAATAACCGTGACTCCCGTACAAACCCTATGCATATCGCCCTGTAAAATCTTTATCATCTCCATAGCTTCTTCTTTATTCGCAGGCTTTTCAAGACTTTTATCGTTTTCCGTCATCACTATAGTATCAGCTCCTATTATTATAAAGCTGTCGCTGCTACCTTTATATTCTTCAATTATTCTCTCAGCCACATCGGAAGCCTTTAATGCCGAAAGAGAACATGCCTTGTCACTCGGATACATTCTCTTAAAACTCTCCTTCGCCTTTTCCTCCGCATCGCTTATAATAACCTCAAAATCGCCTACAATTTTATTAAGAAGCTCCGCTCTTCTCGGTGAAGCCGAAGCAAGTATATATTTTAGCATATACGATTTTTAAAATTACCTCCTTAAAACCCGCTATTTTGCTGAAAAGTTCAGTTTTTAACATCTATAAAAAATGATGAAAATTGCCCCTATTATTAACAAAATAGTAACAGGAAAAACATCATTTTACAACAAGAGAGTGCAAAATTAAGGTTTGCACTCTCTCATTCTGCTTAATCCTTTTTTAAACAACAAAAAGCGCCTTACATTTCTGTAAAACGTTCTGTTATTCAGTATCTGTATATGTTATAATTCTTTCGTTGCCTCTCCCACTTAGGCATAGGAGGGAGGTGAATTTATGGAAATACTAACAACCTTTTTAATCTCTGTTGCAGCTGGTATAGTCGCCAACTGTATCAGCAAATGGCTGAACAGGGAAAAGAAAAATGGCAACCAGCCTAAAAAGGATTAAGCCGCCTTAACGGAATAGAAAACCCCAAGAGTTTGCGCCTCTCGGGGTTTTCGAATTTATGGCTACTAACAACCTTTCGCCTGTCTGTATTATAAGATATTATCTCGTAAAAAGTCAATCATTTTTCAAATAAACATATACCGTTCTTATATCGCCACCTACAGCTTCCCAATCAGATTTTAAAGCCTTATAGTCCGCTTCGGCTCCGAACTGTGAATTATTGTACTCGTTAAGTGTGCCACCCCAATCAATCAGTCGTCCTATCCCCTCAAAAAAAGACGGTTCAGAAAACAATTTGTATGTATCATTCCTTTGTGGAACAGCCCTTTATATCCCACTCTTGACTCCAAAGCCCATGTTTCCGTCTTAGGACTTTTCTTAAATACCCCTGCGACGATAAGCCCCGTCACATAGTCGATTGCCATAAAAATCAGTAAAGTACTCAATGCCGTATCCCAACCTCCGAATAGTGACGTGATAGTCGCTCCTATGATTCCTATAACCGCTTTTATAAAATTCTCCATTTAACCTTTCTTCAAATAAAAAAGCCCCCTGTTGCAGGTGCTTGATTTTTAATGGCTCGCATTAGTGAAGTTGAGTTTTGTTTCGGTACATCTTCTTCGGCAAAAATTGTAAATCCATGGTTTTCTCCTTGATTTTCAAGGTACCATTCTGCAATACTCCCTTCAGGTCTTTTACAACAAACTTTTCTTTCCATTCCTTATAACTCATATCAGCCGGAACGTAATAGGTCTTGCCGTCTTTGTCTTTTGCGGCTCTTTTTCCTTCAAGTCCGAAGTCATCATCAAAATACGGAATCGTTGTGCCGCGGCAAAACACATGAAAAGGCGGTACGGTAACTCCGACTTCCCACTCGTTTGCATTAAAAACTTTCCCATCCATGTCCCGGCATATATCGGAAAAATTCTTACCGTTCTGCGCTCACGGCTTCCCGAACTTTCTTTCAGCCTCCGTCATCATTTCACTTAACTTATCCGCTTTTTCCTTCCTGCTTCGCTCATTTTGCCTGATTCTCTCTTTTTCGGCATTCTCTCTCATATATGAAAATATATCCATCTGCCTGAACTCTCCGTTATCAAGCCCCGAACAGCCTATCCCTATAAGCCTTATACCTCCGCCATCCTTAAAAACTCCTCTCTTTCCGAAGCAGAGCTCATTTATAAGCCGTTTCGACACCTCATATATTATTTTACAGTCATTAACGGGGTTTGCAAGTGTAGTCTGTTTGGAATATCTTTTAAAATCAGCGGTTTTTATTGTAGCCGTAACCGTGTATGCCGTTATGGAATCCTTTTTCAGCCGTTTGGACACCTTGTCTGAAAGCGTCTTTATTATCTCATGGATTTCTTCGTAATTTACGCTTGTTATATCCTCCGCGATTGTAGTTTCGTTAGAGTAGCTTTTTGCGGCCTCCCTTTTATAGATTACCGTATCGCTTCCTATACCGTTGCAGCTGTTATATATATACTCACCCGCTTTCATGCCGAGCAGGGAACATAACAGCTTTTTATCCGTTTTTGCAGCGTCTCCTATGGTTTTTATCCCTATATTTCCAAGCTTTTCGGATGTAGCTCTCCCGCAGCCGTGAAGCTTCCTTATATCAAGTCTCCACATTTTTTCTTCTATATCTTCTTTATATAAGGTATGAATCTTATCGGGTTTTTCAAAATCGCTCGCCATCTTCGCAAGCAGCTTTACTGTAGAGATTCCGATATTAACGGTAAATCCCAATTCGTTCTTTATTTCATCCTTTATTTTTTTTGCCGCACACAAAGGAAACGGTATCCCCTCCTCAGTATCTTTTTTAAATTTTTCCTCAGTTTCCGTCATATCCACATAAGCTTCATCTATAGACGCCTGCTCCACAAACGGAGAATATTTTTTTAAAATAGCTATAAATTTATTTGAATATTCTCTGTAACAGACAAAGTCGGACGGAATTATAACAAGTCCCGGACATTTTTCAAGCGCCTTTATCACAGGCTCTCCGGTCTTTACTCCATATTTTTTAGCAGGCAGAGAACAGGCGGTTATTACCCCGTGCCTTAACTTCACATCTCCTCCGACTGCTGACGGAATAAACCTCAAATCCCCCGCCTCCGGATTTTCTTTAAGTCTCTTTACCGCGCTCCACGAAAGAAAGGCGGAGTTTACATCTACATGAAAAATAATTCTGTCCAAAAAAATGCCTCCTTTCGCAGATAATTTAATTTCTGTAAAAAGAGTATATCATACTTTTTTATTTCGAACAAGTGTTTGTTTTTGTTGGGCGCTCATATTTCCTATCATACGGCAAGCGGGCGAAAAAAGTTTACTGCTCAATTTTTTATCATCCTCACAAACACACCTTCAATAATAATACGCATATTTCGGTTTATTACTCAAAAAAACGGCTCCGCTTCATGCAGAGCCGCCTTTTGCATTTTACTTTTTGATTATCAGAATGTAAACCTTGATACCTCATCCTGAAGTTCAGTAGCGATATTCGCAAGATTCTCACTTGCCGACGAAATATCACCGATTGACTGAACCTGAGTATCTACGGAAGCCGACGCCTCCTCTGTAGTAGCCGCATTCTCTTCCGCTATTGCCGAAAGATTTTCAACCACTCTTATGACATTCTTGTTTTCTTCTTCAATAGTCTTTGAGGAAGCATTTATCTCCGTTACAATAGCCTTACTGTTCTCGACTGCTCTTGATATCTCCTCAAACTTCTCTCTCGTTTCCTGAACCTTCTCGCCCTGCTTCTTAACCATCTCATTTGACTCGTCCATCATGGTCACTGCGGATTCAGCCTTAGACTTAAGTTCATCTATAACCTGTCTTATCTCGCTTGTAAATCCGGCGGACTGTTCCGCAAGCTTTCTGATTTCATCTGCAACCACCGCAAAGCCTCTGCCTGCCTCACCCGCTCTTGCCGCCTCAATAGCCGCATTGAGTGCAAGGAGATTTGTCTGATCGGAAATTGACTGTATCATTTCGGAAGCATTTGATATCTTTTCGGTACTGCGATTTGTTTCAGTAATTACCGTGCTTACCTGATCGGAAATCTTGTTATTTTCATCGGTAAGTTTTACAAGTTCCCTAAGAGTCGCATTTCCGTCATTTTTGCACTTATCTATAGTATCTGTAGCTGATGAAAGCTCCTCTAAAGTTTCTATCATCTCAACAAGAAGTCTGTTTGCCGTTTCAACAGAAGAAGCCGCGTTCTGTGTATCCTGTGCCTGCGAAGTAGCTCCCTCCGCTATATTGGTAACAGCCGTAGCCACCTCACCTGCCGCATCTGACGTAGACTGAGCCGTAGCTGTAAGCTCTTCCGCCGTAGCTGCCGTATTCTGAGCATGAGAAGTAATATTTGAAACTATACTTGTAAGATTCTGGTGAAGCTTTCTGAGACTGAGTATAATCCCCGCAATCTCATCCCCGCTCTTATCATATTTAGCGTTCTCGGCTCTCTCCGCGTCAAGATTGAGATTATAATCCGCAAGCTTCCTGAGACATCTGTTTACAACAGAAAGAGGAAGTGAAACCATTCTTCTTAAAAGCAGGAATATCACCAACGCGATACCGATTATCACAACCACATTGATTATTATACTTGAAACGGCGTCATGTACCGCCTCTTTTGTCATTTTAGTTTTAGATACTACAGACTGAAATACCCAGTTTTCAGGAGTACCTTCAGTATTGACCGGTACATATATAAATACCGAATCTTTACCTGTAGTGAGTGAGGTATGCTCCGCTTCCGACTCCTGCATCTGCTGTGCCATATTTATATGAGACATTACATTTGCGTCACCGCTCAAATCTTTCATTACAAAACTGCTATCTGTTGAATGCGCTACAACAATTCCTTCTCCCGATGTAAGAGCTGTGAAATCATCGGAACCGTTCTCCGGATCCTGCGCAAGTATATTCGAAATATCGGTAACATAGATATCAGCCGCTACCATACCTATGAGTTTGCCGTTATTATCCTCAATAGGCATAACATAAGTACTGACTATCTCTCCTTCGTCCATATAAGGCTGGGTAAATGTGGTTTTTCCGTTACTCATTCCAAGCTTATACCAATGCTCGTCACGATAATTCACGGCTTCCTTTTCAGAAACTTTTCCGCTGTCATCCCTTGCCACGTACGCCGACATTATTCCCGTAGGATTTGTAGATGTTATATGCTGTGCGTCTTTACCGTCAAACGCGTTAGGCTCAAAAAACGCTCCGAGCGCTCCGATATGTGAATTGCTTTCAATAGCCTTTTTAATCGTCTCCATAACAAACTGCCTGTTTCTGTCCGCAGGAGTCGAGTTCTGTATTCTGCTCTCAAGAGTATTATCTACCGTTTTTGCAGTATAATAAACAGCCATAAATTCCTGCTCAAGCTGTTTGGCAAGTTTTCTTGTCTGCTCAAATTCAAGTTCTTTACTGGTCTTAATAGCGGTATTATAACTTGTCACGGCATCATAAGCGGTCTTTGAGCCCAATACTACAACAAGCAGTATCGAAATAATGATACTTATTTTAATACCGACACTCTTTACTTTTCCATTTTTTGCATTTACAGCAGCATTTTTTTCTTTCACCATGTCTCCCCCTTGTTTCCTGCTTTAGTTAATAAGCTCAATCAACCGATATTTATAATTTTTATAACTTCGGTCTGAAGAAACTATACTCCCATTTAAAGGCTTTTTCAATAGCTTATATGAATCAAAATTACATTCTAAGGTACTTTTGTCCTTTTTCTTTAAAATTATTCATAAATATTGTCCGAATAATGTAAATATTTTAAATTTCAGACTAAAAAAACGCAAACTGTGATTTCTCGTGTCTCTACAGCTTAAACTGCACCTCTATTTCATCCTTTAGGTTTTTCTTTCCCTTTGAAGTCACTTTTTTGGTGATATGCAAAGAATAAACCTCATCTTTCGCATACGGCTCCAAAGGCTCTATCTGCACCTCATTTCTCAGTGAATCGTAGCTGATGTTCACCTTTAACATTCCCGAAGAAGAAGTGACATACATATTCTGACTGTTTACCGTTCTCGGATCGAGCGCAGTATTGAATCTCACCCTCCATACAAAGTTTCCCGTCTTAAATTTAAGTGACTGTCTGACTCCCTGCTCAAGCCCTGTCGTAGATTCTATATCAACATAATTTGCCATTCCTCTCCCCCTCTATCTTATATAGACCTGCCGCATTTTTATACGTTACGGATATGACTTCCTCTGTCGAAACTTCAAGGATTTCAGCAATTTTTTCAGCTATATATCTGATATTTCCCGAATTATTCCTTTTACCCCTAAACGGTACCGGCGACATATAAGGTGAATCGGTTTCAAGCACTATATGCTCGAGCCCTATCTCCTTTACCGTTTCCACCGCTTTTTTAGCATTTTTAAAGGTCACCGCTCCGCCTATTCCTATGAAAAAACCCAAACCGATGAATCTTTTCGCCATTTCCGGCGAATATGAGTAACAGTGGATAATCCCGTCATTAACTCCGGATTCCTTTAAAATATTATAGGTATCCTCCGCCGCGTCTCTGCTGTGGATTACCACGGGTAAATTTAATTCCTTCGCGAGTTCAAGCTGTTTTTTAAACCAAAGCTTCTGCTTTTCTCTTACGCTTACGGGCTTTTCACCTTCTTCATGCTCATAATAATCAAGTCCGATTTCTCCTATAGCCTTTACCTTTTCATTTGACGCAAGCCCTCTCAAAACGGAAATTCCTTTTTCCGGAGCGTCCTCAAACTCCGAAAGACATTCCGTTTCATCGGGATGGACTCCTACCGCCGCATAAATCCCTTCATACTTCTTTGCAAGCTTCACGGAATTTTCACTCGTTTTAATATCCGCCCCTATATTAACTATAACCGCTATATCTTCCGCTAAAAGCCTTGCCAAAAGCTCGTCCCTGTCCTCATCAAAGCTTTCATCGTCATAATGCGCATGTGTTTCAAATATTCTATAAGCCACTTTAAATTCCAAGCCTTCCGTTCTTAACATTTTTCCTTTGTTATAACGGTATATTAACATATTTTAAGGTTTCATACAATGAGAAGTTTACTTGAGTTTATGTGGACTATTTAATCCGAAGTCTTCTTAAATCTCCCCTATTAAATACCTCTGCTTTCCGTTTCTTAAAAGCACGGGCAAAGTGTCAAGTTTTGCTTCAAAATATAGTTTTTGTCCGCCTTCATATACTTTTCCGTCCCCGGCAGCCGTCCAATTCGCTCCTTTCGGAAGGTAGACCTCTCTTCCTTTCGCTCCTTCATGACACACTGGTGCCACCAAAATATCCGCTCCGTACATATATTCATCCGTAATGTCGAAACAATCTTTATCCTCCGGAAATTCGTAAAACAACGCGCGGATAACAGGACTTCCGTTCTCATAAGCCTCTTTCATAAGGCTTCTTGTGTAATCTCTCATTTTCTCTCTGATAAAAATAAATTTTTTCATTATCTCATACGCTTCATCTCCGAAACTCCAGATTTCATTGTCCGCGCCCGTCCATTCGCGTACTTCTCCGGCTTTGTTAATTATCTGCTTTGCAGGCTGTCTGCATCCGTGAATGCGCATAACCGGACAAAATGTGCCGAACTGGAACCAACGTATCAAGAGCTCCTTAAATTCCGGCTTTTCTATCCAGCCGTCATGAAAACCGCCGATATCCGTAGTCCACCACGGAATCCCCGAAAGTCCCATGTGAATTCCCGCGCAGATTTGTTTTCGGAAGTCTTCATAGGTTGACATAATATCTCCAGACCATACCAGAGCGCCGTATTTCTGACTTCCTGCCCATGCGCAGCGAATCAGATTTACAACCTCTTTCTGCCCGCTTTTTAGTACCTTGCTTTTAAAGAAAGAGCCCCGCCGTTTGGAATTTCACGAAGCAATATTTGTCCTTTTTCATTATAAAAAGTAATCTGCAACGCTCCTCCCCATCCCCCGCGTGACAGATACGCTCTGAGCTTTCCGTTCGTAAGCTCCGCAGTCTTATTATCCTCCGCTATTCTAATTACGGGCGTTATACTCTCGATTTTTTCGGTCAAAGCGCTGTATTCATCCTTTATATCGCCAAGCATTCGACTCCTCACCCGAAGGCTGTCTTTTCCCCATACTTCTATCTGAACGGTTTCTCCGTTATCTCTGAATATAAGTTTCCCGTCCATATCCTCAAAATACCGCATAGCTTTCTCCTTTAATCTCAGATGACTGTTAAACCGGTTTGTTGTCTTCATATCATGTCAAGTATCGCATATTTTGCCGTTTATTTCTATAATACGATTCTGTTTTGCTTACGTCATAGATAAAAACTGCTGTAGTTTGCCTTCTACAGCAGTTTTTGGCGGTTTACGGTTTTTCATTCTAAATTTCTGTGATTTTTTTCCATTTCCGGCTTTGAAATGTTTATCTCTTTCGTTAACTCCATTATAATTATGTCAAATAGAATCCATATACTTTGCTCAAACAAGTTTCCCATAGGCTGAATTGAAGGTACTACATCCGCCGTCCCTAAGTATACGGCAGCAGGTACAAACAGAACCGTATCCGCTAACGGAACAGTTTTTTTGTGAGTATCTCCCGTAACTAACGCCACCCTTGCTCCGTTCTTTTTAGCTTTTTCAACTACATAGTGAATATGTCCGATTTCTCCGCAGCCGGAAGTCGCAATCAGCAAGTCCCCTTCTCCTAACGAAGGTGTCGTTTCATCCCAAATCCAGTGTACTTTAAGTCCCAAATGCATAAGACGCATAGTAAAAGATTTTGTCGAAAGTCCTTCTCGTCCTACTCCAATTAAAATAATTTTTTTTGCTTTTAATATTTCTTCCTTAAATGCTCTTACCTGTTTTTCATCTACTCTCTCAAAAACTTCAGAAAGCTCACTTAATATTTTTTTTGCCGTGTCTTTCATTAAAAACTTCCTCCTATTTATTTTATCGACAATATATACTTATATAAAATATCAAGAACTGTGCAAATATTTTTTGGATGAAAACTTGCCTATAAAATAGTTCATGCCTAATACTATAACAAGCATAAAACCCCATATCAATTTTTTAGTATATGGCGACAACGACATAATGGTAAAAGCACTTGACATAATTTGCATTAAAATAATCGCAATCATGACACCCTTCACTTTTCCTTTCCCTCCTGCAGGGTGAATGCCTCCGATTACACATACAATCATCGTCTGTAATAAATACGAGTCCCCATATCCCACCTTTGCCGAATTTACTCTGCTTAATATAATAATTCCCGCAATTCCCGCTAAAAGGCCTGTCAACATAAATACCCCTCTGCACATTTTTTCATTATGAATTGCACTGAATCGGGCAGCAATCGGATTTTCTCCATAAAGATACAGTTTTCTTCCGAATTCCGTATAATCCATAACAATTCCTAAAAGCAATGCAACAATTAAAAACACCCAGAATATTGCCGGTATATTAAACACTTTTGCTTCTCCTACCGCGGAAAATATCGGCGTAATATCCCCCACACTGGAGCCGCCCGTTAAAGCCATTCCGATACCGCGAAACAGTGTCATTGTTCCTAAAGTAGCAATCAAAGAAGGGGCTGAAGTTTTAGAAATCAGTAATCCGTTGAACAGTCCGAACAAAATACTTGTAATAAACGCCACAAGCAGTGCTGTCACAATTTGCAGTATCCCCGTTGTTCCGAATGCCCACTTGCCATTCAGTACATAAGCTGTAAAAATAGCTACCATATTCGCTCCTGCTATGATTGATAAATCAATTCCTCCTATCAGATTTGAGAGCATCATGGCAAGACAAAAAAATCCGAATTCCGGAATTTGAAATGCCATTGATTGTATGTTAGCCAGGGAAAACATGGTATTTCCAAAAAATATTCCTGATAGCAGTAGTGCACATACCGTTATTCCTATCAAAATCGTAAAGTTTATATCATCCCAAATAATTTTTCTCAACTTTTCCATATCTGCCTCCTTGTCCGGTATTTTACTCTGTAAATATCAGATTTTTTCTATTTCTGATTCTTTCCTGATAGGAGCTTACAGCAATGGATATAACCAATATTGCGCCTACAAATAAATTATTCCAGGAAGATGATAAACCTATAAGAATTAAGGTTGAATTTAAAAGATATATAATTACGACCCCCAGCACAGCTCCGAATATTTTACCCAATCCTCCGGTAATCTTAGTCCCTCCGATTACCGCCGCAGCAACAATCATAAGCTCATCTCCTACCAGCTTATTCGGATACAGCGCATTTACCTGCGATACATATACAATCCCCATAATACCCGCCAACACTCCTGAATAGCCGTATACAAACAGACGTATTCGTGCCGGATTAAAGCCTGCTCTTCTGGCAGATTCTTCACTGTTTCCGATTGCTACAATTCCTCGTCCCGCCATTGTTTTGTATAATATGAACCAACTCAAGACTCCTACAATGATAACCGGAATAAATGAAGCGGTAAGTCCTACTTTTCCGCTTGATACCGTTAAGTCTAAAACGGTTGCCTGTCCGAATTTATGTAAACATGACGGCAGCACTCCCGCTCCAAACGATTTATCGCCTATAAAAGTCGTCATAATTCCGTGAAATAAACTCTGAGTACCTAAAGTTATGATAAAAGGCGGCAATTTAAGCCAATTTATAAGAACTGCATTTATCATACCGAGAACACACCCTACTGCCATAGACACAAGAAAAGCAAACAGTAAATTGTCAATCTTTAAAGCAATCATAATATTTATGCTTGTATAGCTGCCAAATAATGCAATTGCCATAAAAGAAACATCAATTCCTCCCGAAATCATAATAAGCAGCAGACCGATTACAACAATCATTGTTGTTGATGAAGTCCTGATAATATCAAAAAGTGTTCCTATACTCAAAAAGGCAGGATTCATAATTCCGACAAAAATACTGTATATAACAATGATAATAATCAAAATTTTCTGATACTGATCTATTTTTTTTGTCTTCATTAAATTACTCCCCCTTTCCCTCTTGTAGTCCTTGTTCACTTACAAGTTCCGATATCATCTTTCCAGCCTCTGACTGTTTCAACTCTTCTTCAAGAATCTTTACACATCTTCCTTCCAACATAATCATAACTTTGTTGCAGTTCGCAAGTATTTCCGGTATTTCATCCGAAATTAAAATAATTGCCATTCCTTCATCCGCAAATTTATGTATCTGCTCATAAATTTCAGCTTTCGAACCGATGTCAATACCCACAGTAGGCGTGTCCATTATGAAAACTCTCGGTTTATTGACAATCCATTTTCCTATTACCACTTTTTGCTGATTTCCTCCCGACAGGGTTTTTACAATCGTATTTATAGACGGCGTTCTCACCTTCAGTTCATTTACATACTTTTGTGCAACAATATTTTCTTTCTTCTTATTCAATATTTTATTGTTTAAAATTTTATCTACGATTGCTGAAGTCACGTTTTCTTTTATTTTTTTGTCCATGAAAAGTCCCTGCGTGAAACGATCTTCAGGCAGTAAAGCTATTCCGTACCTTCTCGCAGTCATGGGTGATGATATTTTCACTTCTTTACCGTCTATTTTAACGACTCCTGATTGTACGGGATTTAAACCGAACAACGACATTGCAAGCTCTGTTCTTCCCGAGCCGAGCAATCCCGTCAATCCTATAATATCCCCTGGTCTGAGTGTTAAGCTTATATCGCTATATTGGTTCTTACGCGTCAAACAACTTATTTCAAGAATAGGCGTATTATCCTTACATTTTCTGCTATATCTCGGATATTCAACTTCTCTTCCGGTCATATAAAAAGACAATTTCTTTTCGTCAAGTTCTTCCTTTTTAAAATCTCCGATTTTATTACCGTTTCGAAAAATGCTTATTACATCCGCTACCGAAAAAACTTCATCAAGCTTATGGCTGATAAAAATAATAGCCAATCCCTTTTTCTTTAATTCCAAAATAACATTTAATAAATGTGAAACTTCCTTTTTGGTTAATGCGGTTGTAGGTTCATCCATAAATAAAACCTTAGCATCCTGAGCTAACGCTCTACATATTGCCGTAATCTGACGATTTGCTAAAGAGGTTTCCTCCACAGTTTGATTTAAATCCATTTTTACTCCGATTTTTTTTAACTGTGCCTCCGCGATTTTTTGTACTTCTTTCCAATTTATCACTTTTCTGTTTTCAAAACGCAGTTTACCTATCGCTATATTTTCAGCAATTGTCATGTGTCTGAACAAAGACAGGTCTTGATAAATCACCTGTACCCCTTCGTTCATCGCCTGCACGGGAGTCAGCGAAGAATAAGTGTGTCCGTTTAAAACAATTTCTCCGAAATCAGGCACATATACTCCCGATACACACTTAATCAATGTAGATTTTCCACAACCGTTCTCTCCTGCCAGACAATGTATTTCACCCGGACGAACCGAAACGCTTATATCTTTTAATGCCTGAACACCGGTAAACGATTTGTTCAAATTACGAATGTCTAAAATCGCTTCCATATAGTACCTCCAGCCTTTATTTGCAAGAAGTGAGGATGTCGAAAACCCGGCATCCCCACCCGTTCCGCCACAAGGATAAAATGCTCCGCCCTTAGGGCGTAATGAAAATTTCAATACCTTGCCGCGAGATATTTCGCTTAGAATCCATAATCATCAATATTATCTGCCGTAAATTCCAACGGAGCATTTCCGTAAGCAATATTTCCGTCTACCTGCATATTGTCATATCCGGTGATTTTCAAATCCGTACCTGTACTTACACCCTGTCCGGAAGCAAGCAAGTATGCTGCATAGCAGGTTGCATATCCCGCGTCCGCAGGTCTCCATGCCTGTCCGTGAGACATTGAACCGTCTTTTAGATAAGTTGCGGACATTGAAGGAAGCGCAAGAGATACAACCTTTATATCTCCTGCCTTTCCTTTTTCCTGGAGCGCCTGACATATACCGCCTCCATGTGCCGAGCAGTCAAAGAAGCCTTTAATATCCGGATAAGCTTTTAATATCTCCAGAGTTTTGCTGTATGCACCGTCTACACTGTTACCGTCTTCATAAGGTTCATTTGTCAAGCATTTCATATCCGGATATTTTTCAGAAATATAGCTGACAGCGGCATTATACCATTTCATATGGGTTTCCATTGTGAGTCCTCCTACAAAACCTACATATTCACCCTTTCCGCCCATTGCTTTCGCTAAATTCTCGCCGAATAATTTACCGAACTCTTCGTTGATAAAAGCCTCAACATCAAGGTCAACATTGCCTGCAATTCCGGGCGCTTCATGTGTTACTACAACAATTCCCGCCTTACGGGCTTTTTCAATCGTCGGAATTAATGCTTCCGGATCGTTAGGAACAACACAAATTGCATTTACTCCTTGTGCTATCAAATTTTCCATAATTGAAATCTGACTTGCTGCGTCTCCCGTCTCAGGTACCTGAACCGATACATTTAATCCTGTATCTTTTTTTAACTGTTCTACCCCCGTTGCCATATCATCAAACCATGAGTCACTTTGTTTTACAATCATTACCACCTTGTAATCCGCAGGGTCCGCAGAAGCGTTTGAAGCCGCTTTTGTGCTGCTTGTTCCGGATGTTGCGGTCGTTTTAGAGCCTGCACTGTCCGGTGTTTTTGTATCTTTAGCCGTACCTGAACCGCAACCGGCTAAAATAGATACCGATAATGCCATGCAAGAAATTAACGCAAATAATTTTTTCATAGTATTCCTCCTCGTTTTATATCGTCATCAGCTAACCGTCACTGATCATTATGAGCTTATTTTATTTAATTTCAGCTCATTTGAGAATTTAATTTTCCGATATAATATAATAAAATTCCGACTATTTATAACATAAAAAAGAGATTTATACACTGCTTAATTGTTTTTTATTAAAGTTTAATTATAATTTAATCTGAACTATTTGCTTAATATCAGAACATGACAAAATAATACAAAAGCTTGAAATTGTATATTTTGAAAATATCTTGACGAAAGAAGGATATTACATGAAGCTTTCAAATATTAAAAAACGTCTTAATAACTACTCACTGAAAACAAAAATTATGGCTTTAATTTTTTGCATTATAATTTTTACAACTGCAGCTTCCTATATAAGTATTCAAATTATTTCCGTTTCAAACAATAGACTGCTTTACAAAGCTTTAACCGGTTCTCTTTCCTACAGTGCACAGGATATATCCACAAAGCTTTCCAATATTGAAGCCATGTCAAGCGCTATCATTTCCAACAAGGATATCAGAAAAAATCTTATAACGCTTACTGATGAAACTAACTCTATCAGGCTACGTAATGCTGAGAGTTCATTGGATTATTTATTATTTGATTATTATCAGACTAATCGTGTCAATTCCGTCAACTACATCAATCTTTATAATCCCAATTACGTTACATACAGCTATGAAGCACAAAGTCGATTTACACCCGACACGATTTTACAGGATATTATTGCGAAGTCTAATCAGCAGGAAGGATATCCTTATTGGATTACCGACTATTGCAATGACTATGGATTATTTCTTGGAAGAGATTGCCGGAGAGTAAACAAAATGCGCTACGAAACATTGGGAACCTTAGTGGTAAAAGTTGATTTAAAAAAGTTGATAGCCACTTCCACCCGTTCCGTACTGCTGTCACCGTCCGTTCAATATATCTTGTATGATGACAACGGCATTATTTTTCATTCCGATGAATTAACCGAGGACTACGCAAATGATATAAACGGAAAGCTGACCGAAGAATATGATGTCTTAGACTGCGGCGGAAAAGAATATTTCTGTATTCGCGGCACTTTTACAAATATGAATTGGAAATATATATGTATGATTCCTTACAGCAATATTGCGTATGCTTTAAACCTTTCAAGAGCTTTATCCCTTTTAGTTATTTTAGCTATTGCCGTTATTTCTCTTGTGTTTTCAAATTTAATAATAAACTCTATTACTGTGCATTTTCACAGATTATTGTCAAAAATGGATAAGTTCGGTAAGAATGAAAATCCCGTGCCTGTAAATAACAATATCTATAAAAACAGAAAAGATGAAATAGGAGTTCTTCATAATCAATTCGACGGGATGGTCTTAAAAATACAGCAACTTATTAAAGAAAATTATGTTAATGAATTACTTGCAAAAGACGCAAGAATTAAGTCTCTTGAAAATAAAATCAATCCGCACTTTTTATATAATACACTGGAAACTGTAAACTGGAGAGCAAAAGCCATCGGTGAAAAAGATATATCCTCCATGGTGGAAGCTTTGGGTGCCCTGCTCCGTATTACTCTCAGTCAAAATGAAACCACCACAACATTTGCACATGAGCTGCAAATTGTAAGAAACTATATTACAATTCAAAAAATCCGTTTCGAAGATCGGTTATCCTATAATGAAGATATTGATGAAAGTCTTTTACAAATCGAGCTTCCTCAACTTACAATACAGCCTTTGGTAGAAAATGCGATTAACTATGTTTTGGAAGAATCCGTAGAAACCTGCTACATTACGATTACATCTGAAATACACGAAAATACGGTCCGTATAAGAGTGATAAATAACGACTCGCAATTTGAAGATAATCTGCTTGAAAAGCTTCAAAATAACAAAGTAAAGCCACATGGATTCGGAATCGGATTATTAAATATCCATAAACGTTTACAGCTTATCTTCGGAGCGGATTACGGATTAGAATTATATAATGCTGATAATAATCATGCAGTTGCTCAAATAAATATTCCCGGGAGGCAGTTATGATAAAATTACTTATTGCGGATGACGAAAGAATTATTCGAGAAACCATTTCCGCATTGATTGATTGGGACAGTTTAGGTATTCATTTAATCGGAGCGGCCGGAAACGGTTTTGAAGCTTATAATATGATTTTAGATGAAAGTCCCGATATTGTTCTCACCGATATAAAAATGCCCGGATTATCCGGATTGGAACTTATACAAAAAATATATGAAATCAATAAAAAAACACAGTTTATTATTCTATCGGGCTATAGTGAATTTGAGTACGCAAAAACAGCTATGGAATACGGAGTTAGGCATTATCTTTTAAAGCCGTGTAACGAAGTTCAAATCATCAGCAGTATAAAGGAAATTCTTAAAGAGATTTCCCGACAAACATCTTTTGAAAATATAGAGGAGGAAAAAAAGCAGCTTTTATCCAATATGTACCGCAATTATCTTCTTAATATCATAAATGACAGCCTGGTTGCCGACTGCATCAACAATGAACAAATGTATCAGTCTGTTTATAAAAGATATAGTAAATTTCTGGATTTTAACTATTCACCTTATGAAATTTTTTATCTCTACTATCTGGAAATAGCTTATTTAAATGATGCAATCAAAATACTGGAGAATTTTCGTCAAAAATACTCTCCCGGAATTTTATTCAGCTATATTTATGTTCAAAATACGCTAATACTTTTTTTCAATTCCTATACAACCAATTATGATGAAATTGTTTCTTTTTTGCAAAACCTTTCATTTGCCAATCAAAAAACAAATATTTCCGTCGAACATAATAACTTCAAAAATTTAAATGACCTGTTAAACTGCCTGCTGCTTAAAATAACAAGATATGAAACTATCTACTATTCCGATGGCGGTTCAATAAGCACTATATGCAATTACAAAAATATTATTTCAGATATAAAAACCTATTCAACAAAAATGTTCGTTGATGATAAAAAAGATGCTGATGCCGCATATTTTTCTATAGTAAAAATACTTTCATCAGTTACGGATATCAATCTTTTAAAGCAGCTTACATCTTCAATCATCATTTATTCCGCTTCAAAAAGCATGCTTTACAATTCGGTTTTTGCTGCAGAATTTATGATTAAAATCGGTAATCTCGAGTCATGTGAAGATATCTTTAGTTTACTTACGGCAGAATTGAAAAATATTTATACAGATTACCATTCCTCCGAAATAAAAGGTACCTTAAGCTTAAAAATAATGGATTATGTTGAGGAGCATCTTTCCGACTCCGGTATGTCTTTAAAATCTATCGCTGAAAATTATCTTTACATGAATGTGGATTATGTAAGTAAAAAATTTCTGAAAGAAACCGGTCAAAAATTTTCTAATTATTTAACCGGTGCCAGAATAAAAAAAGCAAAAGAACTATTATCCGATATCAATCCCGATAAAATCCAGTATGTCGCGGAGATGGTCGGATGCGGAAATAATCCTCAGTATTTCAGCCTTCTTTTCAAAAAGAACACAGGCTATTCGCCAAGTACTTATATTAAACTCATAGGAAACAGGCAGGAATAGAAAAATACAGGCTACATTCGGTATATCCCCTATCCGGCTGCAGCCTGTATACTTACACTTTAACTTTATCCCTTATTTCCCCACCCTTATAACATTCCACGATGCCTTATGCAGCACGGTGTTGAGTATTCCGTTTTCTATGGAGGAAGCGGAAGAGTTTACAGGGCAAACATTTTCGCAGGCAGAAGAATTTACCGCCTTTAAATCCCCGTTCTCAAGCGTTATATGCTCTATAATCCTGTTATATCCGAAACTTCTGATATCCGCCGTAAAGTCCACATCCTTATCCAAAGTACGATTTACCGCAAATATGGTAAGTTCCTCTTTCTCGGGATTATATACCGTAACCGATTCGACATCGGTAACCTCATCATGTTTTGAGGTAGGGTGTTTGGTGCAATGTATTGAAGGTGTCAGCACTGTTCCTCTGCCGTAGCTTGAAGCATGCATGAACGGATAAAATATCGACTGCCTCCATGCCTTTCCTCCGTCAGGATCCGTCATTATAGGCGCTATTACATTTACAAGCTGAGCAATACAAGCCATTTTCACTCTGTCCGCGTGTTTTAAAAGAGTTATAAGAAGAAGTCCTACCATCAAAGCGTCCTCAAAGGTGTAAATGTCCTCAAGAAGCTTAGGGTGATGCTGCCAAGGTCGTCTGTCCATAGTATCATTATCCGACTCGTTCGAATGATACCATACGTTCCATTCATCAAAGCTCAGATTTATATCCTTTTTACCGCGCTTTTTCGCCTTTACGAAATCACATGTGGAAATAACCGTTCTTATAAACCTGTCCATATCATCGGAGCATGCAAGATAATCCTCCGTGTCATTATCATGATTACCGTAATATGAATGAAGTGATACGAAATCCACATAATCATAGGTATGCTCGAGGGTTGTAGCTTCCCACTGAGGGAAAGTGGGCATACCGATAGACGAGCTTCCGCAGGAAACCAGTTCAATTGAAGGATCTATGAGCTTCATTGCTTTTGCTGTTTCTTCCGCCAGCCTGCCGTACTCCTCCATTGTCTTATGGCCTATTTGCCAAGGTCCGTCCATCTCGTTTCCGAGGCACCATGTCTTTATATTATACGGGGTTTTATCTCCGTGAGAAATACGAAGGTCCGAGTATTTACTCCCCGACGGATAATTACAGTATTCTAAGAGATTGCAGGCATCCTCAATCCCTCTCGTACCTAAATTTACAGCCATCATTACGGACGAGTCCGCTTCTTTCACCCATTTACTGAACTCTCCTATTCCGAATTGATTTGACTCGGTGCTTCTCCATGCAAGCTCAAGACGCTCAGGACGCAAATTCTTAGGACCTACGGAATCTTCCCAATTAAAACCTGAAACAAAATTTCCTCCCGGATATCTTATAATAGGCACATTAAGCTCTTTAACAAGCTTTATTACATCTTTTCTGAATCCGTTAGCGTCCGAAAGCTCATGCCCCGGCTGATATATTCCGTCATATACGGCTCTTCCCAAATGTTCTATAAATGAGCCGTAGATTCTCTCATCAACCTCCGAAAGCTCATAATCCTTGTCCAAAACCATTTTAAGTTTTCCGTTTTCCGCCATAATTGAAATCCTCCCGTATTTTTCCGCAAGTTGTTTTATTACCGCAGCACACAAGCCATACAGACAAGCTCCCCGTTATATGACGACTGCTACAGTATAATCCATTCCATCCTACGGCTTAGCCGAAATATTTGCAAGCCGTCAGGCAAAGCTTCGGATTTTAGTTGTAATTATTGTAAGCTAAAAAACTTCATTACGTACAACAAATATTTTATCCCGAATAATTCAGCCCTATATCTTTATATCCTTTTTAAATTCTTTACATCCTCCGCTATAAGTTCCGGCATAATTCTGTTTTTAATCAAAACCTCATCCGGATTATATCTGTCCAAAAACTCTTTTCTATATCCGTAGTTAAGCACCCTCATATCCGATTTGCCGTAAAATCCGGCTATCTTCTCTCCGAATCCTCCGCTTAAGATACCGTCCTCTATTGTAATTACCGTATCATGTTCTTCCTTAAGGCTGTTTAGAAGCTCCTCATCAAGTCCCGTTATATAGCGCGGATTTATAAGGGTAACTTCCTCTCCTGAAACCTCTTTAATCTTGTCCGCGGTTTTTTCTCCAATCTCAAAAAAACTTCCTACAGCTATTATCGCGGTTTCTTTCCCTTTTCTGTTTATCTTATATTTATTAAGCTTACTGTAATCCTTTTCTACAACTTCATCGGTATGTACCACCCTGTTCATCGGGATTCTTATAGCTACAGGATACTCTGTCTGCTCAAGGCTCCAGTCCAACATAGCGAAATACTCCTCACAGGTGACGGGAGCTAAGTATACCAAATTCGGAATATTTGAAAGCATGGCAATATCATATATTCCAAGATGAGTGACGTCTCTCATCCCGTTTATCGATGCTCCGTTTACAAGAAGAGTCGCGGGACTGTTATTCACGCAAAGATCCTGCGACACCTGGTCATAAGTTCTTTGCATAAAGCTGGCAAAGGTCGAAAATACCGGCTTTCCTCCGTTTTTAGCTATACCGGAAGCCAGAGCCACCGCATGTTCTTCCGCAATACCCACATCTACAAACTGTTTTCCGGCTTTTTTTCTCAGTTCTTCGGTAAAACCTATTCCGGTAGGTACTCCCGCGACTATAGCCACAACACTTTTGTCAGCCTTCATCTTCTTTAACAAAAATTCTCCGGTAAGGCTGCCGTAGTTCTCGCCCCGAGCTCCTGAAAATCTCTTGCCGCTTTCCCTGTCAAAAGGCATGGTATAGTGCCAGTTCTCCTTATCTTTCTCCGCTACGGCGTATCCTTTTCCTTTAAGCGTATTTAAATGTACCGCAACAGGAGTTTTGCTGTCTTTTACCTTTTTTAGAGCTTCTATAACGGAAGATACATCATTTCCGTCAGCCACATATATATATTCAAGTCCCATAGCCTTGAAAAGATTACAGGAAGCGGTTCCGTCCGTTTCTCTTAAAAGCTTTAAATTTTTATATAATCCTCCATGGTTTTCGGCAATGGACATGTCATTGTCATTTAAAACGAGAATGAAATTACCTCCAAGCTCCGCAAGAAAATTTACGCCCTCAAGAGCCTCGCCTCCACCTAAGGAACCGTCGCCGAGCACCGCGATTACATTACCCTCTTCTCCCTTTAAATCCCTTGCTTTGGCAAGTCCCGCCGCAAGGCTTACAGCGGTTGAGGTATGCCCTATAGTAAAAAAATCGTGCTCACTCTCCGCGGGAGAGGTAAACCCCGAAACCTCGTCAAAATACTTTTCCTCCAAAAACGCCCTTTTTCTGCCGGTTAATATCTTATGCGGATAGCTCTGATGGGAAACATCAAAAACTATTTTATCTTTCGGAGAATCAAATACATAGTGGAGCGCTATTGTCGCCTCAACCATTCCGAAATTCGGTCCGAAATGCCCTCCGTGTTTCGTAAGCTTATTAAAAAGGGCTTCTCTTATCTCCTCGGCAAGCTTATCCATTTCTTTTGTATTAAGTTTTTTAATATCCTTCGGTGAATCGATTTTCTCTAAATACATTTGCTCCTCCTCAGTACAAAATCTCTGTTTTCAGACTGTATAATCCTATAATACACCTTAAAGTCGGCTTTAAGTCAACCTGATTTTTGTGAGTTTAAGAAAGTATTTTCCATATAAAAATACCCCGCGACTTTTTCGCGAGGTATCTAAATGAAAATTTATCATGGCTGTTTTCCTATATATGCCAAAATCCCTCCGTCCACATATAGAATATGACCGTTTACAAAATTAGACGCATCCGATGCCAAAAATACCGCAGGTCCTGCCAAATCCTCAGGCTCTCCCCAACGCGCGGCAGGGGTTTTCGATATTATAAAGGAATCAAACGGATGTCTTGAGCCGTCAGCCTGTTTTTCCCTTAACGGAGCGGTCTGAGGCGTTGCAATATAGCCCGGTCCTATTCCGTTACATTGAATATTATACTCACCGTACTCGGATGCTATATTTTTGGTAAGCATTTTCAAACCGCCCTTTGCCGCCGCGTAAGCGCTTACGGTTTCTCTGCCGAGCTCACTCATCATTGAGCAGATATTTATAATCTTACCGTGTCCCTTTTTTATCATACTTGGAATTACCGCCTTTGATACTATGAAAGGCGCATTCAAATCCACATCTATTACCTGTCTGAACTCTGCCGCCTTCATCTCGCACATAGGTATACGCTTTATAATTCCCGCATTATTTACAAGTATGTCAACAATGCCCACTTCATTTTCTATTTTGCGTATAAGTTCCTCTACCATAACCTCATCGGTTACATCGCAAACATAGCCATGCGCCTTTATTCCTTCTTGCTTATAAGCCTCAATTCCCTTATCTACAAGCTCTTTATTGATATCATTAAATACAATGACCGCTCCGGCGGCTGCAAGTCCCTTCGCTATGGCAAAGCCTATGCCGTAAGACGCACCCGTAACAAGCGCGATCTTTCCCGTTAAATCATACCGCTTCATAATATTTTCCATGATTTTTCTCCTATCTCAAATCGGTCGTAGCTATATTGTCCATATCGTCAAACGCCTGATTTTCTCCGCCCATTGCCCATATAAAGGTATAGTTTGAAGTTCCCGCACCTGCATGAATGCTCCATGACGGAGAAATTACAGCCTGCTCGTTCTGCATAACAATATGGCGTGTCTCGGTTCCCTCACCCATCATATGAAATACCACCTGATTCTCAGGAACCTCAAAATACATATATACTTCCATTCTGCGCTCGTGGGTATGAGCAGGCATTGTATTCCATACACTTCCGGGCTCCAAAACCGTCATTCCCATTGAAAGTTGGCATGTTTTAAGCACATCGGGATGTATAAACTGGTTTATAACTCTTTTGTTTGCGGTTTCGTTGCTTCCGAGAGGTCTTTTTGCCGCCTTTTCGATAGGAATAAAAGTTGTCGTATAAGAAGTATGAGCGGGAGCGCTTACCATATAAAATTTTGCCGGCTTGTCGGAAGAATTACTCTCAAAGGTCACTTCCTTTGTACCTCTTGTAATATAAAGACAGTCCTTGTATCCCATCTCAAAAACTTCACCGTCCGCTTTTATTTTGCCTGCGCCGCCTATATTAAATATTCCTATCTCACGTCTTTCAAGAAAATATTCGGTACCGAAATTTGCCCATACATCAATTCCCTTGCTTATGGAAACCGTCTCATTTACAGGCATACAGCCAAGCGTAACCATTCTGTCCACATGAGAATATACCGCTACCACCTCATCCTTTTTGTATAAATTTTCAATCAGAAATTCTCCTCTGATTTCCTCCGTGGTATAACGTTTAAAATCTCTTTGATTTGCCGAGTATCTTATATCCATGTTCTCCTCCTTTTCAACTTTCCCATTCTATGACTAACCTGAATTACTCACAAAACCGACTTCTAAGCCTCAACTCCCCATACTTCAATTTGCGTAAGCGCAGGGAATGGCGATTCTCCCTCAGCCTTTATAAGCTTTCCGAGTACAAGGCTTCTTATTTTTCTTTCCTTTATCTTAAAGCACTGCGGCTTATCGGTTTTATTAAGCTCAAATATCTCCTCACTCCCGTCATCAAAGCTGACAGCGGCACTTATCCAGTAATTGTCATGAGGATAATCCGCCCTGAGCGTAAGCCTGATTTCGTTAACAAGCACCTCTCTCCCGAAATCCAGGGTAAGAGCGGCATTCGGGTCTCTGTTAATGCCCCAGCTCTGGTACGGATATCTTCCGTGAGAAGAATTGGCATAAATTCCGTCTACAGCATTTCTTGCCGCAAACACCGCCTCTCCTCTGGTTTCCACATTTGCCGTCGCATGAGGATAAAAAGTATTATTTTCATGCTGATCATACACATTTAAAGCCAGATTTTTTGCCTTACGGATTTCTTCAGCCTCCGCGTAGCGCACCTCAATATAATGCATCTTTCCGATAAAATTTTTAGGCGAATAATTAAGTCTGTTGTTTGCAGGCGGAATATAAAATTCCATACTCCTTCCCGGCACATATATAAAAGCCTCTCTCATGCTGTCCTCAAAGCGCGCCATACAGTACCTTCCCGCTCTGTCGGTATCAAGCACAATTCTGTCACCGTCAAGATATTCGCCGGAGTATACAAGCTCGGCTCTTTCATCTCCCTCAAAACCGCACGCCTTTTCACTTCCATCCTTACCTACTATTTTAAGTTTAAGCATTTTCTTTACTCCCTTAATATCTACCAGTACATTTTCCAATCCGTTTTTGATAACCTTGTTAAAGCCTCCATAAAGAAATAATCTCCCCAGATAACACATTCATCGACACCGCTGTTGTTGCAAGTGTTATAAGGCGTCTTTTTGGCATAGGTTCCATGCAAAAGCTGACCGTTTGATATGCTTCCGTCCTTTACCTGATAATTCTCTATAAGAGAGCGCATAATCTTTTTTGCCGCCGAAACGTAATATTCAGCACTCTCTTTATCAAGATATTTGCTCATTTCTAAAAATCCGCACGCTGCAATAGCCGCTGACGAAGAATCCCTCGGCTGTTCCTTTTCATCACCGTTTCCGAAGCTTAAATCCCAGTAAGGGCAAAGGTCTGTAGGTAGATGTTTGAGGAAATACTTTGATACTCTTTCAAAATATTTTATATATTCCCTGTCACCGGTATTCTTATACGCAATGGCGGTGCCGTAGATGCCCCATGCCTGCCCTCTCGCCCATGCGGAAGCATCCTTATACCCTTGGCAGGTGGCGCCGTGAGAGAACTCGCCGCTGTCCGGGTCGAAGAATATTGTATGCCATGTGGAGTCATCATCCCTTACTATATGCTTCATTGTTGTAAGAATATGATTTTTGGCTATCTCCGCGTAATGCCCGTCCTTTGTAACCTCACTTGCCCAGTACAGCAAAGGTACATTAAGCATACAGTCTATAATCAGCCTTGCGTTATCCCTTGCCCACATTTCTCCCCAAGCCTGAATGTATTTTCCTTCAGGACGGTATCTGCTTATAAGCTGATCTGCCGCCTTTATTGCCGCCTCTTTAGCGTTTTCGTAACCAAGCAGGCGATATGCCGCTACGCAGGAAGGTATATATAAAAATCCCATATCATGATGGTCTATATAGTGTCTTATATTAATTCTCTCTAAAAATGAATCCGCCTGTTTTTTTCCTGCGGTTTCAAATAAAGCTTTATCCGCAGGTTCTACGGCATTTTCATAAGCAAGCCAGATCTCTCCGGTCCAGAATCCGCTTGTCCAATCGGTATTGATACCCGGCGTATAAAAATTTCCCTCGCTGTTCGCCGCCGGAAAATGCTCCTCAAATTCGGGAAGATTATTTTTAACCTGTTTTGTGCAGGTATCAAGAGCATCTTTAACCATCTCGTCCGACACTTCCGGATAATTTTTTAATAAATCAACATCAATCCATTTATCCACTTAACAAACCTCCTTTTATCTACCACCTGAGCACTGTCATATATTCCGGTTTTTTATGAAGTGCGCATACCATGGTCTGTCCAAGTCCGTACACTTCTCTTATGCCGTTTAAATCAGCTCTGTTGCCTACATCGTCCTTAAGGAGTACGGCGCTGTATTGCTCGTCTTTTCTTGTAATCACATATCCCTGTACCAAATCTCTCCCAAGTGCGGCTTCATAGGCATAATTATAAACATCTTCTTTTGCGATATCCGTTTTTTCACCCCGTACATTTTTTGCGATTACGGTAGTTAAAAAATATGAACCTTTTGTATCCGTCTTAAGAGCCTCACTTTCTCCGATATGGTTATAATGCCTTGAAACCGGCGCTTTTAGAATATTCTGCACCGCCTCGCCTCTTTCATCAAAGCTCTTTATTATAAATTCGCATTTATCACCTTTTCCGATTATCATATTATTTTCTTTTTTTAAGCTTATGTTCTCGGCAAACGCAAAATGCTGTGACAATACATGGCTCTTATTT
This sequence comes from uncultured Catonella sp., assembly GCA_963545085.1. Lineage (GTDB taxonomy): Bacteria > Bacillota > Clostridia > Lachnospirales > Lachnospiraceae > Catonella. The sequence continues at coordinate 103,698 of CAUUHV010000001.1, read as the reverse complement.
CCGATAATTTCATCACTAATAATAATTATGTCCGACTTAGGCACTACAACCCGCCTTCTAAGCAATACGCCCAAATCCATATATCCGCAGTGAAAACCCTCAAATAATAAAAATCCGTCTTTTTCAGTGAAAATATTTCCCATACTCGGCGGCAAATCTTTATAAGTCCATGAATCTGCACTCGGCGCATATTCGGCGTCATTTATAATAGGTACGTTATGAGCCTTGGCACCCTTAAATATATATCTTTCTTCTATATCTTTATAAGTATAGCGTCCGCTGTCCCTGAGTATTTCCTCTCCGTCAAACCACAACTCTATATGGAGCTTGTCCTGATGACCGTGACCTCCCCCGATGCTTCCGTTTCTAAAATACAAAAAATCCGAATCTTCTTTATATGACTGCCTCCATACTGCGTCACCGCTTTCATTAAAGACATTAAGCCCTGCCGGAATTTCTAAAGCTTCCGATTTTTCATAAGCCTCTATCCCTTTAACACCATAAGCCCATGCGCCCTCAAAGTCAAGATGTTCAAAGCCTACGAACTTAAATACCGGATCACCGAACAGAACCGCCGCCTGACTTATTATATCTCTTACATCCGTATCGTCCGAGTCCCCTGTCATAAGCTGATGATGATTAGGGCATGTCCGCTTAAGAGTGGCATATACCATATTTTTTATAATTTTCTTTTCTTCCTCCGAAAACGGATTTTCCTTATACAAATCAGCTACTCTCAGTACTTCAAGATATGAAGCCAACACTTCATTATGATACATCGGAGATGCTTCCCATTGCATTCCGTCATCATGTATCTGTGTATGCAGCGCCATTTTTAAAAAGTGAACCGAGATTCCTTTGTAATCCGCATCGTCAAGAATAAGAGAAATCACATATAACCCCGTATATTCTATTACACCCCAGTTGCTCTTTATCGAAAAGCCTCTTCGCGGATTTTCCGCCAGATGTTTTGCATGTATTGATAAAGCCGAAAAAAAGCTTTCCTTTATATCACCTGTTATAAGAGGACTGTCCGCGAAAAGCGCCATCGCACGCGCCCAGTAGTCGGCGCGCAGTCCCGCTTCAAGAGTCCGCCAGATTTTCTTGTCGGTCTTTTCAATGTCGATATTTTCACTTATCCAGTCGGTAAGCTGTTTTACAAATGTTTTGACATACACATCATCAGACATAAGTCTGTACGCCTGACCCAAACAGATCCAGTATCTGTGCCTGTTAAGCTGAAAAATAAATTCCTCATCTTCATTATGACAGTAATTCCATTTTATTTTTCCATCAAAATGCACTGCTTCACTCGTAGACTCCATATCCCATGGAAGTCTGAATAAAAATGTATTCTTAACGGTTTCATCCGCGGTTTGTAGGGCTATATTCTTCATTTCCCCACAGTATTTATTACAAAAATCCGCAATTTTTAAAAAGTCATCTTTACTATATCCGAAATGCTTTTTAAAATTCTCCCACAATAGTTCCGTATTATTCATTATTCACTTCCTTAAGCCAGTTATCAAGAAAACTGTCATTTTGACGTTTCATCCAATCTATAACCTTTGCTTCCATATCTTCAACAAGCCGCTTATTTTCTTCATTATCTAAATTAAGCAAGCTTTTCTGCTCAGGGTCTTTCCATATATCATAAAGGTATCTTTCGGGTTTGCAGTGCACATCATAACCAAGTTCCATAACATAAGTATATCTCTCGGTTCTGACCCCGCGCCAGCCGTAGGCTTTCGGGTTCTTGCCCGCTTTTTTAAATTTCTCCACAAATTCCGCTCTGCCCGGGCATGCGCATAGAAAGCTTACTCGGTTTTTATCCTCCGTTCCCTTAATATATTTTGAGCAGTCCTCGCCTTCCACCGTATCGGGAATTGGACAATTTAAAAGTCCCAAAACGGTAGGCATCATATCCTGACTTCCTATACAGGTACTGCATCTTTTATTATTATTTCCCGGCAAGTGTACTACAAACGGTATTCTGATTGATTCCTCATACCACACATGTTTTCCCATAAGCCCGTGAGAGCCCATCATGTCCCCGTGATCCGCTGAAAGGATAACGAGGGTATCGTCATATAAATCATTTTCCTTAAGATATTCGATTAACCGCCCGAACTGCCTGTCAAGACCGCTTACAGCCGCAAAATACTGTTTTGTTGTAAGAGTCATTTCTTCCTCCGTCATTGCGGCATTTTCTCCGGTATGATGATGGATATCCTTCAAGATTACATTATCTTTAAGTTTTACATTATCGTACAGTCTCAAGTATTCATCCGGAACTTCGCTGTAAACGCTGTGAGGAGGATTCCATGAGATATACATGGCAAAAGGCTTTGATTTATCTCTTTTTTCCGACAGGTATTCAAGTGCCTTATCGGTTTCATGTTCCGGCGACCACTTATTTACCTGTATCATCTCGTCCGTATCATGCCAATAGTGAGGTGATAAGTGCATATCGTAAGTCCCGTAGGAATACCAGTAGTCAAAGCCGTGCCTTCTTACGCCCGGCGGAGTATAGGCATCCCAGTCCCTCGCTCCGGACTTCGGGTTCTCTAAACGGTTCTGCTCAGGCTCGTCCAAATGCCATTTTCCTATGTAGGCGGTATCGTAACCTGCGCTCTTAAGCACATCTCCCACACAAACCTCATCATCACCGAGCCTTAAAGGCAGACCTTTTTTGCAATTTGTAAAAAATCCTGCCGACAGCGGATATTTTCCGGTCATAAGACTTGCCCTGTGAGGCGAGCAGACGGGAAAAGTACTGAATGTATGGTCGCAATAAGTTGATTCCATACAAAACTCATCCATATTCGGAGTTATAACCGGATCTTCCTTCGCGTAGCCCATAGCTCCGGCTCTCCATTGGTCTGCAAAAACAAACATCAAATTCATGCTTCCGTCACGCTCCTTTATATAGCTTACTCAAACATCTTATTTTCATCCGGATATATTCCAAAACCGTAGCAGGGCTTAACCGAGATAGGATTGCTTCTGCTGTCTGTAGGTATGCTTTTTAAAGCATTGTAATAAAATTTACTTTCATTTTCCTTTTCGGTCGCTTCAACCCATTTTGCGCCGAGCCCTATCGCGATTTGCTGCCATACCGTAGCCGCGGGTCCGATAAGACTGTCGTCGCCTATCATGAGTTCCGCGCCCGTTTCATATATTTTCCCTGCAAGCATAATCGCATCTATAATTGAGCCCGATGAGTCCGGATGGATATTATATATTCCGCCCATACCGGGTAATATCGTTTTTATCGCCTCTCTTGACGGTCTTAAAGGATAGTCCGGTATAAGAGGCAAATCGGGAACCAGTCTTTGAAGCTCTACCCATTCTTCATTGCTTATATACGCCGGATCTTCACAAGCATCAAGACCTGACGCCTTAAGAGCCTTAAGGCGGACTCCAATGCTTTCTAAAGTTTTTTCTTCTCCCTTATTTTTATACCCTCCGTTTACATCTCCTATAATAAATGTGCCGTAAGTTTCGGAATTATCCTTTACAGCTTTTATGATTTTTTTATCGAGCTCTACATCTCCGAACAACTTAACCTTTATAAATTCCGCTTTTTTGTTTGCGACGGCAAAACGTGTCTTTTCAGCTACATCATCGGGATTGTCGCTTAAAATCACATAAACTCCGTTAATCGGCTTTCTTTCCTTAAGACCTAAAATATCTAACGCCGATTTTTTCATGCATTTACCGGCAAGGTCAATTAGTGCCATTTCCGCCATTTCTACAATATTTTCAGGAAAAACGCCTCTTTTTGCGCGAAGCAGGCTGAATGCATCTTTAATATTTAACCCCTTAAGCATTCCTATATTATTATAGCTTTCACTTAGTGAAACATCAGGATTATTAACGCTTATTACGCATTCTCCGTATCCGCTTTCACCTCCCGCTCTGATAGCGAGAAATAAATGCTGTCTGTTTTTCCATATACCGAAACTGAAATGCTGATTTACATCAACCGATTTTAAATACAGTCTCGTTTCCTCTATACTGACGTTAAGCTGCGACAGCTCTTTTAATACTCTTTCTTCCGTATTTTCCATTTTATATAAACCTCGGATTAAGCCTTGTTGTTACCCATAAGTATACTGTTTATTTTACGTCTTAGTGTAATAAGATACTCCTGTGACTTCGGATATTCGGAAAAAGTCATCGGCTCCGCCAGACCCTCTTCCAAAAGCTCTATTACCGCTTCTCGTCCCACTTCAGTTTCAAGCAGCTTAAGTGCCCTGTAGTCCTGCAACGCCTCATTCATCGTCATAAGACGTATTGATTCCTCAGGTATTCCGTCCTCTCCCGGATACACCAAAAACGCGTCGCCTGAAGGAAAGCTTCCTTCACAGTCCGTTACCTCATAAGGATTGACGGCTTTCTTTGAAAATTGATTATTATAAAAATTAAATCCCCAGTGAAGTATTCCTTCAATTCCGAATTTATAAACCAAAGCTCCGTAAATACGGGTTCTTGCAAGAGGCATCGAAAAGAAACGGTTTGACACCGACACATACTGGGAGGTGCAATAATAGCTCCACAAATGCGGAACCTTATTCTCTATAAAAGGCTCTATATGATTTATCGCGCATACCGGAATATCCACAAGTCCCCGCTCATAAAATTCATAATCCGACAAAGCGTCAATTACCTTACAGTCCTTCAAATAAGGAAGTACGGACAGCCTTGCTTTTTCATATTCCTCAAGATGTTCTTCTCTCGGCTCATCTGAAATATGAAAAAAGGTACGGTCAAGCAGATTTTTTTTCGACAAAAACTCCTTTAATGCCGGAATAAATTGTTTCAAAAACGCAGTGTACTCACCTACGGCAGGCGTATCCCATCCAAACCTTCTTATGAGCTTATCGCCCTTTTTTACCATTATCTTCGGTGCGAAACCCGCTCCCCATTGAGTAAAGAAATGAGCAATCTCAAAATACTCTATTCCCGCCCCGATACACAGAGTTATCCATCTTTCAAGATTTTTAAAGTCAAAAAGATACTCTCCGTCACTCTCGGCAATCTCAACAAGCTGTACCGTCGTACGCTCACCGCCCACATCGGTATCAAGAGGCGGCGTAAATACCGGAGTCAAAATCGTATTTCCTCCGCGTTTTACATATACATCTATAAAATTTTTTAAAATTTCCCAATGCCTTTCGCTAAAAGGTTCCACATCATAATAGTCCGCCAGACAATCACAGTGAAACCACTCCGTATGATAAAGCGTAAGCTTCGGAAGCTTTATAGGAATCACCTCGACATTCGCGGTAACTTCAACGCATACCGTATCATCATCTTTTAAAATACTGATTCCGACAGGATAAATGCCTTCACGTATTTTATCCGTAATATTAACATCTATCCAAAAGCTCTGCCAAATCTTCGGCAAAATAACCGCTTCACCGTCTTTACCAAGCTCCCTTAATATATCCGGATAAAGCCCCGGTTCGCATTTAATATAATTTCCGTCTTTTTCGGGATGAGCGGGGTACTCCGAAGGCGCCGAAACCACACGTCTTATTTTTATATATGGCTCCAAATCACCGTATACCTTAATCCTTACTTTCTCTTTTCGTTTTATATCGGCGCTTAACGCAACCTGAAAGGATATATTTTCTCCGATAAGTCCCTGAAAAGCGCACCGTTCAGGAAAGTATAAGGGCTCTTTATCCGCAAAAACCTTTTCCATTGAGCTCACTAAGAGCATGGAATATTTTTCAAAAACAGCTTTTCCCGCACTCATGTTTAACCCTTAACACCTCCTGTTATTCCGCCTATAATCTTCTTTGAAAGACCTATATAAAGAACAAACGTAGGGATAAATACAATTATTACCGAAGCGAACAAGCCGGACCAGTCACCGCTGTATTTCATTCCGTTAATCATCGAGAACAAACCGAGAGCTACAGGTCTTAACTTATCCGAATTTACAAACAGAAGCGAAAGGAAATACTCATTCCATATTGCTATAAAATTGAAAATTGTTACAGTTACGACGCCGCCTTGTGCCAAAGGAAATACTATTTTCCAAAAAGCCTTTATAGGGTGACAACCGTCTATAGCCGCAGCTTCTTCATAGGCGCTTGATATATTGGCAAAATACGCCATAAGAAAGGTGGTTGTATAAGGCACCTTTATAGCTACAAATAAAACTATAAGCACTATTCTGTTTGAAAAAGAATTTCCAAGCACGCCCGTTCTTGCAACCCATGTATAAAGAGGGATTATTACCATTATAAGCGGCACTCCCATAGTACCCGCCAAAGCGGATGTAAGAGTTTTTCTGCCCCAAAATTCAAACCTCTGTAACACATAAGCATAAGGCGCGCAAACAAGAATGAGAAACGCGCACGATAAAACGGCATAAATCAAGGAATTGGTAAAAAATACGGAAACGTTTGACGATACCCACGCCTTTCCGTAGTTCTCAAAATGAATTCCCGTTTTAAAGCCCAAAATATCTCCCGAAAATATATCGGCAGTCGTGGACAGGCTCGCCGCCACTACCCAACCTAAAAGCACTATCGTAAAAAGCACCCATAGGATTAAAACTATATAACCGGGCAAAAGTTTAAGTTCCTTTGATAAATTAAACGGCACGGAATTTTTTTCTTTATTTGCAGTTTTTGACATTTTCATAATCAAACCTTTCATAATATTGCAAGATGTTTTATAAATAATTTGAGTTTAAAATTCCAAATCATCATCCTTAAGAACTTTATTGGCAACCCTGAATATAATTATCACCAAAACGCAAAGAATTATACCTATTGCCGCGCCCGCTCCGGCATCACGCGAAATTATATCCGAAGTTTCCGCTCCAAATACCTTGGTATACATATATACCATAGGAACCACTGTGGAAGTATCCGCCGTAAGAGGTGAGAAAAGCTGCGACCATATAAAAAATCCGGCTATACTTATAGACCACATAATAATATTGGTTCTTAAAATACCTCTTAAGAGAGGCAGGGTGATATGAAAAAACTGCTGAACTTTATTCGCTCCGTCTATACCCGAGGCTTCATAATATTCCTTGCTTATTCGTTCTATACCGCTTATCCATATAAGCATATGGTGTCCTATCATTCCGAAGCAATAAGAAAACAGAAGAGCCCAAAACTTATGCTCAGCGTCAAGCCACTGTATTTTCGCAAGACTTTCCAAGCCTATCATATTAAAAAATGTTGTGAAAAAACCGTATGAGGAATTAAACGCGTACTGTATCCACATTGTAGCCATAGCTACCGCGCTTATTACATTAGGCAGATATATCGTCGCCTGAAAAAATCTCTTTCCTCTTATTCCGCTGGTTAAAATAATAGCTATAAGCAGGGATATCGCAAGTGTGATTATACCTCCGATTGTCCATATCTTTCCTATATTGATAAGCGCCTGCCTGAATAACGATGTGCTGAATAAATCTATATAATTTCCAAAGCCTCTGAATTCCCATCTGTTAACGGGATCCGTAATTTCTATAATCTTAAAAAAGCTCATGATTACGGTTCTTATTATAGGATAGACAAACACACCGAAAAACAATAATGTCCCGGGAAGAGCAAATGCTAAAATCATACTTTTATTGCGTTTCATAAATATTTTCCCTTCTGAAACAGACTGCCGCCTTAATATAAGTAATTCGTAAAACGGACATGTCAAGTGAAATACCCCGCAGCAAACGGCGGGGTATCGAATTGTTCGGACTTTACTTTCCTGCTGCCTTTTTCATGTTCTCAACAAAATCTTCGCCCGTAATTTTTCCTGAGTAAAGCTGAATTAAATTCTCCTTTAACGCAGGTGTGATATCAGGATTGCTTTCCGCTCCGCCCATAATCTCCGTGCAGTTTTCAAAATAAGGCTTTACATCCGCAAGCTGCTCAGGCCATGAATGATTTTCGATATCCGCCGGAAGGCTTATGCTCTCTCTTGCCAACTTCTCGTCATATTCTCCTCTTGTCATCTTCTCAATAAAACCGAATGCCGCTTCTTTATTCTTACACATAGAAGTAATAGCGAAACTCTGTCCTCCGATAACCATAGCTTCCGTTCCGTTAATTCCGTTCTTTACCTCAGGATAAGCGAAGAATCCCCACTCAAAATCAGGACCTGTAATATTCTTAACCTCATTAACCATATATGTTCCTACACAGTACATAGCAACCTTACCTGTTGCAAATTCCGTGTTCTGACCGGTAGGGAATACATTTGAAGCGACAAGATCCGAAAAATATCCCTTAGTCGCGAGCTCTTCAAGATCCTTAGCCGTCTGTAAAACCTCAGGTCTGTCCCAACCGTTTTCATTAACGATTTCTTTCAAGCCTTTGCTTCCCGCAAGTCTTCCAAGGTGCATACCGAAAGCCTGAGGCACATACGCATCATCGGTAGTAAGAGGTGTTATACCCGCATCCTTAAGCTTCTGGCAAGCCGTTAAAAACTCATCCCAATTAGTAGGAGCTTTATCAATGCCCGCCTGCTTAAAAAGCTTTTTATTATAAAGGTAGGCATTTGACTTAAACTGATAAGGTATCTCTTTAAGCACGCCGTCGTTGTAACTTCTGAAAAGCGCCATCATTGTAGGGTTTGAACGAGGCTCATAATTATGCTCCTTAACCAAATCCTCAAGGCTTATAATACGGTCTCCGTAATTGCTCTTATTTCCGGCACCTTCAAAGAAATCTATCTGCTGATTAGCGTCAAGAGCGGGAATAAGCCCTTCCTTAACACCTTTACGTCCTTTAAATTCAACCTCGATTTCAACTCCTGTTTCCTTTTCGTAAGCCTCAACAGCCTCTGCTATAACAATTCCCTGAGGCTCCGTAGCTTCCCAACTGGACCAATATACAAGCTTCACTCCGCTGTAGTCCGGAGCTCCGGATGCCGTCTTGTCGCTCTTTACTTCACTTGCGGATTTGACATCCGTCTTTGACGCCTTCATGGATGCGGATTTTTCCGTACTTTCGGTCTTTCCGCAGCCTGCGAGCATCGACACCGCCATAGCGCCGGATACGGCTAAAACCCCGATTTTTTGTAAAAACTTCTTCTTCATTACAAATGTTCCTCCTTTTATGTTGATTGTTTAAATATATATGAGTCTTTGCACATATTTTGCCAAATGATATGTACAAATCCTTTCATAATCCGAAATATAAACTACTGTGCATTATAAATTTCCGCATTATTTTCAAGAGCAATATCAATCTTACACGGCATCACATCCGGCACGGTCATATTTTTAATCAGGCAGTCAACCATAGTTTTAAAAGCCATGTATCCTTTTTGATAAGGATTCTGATCTATCACAGCCGCCATTTTCTTAAGCTTCAAAAACTCCAATGTTTCCTCATTTAAGTCGGTACCGATTACCGCCACTTTTAAATCTCCATTTTTTCTTTCAAGCGCTTCCACAAATGCCGTATTGTCATGAGATGTGAGAGCATACATAAGGCACACGTCCTCATATTCGTCAAGCGCCTCACATATACGCAGGTACAACTCCCCTTTACGGTTCATGCTTCTGGTGTAGCCCTTCACAAATTCCAATGTCAGTCCCGGCTTATGCTTGTTCATATAGTCGCGAAAACTGTTTAAACGTCCCTCATGAATCTTGGAATCGGTTCGACCGCAGGAAACGAGCACCCTTCCCTTATCGGGGGTTATAAGCGACGCCAGTTCCGCAGCCACCTTTCCCACCTGTACTTCCCTCGGCGGAATACATATAAGACCTTCAGGAATTTTTATATGGTCATCTATAACCAAGACCCGTATATTCTGTGCCAACAGCCGCTGCAGCTGCATAAGAACCTCAGGCGCTCTTGTGAAGGAAATCGTTATAACTCCTCCATACTCGTCGGAGCCTTTTTCAGCGATTTCTTTAAGTTCGGCGAGCTGTTCTTCCTCATTATCACATACAAAAGGAATTATTTCTATGTTTAACCCTTTTAAATCCTCCGCGCTTTTACTGATTCCAAGCCATAAATAATCAAAGTAAATCTTCTTATCCCATTTATCCTTAGGGCAAACAACCGCAACTCTCCGGGTTTTTCTCTTAATTGAGGCCGCGGCATAATTTTCCACATACCCCATTTCTTTTGAGGTTTCTATTATCTTAGCGCGAAGCTCATCGCTTAGCCCTTCTTTGCCCTTAAGCGCTCTGTGAACGGAAACCGAGGATACCCCTAACTTTCTCGATATATCCTTTATAGTGACCGTATCTGAAGCTCTCTTCATAAAACCATCCATTTCCGACCATAGACTTTGAAACCAATGTTCAAGTGAAATACCTCGCTACGGCAACAAATTTATGATTAACGTTTACGTAACCGTTTGCTTATGTGGATATATTACATTATTTCTAAGTCAATGTCAATATTTTTAGTTATTTTTTATGATGATACAAGTGTTAAAAGTATAAATTTTTTAAATAGCGGGAAATCCGGCAATGAAAAAATACCGTAAAAATGCTATAATATATGACGGCATTAAGATAAATAAAGCTTAAAAGTTATAAGGAATCTATACAATGGAAACTATAAAAGAATTTTTAGAGAGTGATATATATCATGATGTTATAAAAGAGCGGATATTCCGGATGCGGTGAAATACGCAAAGACTTATACCCCGCTACAAGCAGCGGGGTATTTACTTTCCGGATATTTACCATATTACGGAGCAAGCCCGACACATAGTCCGCCATCAGAAACAAAACTACATATACCGCGCCACAATACGGTTCATTTCTTCCCACTTATTCTCCATGTCGAGTACCAACGCGAATTGACATCTGCAACGGTCCAAATTATGCTTTTCTCTATGTATATTAAAGTAAGTATCTCCTTCAAGATAATCCGTCAAAAATCTCATGCCGCATTCCAAAGTCATAATTTTTGCTCCCATCGGCAACAACTCTATTTCTTTTTTTGTTAATTTTCCATTACAGCCCTCCAAAAAGCCTTTTGTATACAGTTCAAATAAGCTTAAATCAATGGAAACCTTTGATAAATCCCTTTCATCTTCTTCCGCCGTATTGGCGCCGAAACGAATGGAATCTCCGAAATCATTGATTGAAAGTCCAGGCATTACCGTATCCAAATCAATCACGCATATTCCGGCGCCCGTCTTTTTGTCAATTAAAATATTATTTAATTTTGTATCATTATGAGTCACTCTTAACGGCAGCTCGCCTTTTTTCAGTAACTGCACGCAGGTTTTCATATCCTGCTCGCGCTCCGTGCAGAAACGAATTTCTTTTTCTGCTTCTTTCACTCTGCCTTTAACATCTTTCTTAATCGCTTCCTTAAATATCTCAAAACGGTTCGGCGTATTATGAAAGTTCGGTATCGTCTCATGCAATAAATCCGCGTTATAGCCTGACAACAACGACTGAAAACGTCCGAAAGAAACCGCGCTTTGATAAAAATGCTCCGGTTTCTCCACCTTATCAAGACTGAATGTATCCTCTACAAAAAGATAAGCTCTCCAATAAGAACCTATACTGTCTACAAAAAAATTTTTGCCGTCCTTTGTTTTAATCACATTAAGAGTTTCTCTGTTAACATCACCGTGATTACTTAAAATCACTTCTTTTAAAAAAGAGGTTACCCCTACAATATTTTCCATCAATTCTTCAGGTTTTTTAAAAATAAGATGATTCATTCTTTGTAAAATATAGCGTATCTGTTTACCGTCTTTTTTATATACCGCTAAAAAAGTATCATTGATGTGCCCGCTGCCGTATTTTTCATGACTTACATAATCTCCTTCAAACGCCATCGCCGACAAAGCTTCTTCTATTCTGGAGCATAATTCTTCTCTTGTCATAACACCCTCCATAAATGTTCCGGATAAAGCCCTTTCCGTTTAAGAGCCTCCATCGCTTTTACAACAACTTCTTTATCTTCCTTATATGTAACGCCGTACCATTTATCCTTTGACTTTAATACCCGAACCTCGACTTTTTCTTCTTTTAATAAATCACCTACAACGGACGGCAGGAAATATTCCGCTTTTAACGGATTTTTATAGACCGCCTCTTTAAGAAATACCGAAAATCGGTCCCTCAACTCCGTCAATATACTCTTATGAAAGCCCCACATATTCATTGACACTATTGTATTTTCAGGCAATGTTACCCAAGTGGCGCCGTCATCTTCCGTAAATGCCGCTCCGTCTCCTCTTTTTTCAATCCTTGTTCTTTCATGTATTTCTTTTAACATTCCGTCCTGCGATACGCTGCAAACTCCTCTTGCCACATGTCCGTTCTCCGTAAGAGTATTTTCCAATTTATACCCCACCATGGCGTAACGATATTTTTCATCGTCCTTTACAGATATCAGCTCCTTATAAATCATTTGAAACGCTTCCCTTCCGTAATAGTCGTCAGCGTTAATCACGGCAAACGGACCGTGAATTTCATTTATGCAGCTTAACACGGCATGCCCTGTCCCCCAAGGCTTTACTCTGCCCTCAGGCACATGAAATCCCGCCGGAAGATTTTCCATATCCTGATAAACATAAGATACTTCGACATATTTCTCTATGCGGTTTCCGATAATTTCTTTAAAATCTTCCTCAATTTCTTTTTTAATAATAAATATAACTTTCTTAAATCCCGCTTGTATTGCGTCATAAATCGAAAAATCTATTATGAGATGCCCTTCTTTATCAACGGGGTCTATCTGTTTTAACCCGCCGTATCTGCTTCCCATACCTGCCGCCATAATCACCAATAACGGTTCCATAAGTATCCCTTCCTTTCAAGTTTTTACAGTTCACACGAGAATCTCCGCTCTCTGCTAAATTATTTTTGCTCATAAGCAGCATGGCTAAACCATGTTTAAATAAATAAATTCTGAAACTTAAGATATTATTATATTGAAATCGGAATACATGTTCTCTATAATATAGATTAAATATTAGTAAAATATATCAAATTATATTATATTGCTATTTAAGGAGAGATTATGGCGGAGCAGATTGAGCTCATTACCATTTTAAAAGAGCTGCACAATATATCCGGTTTTCGCATTTCGGTTCATGACAACGAATTTAACGAGATTTTAGCTTACCCGAAAGAGCTAACTTCTTTTTGCAAGCATATTCAGCAATGTGAAAGCGGCAAAACCGCCTGCTTAAATTGTGACAAAGCCGCATTCGGTAAAGTAAAGGAAACCAAAACCGCTTACATCTATCGTTGTCCTTTCGGCTTGAATGAAGCGGTCTCACCTTTATTTCATTATGGAATGCTGTCGGGATATTTGATGATGGGGCAGACTCTTGACAACGATATAAGCAGCAAAGAATATGTATCACGCGCCGCTGCCGCTTACTGTAATGAAAACGGAAAATTAAAAAGTTGTATAGATAAAATTCCTATCAGTACCGAGGATAAAATTGCGTCCTGTATTACAATTATGAAAATATGCGCCGACTACATAACTATAAATAATCGTTTTAAGGCTAACGAAAAAGATTTGGCATCTAAGGTAAAGCAATATCTCCATCAGCATTATCATGAAAATATAACGCTTGATTTATTAAGCACCGTATTCTACTGCTCAAAGACCACACTTACAACCTGTTTTAAAGCGACATACAAGACCACTATAATGAACTGCCTTAATAAAATAAGGGTAAATAAGGCTGTAGAATTATCGAGCAATCCGAAACTCTCCATAAAAAATATTGCCTTATCCTGCGGTTTTACCGATCAAAATTATTTTACAAAGGTATTTCAAAAAGAAATGCGTTTCACCCCGAGAGACTTCCGCGCGAACAAATGCTCTTAATCCCTGTGGAGCATATCACCGAATTCCCGCTATTTCACGGATTTTGTCATAACATGCGTCAAAAAACATTTTATATGCCTCGCAAAAATAATTCGTATACAGAGCCGTATCGGAATTTAAGTTGCGACATCTCTGACAACCGCCGCGACATAATCTGTAATATACGCAATCCTTACATTTTACGTCTAATTTAAAAGAGCGCTCTATAAAGCCGATTTCACGCCGTTTCTCATTTATCGCGTCCATCTTATCTTCATTAAAATTTCCCAAACGGTACTCATCAAGCACATAAAAATCGCATGGATAAACGCTTCCGTCGGCTTCCACAACATTTTGTATTCCGCACACTCCCCGCTGTTCACAGGATTCCGCCATAAATCCGGCGGCAAGGTTTATATAATTTACAAACCCGCGAATGTACGGCTCTTTTCCTTTCTTATAATCCTTGTGCCAAAGGTCAAATAAGTCCGTTAAAAATTGTCCGTAAAGCTTCGGAGTTAATGAGTACGGTTTTTTTCCATGTTCTTCATCAAGCGGATCAAGACAGGCTATATATTGCTGATAACGCCAGCCCTGAGTTTTATAAAAGCGGTATATTTCGGAAATATTTTCAGCTACCTTGGAGGTGACAACCGTTAAAATATTGTAGTCAACCTGATATTTATCCATAAGCTTTGCGGAATTTAATACTCGTTGAAAGGTGTCAGTTCCTGTTTTCGTGTGACGCAAAGAATTATGAATTTCTTCCGTACCGTCAACCGACAATCCGACCAAAAAATTATTTTCCTTTAAAAAAACGCACCATTCCTCAGTCAGCGAAAAACCGTTTGTCTGAAGAGCGTTAGTTACCTGTATATGATTTTTATTATACTGCTTTTGATAAGCTACGGCTTTTTTAAAAAAATCAAGTCCGCACAAGGTCGGCTCACCGCCCTGAAAAGCGTAGCTTGCCATACCCTCTGCGCGCAACAAAGTTTTTCGTATCGTATTTTTAAGGGTCTGTTCGCTCATAAACCCGTATGAGCGCTGCGAGCGCTTATCGGCTTCATCGCAATAGAAGCAATAGTCACAGGACATATTGCAAAGGCTTGACGCCGGTTTGATTAAAACACTTACAGATGGCATATTAAATCGCCTTTCTTAAAAACATTTGACAGTTCGTTGAGTTTTCGCATTTCGGTTCTGTTACTATTGTTTATACAACATGACTTATAAACAATGCGGTTAAACCATGTTTATAAAAAGTTGCGAAAACCGTGTGATAATTCGGATTCAGTATGTAAATCTGTAAATATTATAGATATTGATTACAACTATAACAAGCATCAACGAAATAAACAGTTTATCCACCGTTCGCTCGGAAAGTTTTTTATTTAAAAAACGTCCGCAGACTCCGCCCGCAATTCCTCCGATTACCATAAGTAAAAGCAGAGTAATCGGAAATTCGGGAATCCCCTTTGAAATCATTAAAAGGATATCCGACACCGGATTGCCTGCAGGAATTACCTCGGATGCCGCCGAAGAAAGCAGACTTGTAAGCTGTGAAAAGAAAATAATATAAAGCGAGTTTTCGGCGGCAACTTTTGTTGACATGGAAAAAAAGAAAAATAAGATTACCAAATTCACAGGTCCTCCGCCTATACCGAGGAATGAGGACATAATTCCCAAAACAGCTCCGATTATTACGCAGTAAATCAAGTTTGTAATCCTATAACTGCGGATTCTACTTTTACGAACCGTAAAAATCAGCGAGCCTAAAGTTATAATCAAAAGGCAAATCGCCTGAATCGCTCCGATTTTGTTCAAATCCGAGCTGCGGGCGGCAAGGTAAGAAAAGAGCCATTTTCCTAAAAGTCCCCCGGTCGCGGCACCGATTGCTAACGGAAAAGAAGTTTTCGGGTTTAAAGAAGATTTCCCGCTCAGCTTGCTTTTAATTACGGAATAAGTCGTCATTGAGAGTACAGTGCAGCCGGAAAGAAAGTTTATGGTAGCCACATCCATCACATTAAACGCGTCTAATAGCGGCTTAATCAGAATACCTCCGCCGATTCCGCAGATTGTGCCTATAATTGAAGCAAAAAAACATATAATAAAAAAGATAACGGACATATCAATACACCTCTATATTATGATATTTAATTAAAATTCAGGTTTAAGTGATCGGACAGCATTCCGACCCGCAACCTATTTTGAATGATTAAAATAAAAAAATCAACCGTTATATTATTCGGTTTTATACTTTTTTGTGACTATTGACAACTCACGCGGCACATTATACGATAATTTATACAAGTGAACTGTCAAGTTTCAACAGGAGAGCCGATATGAATGAAAGAAAGCCGAATATCATTTTTATTTTATCCGATGACCAGGGAGCATGGTCTATGGGCTGCGCGGGAAATAGCGAAATAATAACACCTAATATCGACAGGCTGGCAAAAGAAGGAACAAGATTCGATAATTTCTTCTGCGCGTCACCCGTATGCTCGCCTGCAAGAGCCTCCCTTTTAACAGGAAGGATTCCTTCACAGCACGGGGTGCATGACTGGCTTAAGGATAATAACAGGCATGAAGAAATTGAGTATTTAAAAGATATGAGAGCATACACGGAGGTATTGGCGGAAAACGGCTATGTCTGCGGGCTTTCCGGCAAATGGCATTTAGGAAACAGTGCCAAGCCGCAAAAAGGCTTTTCTCACTGGTTTGCTCATAAATCCGGCGGCGGTCCTTATTATAACGCTCCGCTTATTAAAAACGGCGTTCTTTATAATGAACCCGGATATGTTACCGATGTAATAACTGATGATGCGATAGATTTTATAGAGGAATACGCTGGTAAGCAGCCGTTTTATTTAACTGTAGGCTATACGGCGCCGCATTCTCCATGGATAAATAATCATCCGAAAGAATATACTGATTTATATAAAGACTGCCCGTTTAATTCCGTTCCGAAAGAAAAAGAACATCCCGACAGCATTCTTCTTACTAAGGAAGTGGCAAAGGATGTTCGTGCCAATCTAATCGGCTATTTCGCTTCCGTCACTGCAATGGACGCCTGTATCGGAAGGATAACGGACAAGATTGAAAAGCTCGGAATCAGAGAGAACACTCTTATAATATTTACAAGCGATAACGGCTTCAGCTGCGGACATCACGGCTTCTGGGGGAAAGGAAACGGCACTTTCCCTATCAATATGTATGACAGCTCCGTCAAGGTTCCGTTCATTGCTTCCCATATAGGAAGCATTCCTGAAAATACGGTATGCGACACGCTTGTTTCAGCTTATGATTTTATGCCGACCTTGCTGGATTATATCGGTATAAAGAATTATGAAGATGATACACTGCCGGGAAAAAGCTTTGCTGCCGCCTTAAAAGGGCTTGCTTACGAGCATGACGAGAATATAGTGGTACTCGATGAATACGGTCCGAACCGTATGATACGTAACAGGGAATTCAAATATATCAAACGCTACCCTTACGGTCCTGACGAAATGTACGACTTGAAAAAAGACCCTGACGAAAAAAATAATCTGCTTTTACAGGATTTACATAACGAAAAAGCCGCGGAATTAAGATATGAGCTTGAAAAATGGTTTCACAAATATGTTAATCCTGAAATCGACGGGGCAAAAGAGGCGGTATACGGTTCCGGTCAGATTAACCTTGCAGGATTGTGGTCGGGAGGCGAAGCGTCATACAGCTGCGATGATTATATTAAAAAATCTCCGAATTACAGACCTTACAGTATGACTTAAGAATATCCCGAATTTTGACATAATGCGGTTATGAGCGGAAACCGAAAAATCGGCTCCGCCCATTCGTAACTATTTAAAATTCATTCCCGTATTTGCCGTAAGGTTTCACATCATTTCTTTACTCATTATCCTGTATCCGAGCTCATCATATCCGGTTTTTTTATACATCGACACGGCTCTTACATTCTCATCCTCAACCTCAAGCTTATACCTTACCGCCTTGTCCTCATAACGTTTTTCTATAAAATCAAAAAACTCGCCGCCTATACCTTTCCCTCTGAACTCTTCCTTGATATAAAGATCTTCTATCCATACACAAAGCCCGCCGAATTCGGTGGTATAACTCTTTGCCACCATGGAATATCCGAGAATTTCTCCGGCATCTTCAAAAACAAAGCCCTCTATGAAAGGCATATCCCCTATGCAGTCGCTTATATCCCTATGAAGTATTTCATCCGAAGCGGTGTATATTACGGCGTCGGAGCTGTGAAATTCCCTCATCATGGAAAAAACCTCCGACCTGTCCCTTTCTTCCATAAATCTTATTTTAAGCATGTTATCCTCCGTTACCATCGCATTTAAAGTTCATCAAGAGTCTTGGAGTAAGCGGGAATAAACTCTTTTATAAAAATCCCGGCTTCCTCAAGCTCCATTTTTTCTATTGAAGCAAGAATAGTTGTCTCCGCCTTTTTAAACTCGTTATTTCCCGCCTTTTTTTCTTCAAGGCATTTTATATATGCCGAAAGCTTATCGGCAGCTTTTATAAGCCTCCTCTCGTATAAAAGCTCTCCCTCCGAAGGCTCCAAAATGCCTCTGTACTCTTCTTTTAAGTCCTCAGGCAGCAATTCTAAAAGCTTTTCACAGGCATTATGCTCTATTTCTTTATATATTTTTTTAATGCTGCTGTTCAAGTATTTCACCGGTGTCGGCATATCTCCCGTTATTATCTCCGAAGCGTCATGATAAAGCGCCGTCACCGCCGCCCTGTCCGCATTAAGAGTCTTATTAAGACGCTTATTTCCTATAGTACATAGCGCATGGGCTATCATAGCCGTCTCAAGAGAGTGCTCGCTCAAATTCTCCTCCCTTGAGTTTCTCATAAGCGCCCATCTGTTTATAAACTTAAGCCTCGCCATCATGGCGAAAAATGAATGTTCCTTTTCATTCAGCATAGCTTACCTCATTATGTTTCACATTTTACCGCTGTCACGGCTTACGACTGCAAGTCTTAAAATACCGCAGTTAAAAATTGAAAATTCAAAAAATATTTATATCATAAAAATGTTAAAAGGCTAAAGCCGTATTAAGTTCCTTCTCACAAACCTATAAACCTTGTAATAATATTGTACTTATACAATATACTCAAAAATACATTTTCGTTAATCTGCCTTATCCCCTCTCTCGCAAGCGGATTACTAATGAACATAGTCATTACCGCAAATAGAATCCAGACCGCTATAAGCCCCTTTAGCAAACCTGCCGCGCCGCCCCCGAGCCTGTTAAGTCCGTTAAGTACGGGAAGCCTGCTTATCAGATCAAGTACCTTCTCCAAAATTTTTACAGCAATATAAAGAATAAGATAAACAATCACAAACGAAGCGGAATTTATGGCTATACCCGCAAGATACATACTCACCCTGTAATTTACTTCCTTCTGTATCTCTCTTTTTACTTCTTCGACTTTATCCGTTTTAAGCAGCTCTCCGATAAGGTTTTCCGGCAAAAACTTTTTTTCAAGCTCCTCCTTACCTCCCAAAAGAGTATTCGGAACGGATATCCCTTTAAATATCTCGTCCTTTAACTTATCTATTTCTTCCGGCTCCATGCCTTTATTTTTTGTTTCTTCAGCAGTTTTTTTCTTTTTATCATATTTTTTTGATTTCTTGGAATTTTCTCTTTTATTCGCGTCTTCGTTCTCTTTCTCAGCTTTTTTTTCTTTTTTTGCAGACTCCGTTATCTCGGATTTCTCCGACTCCTTATCCGCCTCGGTTTTATTCTGATACGCTTCTATGGATTTTTCTATACTCGTCCTTACCGCATTAAAGATTTTTTCATTATTTCTTGCGTAATTACTTAATGCCGGAGCCGCCACCGTAGTTACGACAAGCACGATTACGGAGGAAAAAAGGCTGAATACGGTCCTCACCATTCCTTTCCTTATTCCCGTGTATATAAAAATTCCGAAAATACCTATAACAATTATCAGCAAAAAATTATCAGTCATATTCCATTATTCCTTTTACTCGTTAAACTTAAGCACTTCAATATAATTTCCCGTTATCAAAAAATATCTTCCGTTCCTTGCCGCCGGAAAAATATCATATATACTCTCCGCGAATTTACCTTCATACTTTACACTGCCGTCCGTATTAAGCATAAGGCAGGATGAATCGGAGCATAAGGTCACTTCTCCCCCGGATAAGCTCATCTTCGAGTATTTATCCTCTATTTCTCTCTCAACGGTTTTATTACCCGCTCTTCCGAAAACGAACAGAACCGAAGCCTTTTTTCCGTCATAAGCCTCATCAAGCCGTTCTTTGTTCTTTTCATCCTCCTGCACGGTGACTCCCGTCACGGAGGTTTCCAGTATAAAAGCTAAACCGCCCCCGTTTTCCTCAACATCAAGCACCTTTCCTGCAAATTTTTTTTCCCACATAAGCTCAGGTTCATGCTTCATTGAAAACGTACATATTACGTTATCCCCGAAAGCACAAACCGTATCATTATTTAAAAAGCTTATTTTAGGGAAAATAGTATCCTTATAAGGGAAAATCCCAACTATTCTGTCCGCATTAGAGTTTTCTCCCGTAGAAGTAAAATTATAAAATGTAAGCACACTCTTTATCTTATTTCCGTCACTTTTTATATACTCCGTAACCAACTTGGAGCCGTCCTTTGAAAGAGCAAGAGTGAGAGCGTATCCGTCCTCCTTCGCATAGGTTTTTATTTCAGCCTTTACATTATTGTTTTTGTCAAAAGGATTTATTATCTGAATCATATAGCCGGTTTCATCCTGCATTAAGACCGCCGCTTCCCCCTGTTCGGATATGGCGGTCTGCAAAATATCAAAGCCGACGTTTACAGTAACCGGAGTTACGGGAGACTTGTTCTGCTCCATTACCATGAAGCTCCTTCCCTCTACGTCGTATATCGCTATATAATTCCCTGCCGATACCGCTTCAGGCTCATTCATGCTTAAGCCCGCATTCCAAATTACCTCTCCCGTATCGTCATATACCGATATTCCTTCCTTATCGTATGAAATAAGTCTGCCCGAATCCGTCTGAAACTCGGTTCCCTCACTTCCTCCTCTTTCGGTTTTCGCTATAATGTCATATCCGGTATAATGCTTCTTTGGGGCAAAAAAAGTTCGATATATGGCTAATACTGCAATAACCGAAATAATTATTCCCGCTGTTAAAACTGTTATCCTTATTCCTCTGTTCCTGTTTTGCTCTTTAACGATTTCTTCTTCCGATATATCCATTCCGCTTCTTATCCCTCGTTCTTTTTCCTGCTGTAAGCTTCAAGCGCCTCTCCTATCGTATTAAATCCGCTTTCCTCCATAATGGCGCCAATTTCACTTAATACCTGTGTATTGACATTTTCCTTTCCTAAAAACACTTCATAGTTTTCCGCTATATAAATTTTCTTCTGTTTTATTATCTCTCTTAAATTGATAAGTTCCGTCGTACTCTCCGTAAGCTCATTCTTTAATTTCTCTATTTCTCCTATGCTCCTCGCTTTAATCTCTTCTGTTATACTGATTTTCGTACTTTCGTCAAAAAGCTTTAACGCTTCCTTTTTCTTTCTGTCTAAATCTTCTTTCTGCATATCGAGATCCTGAAGCTGCCTGTTATAATCCTCAAGCCCGTAAGCCGTTTCATCTTTATCCTTTCTTATATTGTTGCTTATCTTCTTAATAATTTTCCTGTTATTTCTTCTTTTTATTCTGTAATTACTTCCCGCGTTCAAAACCTGTAAATATTTCCCTCTGGAAGCGGTGTAGATAACGAGATACAGTCCTCCAAAAATCACTACACAGGCAAGGCATAAAACAACGGGCAGAAATTCCTTTCTCGGTTCAGGGAACATAAACCACATTCCCGTAGGGAGCGCCGCAAAAAATAGGAGAAAAACCGTAACACAAATTAAAATATCTCTTATTCCTTTCGGCATAAACAGCGTATAGTACACCTCCGTATTATATATCCCGGGAACTTTCGACTGCTTAAAAAGTTTTTTTGCATCCATCTGTAAAGTTTTATTGTCAATTACAAAACTTTCAGTTTCTTCTTTTATTCTTTCTGAAATTTTGCCATCTTTTTGCTTTTCTTTCTTATTTTTTATTCTTTTAGAGGTTAAATTCAGTTTTTTCTCCTCTTCATCAAAAGTTTTCTCAATTTCCTCTCTTCTTGCTTTAAGCGTGTCCGAAATTTCCTTCGCAATTTGTTTTTCTCTTATTTCAAGCGTATTTTCAAGATTTTCTTCCTTTGCAGCAAATTCCTTTTCATTACTTATATCGACATCAAGCCCTTTAACCTCTTCCATTATTTTTTCCAAAACGGATTTATCCTCTCCTAAAATGCTTGTAGCCATATATTTTTTCCCTTTCTTAATAAAAATGTTAATATTTTTTATTTTTTTAATAATTTGAACACATGCCCGACACAATTTTAGTTTATTATAGATATTGTAGATGAAGCAAACTTTCTCAAAGAAAATACTTCATCTTCCCCCTCTCATTTAAGAGTACGGGCTGCCACATCGGTATTTACTCGCAAGGTTTATTCCGATATGGCAGCCCTACTCTTTTGTTACAATTCTTTTCTGCCTTCAAAGGCGCGAAGCAGAGTTATCTCATCAATATTCTCAAGATCTCCTCCCACCGGAATACCGCTTGCTATCCTCGTCACCCTTATTCCGGTAGGCTTTATAAGCTTACTTATATACATGGCGGTAGTTTCCCCCTCAAGACTTGAGCCGGTAGCTATTATTACCTCATTTATATCCTTTTCCGACAATCTCACCATAAGCTCTTTTAGCTTTATCTCATTAGGTCCGATGCCTAACATCGGAGAAATAACTCCGTGTAGCACATGGTACACTCCGTCATACTTCCCCGTTTTTTCGTATGCCGCAAGATCTCTTACGTTTTCCACCACCATAATCATAGTATGCTTTCTTGACGGATTCCCGCAAATAGGGCAAATTTCCGAATCCGTCAGAGTAAAGCATTCTTTACAATAGCAAATATCCGCCTTAGCCTCTTTTATAGCATCGGCAAGCGCATCAACCCTCTCCTTAGGCATGCCTATTATATGAAAAGCAAGTCTGCCCGCCGTCTTGCTTCCTATTCCGGGTAACCCTGCAAGCTCCTCAATGAGCTTATTTATCTGCTTTCCGTAATATTCCATTTAAAAAGGAAATCCTCCTCCGAAGCCGCCGAGACCTCCGGTTATCTGATCCATGGAAGCACCGTTTTCTTTGTCAACCTCTCTTAACGCCTCGCCGAATGCCGCAGCCACAAGATCCTCGAGCGTTTCCACATCTTCCGGATCTACCGCGTCCGGAGAAATCTTAACACTTAAAATTTCCCGCTTTCCGTTCATCTTGACGGAAACAACTCCGCCGCCCGCGGTTCCCTCAAATTCTTTTGTTTCCATCTCTTTCTGTTTTTCTTCCATCTGACGCTGCATACGCTGCGCCTGTTTCATTATATTTCCCATTCCTCCCGGTATACCGCCGCCGGGAAATCCGCCTCTTTTCGCCATAATAAATATTACCCTTTCTTTTTACTGATGCGTTAAAACATCGTATAATCGTTAATAGTGTATCTCATTTATTCGGTGTATGTCAACAAGTTCGGCGCCACCTTTTCAAGTCCCCGCACGGAAACATCTCCGTTTTTTCCGGCTTCCTCTCTCATTTTCACTTTAAAATCCATATCAAATCCCGTCACTCTGCCTATGGCTTCTTTTATTAAGGCTAAGTTTTCTTCTTTTTCAATCAACATTTTATCTATTTCTTCCGGTACTGTGATTACAAGCTTTTCCGTTTCTTCCTCATAATAAGGCTCCGCATTAATTAAAACTGTAGAGAGCGGCTGTCTTATTTCCGGCACGCTTATTATCCGTTTAAATTCAACCGCCGCTTTTTTTATTTCTTCCGGCACCGGCTTTTTCAGTTTCGCGGGCAATTCCGCTCTTTCGGTCTTTTGTATCGCTTGTAAACTTTTGTTGTCATATATGCCTGCATTTACTCCAAAATTTCCCTTTTCCACAATTTTTTCCAACTTTTCAAGCCTTGCAATTACGGAATCATTGTTTCTTTCCATTTCAGGTTTACAGAGTTTTATAAGTGCGATTTCAAGATCCGTTCTTTTTTGGAATGAATATTTCATATCCGCGGAAAGCTTTGAAAATATCCTTATGTATCTTAATAACTCCTCCTCTTCCGTAAGCTCCGCGCTCTTTTTCATTTCGACTATCTTATCCGCCGAAATATCTATACGTTTCTCGGCATCCTCGGACACCCTCAACAGCAGAATATTCCTTAAAAACCAGGTGAAATCCGCCGTAAACTGTCCTATATCTATTCCGGACGAGGTGATTTCCTCCGCGATATCAAGACAGGCGGCTATATTCCCTTCCTTTATTTCCTTAAAAAGACCGTTAAAAATATCCACATCCACAGCACCCAAAATATTAAGTACATTCTCATAAGTAAGTATACTGTCAAAATAAAATGAAAGGCACTGGTCAAGAAGGCTTAACGCATCTCTCATCGAGCCGTCACCCTTTCTCGCTATGAAATCAAGTGCTTCTTCCTCATACTTGGCTCCTTCAGCTTCCATAAGCTCTTTAAGCCTTGCCGATATGGTCTTTGCTGAAATTCTTCTGAAATCGTATCGCTGACATCTCGACATTATGGTAACCGGAATTTTATGAACCTCGGTGGTGGCAAGTATGAAAATAACATAAGAAGGCGGTTCTTCAAGAGTCTTTAACAGAGCGTTAAAGGCACCTCCCGAGAGCATGTGCACCTCATCTATTATATATACCTTATATTTATCGTCTGCAGGCGAATATTGTACCTCTTCTATAATCTCTCTTATGTTATCAACTCCGTTGCTTGAAGCCGCATCTATCTCTATTACATTTAAGCTGCGTCCTTCGGCTATACGCTTACATGCCGCACATTCTCCGCAAGGACTGCCGTCTACGGGATTCTCACAGTTTACCGCCTTTGCGAATATTTTAGCCACACTTGTCTTTCCGGTTCCTCTTGTTCCCGAAAAAACATAAGCATGACCTATTCTTCCGCTCTTTATCTGATTTTTAAGTATAACTGCCGTTTTATCCTGTCCCTTTACTTCATCAAATGTTTTAGGCCTGAATTTCCTGTATAAAGCAACGTATGACATTTCTTTCTCCTCTGATTTCTTTAGAAAACGGATATTGTCCGTTTTCATTATATGACATTACAGCATTTTCTTCGGGCATTATGCACAAATTGTCTTTTCTTCGTTTATTTTTTTTAGATAAACAGCATAAAATCCTTGTAAAATATCTCAATTAACAGTATAATAAATATATATATTTTGTAGCTTTTTTGCAACTAAAATCCAAAGATGTCTGAAAAAAGTTACGTTATTACTACAAAAGGGAGAGAGTTCACTTATGGCAAAAAACAGTATACCCACGGTGAAAAAAACTTTGGAGCTTTTTCATGAGGGTGAGAATTACTATGCATATCGCTATTTCGGCGCGCATAAGGCAAAAAAAGGCAGGAAAGAGGGTGTTGTATTCAGAGTATGGGCTCCGGCGGCAAAAGCCGTTTCCGTAACCGGTGACTTTAACGGTTGGAATACTTTCTCGAATCCCGCGGAAATTGTGGCTGACGGTATTTGGGAAGCATTTATTCCCGATGTTGCTGAATTTTCGGCATATAAATATGCTATTACATTTGAAGACCTGAGTGTTCATTTAAAATCCGATCCTTACGCTTTTCATAGTGAAACCAACGGAAATACGGCTTCAAAAATTTATTTCCTTGACGGTTGCTTCGAGTGGTCCGATGAGAGCTGGTTTAAAAAACGTTCGGAACTTCCTTCCATAACCGAACGCCCTATGAATATCTATGAAGTGCATTTCGGTTCGTGGAAAAGATATCCCGACGGCAATTATTTCGACTACAAAAAGCTTGCGGACGAGCTTATTCCTTATGTAAAGGACATGGGCTATACTCATATAGAGCTTATGCCTATAACCGAATATCCTTTTGACGCTTCATGGGGCTACCAGGTTACCGGTTATTTCTCCGTAACCTCCAGATACGGCACTCCCGCGGATTTTAAATATTTTGTAAATAAAGCTCATAAGGCGGGGCTCGGAGTAATTGTCGATTGGGTTCCGGCGCATTTTCCTAAGGATGACTTCGGACTTGCCCGTTTCGACGGCACCTGTCTCTACGAAGATAGAGATCCGCTTCGTATGGAGCACAAATCATGGGGAACTCTCATATTTGATTTCGGAAAAGCTGAAATACAGTCCTTCCTTGTATCAAGCGCCATGCTCTTAATAAATGAATATCATGTTGACGGATTAAGAGTGGACGCGGTCGCCGCTATGCTATATCTGGATTATGACAGACGTGACGGCGAATGGCGCCCTAATGAAAAGGGCGGCAAGGAAAATCTGCAGGCTATAGCCTTCCTTCAAAAGCTCAATCACGCCGTAGGAGTGGAAGCTCCCGGAGCCGTTATGATAGCGGAGGAGTCTACTGCATGGCCTATGGTTACCATGCCTCCTAAGGACGGCGGTCTCGGTTTTCATTATAAATGGAATATGGGTTGGATGAACGATTCTCTTTCATATATAGCTACGGATCCTTATTTCAGAAAATTCGAGCACGGAAAAATCACCTTCCCGCTTATGTATGCTTTTTCTGAAAATTACATACTTCCTATATCGCATGACGAAGTTGTTTACGGTAAAAAGTCGCTTATAGATAAAATGCCCGGAGAATATGTAGATAAATTTGCAGGCTATAGAGGTTTTCTCGTGTATATGCTAAGCCATCCGGGGAAAAAGCTTATGTTCATGGGAAATGAGTTCGGGCAATTTTCCGAGTGGCAGTTTGCGAAGGAGCTTGACTGGATGCTTCTTGACTTTGATTCTCACAGACTTTTAAAGGATTTTGTTAAAGCCTTAAATCATTTCTACCTTAAAAACAAGTGTATGTGGGAGCTTGACGGAGACTGGACGGGCTTCAGATGGCTTAACGCCGATGATGCCGACCATAACGTATTTTCATATCAGCGTATCGGCAAGTCGGGCAGAGCGCTTACCTTTATAATAAATTTCTCTCCTGTAGAGAGAAAAGAATATTACGTGGGTGTACCTAAAAATAAAGCCTACACCGAAGTATTTAACAGCGATGCCGCGATTTATGGAGGAAGAAATATCTCAAATCAGGGAACACTCAGACCTAAAAAGGGCGAAGTAAACGGCTTTCCTCAGTATTTAAGCCTTACTCTCCCGCCTTTAGCCGCAATAGTTTTGAAGTAGTCAAAGATTCGATTTTAAAAACATTAACCGAATAGAGGAGGAGTTACCTATGTTAAGAAAAAAAGAGTGCCTTGCTATGCTGCTGGCAGGCGGTCAGGGAAGCAGACTTTATACCCTTACCCAAAAAGTGGCAAAGCCGGCGGTTTACTTCGGAAGCAAGTACAGAATAATTGATTTTCCGCTGTCAAATTGTATCAATTCGGACATTGATACGGTCGGTGTGCTTACACAGTATCAGCCTTTGGAGCTTAACGATTATATCGGAAACGGCTCTCCTTGGGATCTCGACCGTAACTATGGCGGAGTTCATATCCTGCCGCCTTACCAGAAAAGTAAGGGTGCCGACTGGTACAAGGGAACCGCAAACGCGATTTATCAGAATATCCATTTTATAGAGGGCTACGACCCCGAATATGTACTCATCTTATCGGGCGACCACATTTACAAAATGGACTATAATAAGATGCTTGAGTTCCACAAGGCGCATAACGCCGATGTTACTATAGCGGTACTTAACGTAACCTTGGAAGAAGCCAAGCGTTTCGGTATTCTTTCTACCGACAGTGACGACAAAATAACCGAGTTTGCCGAAAAACCGGCAAAACCTAAGAGTACGAAGGCCTCCATGGGTATTTACATATTTAATAAGGATATGCTTGTGGATTACCTTAAGGCTGACGAGGCCGATCCTAAGTCCTCGAACGATTTCGGCAAAAATATTATCCCTAAAATGATAGAGGACGGCAAAGGACTTTATGCTTATCCGTTTGAAGGATACTGGAAAGATGTAGGAACCATCCGTTCTCTTTGGGAAGCAAACATGGATCTCCTCGGCGAAAGCCCTGTGCTTGACCTTTCGGATCCGGTGTGGAAAATATCTTTCCGTCATGCTCCTCTTCATCCTCAGTATATAGGTGATAACGCAAGGATATCGAACTCTATAATCGCTGAAGGCTGTGATATAGAGGGTACGGTTATAAACTCCGTGCTTTTCTCCGGAATAAAAGTAAAAAAAGGAACGGTAATCAAAAACAGCGTAATTCTGCCTAATGTCGTAATAGGAGAAAATACATCCATCGACTACAGTATAATAGATGTGGGATGCAATATACTTGACGGCGCCGTTATAGGCTCCGACGCTGAAGGCGCGGATAAAATAACGGTTATAGGCGCGGATATCACCATAGGAGAAGGCGCTGTGGTTCCTGCCGGCGAAATGATAGAGGAAGATTTTAATTCCTGATTATTCACGAAACATCGAAGAATAACATAAAAGAAATGAGGTAAACATGGCTACAGCAGGTTTGGTTTTTTCAAATGTTCATGATAAAAATGTTTCACAGCTTACAAGCGGTCGCACAATGGCTTCCATTCCTTTCGGAGGCAGATACCGCCTTATAGACTTTGTGCTTTCAAATATGGTAAATGCCGGAATAACAAAGGTAGGCGTTATAACCAAATCAAACTATCAAAGTCTTATGAAACACGTAGGTACCGGTAAAGACTGGGATTTGGCAAGGAAAAACGAGGGAGTTATCATACTCTCCCCTTACGGAGACGCGGGAAGCGGACCTCTTTACAAAAACCGTCTTGAAGCGTTACAGAATTCCATAAAATTCATAGACCATTGCGATGAGGAATATTTCATAATGTCGGATTGCGATATAGTTTGCAATCTCCCTTACGACGATATTATCGAATACCATAAGAGTACCGGTGCCGATGTTACGGGAGTTTACCAGGAGACAAATTCGGTAAGACCTATAGAGCGCTCAAGCAGCGTATTTGAAATTGACGCCGACGGCAGAATCACCAATCTCAAGGTACATAAAACAGTAAGCGGTAAAAAGAATTTTTCTCTTAATGTATGGGTATTTAACAGTCAACTTCTTAAAACCCTCGTACATGATTCCATAATTTACGGAATGGAAAGTCTTTCAAGAGATATAATAGCTCCGAGACTCGCCAACTTAAAGGTAATGGGCTATGAATTTAAAGGCTATATGTCATGTATAGACTCACTCACAAGCTATTTTGAAGCCAATATGGATATATTAAAAAGTGATGTAAGGGACGGTCTTTTCCATAGTGAAAATTATCCTATCTACACCAAGGTAAAGGATTCCGCTCCTACAAAATACGGTGCGGACGCAAGAGTCAAAAACTCTCTTATAGCAGACGGTTGCCGCATAGACGGAATAGTTGAAAACTCCGTGCTTTTCAGAGGTGTTACAGTTTCAAAAGGCGCCGTGGTAAGAAACAGCGTTGTTATGCAGGACAGCATTCTTGAAACCAACTGCTCCATAGACTATCTTATAACGGATAAACGAGTTGTTGTAAGAGGCAGGAGATACTTAAGCGGCTGTGAAGGACATCCGTTCTTTATTGACAAAAATTCCGTTCTATAGCTATTATTAATGCTGTAGGAACGAGATTTCCGCCGCCTGATATCATAAGGCTCATTGAAAAAGAAGAGGTATAAAATGGCAAACAAAAAAACCGATACAGACAAGGCTTTAACAGAAGTAAAAAAGGCTGATGTTTCCGCCACAAAGCAGACTTCCGCAGAAACCGAAACAGTTCATAAGATAGAAACAAAAAAAGACGGCACGCATAAGATAGAAACGAAAAAAGATACCACAAAAGCGGTAGAAATGAAGAAAAATTCAACCAAAGCCGTCGGAACAAAGAAAGATTCTACAAAAGCTTTAGAAACAACAAAGGACAGCACAAAGGCTATCGAGGTTAAGGCGGAGAATCCTAAAAAAATCGAAGAAAAAGCTCCCGTTGAAGTAAAAAAACGCGGCAGACCTGCAAAAAAGGATTCCGAAAAAACGACCAAGTCTGAAAAACCTAAAAAAGCCGTTTCTAAAAAAGAAAAAGCCGCTCCAAAGAAAAAGGCGGTTGAGGGTAAGTCCGTCACAGCCAAGAAAACTGTAAAAGCTAAGACAGACTCCGTTAACAAAGCTTCGGCAATTATAAATGCCGCTATAAATGATACCGTTAAACAGGATAAGGAGGCTTCTCCGGTGAAAAAGAAAATTCTCTTCGTAGGCTCCGAGGTTCTTCCTTTTGCCGCTACCGGAGGGCTCGGCGAAGTTCTCGGAAGCCTTCCTAAGGCTCTTGCTGCAAGGGGAGATTATGATGTAAGAGTAATGATGCCTTACTACAGCGACATCGGCGAGCAATACCGTTCGGCTGCCAAATATATCTGCAACTACAATGTGGGGCTTTCATGGAGAAATCTCTACTGCGGTTTATTTGAGCTTAAGCAGGACGGCGTGACCTATTACTTTATTGACAACGAATACTATTTCCACAGAGACGGGCTCTACGGCTTTTATGATGACGGAGAAAGATACGCTTTCTTCTGCAAGGCTGTAATGGACAGCTTTTATTTCATAGGCTTCGTGCCTGATATTGTCCATACGAATGATTGGCAGACGGCTCTTATTCCTATTTACAACAACAGTAAGTATCACTACGATATGAAGCTTATTTTCACAATACACAATATCGAGTATCAGGGACAGTATGATCTTGCCATTCTTCCTACCGTGTTCGACCTGCCTCCTGAAGCCGGCGCTTATGTGGAATACGAGGGTTGTATAAATCTTGTAAAGGGCGCTATAGAAACCAGCGACTGTGTCACCACGGTAAGCGAGTCCTATGCCAACGAACTAAAAGACCCCGCTTTCGCACACGGTCTTGAGCGTATGATAGCAAAGAATGCCGCAAAAACAAGGGGAATACTTAACGGCATAGATGTGATAGGCTATGATCCCGCGACAGATAACGATATTGCTTTTAAATATACTGCGGAGGACTTTACCGGAAAGGATAAGGATAAGGAAGAGCTTCAAAGACTTGCCGGACTTCACGTTAATCCGGATGTACCTGTAATAGCGATAATCTCAAGACTTGTAGCTCATAAGGGCATGGATCTTGTGACCTACGCTATGGAGGATATAATAAGAAATACAAGCGCCCAGCTTGTTGTTTTAGGCAAGGGTGACAGAAAATACGAAGACTATTTCCTGTGGCTCCAAAATCAGTATCAGGGCAGAGTTTCCGCTATGATAACTTACAATAAGGCACTTTCCCGCAAAGTTTACGCCGGAGCGGATATGTTCCTTATGCCTAGTAAAGCCGAACCTTGCGGTCTTTCTCAGATGATAGCGTGCAGATACGGTACGGTGCCTATCGTTCGTGAAACCGGCGGGCTTAAAGACTCCATAATCGACTGCGGCTACGGTGAAGGTAACGGCTTTACATTTAACAACTACTCCCCTACAGAAATGGCTAATACCATTTACAGAGCAATCGACCTTTATTACAATAAAAAGGATGATTGGGACAAGCTTAGAAAATACATTTCTTCCATTGATTTCAGCTGGGCTAAATCTGCCGATAAATATGACGAAATGTACAGTTGGCTTTTGGGGAGATAAAGGCTCTATAATTTAAGTATTGTTATCATGCAGATATTCGCGGAAGTCAATTTTTTAAATATATTATTAAGAGTAACGCTCCGGCTGCTACACGTCCGGGGCGTTATTTAGCCTACAGGTAAATTAGTCATCCGACTATTGATTTTTTCTTAACTCTATGTGATACTTTATGTTTGAAGGAATACAAACTTAATTACACTCGGAGCGGTTTCACTTTCTCCGACAAAACGGAAATGAGGATAACAGTGGCAAAAAAACTACATAAAACTCACAAAGCGGTAAACGAACAGACGCCATCCACGGCTCATCAGGTCGAACTTGCCGTAATAGATAAGCTTTCAAGACATTTCGGCGCTTCCTTTGAGGATGCTACAAAAGATCAGGTGTACAAGGCTACGGCTATGGCTGTCAAGGATACTCTCCTTGCCAAAAGAAGAGAATTTAAGCATGCTACAAATAAAGCGGGCGGTAAAAGAGTTTTCTATCTTTGTATGGAATTTCTTGTCGGTCGCTCATTAAAAAATAACCTTTACAACTTAGGTCTTACGAATGTTTATTCGGAAATTTTAAAAAAGCACGGCTATGATCTCAATGATTTGTATGAGATGGAGCCTGATGCGGGACTTGGAAACGGCGGTCTCGGCAGACTTGCAGCCTGTTTCATGGACTCTCTTGCTTCCCTCGACTACCCTGCTATGGGATTTTCCATTCTCTTTGAATACGGGCTTTTCAGACAGAAAATAGTTGACGGCTGGCAGATGGAACTTCCCGACGTATGGCTTCCGGGCGGTGAGGTGTGGCTTACTCCGAGGACGGATAAAACCTTTACTGTAAAATTCGGAGGAAGAATCAATGAAAACTGGACGGAGGAAGGGCTTAAGGTAGAGCAGATTGACTGTGAAGAGGTGGAAGCCGTTCCTTACGATATGATGATATCCGGCGCGGACAGTAAAGGTGTGAGTGTGCTCAGAGTCTGGAGAGGTAGAGATATCGACACCTTCGATATGAGTTCCTTCTCTAAAGGCGATTATGCAAGAGCTATGCTCGGAAACAGCAAAGCTGAACTTATTTCAAAGGTACTTTATCCGAGAGACAGTCATTACGAAGGGAAAGAACTTCGCTTAAAGCAGCAATATTTCCTTGTTTCGGCTTCCGCTCAAAACATCATTGCGGATCACATGAAATATAACGAAAATCTTGATAATTTTGCGGATAAGGTTGCCATCCATATAAATGATACACATCCTGCTCTTGTGGTTCCCGAGCTGATGAGAATCTTCATGGACGACTACCGCTATTCGTGGGATGATGCTTTCGCTATAATAACAAAAACTTTAGCGTACACTAATCACACGGTACTTGCGGAGGCTCTTGAAAAATGGCCTGAGGATATGTTAAGCAGGCTTCTTCCACGTATATATCAAATTATTCATGAGCTTAATGAGAGATTTTGTAAGCATATCTGGGATAAATATTCGGGTGACTGGGGAAAATGCGACCATATGGCGCTTCTTTCTGGCGGTGTGGTTCGTATGGCAAACCTCAGCATAGTCGGCTCTCACAACGTCAACGGAGTTTCCGAGCTTCATTCGGAAATTCTTAAAAAGTCGGTGTTTAAGGACTTTTATGATGACACTCCTGAAAAGTTTACAAACGTGACAAACGGTATTGCGCACAGAAGATGGCTCTGCCAGTCAAATCCGAGACTTTCAACTCTGCTTGATGAAAAAATAGGTACAAGCTATCGTAAAAACGGTCCCGATTTGATTAAATTCCTTGATTTTAAGAATGACAGCACAGTTTTAGACAGACTTGCCGAAATTAAGTCCGAAAATAAAAAGGATTTTGCAAATCTCCTTTTTAACGATACCGGAATAAAGGTTAATCCCGAGTCGGTTTTCGATGTACATGTAAAAAGACTTCATGAGTACAAGCGCCAGCTCTTAAACGCCTTGCAGATAATCGCGCTTTACCTCGACCTTAAGGATAATCCTAACCTTGACATAGTCCCTCAGACTTATTTCTTTGCGGCTAAAGCTGCTCCGGGCTACGACAGGGCGAAGTCTATAATAAGACTTATAGTAAATTTGGGTGAGGAAATAGCGAAGGATCCTGCTATAAGCAAGAAGCTTCAGGTAGTTTTCCTTGAAAATTACAGAGTTACCATGGCTGAGCATATCATGCCTGCAAGCGATATTTCCGAGCAGATTTCCCTTGCCGGAAAAGAGGCTTCGGGAACCGGTAATATGAAGCTTATGATAAACGGAGCGCTTACCCTCGGAACTCTTGACGGCGCCAATGTGGAAATTTCGGAGGCTGTAGGAAAAGAGAATATTTACATCTTCGGCATGACGGATAAAGAAGTTGAGGAAAGATGGCAAAACGGCTATGAGCCTTACAGATATTACGACGACAACTATAGGCTTAAAAGAGCGGTTGAGTATTTAAGGCGCGGTGTAAACGGCAATGATTTTTCGGATATTCATCGTTATCTCCTGGTCGGGGACTACGGTATTGCGGATCCTTATATGTGCCTTGCGGATTTCGGAGATTATTGCAGAGCAAGATATGATATGCTTAAGGATTATAAAAATACAAGAGAGTGGAGCAAAAAATCCCTTGTTAATATAGCGAATGCAGGCAGATTTGCTGCAGATACCGCAATAAAAAAATATGCCGAGGAAATATGGCATATTAAACCTATAAACCGATAAAACATCAATTACAGCAATATCGCGCAGGCAGAGCATAAAAGGTTCTGCCTGTATTAAACTTATGAAGGGGTTTTCTGTATGTTCAAGCTGTGGATAAAGACTTTCAAAAACGGTAAAATTTTAAAGGATATGGTGGTTGATAATGCCCCTTATGAGCTTAATCGTACAAGAAAAATATATTTTGCAATCGATGAGGCATGCAGATCATACGATTTAAGCAAGCCTCTTTGGCTTGAAAAGAATATAAAGGAATTTAAAAAAAGCAGCAAAACAAGGTTTACTGCCGATAATTTCATAGACGGAATAGATTTTGACTTTTTGGAAGTCGAGGTGTTGGAAGAAGATTTCTGATACTTCATTCACAATCACAATTTTGACACCTGTTTATTCTCTACGCTTTTTCTCCTGTTAATCTCAATTAGACCCATTGATAAGAAATACAGCGGCGGCAATACTGCCGCATATACGTTTTTATAAACAACTTTTGCGGTTTCCCCCATAAATGCTTCAAAATTCTGATAAAAAACCGGTATGGCAACAAACTGCAGCGCAAATGTAAACCCCGCAATAATAAGGCACACCGACAAAATATCATAATTTTTAACTTTAAGGAAAACAGCTCTGAATAAAAGTATGAAAAGACAGATAAAAGGTATTATAAAGTAAATGACAGACAGTATAAACATTTATATCCCTCCCCTATTTATTTCTGCAAGCAACGAGCCATATGTGCAAGCTCGCTTGTGCATAGGCTACTGCCGCAAGAGTGAATTACCGCTCATTTTTTCTCCAATACTCCCATTTTACTTAACACCGGTCTTAAGGCTAAATATAAAATCGTTGCGCACATGATAGAAATTACGGCATTTACCGAAGTGGTAACGGCGCTCATTTTTGCAAAGGTTTCGGAAATGCTGTGCGGTAATCCCAGTATAAATTTTTTGTAAAAAAATCCGACCACGGGATCCGCTACAACATTGAAAAAAAGTCCGGAACATGTCGAGATTATTGTAAAGTATACTATCTTTTTCTTATCCTTCACCGTATTTATTTCAAAAATATTATGCGCCACAAATCCGACTATAAGTCCTATTACAAGCTTTAATACAAAGGTTTTGGGCGCGCTTGTGGCATAACCGCTTGTAAGATCGGCAATAGTAAGCCCCAACGCGCCTGAAAGTCCGCCGAGAGGACCTCCTAAAAGCAGCGCCGAAAGAGCCACAAAGGTATTTCCTAAATGAAAGGCTGTTTTTTCCGTTCCTACAGGGATATCAAATCTGAATACCTGAAAGCCTATATAAGAAAGAGCCGCGAATAAAGCCGCAACGGCAAGTTCTCTTGCCCCTATTTTATTTGTTGTTTCCATTCTTACATTCGTTTTCATAAACATTACCTCCGACATTCTTTTGATGCCCGCGACAGACGTACCATACGAAAAATTGACCTGTCCATATAGCGACTGCCGCAAAATATGTCACTTATAAAAGAGATAATACAATATTTTGGCATTATTTAAATCTCCAGTTTGTAACTTTTTAAAGGCGCCAGATTGTTCGCGGATACAATTAAAATGCCATCTATGGACTTAGGCTCCATAAATATATAAATAAATTACTCGCAACAAATTCTCAATTCCCGCATTCTATACTGATTTTATTAAATTTGGCAAGAATATTATCTATAGAAACTTCCGCCTTTTCCGCTCCCGCCTTGTCAATCACAATATTGCCCTGATGCATCATCAAAAGCCTGTCGCCGTATTCCACCGCATATCGAAGATTATGCGTAACCATTATTGCAGTAAGCTTCTTTTCCTTTACCACCTTGTCGGTAAGCTCCATAATCAAATCGGCGGTTTTCGGGTCAAGTGCCGCCGTATGCTCATCAAGAATTAAAAACTCAATCGGAGTCATCGTGGACATAAGAAGCGCAAGAGCCTGTCTGCCTCCTCCCGAAAGTGCCTTTACCTTGGTATTTAGCTTATCTTCAAGCCCTAACGAAAGTCCCGAAAGAATTTCTTTATAATAGCTTATCCTTGCCTTATTCGTACCTAAAGAAAGATTAAAGCTTTTTCCCTTATTATCCGCAAGCGCAAGATTTTCTAAAATCGTCATCTCGGGACAGGTTCCGAGCGCAGGATTCTGGTAAACCCTGCCTATTCTTTTATTCCTCACATATTCAGGCAGCTTATTTATACTCTTTCCGTCTATAAAAATATCGCCCTTGTCAAGAGGTATGCTTCCGCAAATCAGATTTAACATCGAGGTCTTTCCCGAGCCGTTGCTGCCTATCACTGATATAAACTGCCCGTCCTCAATCTTAAGGTTGAAATTATTAAACAGGCACATTTCATTTACGGTGCCGGGGTTGTAATATTTATTTATATTTCTCAGCTCTATCATGCCTTAATCCCTCCTTTTTTTATCTTGGAGAGATTGCTTGCGGCTAAGATTGCAAAAAGCAGAGCGGCTGTAATGAGTTTTAAATCCGAAGCCGCCATACCTAATGCTATCGCTATGGAAACGCAGGCTTTATAAACTATTGAGCCTATTATTACTGCGGTAGTCGCTTTTATGAACTTAAAATGCCTTATTATACTTGTTCCGATTATTACATTTGCAAGCCCTATAACAACCGTTCCGGTTCCTATGGAAATTTCAAAAAAGCCGTTCATCTGACAATAAATACTTCCTGCAAGAGCCGCAAGCCCGTTCGCTACCGCCAACCCCAAAATCTTCACATTCCCCTTGTCCTTCGCAAGCGAAGTGACGAGCATGTCATTGTCGCCTACAGCTCTTAAAAGATAGCCTGATTTGGTTTTAAGATAATAATCCAGTAAAAGTTTTACAATTATAACTATAATCAGAAGTACGGCTATATTGGTATACGCTTTCATTTCTCCGGTGAAAATTTCGGTAAACAACTTGTTCTCAAATATTGTTTCCTTGTTGAAAAGCGGCACATTTGCCTTGCCCGCTATCCTTAAATTTATGGAATAAAGAGCTGTCATAACGATTATCCCTGAAATAAGATCTCTTATCTTAAACTTAACATGAATAATACCTGTTACGATACCGAACAGCACTCCCGCAAGGCATGCTATAAAAATTGCGGGCAGCGCAGGTACCCCGAGCATTATCATCGCTACGGTTACCGCCGCTCCGAGCGGAAATGTGCCGTCTACCGAAAGATCCGGAAAATCGAGTATTTTATAAGTTATATATACCCCGAGAGAAAGAATGGCGTACACTAATCCCTCGGTAATCACTCCCGTTAAAATAGCCATTATTAAGCTCGCCCTCTCTTACTGATTTTCAGTTTTCATAAGTGTTCCGTTTACAGCGTATTCCTCCGGAAATTCTATACCCATTTCCTCCGCTACATCTGTATTACCGTAAAACTTCGCTTCCGAAAAAGTCTCAAAGTTCATCTCACTTGCCTTTTTATTCCCTTTAAGAACCTCTGCCGCCATTTTGCCTGTAGCCTCTCCAAGAGCCACATAGTCAAGACCCATACTTGCTATACAGCCCTTTTTTACCTGCTCCACTTCGCTTCCGAAAACAAGCTTTCCTGCCTTTTTCGCTTTATCAAGCACTATATCAAGACTGTTCACCACCGTATTATCCGTAATATTGCAAAGACAATCCACCTTTGCCAGTATACTGTCCGTAGCAAGCGGAACATCCGCAGTTCCCGTCACAGCCTGCTCTATTATCTCTATATCATATTCCGACGCAATTTCCTTATATTCCTTTACTGCGGATTCGGAGTTTGTTTCACTTGTGCAATAAAGTATTCCTACGGTTTTTACTTTACGCATTACTCTCTTTATCATTTTAAGCTGATCCCTGATAGGAAGCCTGTCGCTTGTGCCTGTTATATTTCCGACGGAAGTACCGTCCTCATTCGCGAATCCCGCCATAACCGGATTTGTTACAGCTGTAAAAATAATCGGAATATCGGTACTTTTTACCTTACTGTAAACGGTCTGTGCCATAGGAGTGGTTATAGCGCAAATCATATCAACCTTGCTCGAAATAAAATTATCCGTTATCTGAGCCGCCGTACCGCCGTCCGTTCCGGCATTCTCATATACTATTTTAAGATTTTTACCTTCTTCATAACCGCTTGCCTTGAGCCCCTTTATAAAGCCCTTTCTACAGTTATCAAGAGAGCCGTGCTCCGCAAACTGTCCGATGCCTATAGTTACAGTTTTACCGCTTTCCGTTGTTCCTCCACAAGCCATAAGCCCTGCACCCAGTACTACCGTTAAAGCAACCGTCATAATTCCTTTTACTGCCGATAATTTTTTCATTTGTCTCCCTCCTCTGTTAACAACTGCTCATTTTATACAAAAAGCCCCAAACGAAATGAAATTCCGTTTGGGGCGAATAACCGCGTTGCCACCCAAATTGACATTTTATGTCATCTCAGCCCTATGCCATCACACAGGTAATGATACTAACGGTCATCACTCCGTCCCATCCTACTCACAGTCTTTCGGACAGACCCTCAGAAGCCCATTCATTAAAAAACTTCCTGCCGCTTTCCACCGTCACGGCTCTCTGTCAAGAAGTACCTTTTAACTACTACTCTTCATCATCGGTTTAAGATAGACACGATGATACACTACACCACAACCGTTGTCAAGCATTTTTTCCGCTTTTCATATCTTCCTCATTAAAAGCAACTCTGTTTCTGCCTTCTATTTTTGCGCGGTAAAGCACACTATCCGCCTTTAACAGACATTCTCCGAGTGTCGCTTCGCACTCAATCGCCACTACTCCGACAGATATAGTCACATCCATTGTAGCGTTTATTTCCGCTCTCATCTTCTCACACACAGAAACGGCACTCTCCGCGTCCGTCCTGAAAAGAAGCAGAAATTCATCTCCACCCCAGCGTATTACATTTCCTTTTTTTCTAAGATATCCCTTTGACTTTTTGGCTATCTCAACAAGCACTCTGTCTCCGTGCAGATGTCCTTTTACATCATTAACCTGTTTAAAATGATCTATATCAAACAGCGCAAGAGCTCTATAGTCCTTTGAAATATTAGCTTCTCTTTTCGGTGTTATAAACTTACGGTTCAAAACCTGTGTAAGCTCGTCCGTCCTTGCATAACGTTCTATTCTGGTTCTCTCTTTTTTCATTATATGAACGGTACAGATTAACAGGAGAACCAGAATAGCCGAAAGCACCGCTATATTACCGAACGCAATTTCGTTAAATGCCGATCCGATAACATTACTGTCTTTCTTTAGCACCATGAACCAGTCGAGCCCATCCATGAATCTGGTTACTATATATCCGCCACCGTTTGTTTCCGTATATGAGTATCCGCCCGGATTTTTGAAACAAATCTTCAAAATTGATATATCCGCCGTACTTTCCATGTTTCCCGAGTTGGTATCAACCCTTATAACTCCGCCCTTATCTATAAGGCTTATTTTTACATTATACTGTGTTTCAAATTCCTCCAGTATCTTCTGTATACTCTTAAGACTTACGCCCATTCCGCAAGCGCCTATTACCGCACCGTCCTTATCAAGTATTTTAGCATTTGCAAACACTGTAAACCTATGGTTCTTTGAAGCATCCATATCCACCGAAAGACCGCTGTCGGCTTCGCTGTTCATGAACTTATAGTACCAGCTGTCCGAGGAGTCATCCTGTGAAACAATCTTGTACATTCCCATATCATTATAATACGCTCCGCTTGCCGTTGATATAAGAAAGATAGTATCGCTTTCAAACGCTCTGTTCAATTTTCTCAGGTACGGTGTTATAACTCCTTCCGACTCTATTGAATATTTGGTATTTTTTTGAAGCCATTCTATCAAAAATTCATCATTCGCCATCATTTGCGACAATACTATAGGACCCTGCAAATTTTGATTTATTACATCTCTTATGTTTAATGACAAAACCCTCGCCGCATATTCAGCTTTTTCCTCCGCAAGCCTTCCTATGGAGAATAAGGAGACGGTGGTGGTAGCCAAAAAAGCCACTATGATAAGAAAAATCGTGGCAAGTTTTATTCTGCGATGATTCCACACTGTCGCCTCCTCCTTTCTCTTTAATAACATGCTGATATTC
Organism: uncultured Catonella sp.; assembly: GCA_963545085.1. Taxonomy (GTDB): domain Bacteria; phylum Bacillota; class Clostridia; order Lachnospirales; family Lachnospiraceae; genus Catonella. The sequence continues at coordinate 63,293 of CAUUHV010000001.1, read as the reverse complement.
AGGCAATAATAACCTTGTTTCTTCCCTCTTCCTTAGCTCTATAAAGCGCTTTGTCAACCTTCGCCGTATTTTTTTCAATACTTTCGTTATGCTCTATCTCTGAAACTCCCACGGAAATAGTAAAGCCCGTTTTCTCCATGGCGCGCCGTAAAAGTTCACATCTCTCATAAATTCCTTCAATATCCCCGTCAAAAAGTATCATAAACTCGTCACCGCCCCAACGTATTACGATACCTCTTTCGCCGAACTGCTCCTTTGCCTTTTTGACCAGAATAATCAAAACCTCGTCACCTTTAAGATGTCCCAAAGTATCGTTTACCTTTTTAAAATTGTCAACGTCAAGCAACGCCATTGTAACATAGTCCTTAGGTATAATCTCAATATTCTCATCGGACATAAAGAACTTTCGGTTATACGCCTGAGTAAGCTCATCCGTATTTGCCTGTTTTTCAAGTATGCTTCTCTCCTGTTTTATTAAAATTATTGTGGCAATAAGCAGAATAACAAGAATAATTAAAACTATTCCTACATTGTCAATTAAAATCTCTCTGAAAATATCGCTTGCCTCGTCGTTTTCTCTTTGTAAAATGAGATGCCAACCCATATTTTCTATGTATTTCACCACTATATAGCCGTTATTTCCGACCTTTTTGTAAACATAAGGGGTCAAATTCAGTTTATCACTTATGAGCTCTGCCACAATTTCATTTGCCATCTCTCCTTCCACCTCTTTATAAGCAGGGAGCGGCTCGCGTGTATCTACAAGACTTATTTTTATATTATGAATCTTCTCAAATTCCGAAATGGTAGCCTGCACGGTATCCAGATTTACACCTATACCGCATACTCCGATTAAATTTTCGTTATCATCAGTAATCCTCGCATCCACGAAAACCGTCGGTCTGTAGCCATGAACTTCATCCGCATCCATTTCAATATCCTGCTGCATATTTTTATCAAGAAACGTATAATACCATCGGTCATGTTCATTTTTTTTGTCCACAATTTTACTTACACCCGTATATGTATAATAAATTCCGCTTTTTGCGTCAATCACAAAGATAGTGTCACATTTAAAGGTTTCTTTCAGTCTCTTTAAATATTTCACGACCTTTTCGCCTCTGTATTCACTATAATCCTTATCTTTTTTAAGCCAGCTCTCAAGCAGATAATCATTTGCCATCATCTGTGAAAGATAAATAGGTTTTGATAAATCCTTGTTTATCGCATTATGAACATTTGACGACAAAATCCTCGCAGTATATTCCATATCCTCGTCTACAAGATGATTTATAGAAATCATAGACATAACGGTCGCAACCGCAAAGCTAATGATAATCAGCGCAATAGTGGCGAATATTATTTTATAATTACCCTGCCGCAGCCTCATCCGCAACGCTCCCTCTCACCGCATATTTTCCCCTAAAGCTCTACTTTTTTATTCTACCACAAAATTGTAATAAATGATATACATTGAAAGTTTGACTTTCTTATTTCGCTAATTAACACAGCTTAAATATTTCTTCATTGTCTGCCGAGTATATAAGCATGTACGGGAGGAACCGAAATCTTCCCTTCCATCGTTTTTTTTATGCCGTCTTTCGTAAAATCCGCTCCCGTATCAACAAGAACGTCATATTTTCCGTCTCCGAGATTTATTTCTTTCACTTTTGTATCGGCATTAAAAATTATCAAGCCTCCTTCATATCCTCTTTTTACCGTTTCAGACGCCGTTATCTTGGCAGCTATAAATCCTTTTTCTTTTTTAATTATTTCCACATTCTTATACGCGTTTTTTCTCTTGTCCGTAAGCCCCGAAAACATTTTTCTTACGGCTATAAGTCTTCTGTAATACGAAACTGTTTCCCTATTTTTTTCGATAAGATTCCAGTCAAGCTTATTTATATCTATACTCATATTATAGGAGTTTTCGATTCCTCCTTTGGTTCTTAAAAACTCTTCTCCGGAATAAATAAAAATTCTTCCCTGACAGCACATATAGATTGCAGCCGCAAGCCTGTACTGCTTTAATCTAAGCTCCTCCCCCTCTGTGGTGAGCGCAAGTTTATCCCAAAGTGTATGATTATCATGACAGGAAACATAGCTTATCACCTGCGAAGCGGCTTTTATTTCCGGCACCTCTTTAAACCGCTCCTTATTTTTATCTCTTTCTTTTCCTATCCATGCGGTAAGTCCTGCCGCTATCTTTTCGGTATAGCCTGAATCTCCGTTTACAAAGCCTCCCTTTTTCTCATAAAAAACCGGACCTTTTATGGAATCCCTTATATCATCTGAAAAAATGCCTATATTTTCGTCAAGTTCCTTTACGCTCTTTTTATCCGCAGGTAAAGCCTCTTTCTCCATCATCGTTTCTCTCGCGCGCCAAGGCTCTCCGAACATGAGCTTCTCTCCTTTTCCATACTTCGCGTCAAAAGCCGCTCTTATCTTATTCATAAGCTTTATATCAAGAAGTCCCATAAGATCAAATCTGAACCCGTCTATGTGATATTCCTTCGCCCAGTATAAAACCGACTCCAAAATATATTTTCCCATCATCGGCATTTCACTCGCTATATCATTTCCGCAAGCGGAGCCGTCCGAAATTTCTCCGTTTTTATCAAATCTGTAATAATATCCCGGAACAGTTTTTTCAAATACCGAATTCAGGTCGAATGTATGGTTATATACTACGTCCATTATAACTCTCATTCCGTTATTATGAATCGCCTGCACCATTTCCTTAAACTCTCTTATTCTCACCTCGCCGTCATAAGGATTAGTAGAATACGAGCCTTCGGGCACATTATAATTAAGCGGATCATACCCCCAGTTAAATTCTTCCTTTTTTCCCGTTTCATCCACCGAAGCGTAGTCGAATGCAGGCATTATCTCTATATAATTCACGCCGAGCGATTTTATATAGTCAAGTCCCGTAGGTATTTCCCCCTTTCCGTAAAGAGTGGTCCCTTCGCAGGAAAACGCCTTATACTTCCCCCTTACTTCTCTCGGAAAGCCTCCCGCCTCATCGTATGAAAATTCCCTTACATGAAGCTCATATATCACATCCTCCGCTTCTTTTGCGGGAGCCTTATCGTTCTCCCAGTTCTTGGGATTCGTCTTTAAAAGATCGACTATCATACTGCGCTCGCCGTTCACACCGCAGGCTTTTGCGTAAGGATCGGCGGAAACCGCCTCTTTTTCTCCAAAGCTTAAAAGAAAGTCGTAATAAACTCCGTGAAGATAATTTTCGGTTTCATAAAGCCACACTCCATTATCCGTCTTTTCCATTTCACAGGCTCTGAGCGCTTCACTTCCGTTTCCTTTATCATAAAATCTGATTTTGACCTTATCGGCAAGCGGGCTCCAAAGCTTTACCGAGGTTCCGTTTTTATCCGTTACCGCGCCTAATTCTCCATCATAATTATATAAGTTTTCAAATTCTTTGCTGTTATAATAGTCCTTCAATTCTCTCGGTGTCATATAATAATGTCCTTTTCTTTTTGTTTTTTTGGTGTAAAGAAAGGGGGATATAAAATCCCCCTTGTTTTAAAGCTGACAATGTTATCCTTTTACAGCTCCGCCCATTCCGTTTACATAGAATTTCTGCAAATATACGAAAAGCACCGCTATAGGAATGGAAATGCAAACCGCTCCGGCGGCAAATCTTGTGTACCAGGCCTGAACATATTCTTTTTCAAGCATATTCCAAAGTCCTATAGAAACAGTAAAATACTTTGCATCCGCCTTACAAATAATCTTAGCCGCAATAAAATCGACCCAAGGACCGATGAAAGCTGTCAGTATAGTAAATACAACGATAGGCTTTGAAAGAGGCACTGTTACTCTTGTAAATACCTGCCACTTTGTTGCTCCGTCAATCATAGCCGCCTCATCAATTGCTCTTGGAATCGTATCAAAAAATCCTTTTGAAATATAAAATCCGAGCCCTGAACCTCCCGAATAAACGAGTACAAGTGCCACTCTAATCATCGAACCTTCTGAAAGCCCAAGTGCCTTTAAGATATAGTACACAGCCACAATAGACATAATACCCGGAAACAATCCCATGATCATCGCCATGTTCATAAATGTTTTTCTAAATTTAAAACGAAGTCTTGATAAGCAATAACTCACACTAAGCACAAATACTGTAGATACAAGACAAGAAAAAATCGCTATAATCAGAGTATTTATAAACATTCTGGGGAAGTTCAGAATTGAGGTATCTGTAAATAATTTTCTATAATTATCAAGAGTGTATGCTTTAGGGAAGAAATAAGGCACATAAGAACCTTGCTCTGCTCTAAAACTTGTCATAATAATCCATAATACCGGAAAAATCCAAACAAAGGAAAGAACCGCTAATAAAATATGGATTAGTACATTGACTGTCACCTTTCTCGCTCTATATGAAGAAGTACTATTTATTTTTTCCATTACATGAACGCCTCCTCATTCTTATAAGATCCTGTTCTATGATAGGTTACAAGTGCCACTATCGAAAGAACAATAAAGGTTAAAATACCAATGACCGCACCGATGTTAAAGTACTGCTTATCTACAGTAAGCTTATACAACCATGTGATAAGAAGGTCTGTCTTTCCTGCGGTAGAACCGACCGGTGTCGGAGCTCCTCCTGAAAGAAGATAAATAACATTGAAATTGTTGATATTGCCTGTAAACTGTGTGATAAGATAAGGTGTTGTTACAAAGAGCATATAAGGGAGGGTGATTTTCCAAAAAATAATCACCGGATTAGCGCCATCCACCCTTGCTGCTTCATAGAGCTCCTCAGGAATATTTTTTAAAATACCCGTAACCTGAAGGAGAGTATATGGGATACCTACCCAAAGATTGATCACAATTACAGTCACTCTTGCCCACATCGCATCGGAAAGGAACGGAAGTGTCTGTCCTTTTTCTAAAATTCCTATATTCTGAAGAAGTATATTTACTGCGCCCTGTTGCTGTAGCATGGTTCTCATAACCAAGAGGGACACAAACTGAGGAACGGCGATAGAAAGAACAAAACAAAATCTCCAGAAACCTTTCCATTTTGTATCTTTTCTATTTATTACAAGTCCTAAAATCATACCTAAAATATAGTTAAGTGCGGTTGCAAATATCGCCCACACGATTGTCCAACCCAATACTCCCCAGAAAGATTTACCAATCTCACTTCCCAAGGTAAATACTTCTTTAAAGTTATTTATTCCTACCCACTCAAAAATGGTAAGCTTATCACCTTTGATGGAATAGCTCGTAAATGCCATACTTATCATATAAATAAGCGGCAAAAGTGTAAAGGTAATAATGCCGAGCATCGGCGGTGTCATAAGGAGTAAATGAAGTTTCTTGTCAAAGATAGACTTCACATCTTCTATAAAACTAAGCGGTTTTCTTCCCGCCTTTATATCAAGCTCCGCTGTATAAGAGCTTCTCACTGACGATATAAGAAAAAGTATAAATGCAATAATAAAAATCAAGGTGAAGATGCCGTATAAAAGCATGAGAACTGTATTATCCCCGACAATATAATCAAAAATTTGCTTTTTTTCATTCCACACTTTTTCCTGCGGTCTTCCTCCAAGACTGATAAACCTTTGTAAATCGTAAATTCCTGTGTTGATTAAGTAATAAATAAAACCGATTTCAATTCCAAGATACAACAGTCCTTTAATAATCTGACCGCGTGCGATGCTACCTAACCCCATAATAATGGCACTAAGTTTTGTAAAAATGTCACCATTTTTTATAGCTTCCGTAAATTTCACATCTTCCATAGTATTTCCCCACATTTTTCGTATTTATTACTTCTGTTTTTTACAAATGCGTGCCATGAAACCACGACACGCATTGAATTGTATTATCCGGTTCAAGTCACCATGCCGCAATCGCAGACCGAATAAAAATTATGTACTTTACTATTTTAAAACGGTCTGTGACCTACGGCATAAATAACCTGAGTTTATTTAAGTATAATATTATCTGCCATTCAATGAGTTGTTGAATGCTTCTGTCTTCTCTGCCGCATTCTCTTCCGTAACATCACCGTTGATGATTGCCTTACCCATATTCTCTGCATTTCCCCAATAATTTGCATTCATTTCAGGACCGAACGGCTGCATGATGGAAGTATTTGCTACCGTACTTGCCTGTGCATTCGCAATTATATCCGACATAATTTCAGCATCCTTCAAAAGCTCAACATGAGAAGGAATAATCTTTCTCAACTTATAATGCTCTTTCTGAGAATCGGCACTTCCAAGGAAAGCCGCAAGTGCAACTGCAATTTCCGGATTCTTTGTATTAGGATTAACTGCAATAGCTTTAGAACCGGCAAAACTCCTAAGCTGCTTTTCTTGACCGTCAATCATTATTGTTGGAAGCTGAACAGCTCCTACATTTTCCTCACCAAGCTTATCCACCACATTCTGATAATCCCAAGTACCTGAGAATACCGCATTTACAGAACCGTCTGCAAGACCTGCAATACCTGAACCGTCCGCATCATTAGTAAAATTAGGATTTTTTGCGAGGTTAACAAGATACTTTGTAACGGCTACAGCCTTATCACCACCGAAGTCGATTCCTGCCGATTCATCATTATTTCCACCATAGAAAACATTTCCGTTCGCTACGTAGAAAGCTGCAAAATACCATGAATTGGAAAGAGGGAAAGAAACCTTACCCTTCTCAAGCATCTTATCAAGACTCTTTACATCATCCTCTGTGAAAACTCTCTTATCATAATACATAAACCATGTATTGGAAGTAAACGGAACGCCGTAAACACCATCCTTATAGGTTACAGAATCAAGAATAGTAGGACTGTTGGATGCCTTGATCTCATCAAGAACTTTTCCGCCGAACTCTGAAATTCCTTTAGCTGCCTCAAGTGCAACCACATGATCATTGGAATACATATAAACATCTGCTGCCGCTGTAGGATCCTGTCCTACTTTTGCAGTTGCGTCACTCTCTGAGCAAACACCGTATTTAAATGTAATCTCCCACTCAGGATGAGCCTTTGCGAAATCATCACACATCTTGCCGAGCCAGTTTCCGCTTTCTTCGGACTGGTCTTCCTGTGGGCTCCATACTGTCAGCTCAGCCTTTACCTTCTCACCGGAATCGCTTCCCGTTGAGGCTGTCTGGCTGCCTGTAGAAGCGCTCCGGCTGCTCTTTGGTGTGCTGCCGCTGCCGCTTGTTTTGTTGTCCGTCTTTCCACCGCAGGCTGTAAGCGAAGCTGCCATAACAGTCGCAAGCGCGAGCGCAAGAAATTTCTTTGATTTTTTCATTTTAATAAATCCTCCTCTTAAGGTTTAAATTCCGTAAGCCTTTTTTGCTTTCGATCTCTGTCTCTTTTTGCTTCCGCTACAGCAAAATAAGGCGATTTTCTCATACAAAACAGCCTATCGGATTTAAGCAATATCAGTTTCGAAACTTTACGAAACTTTTGTTGTAAAGGTATAATAACATTAGTTTGCGCTCTTGTCAACAACTCCATTGTGCATTTCCTACAAAGCAAAACTGTTTTTTATACTTTTTTTATACTTTCTATTGCGGTTTTTTTATTTTCAGCTTATACTTATTTCGTAGATTTTCGTAAATTTTTTCATAAATCAGGGAAGTTTATACATATTCTAATCTCAAATTATTTGCGGACTTTACTGTACAAAATCAGGTATCAGCCCTTGGCGTGAATAATTTGCGGTTACATAATACCCGATTTTCGAAAGGGCGCTTTATGGTAACAATTAAAACTATAGCAGCGGAGCTCGGTGTTTCCGCAGGCACGGTTTCGAAGGGATTAAACGACGCTCCCGATGTGAGTAAAACACTAAAAGACAAAATCATAGATACCGCAATAGCTATGGGCTATACCGGCGGCAAATTAAAGTCCGCTTCAAAAAAAATCTGTCTTTTTATGGAAAATATGGACTATCAGACCTCCGACAGGTTCGGCTATGATATAGTTGTAGGATTTAAGCAGGAGGCTGTAAAAGAAGGATATGACGTGACAGTTATCCCTGTTTCGCCGTCTTTTCAGGCTTCCGAGGATTATGACGCCTTTATGCTTAAAAATTCTTTTTCAGGAAGCTTTTGTGTAGGGTTTGCGCTTGAAGATCCGTGGCTTTTGCAGTTTAAACATACAAAAACTCCGACTGTGCTTTTTGACAATTACATACCGAAAAATCCGTACACCTGCTACATAGGTACGGACAGCACCGAGATAATAGAGCTTATCGTTTCTCACCTCTATCATTTGGGACATAAAAAAATAGCTTTTTTAAACGGCTCCGAGCATTCGCTTATTACGGAGCAGAGAATGGAGGCATTTTATAAAAGCATGAAAGAAAGAGGTCTTTCGGTAGACCCCGCTCTTGCTATTTACGCATATTTCGTTTCGCGGGTGGCTGAAGATCATCTTTCTACAATTTTAGAGCGCGGCACTACCGCTATAATCTGCGGAAACGATGTAATCGCTTCCGGAGTATACACCGAGCTTATGGAACACGGGCTTTCCGTTCCTTCCGATGTGAGTGTGGTAGGCATTGATGACCTGCCGGTATCCACCCTTTTAAGCCCGCCCCTTACCACGGTAAGACAGGAAAGAGCTATTTTAGGGCGTTCCGGCTTTCTTGCCCTCAATTCCATCATCTCCAAAAACATGGCAATAAGCCGAAATCTCTTAAGGCCGGAGCTTATAATAAGAGGCTCTACTGCGCAGCCTAAAAAATGATAAAAACCGTATGAAGTTCTTCTTGGTCTCCATACGGTTTTTTCTTATACATCTATTCTGTTTTACTTACTCTCCGAGCCCTTAGCGGCTTCCACAGGCTTACCCTTTTCTATAAGAAAATCTACAACCTTATCTGTTAAAAGCACATCGGATATGGCTTCCTTTCCTATCTGCTTTTCATAAGCATCCATTTCCACTTTTCCCGCAAGTCCGCTTCTGTCGTAGTATTCCTTAAGTCCTTTCTGATAATCCTCATCACTCAGGGTTATATTCTCCTTCTCTGCTATAACCTTTATCACAAGAAGCTGCTTAGCCATGTTTTCGGCATATTCCTTACACTTCGTCTCAAAAGCGGCTTCATCCATGCCGTAAGCCTTCTCTAAAAACTCCTTAAGCGTAACTCCGTTTGAAGCCGCTAAATTTTCATGATAGTCCTTAAATTGTTTTATATAAACATTCAAAAGCCCCTCCGGCGCATCCTTTATCTTAGTCTTTTCGAGAATTTTTCCTATAATTTCCGCATGCGCGCCGTTCTTTGCCTTTTCTTCCTTAGTGGCTTTCAAGTCATTCTTAAGACTCTCCTTGTATTCGGCTACAGTTTTAAAGTCCGTATGCTCCTTTACAAGCTCGTCCGTAATCTCCTCGGCGGACTCGGATATTGAGTTGATTTTAACTGTAAATACTACAGCCGCTCCGTTAAGCTCCGATCCATCTCTGTAATTATCCGGGAATTTAAGGTTAAGTGTGACCGTTTCTCCTTCTTTATGCCCTATAAGTCCGTCCTCAAAGCCGTCTATAAATTTGTGTGAGCCTATTGTAAGGTTGAACCCCTTTGATGTGCCTCCTTCAAAGGCAACTCCGTCTTTCTTGCCCTCAAAATCTATATTTACGGTATCTCCGCTTTTAACAGCCCTGTCCGTAACCTTTACAGGATTCGACTCAAGGAAACTCTTTACAGCTCCTTCAATTTCATCGTCCGTAACCTCGGTATCGGCTTTAGTATACTCCACACCCGTATACTCGCCAAGCTCCGTCACATAGTCGGAAGCCTTATAATCAATCGTCTTAACCTCGCTTTTTGATGCCGTTTCACTAACTGCGCTTCCCGAGGTTTTAGCGTTTTCCGCCTCTTTTTTGCAGCCGTAAACGGACAGCGCCGCTATTCCTATTATTGCCGCCATTAAAATTTTTTTCTTCATTTACAAACCGTTCCTTTCTTTTCACTAAAAACATACTTATTGATACTACCACACTATTAGCGGAATATAAAGTAGTAAACATCTTAAGATTTAATGTTTTTTTCGTGAACGGGCTATATCTGCTGCATCTTCATAAGGTTGTAAAAGCTTCCCTTAAGCTCCATAAGCTCCTCATAGCTTCCGAACTCCTTAAGTCCTCCCTTTTCCATAACAGCTATCTTATCGGCATTTCTTATTGTAGAAAGTCTATGTGCCACTACAAATGTCGTCCTGTCCTTCGCAAGCTTTGCCACAGCCTCCTGTATCTGTCTCTCCGAAACGGTATCAAGTGCCGATGTTGCTTCATCAAGAATAAGCACTCTCGGATTTCTTATAAAAGCTCTCGCTATGGAAATTCTCTGCTTCTGTCCTCCGGAAAAATTGCCGCCGTGCTCCTTTAAAACGGTTTCAAGCCCGTCAGGCAGACTGTCAACAATCTCTCTTAAATTTGCCGCATCTATAACCCTCTGCAATTCTTCTTCTGATACATTATCAAGCCCGTAAGTTATATTTTCTCTTAAAGTCCCGCTGAAAAGAATGGAATTTTGCGGAACAACGGCAAGTTTTTTTCTGTAATGGTGTAAATTAAGCTCTTTAATGTCGCAGCCGTCTATTCTGACCGCTCCCTCAGTCGCCCTCATAAAGCCGATTACAAGATTTAATATAGTAGTTTTTCCCGCTCCCGAAGCTCCCACTATCGCCACGGTTTCACCGGGACTCGCTTTAAAGCTCAGCCCCGAAAACAGAGGTTCATCGCTGTCGTCATATTTAAAGCCTACATTGTCAAATTCCACAAAGCCCTTTATCTCAGGCTTTTTCTTATTCTCGTCCGTTCCCTCCATATCGTTGCTTAACATTATATCCGAAATCGAGCTTACAGACTCGAGCCCCTTTGACACCACCGGTATAAGTCCCACTATGCCCGCTATACTTCCCACAACCGTACCGAAATACGACTGGTACATTGCGACGTCGCCAATGCTTATCTTATTGTCAAGCGCCATAAATGCCGTGAAAATAAGACAAAACACCCTGAATATCTGAAAAACCACCCAGCTCATTGAGCCGAAGTAAGTCTGTATCATATCAAGCTTAAAACCCTTATCCGCAACGTTTACAAGCCTTTTTTCCATCTTGTTAAGCTCCCTGCGCTCAAGAGCGTGCGCCTTCGCTACGGGTATCATTTCCATCATTTCAACTACGGAAACCGTGGTTTCTTCCATTTCTTTACGAAAAGCCTTGTTGTAGTTTTTTACCTTTTCCTTAAAATATGCCATGAGCAGTACTGCAACAGGCACGGCGGCAAGAAAGAAGAAAAATACCACCATACTTTTCGTTACTACTATAACAAGCGCCGCCCCGATATTTACCGCTATATAAAGCACCGTTATAAAAATCTGCGCGCTGAGATTCTCAATTTGCTCCACATCTCTCATTACCTTCGACTGAAGCCTTCCGGACTCCATCTGCGTATGATAAGAGATCGAAAGCTGCTGAAGCTTTCTTACAAGAGCGCATCTTAATTCCTTTTCCACCTGTCTTATTGTTTTTGCATAAAAATACACATGAATACAGCTTGTAGGCACGTTTTGCACGGTTAAAATTATTATAAACACTGAATTTATTATAATATGCTTAACCGCGCCTTCACCGGGCTTCGTAATTATATCAATCATTGAAGCCAAAACAAGAGGCGACAGCCACGACGGCGAGTCTTTAATAAGAAAAAATATTACCGACCAGAAAAGCTTTACATACTTTCCCTCATAAATCCCTACAAGTGTTTTCAACGGATTTCCTGCATTTTTTCTGAAAATCCTCTCATAATCCGGTTCCCTGTAAGCTGCTTTCATAAGTAGACCCTCTCGGTTATAACACCTTTTAAAATAACTACCCCTACACAGTCATATATACACCAAATTTATTACAAAATCACTATCATTTTACATTTTTTTCTTAAACTTCCTTAAACTCGGCTTAAAAAAGTTGCCACCCTACCCGTTTTGATGATATAATCCCGTCTGTGACTATCAATAAATTGCCACGGACAGTTGTCATGCGGCGAGTAAGGTTTGTCTGTACGCCCCGCCCGTCACGTGAATAAATCGGAGTTTTCATTATGATAAGTAAGGTTTTTGCCGTTATTAAAGAATTTTTGCGCACCCATAAGCACGTGTGGCTTTTTTTATACACTCTTGTCTATCTTGCGGGTTTTGAGCTGCTTGAGGCAAGAAACGGAGTGGAATATAACATAATACATACTCCACTTGACGACAGGATTCCTTTTAATGAAATTTTTATAGTACCTTATTTCCTCTGGTTCGCTTACATAGCATTTGTGCTTATCAGGCTGTGTATAAAATCAAGAAATGATTTTATAAAATCCTTTATTTATATTTTCGGAGGCATGACCATAGGCCTTATTATTTTTGCTCTCTTTCCCACAGCGCAGGAGCTGCGTCCCGCCGTTATGCCCAGAGAAAATATACTCGCAAGACTTACCTTTTTCCTTTATTCCATAGATACTCCTACCAATGTATGCCCGAGCTTACATGTTTACGTAGCTATAGGAGCCTATATCGGAATCAGACGCGGAGAAACTTATTTTACGAAAGCGGAACGTATATCAGCCTTTATACTTACCGTAGCCATCTGTCTTGCTACCATGTTTTTAAAACAGCACTCGGTTTTTGACGTTGTTACCGGGATTATAATGAGTTTTATCATGTATTTCATTATATATATCCCCAATTACTCATGTTTCTCCGAAAACGCCAAGGACGGCAATACCGATATTACCGACAAGGCGGTGTTTAAATGAAAGTTAAAAATAAGGTCGCAGTTGATTATTCCTGTAAACGCTTTATAATAGTGTATATCTGTTAAAGTATCTTAGATTACACACGGAGGTGTTTTATGAAAAAAATTTGGAGTAAAGCGTTGATTTTTGTGTTGGCGTTCGGAACTCTTTTACCGCTTTCGCCTTTAAAAGCCGCTGAAAACCGAATGAGCCGTAATAAGGCGGTATTAACCGTAAATGCTTCCGGAGAAGTATATGCAGTATCTAAAAAATCAGGCATAAAGCTGAGAAAAAAGCTTATCAATGATCTTAATGTCAAGTTCGAAAAGATTGATAAAAGATATAATTACAATGTCGAAAATGATTTGGGCGGTCACGGAGAGTTTTACGCTTATATTCCTTTTACGAACCTTGTTTATGTCTTTGACGGCTTCGATCCCGATCTTGACTATAAACTCAGACCCGATTCTCCCTGCATAAGAATTGAGGGAAGCGCAAAGGATATTCTCTCGGGCTTCAAGAAAAAAATGTCTGTAAAAAGTTTTGCAAAAGCTCTCAAAAAACAGCTTTACAACATAAAATACGAAATTCTTGAGGGCGGAGGCACATCGTATTATATATCCGATATATATGCCGATATAACCTTTACATTAAAAAAATCGGATAAAAAGGTTTATTGTCTTACTGTAGCCCTTGATAAAGACAATAATATCGCAGTCGATACGCAGATGTGGCTGCTTATGAAGAATTCTTCCGATTAAACGGGTTTAGACAGGATGTAACACACTCAACCCGCTTATTTTAAATATTATTTGCACCTTGAAAGCGAAAAAAATGGAAATGGACTCAAAAATATCAACAAGGCTTAAGAGCTTTTTTCTTTTAAAAACCATGCGCTCAAAGATAACTTTGACCTACCTTATGGTCGCAATTATCTTGTTTTTCTTTATGAATTTGGCGGTCACATCGGCGGTAACAAATTTAGAGGAAGATTTGATGGCGCAAAGACTTAAGTCCGACATCAACTATATAGAAGATTTAATCAGCAGTAATATAAAATCCTCATGGAATATTAAAAATGATGCAATTTATTTCGGAAATGTTTTAATCGGAGACGGTACAGAGGAAAAGGCCAATCTTGTGCCTTTTTTAGAACACGAAAAAAAGACCGGTACCTTTGCCTATGTTTTTATGCTTGATAAAGATGCAAAATTAGGTTATGTAGAAGAAACAAAAACGGCTGCAGGTTATGAAGAAGGTCATTATCTCCGGGTTGCCGGCAGTACGAAAAGTCCCGACGGCAAGTCAATAGTAGGAACTTATATTACAAAAAATGTCGCGGACTCGCTCGATGCCACCGGTGTATATTCGGGAGAGGCAAATGTCGCGGGCGGTATGATATTCTGTCTGTATAACACGCTGTTAAACAACAAAGGAGATATAGTCGGAGCTATTGTGGTGGGCAGAAATATAACCGAATTGAAGATGCAAATCTCAAGTTCCGTCCATAATATATCTCTTATTATGATTATAACTATGATGATATGCGGTATTTTTATAGGATTTTTAACTTCAAAATGGACATCCGCGATAAAGATTATAACAGATTATCTGGAGCAGATTGAAAATGGCAACATACCGGAAAATCTTCTTACATTAAAAACAGACGACGAAATGGGACTGATTGCCGAAAGTGTAAACAAGATGGTGTATTCTTTGAAAGAAAATACCGCTTTGCGTAAAAAATCGGAGACGGACGCTCTTACAAAGCTGCCGAACAGGTTTGCTTATGACTATTATTCAAGAAAAATATCCGCAGATATGTTAAAAGCGCCGAGAGCGCTTGCCGTAGAAATACTCGACATAGATTTTTTCAAAGAGTATAACGACAATTACGGTCACACCGCCGGCGATAAATGTATAAAAGCGGTGGCTAAAGCCATTCGCACATTAGTTCATGAAAAAGAAAATATATTCGCCTGCAGATACGGCGGAGACGAGTTTGTAATAATATATGACGGATATTCGAAAAAAGAAATCGAATCGCTTTTAAATATTTTGAAAGAAAAAATCATTTCCTGCGATATAAAGCATGACTTTTCCCAAGCGGCAGACAGAGTAACAATAACACAGGGAGTGTGTTTCGGTATCTTTAACAAAAAATATAAAATAGAAGATTTTCTGAATAAAGCGGATAATGCGCTATACGATGTAAAAAAGATTTCGAGAAATAATTATAATATTGTGGAGATATAAAAAAGTCTTAAACTTCATTTCCTGATTACTATATGATATAGATATCAAAATCGCAAAAATTATTCCTTTACTATGAAAGGTGAGATTACTAAATGTCATCTCACCTTGAAACTTGATTTTATTCTTTAATTTAATGTCTTTCCGCCAACCTTACCCTTGGTCCCTGTACATATCTCACTTTATGTTTTCTCTCATCAGGATTTTCCAAGTCATATTTAAATTCTCCCGATGCGCTGTCAAACATAAACTTCTTGCCGTTCACATAAAATTCTTTACTTGGATCTATCCCCATTGCTCTTAAAACTGTTGAAATGCTTTGTGTCTTTTCTTTGGTTATACCGATAACCTTGCCCACTCCGAAAGCTTGTTTATTGGCAACCCTTGTAAATTTATTCATTGCGCTTGCAATACTTGAGGCATATTTGATTGCTTTATCTCTTTCATTCGGATTGTTTGTAGGTCTTGGAATATACTCGACTCCGCTTTCCGTCCATCTTAATATTGTACCGTCCGGCAAATTAACTACAGTACCCGGAACTAAAGCAAGCCCATTAGGAACATTGGAAAATCCAATATCCTTTTGTACAGCAAAAAACCTGTTATCTCTCATTCCGAAATTTTTTACTATATTAACACCTACTTTTACAATGCTATCGCCAATAAAAACTATCTCGTCAGGTCCGCATTTCGTATCTTCAAGATTAAAATTGGGATTAACTCTTTGCCAACCGCCATTTACAAGCCCATAAATATGACCGTCTCCACCCACTTTTACCTTATCGTACTCAATTTCCTTATTTTCTTCTTCTATTGGCAAAACATCCTTAAAAGACTTTTCTTCCTTTTGTTTTTTTGCAATATATCCACTTTGATTTTGAACACTTGAAATCCTGTTTACTTGCATACCGCGCCCCCCCCTCATTATCTTTATTCAATGCGCTTTATTTAAAAATACTGCAGAAACTATTATTTGTCAAATATCTTTGCGCATAAACATTTGCGACGGTAAGCAGGCTGAAAGCAATAGAACGGACTTAAACAGCTGTTTTGATTTTATTTCGAAAGTTTGTCTATAAGCCCTATAAGCTCCTCCATTTTCACCTCTCTGTCCTCATTTTCGGCTTCCATAAGGCAATGCTTCATGTGGGCGCTTATTACCTGCTTATTTACTTTTTTCAGTACGGCTTCGGCGGCAAGAAGCTGATTTGATATATCCACACAGTATCTGTCGTCCTCAACCATCTTTATTATGCCGTCAATCTGACCCTTGGCAGTCCTTAAAAGCCTTAAAACGCTATCTCTATTCGCTTTCATAATTTTTCTCCCGAATTTTGATATGAGCACGCCGTTTTGAAGTATTACCGCTTCGTACTTCGGCAAGTCATTCATTACTTTATCGAAATAACCTTATATCCTTCTTCCTCGACAGCTTCCCTTAGTCTTTCATCGCTCACCTCATTTTCAAAAATAACTACAGCATTTTTCTTCTCAAGGCTTACCTCCGCCTTTACCCCTTCAAGCGCATTTAATGCCTTTGTTACATGCTTAACGCAGTTTGTGCACATCATTCCTTCAATTTCAATCGTCTTTTCCATAGTTTTTTCCTTTCCTGTTTCAGTACCGCTGGTATTTTTAGCTTTTCTCACCGGTTCAGCCGTTTTTACCGGCTTTACCTCTTTATATGAAGGCTTAAAAAATCTTAGCCTTAAAGCGTTTGTTACTACGAAAACGGATGAAAAGCTCATTGCCGAAGCGCCTATCATAGGATTCAGCTTAAGTCCTGATAAAAGATAGAAAGCCCCTGCCGCCACAGGTATGCAGATGACATTATAAAACAGTGCCCAGAACAGGTTTTCCTTTATATTCCGTATGGTGGCTTTACTTAATTTAATCGCATACGAAATTCCCTTTAAATCGCTCCTCATTAAAACTATATCCGCCGAGTCAACGGCTATATCGGTTCCCGCTCCTATTGCCGCTCCTATATCCGCGCGCATTAGTGCCGGTGCGTCATTTATGCCGTCACCGACCATCATTACCTTTCTGCCGTTTTCCATAAGTTTACGAATATGAGCCTCCTTATCCGCAGGCTTTACTCCGGCTATAACTTTGTCTACTCCCGCTTCCTTACCGATTGCAAGAGCGGTGCGCTCATTGTCTCCCGTAAGCATGATTACATCTATTCCCATAGAGCGAAGCTCGCTTACCGCCTCTTTACTGCTCTTTTTTATAGTATCCGCGATTGCGGCAATACCTATAAGTTTCGCTTTTTCATTACCGGCGGCAAAATAGATTACTGTTTTACCGTTTTCGGAAAGCTCCTTTTCCTTATCTGTAAATCCGGAAATATCCGCTCCCAGTTCTTCCATATATATCTTATTTCCGGCATAGATATTTTTTTCTTCCACCTCCGCCTTAATGCCTCTTCCGGATATAATTTCCATACTTTTCGCATTCCTTATTTTAGCGCCGTTTGCCTCGGCATAAGCCACTATCGCTCCCGACAAAGGATGCCCGCTCACTTTTTCCGCAGACGCGGCAAGCGAGAGAAATTCTTTCATTTCGCAATCTATCGCTTCCGCATAAGTAACTTCAGGCTTTCCTTCAGTTATCGTTCCTGTTTTATCTAAAACTGCCATATCTATCTTATGCGCGGTTTCAAGGCTTTCCGCCGATTTAAATAAAATTCCGTTCTCCGCTCCTTTACCCGTTCCCACCATTATTGCCGTAGGAGTTGCAAGTCCTAAGGCACAGGGACACGAAATCACCAGCACGGCTACCGCCATAGTTAATGAAAACGCAAATCCCTGTCCTATCAAAAGCCAGACTATAAAGGTCAATACCGCTATTCCTATTACCGCCGGCACGAAAACTCCGCTTATCTCATCCGCAAGCCTTGATATAGGGGCTTTGGAGCTTGCCGCTTCTTCCACCAGGGAAATTATTTTTGAAAGAGCCGTATCTTCTCCTACCCTCGTCGCTTTGAAGGTAAAATATCCGGAATGATTTATTGTGGCTCCCGTTACCATATCGCCGACACCTTTTTCCACAGGAAGGCTCTCTCCCGTAAGCGCGGATTCATCCACGGCTCCGTTTCCTGAAAGTATTACTCCGTCCACAGGTACCGTATTTCCCGCCTTTACCGCGACAATATCTCCTATAGCCACTTCATCAGCCCGTACGATGATTTCCTCTCCGTTTCTTATGACTGTCGCGGTTTCCGGAATAAGGCTCACAAGCTTCGTTATCGCCGCCGAAGTCTTTTTCTTCGATCTCGCTTCTAAAAATTTTCCTAAGGTTATAAGAGTAAGTATGGTTCCCGCCGATTCAAAATAAAGGTTCATCGCGGAGTCATGATCTGAAAACATATCTCCTTTTCCCATAAGGTAAGAGATTAAATATGTGGAATACAGGCTGTATAAAAATGCCGCCCCGGCACCGATTGCTATAAGAGAATCCATGTTCGGAGCACCCTTAAAAAGCAGCTTGAAACCGTTTACAAAATATTTCTTATTTATAAATAAAATCGGAATCACGAATAAAAGCTCCGTAAGCGCAAGGCTCATCATACCCTCATGGCCCGCAAAAAACTTCGGAATCGGAAGTCCAAGCATTTCTCCCATACTTAAGTACATAAGCGGTACAAGGAATATTACCGAGGTTATAAACCTCTTTTTCATGTGTTCGGTTTCTTTCGTCACCTCACCATGTGCCCCGTCTCCTGTTTTTTCCCGCTTTGCCGCATTCCCGTTCGGACTTTTATTTATTCCTGTTGCCCCGTACCCCGCCGACTCCACCGCTTTTATAACATCATCCGGTGTCACATCCTCCGATAATTTTACCGTCATCTTATTTTGCAGAAGATTTACATTTACATCCTCCGCTCCGGAAAGCTTCTCCACCGCCTTTGTTACATGAGCGGCACAGGCGGCACAGGACATTCCGGTTATATTGAAAGTTTCTTTTTTTAACTCAGCCACTTGACTCTCCTTTATGTTATCTAAGTTTCGGGCACATTAAGAATATTGCAATATACCATACCCCTGTGGGGTATATAAAGTATCTATAGCACATATTTTAAATAATTACAATACTTAAAAATCCCGGACAAGAATCTTCCTGTCCGGGATTGCTTCGCCAACTTAAGCAATATTCTTTTTTAATAGCTGCGTTCACTTTCCTTTTTTTTCGGTTTTTTCAGGTTTTTCATGAGAAGCGAAAAGAAAATTTTTCAGGTTTTTCCTTGAGTCGTCCCAGTTTATAACGCCTACTACCGACATCCTGTTTATCTTCTGCGGCTGATAATTGCCGTCCTCGGGAAACCTCATTGTGTCAAGCCCTACGCCGTCGATACTAAGTTCCACAAGCTCCGCAAGATATGAGCTTGCGTTGCTTCTTTTTACATCGGTCTGAACCTTAGGTATAATAGTGTTCATCATTGTAACAAGGGTTGCCGGATTGCTTTTTTTCATTTTATTAAAAATAGCCGTTATAACCCTTCTGTGACGCGAGGTTCTTCCCATATCGTCATGGGAACCGTCCAAGGTCGATTCTTTTCTTATTCTTGCGTAACCCAGTGCCTGGTTTCCGTTCATATGATTTATGCCCGGTTTAAGATTGCGGTTAGCCTTTTTGGAAATATAATTGGTCGTATTAAGATAATTCGCTTCAGCTTGTGTAATCTCTATATCCACACCGCCCAAATCGTCCACTACCTGCTGAAAAGAGTTGAAATCCACAAGCACCGAGCCGTCAACCCTTACACCGTAGTTCTCCGCCACGGTCTCATACAGGAGATTTACCCCGCCTAAGGCATAAGCCACATTTATCCTGTTATTATTATATCCGGGTATGGCAACATAGGTATCCCGCATAATGGAAGCGAGACCGAGAGTTTTTTGTTTTGTATTTATAGTGGCAATCATTATGGAGTCGGTATGTCCCCCCTTGGAATTTCCATAGCCGATAGCCTCCACGCCGAGGAGCATAATATTATAAACTCCGTCCTCATGCATAGCGTTTTTAAAGGTATCGGACATTTGTGAGAGGTCTATATTATCAGTAATTTCACCCGCTTTAAGCTTTTCCTCAGGCTCCTTTTCTTTTTCTCCGTCCTCATTCGCCACAGTCTCCGAAGGCGCCGGTTCCGGCTTATTTTCATCCATTCTGTCATAAATATAATTTGTAGCAAGTCTTACAAGAAGCTTCCTTCCTATAGGTGTGAATGTAAGAAAAGCACCTGACGCCACAATGACACATAGCACCGATATAATAATCTTTAATGCTATTTTTTTACTTTTCTTCTTCTTTTTTTTCACCATTCTGCTTACCTTATCGACCATTTCATTATCTAATTCTTCTTTAACCTGATTCGCAAGAGAGTTACTTAAATCCTTTAAAAACTCCTCATCATTTCCATTTCTTTTTGTCATATTTATTCTTTCCCAAATAGCTTTATTGAAAAATTTTAGTTTCTGATATATAATCCGAACCTGAACAGACACATCAAGGTATATCATAAATATGCTTTAATTACAAGTAAATACTGTTTAAACTTTTCTTAAGATTACCAATCAAGGAGACAATTATGACTGATTATTCACTTATGAAAAAAGAAATTGAAGCCCTTACAAACGGCGTTTCAAACCTTATCTCCAATCTTTCAAATATTTCAGCTCTTATGAATATGGAGCTTTCCGATATAAACTGGACGGGATTTTACTTTGTCGATGGGGAAAACCTGATTTTGGGACCTTTTCAGGGAAAACCCGCCTGTGTAAAGCTTCAGGTCGGAAAAGGCGTATGCGGTACGGCTGTTAAAACCGGAGAAATACAGCTTGTTGAAAACGTACATAATTTTGAAGGTCATATCGCCTGTGACAGCGCCTCAAACTCTGAAATAGTCGTACCGTTAAGAAATAAGGAAGGAAAAATCATCGCCGTTCTTGATATAGACAGCCCTACCGTTTCCCGCTTTAGCGAGGATGACGCTAAGGGTCTTGCTGAGGTTTGTAAGGCTATAGAATATTTATTTTGAAGTGAATTACCATGTGTGAATAAATCCGCCTTGATTTTGTAGACTTTACGTTATGCTCAACTGAACAGCACAAAACGGCCCGCACATCGACCGTTTTGTGCTTTATCGTCAGATTGCGATTACTTCACATTTATTTTTAATTTAAGTGTCTTTACTCTATTGTTTTTAAGCCTAATCTTAACCGTAACATTAACAGTTCCGGATATTTTACCCTTTAGCACTCCTTTTTTGTTTATAGATATATTCGGACTGTCAAAGATATAGGACACACTCTTTATATTAGCCTTGTCCACTTTATCCGAAAGCTCAATTTTAACCTTATCTCCGACTTTAACGGAGACGGTTTTCTTCTTTAAGCTTACAGCCTTAAATATCTTATCCTCTATCTTCTTTGCATTTTCAATATCCGCTATCGCATAATCATTTCCCGGAGTTAAAGAAAGTGTCAGTCCGTTTTCTCTCACCGTATTTGTTTTCTTTGAAACAATTACGTACTTATTACCCTTTTTAGCGAACACCTTTACCTTGTCTCCGACCTTAAGCTCCTTTGCCTCTAAGCTGACAGTATATGACTTGTCTCCCGCCTTTACTTGAACTTTACCCTCAGTCAGAGCATTGATATTTATGACAGCCTTAATCTTACCTGATTTTGTTTCACTTCCCGTTAAATCGCGAATTTCCGCCTTTGCTCCGGTATCGGCTTCTTTAGGGGTTTCTTCCTTCGTTTCGGATTTTTTATCCTCCTGTTTCTTTTCTTCCTTTTCTTCCGGTTTTTCAGGCTTTGCCGGAATCGGAGGATATACTACCGGAGGCACAATATTTCCCTCTTTGCCGTCAAGAGCCTCGGAAGCTTCTTTTAACAGATTTGCAGCCTTAGTTATTTCACTTTCATCGTTTCCGGTATTTAAGACTTCTTCAGCCCGGTTAAACACCTCATCAAAGTGACGCTTCTTATCCCCGGAGGCTTTCTTATACTTTACGGTATCCTTTAATGCCTTTGCCTTACCTATCTCCTCGGAGAGCATCTTCTTTGCCGCCGCAAGATTAGGATCTTCTCCCACCTCCTCATACTCCACCTTAAATTCCGCTATACTGTAATAATCATCGGAATCAGCTGTAATCATAAGTCTGACTTCAGAAGTTATCGGCTCTTTTCCCTGCTCTATATCTATACCGTTCTCATCCTTGGAAATAGAACCTATTTTCTTCCATTCTTCTCCGTCTTTTACTTCAATATCCGCCTTGTTTATAATATATTCTTCCGCAATATCGGTATAATCAATAGTTACACTTGTAACTTTTATATTATACGGATATTTTAATTTTACCCAGTCACCCGCCTTCTGTACCGAATCAAATTCCGCATAGGTATTTTCTTTTCCGTCTATAATATTTTCTATCGGAAATCCGCTTGTGCACGGACTGGCTGATGAAGCCTCGACCCTCCTTGAAAGTCCGTCAAGTGCCTTAGCCGTCTCTTTCAGTTTGGCAATCTTTGTTTTTATAAGCTCCGTATCATCAATACGGTTATTTTTAATGATGTCCTCAGCCTCTGCTATCGCTTCGTCAAAAGCATCCCTAAATTCCTTGGTTGCGTACTTATACTCAGCCTTATCCTTCAGTCCTTTAGCTTTCTTTACTTCTTCCCAAAGCTCCTTAATCTCGGCAGGGTCATTATCGTTCGGAACTACCATTACCTTGAACATGGTTTCCAATCCGAATCCCTTGACACTTACCTCTTTCTCTCCAAGAACGGAAGTATCCGGCTCCGTTACCTCAAATTTATCATCTGAAAGCGGTAATTTCTCCGTATCGGAATATGAGTAAAATAACTCAACCTCATAATTATCTTTATTTATAGCTTCCGTTCTCTTTATCGTACTCTCACCTTTAGCTCTTACCGTAATCTCCTGAGGCGCTTTTTCTACAGTAATTTCTTTTATTTCATCGGCTGCAGCCTCTATGTTTCCCTTTACCGGTAAAATACGCATACCGTATCCGGTTGAAGTTATCTCATAACTATATTTCTTCCCTTTTTCCAAAATATATTCATAAATATAATTTTTCGCCGATAAAGGCTTAATTCCGGTTTCCTCATCATTCTTAAGGGATACATTTACCTGCGGAGAGCTTCCTTGCGGAACAATGAGCTTGAGCTTATAATTTACAATCTTATCATTTTTCGTAAGACTTCCGTATATCGCGTTTATCTCACCCGTAAGTTCATCTATTTCCTGCTTATTATCTTTCAGAGTCTGTGTAAGCTTATCAACTTTATCAAGCTTAGTCTGAAGATTATCAAGTATAGTGTCAAGATTGGTGTTTGTGAACATGGTCTTTGCAAGATTTCTGTCTTTTACAATAGGCAAATATCTGTCTCTAAGCTCTTTAAGCGCTTTCTTGTATGTTTCATCGTAATGAATAACAAGAGAGCCGTCATTTCCTCTATAATCTTTAAGCGTTACGATAATATCGCCTTTGTCCGCCGGAAGTGTGAACGGCAGATGATAATTTGAGGTTATGCCTCTCCGATAAGAAGAAACCTGTTTCTTTTCAGTCTGCCCGTCGGCTTGAAACTCTACCTTAATCTCATACCAATCTCTTGTAAGAGGAGAACGCAGGGCTATCATCTTCTCGCCCGCCCATACTACATCATCAGCCGTCATCGGCTTCGCGTAGCTGTCATTAAATTTTCCTCTGTAACTTATGCCTATATTGCTGTTTTTAGGTTTTATCGTAAGGTCATAAAAATATCCGTCTTTTACGTCATTTATCTGAATAACCCCGTTTTCAGAGGTGATTTCCGTCTTATACTCCGCCTGTATCGTATCATCCGTATATTCCTTGACAGGATTTACCAAAATATCATATCCCGTTCCGTCATCAGCTCCCTTTGTAAAACTGAAAGAAAGCTCTCCGGGATTCTTCGCTTCTTTATGAAGAGTAATTGTTTTTTCAACTTCTTCATAACTGTCATCCTCGTCGTGAGCGGCTATGCTTACAGTAAATTTTCCCTCAGGGTTTATTTCCTCTACCTTTACTCCGGTAGGAAGCTTTGAGAAATCAACCTCCTGTACAGCCGCATCGCTTTCTCTTCCGTCCTTGCCTACTTTTACGAGAGTAAACTTTACATTCTTTCCCTTCTCAAAGAAATAGTCCTTAACATAGAGCTTTTCATCATAAATTCCGCCGAGGAAATGCTTTACTCCCTCACTTTCAGCGTAAATACGATATTTATCCGCCGTACTGTAATCCTCTTTTGTCCAAGAAAATACCATCTGTTTATCATCATAAACACGCTCAATCTTAAAATTCTCCGGAGCGGAAATTGCGCCATCCTCATCCGAAACTGAAATGCTTCCTATGTTCATCTGGTACTTCGGAGCGTTTCCTTCAAATACAAGCCCTATCGCCGCTATCTTCTTGCCTGCGTAAGCGGCCAAATCTACGGTAACTTCCTTAAACTTATCTCCTTTTATTTCCGAACCCGTAATCTCAAGCTCTTTGATTTCATTCGGGGTATCCGTGAATATAAGTCCGAGCTTCATTGTAGCGGCATCGTCAGAAGTCTTCTTAAAAGCAATCTTAGCCTTGCTTGCAGCGGTAACGTTAAGATCGGTCTTAAAAAGTCTTAAGCTGTTTTTAGCGTCAAGTCCTCCGTATACTACAAGAGAACTTCCACCCTGATAAGCTCCTATCTGTTCAAAAGGCAAACTCATCTTAACGCCGTTCACATCTTTTCTTTCTTCTTTTTTACCGAAGTCGAAATCGGCATTTAACCTGCTACCATTTGTGTCGAACCACCACTGCCATGTAGGTAAAATATCCTGATCGTTAAGATTTGTCCAAGCCTCATCATTAGCGACTTCTCCGTTTACAAAATATTGAGTCCCCTTACCTATATTGAAAGTCGAAAAAAACTTATTTCCTCTTATTACAGAGCTTTCAGCCTTAAAATCGGCAACACCCGGCCAATAGGAAGCATCATCCACAAATACGTCAGGTCTTTTATAACCGGCTACACTGCCCGTATCCTTAGGGTTGCATTTCACGCCGGAAAAATACATCCTTTCTCTTTCCGCCAACATCCACTGATACTCGGGCCTCTGGTGAACCGGAAGCTCATTATAAGTAAGATTTAATTGCTTTGTAAGCCTGTCAAGTCCTCTCTGGTACACATCACTCGGCGTAAAGAGGGCGACACTCGCAAGCGGACTCTTATCCGTCTGAGATTTATAGGAATCTTTTATAAGAGATTCCTGATGTTCTTTAAATAATTCCGCATGATTCGCCTCTATGCCGAGAAATACGGCTTTATGAGGATCGACGCCTATTTCGGCTGCATACTTTGCCATTTCAGCTACATTTTGCCAACCGTAGTTTACAAATACGGAATCATGTATCTTAGCGTGTTTATCATCTTTCAACCACTGTGCCTTGGACTTGTTGAAAGAGGAGTTTGTATCATAGAACTGTGTATACATACCTTTAGAGCTTAGATATGACATGAAGTCTTTAAATTCCTCACTTGGGGGCATTTCCTCATCATTTAAAAAATATCCGTCAATTCCATAATACTTCGCGATTTCAACCAGTCTGTCCGCTACCGGATATTTTCCGTTGGTGTCTTTTACAAACATCTCTTTCTTTGTCTGCCCCGGACGAAAAGAAGGGTCAAAATAAACACAGGCGATAGCCTTAACACCGTTTTTATGGGCGGCATTTATGTATGCCTGATTCGGTATGTTTAAAACACCGAACTCAAATCCTCTCATCTTCCAATGATTGGTAGCCGGATCGTACAGCTCGGACGGAGAGCCCGCTGTAGACGCCCCGTGCCAAGGGCAGAAATAATCCGTGTACTGCCAGAAAGGAAAGGCTACATTACCGTAAGAATTGTTCGCTATCGTACTGTCAAAAAAGGAGTTGCCGTAATCTCCCTGCATCAGCATAACTTCCGCCTTGCCGTCCAAATCCGGATTTGCCTGTGTGGCTGAAAACCTTTCATTTTTAGTCTGGAGCGGCACTCTCGCTCTCATAAGATCTGAAAAAGGATCCGTCGTTTCATCCCACGACTCAATATTCCTCACCGTATAGCCCACAAAATGCGGCTGTGCCGACTTTATCTTAGCATTATTAACATCCGGCCATGTGTCGGCGGCATATGTGTTCCTGCTGAAACCCCCCGTAAAAGCGGAGATTACCATGCTCATAAGACAAATTTTCGCTATTCGCATTTTAGTTCGTTTTCTCATTTCTTCTCCTTTTGTAAAAAACGTTAAGTATATAATATATATTTTTTAATATATGATATCACTTTTTACTACTCAAAACAATACATATTAACTTTTATTTATAAATTTTGTTAATTTTCCCCGTTATTTAGTTATCTTTTTGTTACATAGCTATATTTACTTTTGTTAAAAAAAATACCCCGCTGCAGAAAACGGGGTATTCAAACTTAAAATATTCACGCCATGAATCACAGACCTCTTAAACCGAATAAAATAGCAGCATAAGATTTCTTAAGCGTTCAGACTGAATTACAATTCGACTCCACAACTTCCATATCTCCTGTAAGGCTGTAAGCGCCGAATTTATAAGGCAGTATGAAATGTATGCCTTTTTTTATCTCATATTCCGCGTTATCCGCCTTTCTTACAAGCTTTCCGCCTCCTTCTATCACGCTCACCAATGTGAAATCTTCGTTCTGCTCCATTTTTACCTCGTCCGTAACCTTTATAAGAGTTACGTCAAAAAGAGGCGAAGTTACAAGGTTTCTTATATAAGAACCGTTTCCGAATACTTTTACAGGACGATGTTTAATCTTGTCCTTTCTCTTTTCACAGTTTATTACATCCATACACTTCTCAAGGTGAAGTTCTCTAGGCACACCGTTTTGAAGCCTGTCATAGTCATAAAGCCTGTAGGTAATATCACTGTTTTGTTGGGTTTCAAGCAAAACCGTACCCGCCTTTATCGCATGAACCGTACCCGGCTCTATAAAAAGAAAATCTCCCTTTTTAATCGGAATTTCTTTTATAAGCTCCTTAAAACGCCTTTCTTCAACCATTCTTCTAAGTTCTTCTCTATCCTTAGCGTTATGCCCTATAACGATAGTTGCTCCTTCTTTAGCGTCCAAAATATACCAGCACTCGGTCTTACCCAGTGAGCCGTTTTCATGTGCTTTGGCATACTCATCATCGGGATGTACCTGAATTGACAAATCCTCCTCCGCTGAAATAATCTTTGTCAGAAGCGGAAATACCGGCTTTTCTCCGCTTTTTCCCCAAAGCTCCTTATTTTCCGTCCAAAGCGCGCTTAAAGTCTTTCCGTCATACTCCGAGACGGTTTTGGTATGTACTGTGCAATCTCCGTTTTTATGCGCGCTCACCGCCCAACATTCTCCGGTCTTATCCCCCGGTATATCATAATGAAAAAGCTCTCTTAGCGCCGTTCCTCCCCATATCATTTCTTTAAATACGGGATCCAAAAATAAAGGCTGCATATTTTTTCCTCCTTAAAATGCGTATATCTCACTTACATCGGTTTCAAAAAACGTCCTCATAGCCTCCACAAGATAATATGTATCCTTAATGCCTCCGCTCTCATAAGGAGAGTGCATAGCCCACTGCGCAAGCCCTATGTCTACGGTATTTAACGACACCTGCGTATTCGCAATATTCCCGAGTGTTGAGCCGCCCGCCATATCCGAACGGTTTGCAAAAGTTTGATACGGCACTCCCGCTTTTTCGAGTATTGCCTTGAAAATTGCTCCCGAAACCGCATCCGTGGTATATTTCTGATTGGCGTTATATTTGATTACTATTCCGCCGTTTACCTGAGGTCTGTTTGTAGGATCCGCCTTGTCCGTATAATTATGGTGAAACGCATGAGCATTGTCCGCCGACACCATGAAGCTCTTAAATAAAGCCGTATGATACTTTTCATCATCTCCGTCCAAAGCCCTGTTTATTCTCTCCAATATATCGTAAAGGAAGGTTGAAGCCGCTCCCTGCTTTGTTCCGGAGCCTACTTCCTCATTGTCGAACACGGCATTTACAATGATGTTCTTACTGTTTTTTGCTTCAAGCACTCCCTCAAAGCCTGCAAATACGCACTGTAAATCGTCAAGCCTGCCTGCGGCAATAAACTCTTCATTTCCGCCCCAGATTGTTCCCTTTACCCTGTTTGTAAGGAAAAGGTCGGTATCAAGTATATCCTCCCTTTTTACGCCGAGTTCATCGGCGACTATATCAAGAAATTCCTTTCCGCTCTCTTTTTCTCCGAAAACGGGTTCTACATCGACTTGAACATTATAGGTGTAGCCGTTATTCACCTCCCTGTTCATGTGAATGGCAAGGTTAGGGAGCATGAGAAGGTCTTTATCTATATGAAAAAGTCTGCTTTCTATCTTATTTCCGTTTTTCACAAGAACCCTGCCCGCTACTCCTAAAGGTCTGTCAAACCAAGGACTTATTATCATTCCGCCGTATTTTTCCACATTCAATTTAACTATACGATTTTCCACGGTAATATCCGAGTTGGGCTTAATTTTAAACGTAGGAGAATCACTATGCGAAGCCGCTATATTAAAAGCCTCGTACTCTCCCTCCGGCACCTTAAAAGCTATTATGGATGAACCGTTACGGGTCACAAAATAGCTTTTTCCTCTTTCAAGGGCGAATCTTTCTCCCTCCGAAAGCTCCTTAAAACCTGCCTTTTCATACATGTTTTTTAAAGCCTCAACTACATGAAAAGGACTCGGATTGGCATCAAGAAAGTTTATCAGCCTTTTTGACACCTCTTTATATTTGTCCATTTTATCTTCCTCCTTACGCCTCTGCCGTAATCTCATTCAAAATCTCAAAATAATTCTTAAAGGTTTTTGCCGCACAGCCCGGATTTTTTATTATTATACCCTCTCTGCGAAGTCCTACAAGAGCAAATGCCATAGCCATGCGGTGATCATTATAAGTTTCTATTTCCGTTTCTTTAAGGCTCCCTTTGCTATCCTCATCCGGAAAAACGGTTAAGTCTCCCTCTCCCGCTTCGCACCTTAAGCCAAGTCTCTCCACCTCAGCTTTTATCGCCGAAATCCTGTCCGTTTCCTGATATCGTATATGAGAAATTCCGGTAATTTTAACCGGGGTTTTGGCAAATACAGAAAGAGCGGAAAGGGTCATTGTCTGATCCGAAAAGCTGTTCAAATCCGCCTCTATCCCGTTATAAATACCGTTCTCGGGACCGATTACCTTTAAGCCCTCTTTTCTTTCATTCACCCTACAGCCTAAGGCCTTTAATACCTCTAAAAATTTTATATCTCCCTGTATGCTGTTCTCTCGCACCCCTTCAACTACAGCCGAAGTCCCAAGCAAAGCCGCTGCTGCGTAAAAATAACATGCCGCCGAAATATCCGGCTCTATATCATAAACCCTGCCCGTATAACTGTCCGCAGGCTTTACCGTAAGGCTTACCGCTCCGCTTTCTGAAACGCTTTTTACAACCTTTCCTCCAAAGGCCTCCATAACCTGAACAGTCATCTCCACATAAGGAAGCGCCGTTCTGCCTGTGATTTCCACCGATATACCTTCTTTAAGAAGCGTCCCCGCCATAAGCACGGCGCTTAAAAACTGACTGCTTACCGTCGTGTCAAGTCTAAGTCTGCCCCCCGTTACACCTCTTCCGTCTACCGTAAAAGGAAAATAGCCCTCACTTTCATGGCAGGTAATCCTGACCCCTATACTTCTTAAAGCCTCTATAAGCGGTTTCATAGGTCTTTTTCTCATCTGTTCGGAAGCATCCAATTTATAAAATCCTCCCGAAAAGCTTAAAAGTGCCGTTAAAAACCTTGCAGCGGTTCCCGCGCTCCCTACATTTAAGGAAGCCTCCTTTTCCGGAAGCTCCCCACCGCAGCCGTAAATTACAATTTTTTCATCTTTTTCATTTTCTTCTATTCTTATACCGAGCGTTTTTAAAGCCCTTATCATATCGAGCGAGTCATTTGAAAAAAGAGGAGCCTGCAATACAGTTTTTCCTTTTGCCAAAGCCGCTATAAGGAGCGCCCTGTTCGTTATGCTTTTTGAACCCGGCACTTTTACATTTATAACGGGTTTTTTGCCGTAAACAGGCTTAACCCTGTATTTATCCTCGCTCATACACTCTCCCGCCGTATAAAATTTTTATCTCACTATCGACTTAATTTCCTCATTATCCGTAAGCTTCGCCAAAACCTGTTCCACCTTATCCTGCGGAACATCTCTTATAGTAAACTGAATCATAACGGTTCTGTCCTCTATCCTGTCTATATGGCTGCTGTTAAATACAATTCCTTCAGCCTCAAGCTGTTTCCTCAGCCTTTCAATCGCTCCTTTATTATCATACAGTACCACTCCGATTTCGTGCGAGGTAGTACGTTCAAGCTTTGCCAAAAATCCGTGCATCATCATTTGAACAAGAACAATCAGACCTGTTGAAAACAAGCCTATCTCATACATTCCTCCGCCCAAAGCCATACCTACTCCGGCTGTTGCCCATATTCCCGAAGCCGTTGTAAGTCCTGTTATAGTATAACCTCTTGCAAAAATAATTCCTGCGCCGACGAAACTTATTCCTGTTATAATATTAGCCGCTATACGGGACGCATCAAGGCTTATACTTTCAAAAATCACTACATCAAAAAAAGCATATTTCGACACAATCATCATAAGCGCACTCCCCAATGCCACTATTGAATGTGTTCGAATCCCCGCCCCCTTCTGGCGGTGGCTTCTCTCAAGCCCTATTATGCAGCCGCATACAGACGACAGCACAATCCTTAACGCAAACTCCCAATTTGAAAACCCCATAACAATACACTTTCTCCCTTCTTTAATTTTACTTGAATTTGATAATAGTATTATACCACACGTGTAAAGCCCCCTTGTCCCGAGTCGCTTTCAGCATCTTATATCCTATTGAACAAAAAAATCCCCTCTTTAACTCCCGCCCATATTGTACCTCGGACTGTGGATAAAGTGGGGTATATTTGATAATATTCTTAAAAACAATTATTTTTATTCTTTCTCTTTCCCTTCCATATTTTCGTAAATAAATTTTCCGTTCGGACTTACGGTAGGATAGCCTAAATATTTATTAAGAGCGTCGCGAAGCTCGTTACTTGTGACATGCTCAAGGAGATCCGCCTGACCATGCACCATTGACTGCTCCATTTTCAAGACCTCCACAAGAAAATATTCCCAGATTCTGTGCTTTGAGAGGACGGTTTTCGCCTCTTTTTCTCCCTCCGCGGAAAGTGAAATGTTATTTTTTTCCAGTTTAAGCTTGCCGTCGGCTTCAAGTTTTTTTATCATTTCGCTGACGGAAGCTTTTGAGATTTTAAGATACCCTGTAATTTCTTTGTTGGTGGTATAGCCCCTCTTAAAAGAAAGCCTGTATATAGCCTGAAGATAATCCTGTCTGCTTGAATTCAAGTTTATCACATCCCGTAATCAAATTTTAGTTTATTATACCTCATTTCTCCCTTTTCTGTAAGTCTGTATATATTTAAATTTTTATCTATATATACAATATCTCTTTCAATCAGCTTTTTCGCCCGATTTTCTATATCCTTTTGCTTCCATTTGAGATGATTTTTAATTGTAGCAAGTCCTAATTCGGATTTTTCCGCAGACTGTCCCATGTGGTTTCCAATATGCATCGTCATAAGGTCAAGCCCGAATTCTCTTTTATTTCTTATTCTTAATATTACCCTTGTTATAAAGCCCTCTTTGCAGAACAGGAAGGTAAGGAAAAAACTTCCACCCGCTACAGCAGCCGTCATTCCCGACATTGACACATTTAAAAGCATAGCGAGCGAATATCCTGTTAAAGAATTTATTACGGCATATAAACATGAAACGGCTATCATTTTCTTTAAATCCTTCGTAATAAGATAAGCCGCCGCTCCCGGAGTTATAAGAAAGGATACTACAAGCACCGCTCCCACCGCATCGAAGGCTACTACCGCCGTCATCGACGAAAGCGTCATAAGCGCGTAAAAAAGTACCACCGATGAAAAACCCGATACCATCGCGAACTCTTTATCGAAGGTTGTTATTTTAAGCTCTTTGAAAAATACTGTAATAAATACAAGATTTACCACAAATAAAACCGACATCTGGAATAATGCCTTAGGCATTGAAATTCCCAAAATCTCCATCCTGTTAAGCGGAGCCATGATGACCTCTCCCATCAGGACTATATCGGTATCAAGATGAACATTTCCCGCGAACTTTGTTATAAGAATTACCGCAAGCGCAAAAAACATAGGAAAAACTATACCAACCGCGTCATCGTTTTTTACAAGTCCCGTACCGGAAAGCATTTCTATCGCGAATACCGTAATAACGCCGAAAAGCGCCGCTCCGGCAATTAGAAGCGGTGACGAAACGTCATTTACTATAAAAAATGCCGCTACTATGCCTAAAAGCACAGTATGAGAAATTGCGTCGGAAACCATCGAAAGTTTTCTGAGCACCAAAAACGAACCGATTATAGCACAGGTTATAGAAGTCATGATAAGTACCAGGAGAGATTCGTAAGATATTTGAAAATAAATCAACAAATCATTCATCGTATTTATTCTCCTTCCTTCTCATTCTTAAATTGGCTATCATACCGTGCGGTCCGATTATAAGAGATATAAGCGCAAATATACTCATTATAAGGATGATGGTCGCTCCCGTACTCATTCCGTTATAAGCGGTTGAAATATATGTTCCTATAAATGCCGAGACACCTCCTGTAAGCCCTGCTATTATAAGCACTATATGAAATTTATTGCTCCACTGCATAGCCGTTATCGCAGGAACTATAAGAAGCGAAGATATGAGAATGGCACCCACAAGCTTTAATCCGGTAGCGATAATGCTCATTGTCATTAAAAGGATAATACCGTATAAAAGTGTGGTCTTAAGCCCTATTGTCTTTGAGTATGTTTCATCAAATAAAAATACTTTTATTTCCTTATAGAAAAGAATCAATAAGAGTAACGAAATCACTCCCACGAATAAAATTATCCTCACGTCCTCCGACATTATATATGCCGCCTGCCCGAAAATATAGTTCTGAAGTCCCGACTGCGAGGCGCCCGCATAATCCGGATTTCCCTGTATATGGCTTTTAAGCACCATGCCGAAACCGAAAAATGAAGATAAAATAACTGCCAGTATAGCATCAAGATCAAGCTTTGAGTTCGCGTTTATAGTCTGTATGGATATAAACGCCACCGCTCCCGACACGATTGCTCCCAAAATAAGTATAGCCGGATCTCTCTGTAGACATAGCATAAAAGCGAGGACTATTCCGGGAAAAGCGGAATGCCCTATTGCATCGCCTATAAGTGACTGACCTTTAAGTACCGTTATACAACCCACGGCTCCCGCAGCCACCGCAAGAAGAAAGGTTCCTATCGCTACTATTATAAAGGAGTAGCCGGTCAAAATCTCCATATCAAGCATTTCTGTCTCCTATCATCATAGCCTTTTCAAGGTTTTCTTTGGTAAATGCGTCCGCGACCTTTCCTTCGGCTATAACCTTTTTATTAAGGATTACAACATGATCGAAATATTCCTTTATGGTTGCAAGGTCATGATGAACCACCACAAAAGTCTTTCCCCTTTTCTGCTCTTCTTTGAAAAAGTCCACCATCACCTTTTCCGTAACCTTGTCAACTCCCGCAAGCGGCTCGTCCATGAAGTATATTTCCGCATCCTGCGCAATCGCTCTCGCTATAAATACTCTCTGCCTCTGTCCGCCGGAAAGCTGGGATATCTGCCTGCTCTTAAAGTCGGAAAGCCCTATCCTTTCAATAGCCTTTTTCGCTATTTCCACGTCCTTTTTACCCGGCCTTTTTATCCAACCTAAATGTACATACCTTCCCATAAGCACGACATCGAGCACCGTAGTAGGAAAATCCCAGTTTACCGCCGAAGCCTGAGGAATATAGTTTATCTTTTTCTGCACCCTTTTAAACGGCTCTCCCATTATAAGTATTTCGCCGGAAAGCTTTTTCTGAAGCCCCAAAATTCCCTTTATAAGGGTTGATTTTCCGGCTCCGTTAGGCCCTATGACAGCCGTTATGGAATTTTTGACAATATTTACGTCATTATCCCAAAGTACGGGTTTATCATGATAAGCGATAGTCAAATCCTCAACTTTTATGATTACTTCTTCCATTTTTAATCTCCAAAAGCCGCCTTGTCACAATTTTAAGACAACAAGACGGCTCTTATATTCACTTGGTTATTTCAAATTGTCCGTTATAAGCTTTATATTATGCTTATACATAGCTATATAAGTATCTCCGTCTTCTCCCTCAGGAGCAAGCGAGTCGGAAAAAAGCTCATTTCCGTCACCCTTTACCACTTTAACGTCAAAGCCTTTTGCCTTGCACGCTTCCTTAAGCTTTTCCATTCTTGCCGGATCCGTTGTCGATTCCGCAAAAATCGCCTTTACCTTATGCTCAACTATAAAATCCACGGTATCTTCAAGATCCTTATTAGCAACCTCGGAATCGGTACTTACTCCCTGCGGAGCAACCACATCTATTCCGTATCTTCTTGAGAAATAGTTGAAAGCGTCGTGAGGAGTTATAAGATACCTCTGTCCCTCAGGTATGGATGCGAGCGATTCCTTATTTTCCTCGTCAAGTTTAGTAAGCTCCGCTAAATATGCTTCGGTTTTTTTCGTTATGTTATCTTTTTCCTCCGGAAGAAGCTCAATAAGCTTTTCGCTTGCGTTCTTTGTTGCCTCTTTATAAAGGTCGACATCAAACCAGAAGTGAGGGTCTATGATAGTGTTACCGTCCTCTTCCATCCTGCCGACCTTTTCCTCCGGAAAGGTGCTTGCAACCGCGTATCCCTTTTTCTCAAGCACTTCCTGCATCTTACCCTCAAAATGAAGTCCGTGGAAAAGCAGTAAATCGGCTTTCTCTATCTTCTTTAAATCCTCAGGCTTGGCTACATAAAGATGAGGATCCTCTCCCGCAGGTATTATAAGCTCTCTGTTTACCGCATCTCCCGCAAGTTCATGTACCATATCATACAAAAACGAGGTTGTTACCGTTACCGTCTTTTTACCGCTGTCAGCGGATTTTGCCGAACTTCCGGCAGTATCCCCCGCCTTTTTACCGCAGCCTGTGAGTAAAAATACTCCTAAAGCCAAAAATAAAATCGCCTTTTTCATTTATTTTTTATTCTCCTTAACTGTCTTAAATTTTTCACGCGTTTAATTGTTAGGCATACCTTACTTTCGTGGTAATTGTACATACGTTTTCTCTGGTTGTCAAGACGGAATTTTTGAGTTTTCAATATATTCGTCATATTCAGATTCACTTTTAATTAAAAAATAACCTCTGTTATCGGCTGTTTACGGCAAATTATACTTTTAAGTTGCCTCAAAAATCAAAGCCCCGGTTTTTGCATGATTCCTATATTTTCGCAAATTATCTCCGAAAACTTTTACAATATCCATATTTATTTACAGTCCTCCATTTTAATGGTATGATAAAAACAAATACTATCAGTCTTTGTTTTATCGGGATATTAAAGAACCGAAAAATATATAATTATCGCTAAGAGAACCAAGGAAGAATGAGCATAAAAGTAAACATTTTTTCGCGGCGGAAAACACGACATTCAAGCCATAGATTACAGACTCACCCTCCGCGAAAATAAAACTGAATTTATAGAGGTATAAAATAATGCGGTTTAAAAAGAAAAACGAGTTATGTCTAAAAGAAATCGAAGTTTAATTTATAACCAAATTTTCCAATATGGTGAAAGCCTGTCTGAAGGATTTGCGCAAATGCGTTTGTCACTGCCGTTTTTGACAGATTCGATTTTATTGCTTGTTCAGACTGATTATGCTAATCTTATTTTATATATTTTTGCATGAAAATCCGGCAGAAACGGAGTACAAAATGAAAAGCGTTCTTATAAGAGCAAAACAGTACAGGGTTACTGCAAGCGGTGCCGAGCAGGGCGCGCTTAACTACATACTCGACCATCCCGATGAAATCACAAGACTTAGTATCAAGGAGCTTTCGGAGCTTTCCTACAACTCTCCCTCAACCATAGTCCGACTGTGCCGTAAATTAGGCTTTGAAGGATATAGAGATCTCCAGAAATCCGTCATGTATGAATTAGCCGTGCGCGGACAGGCAATCTCCAGAGGAAACGACCGCGTATATTCCGGCACGCTTTCAGATATTATAGAAAAAATCACTTATCGCAATATTACATCCCTTGAAGAATCGATGAAGATTGTAGATCAGGATGTTCTCAAACAGGCGGTAGACTGTATATGCAAGGCTGAATCGGTACTGCTTTTCGGGTTGGGCGCTTCTTTGCTTGTCGCTCAGGACGCGTATCTGAAATTTATTCGAATAGACAAACCCTGCTACTGTTGTGAGGATATACATTCTCAATATGTCATCGCTAAAAACGCCAAATCAACAGATGTGGCTATTATAATCAGTTATTCAGGGCGTACCGAGGAGATTTTGCGTTGTGCCGAGTATCTCAAGGCACAGGGTACTCCTATCATAGCAATAACAAGATTCAATCCTTCTCCTATTTTCCAGTTCGCAAACTGCTGTCTAAACGTTGTCGCCTCAGAGGAGCTTTATAGAAGCGGTGCAATGTCTTCAAGAATATCACAATTAAATATGATAGACATTCTATATACAGCCTGTGTAAACCGTAACATAAACGAGAATACGCGTACATTCGCTCATAACCGAATTTCAAAAGATGAATCCGCGGATCAGCTTGATTAAAAGACCTGAAAGATAACTCATCAGCTCTAATTAAACTTGTCGCAGTTCTTCTTTCTTCACTGTCAAAACTGTAATGATAAAACCCATTAAGCAGCTTATAACAAGTCCCGCCGTATACAAAAGCATTCCGTTTGCCACACCGGAAGTACCTGCGCCCATCATGGGAATCCCAAGCACTCCCGACGCTCCCCAACCGCTTGAAGCGACACCCGTAGCCATAATAAAAGCACCGCCGAAACCGCTGCCGATACATGCCGTCACGAACGGTTTTCCGAGAGGCAACGTAACACCGTAGAGTAACGGAGCGCCTACACCCATAATACCCGGAATAATCGCGGCTTTAACTCTGCCTGTAAACCTTTCGTTTCCAACGCGCTTCGCTTTAAAGCACAACGCAAGTCCTGCTCCTACCTGTCCCGCTCCCGCCATGGCGAGTGTCGGAAAGAGCGTTATATACCCCATTGTATCAAGCTGCATGGAATAAAGCGCGACAAAGGCATACTGCATACCGAACATCACGGCAACAAGAAAGAATGCGGCGCACAAATAGCCCGTCAAAATACGTACAGGCAAAATATTACTCATACACACAAGACTCAGTATGTTACAAATCCATGTTGTGACAAGTCCGGTCAACGGCATAATCAGAAGAATATAAGGCACAACAGCCGCTATCACGGCAATAAACGGAGTCAAGATTATATCTATGCTCTTCGGCATTTTCTTTCTTAGAAGCATTTCAATCTTTGTAATCAACCATGCGCCGAATATGGCGGCAATCACCCCGCCACAACCGCTACGCAGTACGGAGCTTTCAGGCTTTGCAGTATTATACAGACCGATTATTTCGGAAATGCCGTTGATTCCGTCCAATCCTGTTATCATTCCGAGCATTCCCCCGGCTATCGCCGTTCCCCCAAAACGCCTGCAAGCTGAAAACCCTACCCATGCCGGCATAAAACTCATAAAAGACGCGGAAACAAGTGACAGCAGATTATAAATAATTCCCCACGTTACGACTTTTCCATACTCCGGTACAAACTGTTCAATCAGAGAAACAGTGCCGGAACATATTCCCGCCGCAATTATACCCGGAATTATCGGCTCAAATATTTCGCCGAAAATTTTCAGGGCTTCTTTATTTTCCCTTTTTTTCACAACACCAATATTTTTATTCATAATTTTTTACTGACATAGTCAAATATAACTATGTTTCTCACAAACTGATTTTTCCCATAACAACATACTTATTGGCGCCTGTGACTGTCGGCACATTGTTCGCTCCGGAAAATATCGCTTCGTTGGCAAGCACCGCAAATGCCACGGCTTCTTTCGCATTGCTGTCATATCCCAGCTGTTCATTGGTCATAACGCCGCAATCAGGGAGCGCCTCGGCTATAAAGCGCATAAGCGTTTTGTTCATGCTTCCGCCGCCGCCGACAATAAGCCTGTCCGGCTTTTTAGGCATAAAATGTCTAACTCCATATTTTATCGTTTCCGCGGTAAATGCCGTAACCGTCGCCATAAGATCGCAGTTGTTTACTCCTAATTCCCGTGCCTTAACCATTATCCTGTTTACATAGTGCTCTCCATAATATTCGCGTCCTGTCGTTTTCGGCGGCTTTGTATGTATATATTCGTCATCCATCATATAAGCAAGCAATTTTTCGCTCACCTGACCTTGTGCCGCATACTTCCCTCCCTCATCATAACGACAGCGACCGTTCGTAACAGCGGAATATACCGCATCTATTACCATATTGCCCGGACCCGTATCAAAGGCGAAAACATCTTCAAGAGAGCAGCCCGGAAGCAGGCAGGTGATATTTCCTATTCCTCCGATATTCTGCAAAGCTATACACTCAGTCCTGCTTCTGTATATAAGAAATTCGCTATATGGCACAAGCGGCGCTCCAAGTCCCCCCGCCGCAATATCTCTTACACGAAAATCTCCCACCGCGGGACAGCTGAAAGCCTCGGACAGCACCGCGCATTCACCCAACTGAAATGTGCTTTTGAATCTGTACCCTAAATATTCTTCCTCTTTCGGAATATGCCATAAAGTTTGTCCGTGGCTACCGATGAGGTCTATATTCTCAGGATTGACACCTGCCTGTGAGCACAGCTTTCGAACTGCGTCAACATACAACTCTCCAAGCAGAAAATTCATCTTGCAGAAATCCTCCGCGGCAGCGCTTTTTCCGCCTGCAATCCTCAAAATTTCGCTGCGTACAGCTTCATCAAACGGAACAAAACAGAAGTCTATCTGCTCTACTTCAGTATCCGTTCCGTGACCTGAAATACGACAGAGCGAAACATCTACACCGTCAGCCGAAGTGCCCGACATTATACCTACTACAAGGCGGTCAGGTTTTTTAATTAAATTTAATATAGGATGATTCATATAAGTACCTTCCTTGCCATCATTACAGCGCCTTCAGCCGCGTCATGTCTCGGTTCTATGCATTTTATATCAGGTCGCTCGTATGCCATCCGCCTGATAAATTCTTTTCGCAAACAAGTATCATGTTGTAGCATACCCCCTAACATGGCAACCTCTATACCCTTAAACTCAAGCTTTTTTGCGACCGTGACAACAAGCCTTGAAATATCGGCGGCATTCTTTTTTATTATTCGCAAAGATTCGCTGTCTCCCTGTTTAGCCGCCTGCTCTAAAATCCTTGACAGAGAGGCCACATTGCTTTTGTCACCGCCGTACACATAGGATATTATCTTCTCTCTTGTATCAAGCCCCGTTTCCTCTACAAGCAGTTTTGTCAATAATGTTTTTTCCCCGTAGCCGTCCATCTCTCTTGCGACAGCCGATAAGGCATCACGCCCTAACGCATAGCCGCTGCCCTCATCTCCGATAAGATGTCCCCAACCTCCGGAGCGCGCTTCACTTCCATCCTTCCTCAACCCGTAGCATATTGAGCCGGTACCGGCAATAATTGCGATACCGGGCTCTCCTTCAAGAGCGCCGTAAAGCGCGGTAATATGATCCCCGACAAGACGCCAGTTTTTTATATCCGCACTTTGCATTGCCTCGCCTACCGTCTGAATCATGAGCTCATTACTGACACCCGCGGAGCCTATGCATAACGCTTCACATTCTCCTACGGCTTTCAGCCTTTTACATATTTCTTTAAGTAACAGTGTAAATTCATCTATACCTATACCGTTAATATTAAATGCTCCAAGCATAGCCGAATATAACTCGACACCCTCAAGACTTCGACAAATGAGTTTTGTTTTTGTCCCTCCGCCATCTATTCCTGCAACATATTTCATGCTCCTCCTCCTCCAAAATTATTGCTGCCGTCTGTGAGAGAAAAACATTTTTATAGCTCTATATACGGCACTATCCCAAAATACCCAGTCATGGATACCTTCCCAGTGTTCAAAACGTATTTCCGCTCCCAACTTCTCCATATATGCAGCAAGACGCTCATTTGAGGTAAAAAACTCATCCTGCTCACCGCAAGCCATATACAGTTTTAAAGACCGTGCCGACAGAATTTTTCCCGCCAGCGCAAAAAGCTCACAGTTATCCGGTATATTCGGAATATTTCCAAATATTGCTCTGAACTCTCTCTGCCGCTTTTCAGTTGCAGACCTGACCGACTCCGAAATATCCGCAACCGCCGAAAATGCCGCTACACCCGCATAGCGCTCAGGTGTTGTAAACGCACATTTTAATGCTGCATAGCCGCCCATTGACAATCCCATTATATAATTTTTCTCTCTTGAGTCAGAAAATCCGAAAAAACCTCTGCATATCTTCGGCAACTCGTCGTGAATATAGGTAAAATAATCTATACCTTCCGCCATGTCCGTGTAATAGCTCCGCTGTACTTCAGGCATTACAAGAGCTACACCATACTCTCTGACATAGCGTTCTACACTTGTATAACGTGACCAACCTGTGCAGTTATCGGAAAGCCCGTGAAGCAGATATATGACCGGCACTTCGGACTGCTTCACACCTTCCGGTAAAACGACTGTCATTGAAGTATTCATGTCTAATGATTCTGAGCGAAAATCACAGCGTAAATGTGCCATAATCAGTTTCCTCCCAATGCGCAGGATACCCTTCCCTCATGCTCCGCAAGTAACTTTTCAGCATCCTCCGCACTTTTTCCCGACTTCAGCATGACTATAGCGGTTTTTGCATGATAGTTGCATTTTTCAAGCGTTTCTCTCGCAGTTACCTCATCGACTCCTGCCGCTTCACATACAATACGTCTGCATCGCTCTACCAACTTTTCGTTCGTGGTCTTGACATCCACCATCAAATTTCCATATACTTTGCCTAATTTTATCATTGCGCCTGTTGAAAGCATATTAAGCACCATTTTCTGTGCGGTACCGCTTTTCATTCTGGTAGAGCCGGTCACCACTTCCGGTCCCGGAATAGGTGTAATCGCAATCTCCGCAAGCCTTTCAACCTCCGAGCCGGGGTTGCAGGATATTCCTATTACACGCGCTCCTAAGCTGACTGCATATTTCATGGCGCCGAGCACATAGGGTGTTCGACCGGATGCCGCAATTCCAACCAAAACATCCGCCGCGCTGAAATCAATCTTTTTCAGATCTTCCGCACCCTGTCCCTCGTTATCCTCCGCGCCCTCTTTTGCCGTGAAAACCGCTTCATTTCCTCCGGCTATAATACCGATTACCTTGTCGGGACTGGTAGAATACGTAGGCGGGCACTCAACAGCATCAAGGATGCCTAATCGTCCTGATGTACCGCATCCGATATAAATTAACCGACCGTCCTTTTTCAACTGTTCGGCAATTACATCAACCGCAGCCGCAATATGTCCGCTTTCTTTACCTACAGCCTCCGCAACACACTTATCTTCGTCATTTATCAGCTTTATCATATCAATAGTACTGAGATTGTCTATATGATAAGTTCTGCTGTTTCGTTCTTCCGTTTTTATTGAACTTATATCCATATTTTTTCTCCAAACACAGGACCGTGGCAATCACGGTATTTTATACTGTCCGACAAACGTAAATGTTTGCTTATACAGATGCTCAATTTTCGCAAAGGGTACATGCCGCAAAGTGTCCCGAGATTACTTCTTTGAGTCTTGTGTCCTTGCGGCACTTTTCACTCGCGTACGGGCATCGAGGTAAAAAACGGCAGCCCGGCGCGGGATCTATCGGACTTGATACCTCACCCTTAAGTATGATACCTTTGCGGTTTCTACGTGAAAGATCTATTGTCGGAACCGCATGGAGCAATGCTTTAGTATACGGATGTACAGGGTTTGCAAAGAGCTCCTCCGTCTTAGCGTATTCAACCGTCTGTCCCATATACATAACCATAATTTCATCACTTATATGCTTTACAACACACAAATCATGTGTAATAAACATATACGACAGTCCCCGCTGCTCCTGTAAATCCATCAATAAATTAAGAATCTGTGCCTGAATGGAAACGTCTAAGGCAGAAACCGGCTCATCACAAACTATGAACTTGGGGCTGACCGCCATCGCTCTGGCAAGTCCGACCCTCTGCCTCAATCCGCCATCCAGTTCATGAGGATAGAGGTTTGCCTGATCCGCCCGAAGACCGCACATCTCCATAATCTCTCTGACATGATTCCTGATCTCGTCCTTACCTTCAAGCAATCCGCAAACCTCAACCGGCTCTGCAATCAGACTGTGTATGGACATTCGCGGATCTAACGAGCTGTACGGATCCTGAAAAATCATCTGCATATTCAGATGAATCTTCTTCATATCTTTTCCCTTATATTTTAAAATATTTTCACCTTTATAAAGAACTTCTCCGGCAGTCGCAGGCTGAAGTCTCAGTATAGTCCTTCCGAGAGTGGATTTTCCACAGCCCGACTCACCGACAACCCCGAGGGTCTTTCCGGGCATTATGCTGATATTTGTATCCTCAACGGCATGCAACATCCCTCTGCCGGTCTTGAAATATTTTCTTAGATTTCTTGTTTCAACAAGTGGAGCAGTCATATCAGAATTCCTCCTTGTTCTCATATAGGTGACACATTATTCCGTGCTCACCGTGAGTTTGCATGGACGGAGCTTCCTTCCGACAACGCTCGGTAGCAAATTTACAACGTTCGGCAAAGCAGCAGCCTTCATAAACCGTTCGCGGATCCGCCATACGCCCCTGTATCGGATGTAATCGCGGTTTGTTGTCATGCAAATTCGGTATACAGTTAAACAGTCCCTCAGTATAAGGATGGTTCTCCTTACGTTTGAATACCGTCTCAACAGGACCGAACTCTACCACTCTTCCCGCGTAGACCACGGAAACCGAATCGCAGAACTGAGCAACTACACCTAAATCATGAGTTATCAGCATTACGGATGTATTAAACTTGTCCTTAAGCTGTTGCATCAATTCAAGAATCTGCGCCTGAATAGTAACGTCCAAAGCGGTAGTCGGCTCGTCGGCAAGCAAAAGCTCAGGTTCTGCTACAAGAGCCATAGCAATTACAATTCGCTGCTTCATACCTCCTGAAAACTCGTGCGGGAAGCTTTTCTTTCTTTCAGGAGGTATGCCTACAAGAGTCAGCATCTCATCCACCTTTGCATCCTTCTCGGTTGCGCTCATTTCCGGAAAATGCAGGTTTAGCACCTCTAAAATCTGAGCGCCGACCGTATGCGTCGGGTTGAGGCTGGTCATCGGATCCTGAAATATCATTGATATTCTTTTCCCTCTTAACGGCAGCATCTCCGCCTCCGGCAGCTCAAGCAGGCTCTCTCCGTCATAAATAATAGAGCCGTCCTCAATCTCTCCCACCCGTTCCGGAAGCAAGCGCAAAATGGAAAGAGCAAGGGTTGTCTTTCCTGCTCCGGTTTCTCCGACAAGACCTCTTGCCTCGCCGCGAAAAAGGTCAACATTTAAATTGTTTACCGCATGCACTACTGCATCATCTGTATTATACCGGACGGTAAGATTATTTATTTCCAACAATTTTTCTTTCTTATTTTCCATCTTCCCGCCCCCTTATTTCTTTGTTCTCGGGTCAAACGCGTCACGAAGACCGTCACCTATAAAGTTTACCGCCATAACGGTAAGACAAATACAGACACCCGGTATTATTCCCAAATACGGATATGCCTGAATGTTGATTTTATTTTCAGATATTATCGTGCCCCACTCCGGAGTAGGCGATGCAACACCAAGCCCTAAATAACCCATAGACGAGATTGATAAAATGGTCTGTCCGAGGCAGAGCGTGGCTGAAACAATAATAGGTCCGATACCGTTAGGCAAAATATGCTTGAGAATTATTCTAAGTGAGCTGCACCCATAACATTTGGCAGCCTCAATAAACTCAACATTTCTTAATGTAAGTACAGATGAACGTACAATTCGCGCGAAACGTGCAATCTGCGATATGGCAAGCGCAACGACAAGTTTCCACACACCGTTGCCGAGAGCGGTTATAATCGCCATCGCAAGCAGTGCGGAAGGCACTGCCATAAGCATATCGACAAAGCGCATGAGTATCGTATCCACTTTACCTCCGAAATAGCCCGCAACACCTCCTATAAGCGCGCCTATCACAAATGCTATGCCTATAATTGCAAATGAGCATAGAAGCGATATTCGTCCTCCATACAACACGCGCGCGAACAAATCCCGTCCGAACTCGTCAGTTCCGAATATATAAACGGCATTCGGAAAGGTAAATCTATCGGACATGTGCATCTTTGTAATGCTTTCATAGCTTGAAAGTACCGGAGCGAGAAGAACCGTAAGAAAAACTAAAAATAGCAAAAGTACACCGAACATCGCCAATTTATTCTTTCTGAAGCGAAACATTACAAGCTCGCCGGCACTATACTCGGAAAGAGACTTTTTACGATTTTTAAACATATACTCTTTCCTCCTCTCATGATGCCAAATCAATTCTCGGATCGATTTTTGCGCAGAGCAAATCGACTGCCAGATTGATTACACCTACTATAACCGTTACGAAAATCACTGTACCCAAAACAACGGGGACATCACGGGATTTAACCGCGCTTAAGAGCATTGT
Organism: uncultured Catonella sp.; assembly: GCA_963545085.1. GTDB lineage: Bacteria > Bacillota > Clostridia > Lachnospirales > Lachnospiraceae > Catonella. The sequence continues at coordinate 18,357 of CAUUHV010000001.1, read as the reverse complement.
TCCGATACCCGATATGGCAAAAATATTTTCAGTGACAACAGCTCCTCCGATAGTTCCGGCAAAACTTACACCTATCTGAGTGACTACCGGAATAATACCGTTACGTAATGCATGGCGGTTAATAACCACGCGCATAGGAGCACCCTTTGCCTTGGCAGTACGAATATAATCCTGCCTTATAACGTCAAGCATACTCGTCCTGCTCATACGTATCATTGTCGCCATCGTATTGGCTCCAAGTATTATTGTCGGCAAAATCAGAGATTTCGGTGAGTCAAAGCCGGATGTCGGAAGCCAATGAAGAGTTATACAAAATAATACCTGACACATGGTCCCCAACCAAAATGCCGGCAAAGAAAACAAAAGCATCGCAACAAATGAGCTTCCGTAATCAAACAAACTGTATTGTTTGATTGCGGAGCCTATTCCGAGCGGCACACCGATTGAGACCGCAAAAAGTATCGCTAACATGGAAAGTAAAAGCGTATTCGGTATACGATTAGCAAATCTTTGAAGAACAGGCTCTCCGTTAATCCATGACTCACCGAAATCAAATCTGAGCACTCCTGTCATATAATCGACATATCTCACAATCAACGGCTTATCAAGTCCCATCTCTACCTTTTTCTCGGCTATCTGCTCCGCCGTGGCATCCTCGCCGAGAAGCGAGCGCGCCAAGTCTCCGGGAGCTGCCGAGAGTATCAGATAGAGCAGAAATGTCACGCAGATGATAACCGGAATCAGCATCAACAGACGCTTGCCCGCATATTTTAGCCAAGCCATCCCTTCTCCTCCTTTGAAAAATCATTTCTCATACAAAATAGTAAGCGGAGCGGCGCGCACCGTTCCGCTTATCTCTAAAAATTCTGTTTTATCCCCGTGGCGAATAAGCACTAAAGCGAGATCTGCTCCGCTACACGGCGACGGTCGGAGGATGAAACACCCCGTTCTTCGGGGCGTAAGGAAAGTTTCGATGCCCCATTCTCCGTTACGGGATATTTCACTTCTATAAGCTTTTTTACTTAAAGCTCCAGTCCGCAAAATACATGTTGCCTAAGCAATGCGCCTTTACACCGTTCATGTTGGCACGGAAAGCGATAGTGGACAAATCATTTACAATCGGTACATCATAAGCTTCGTCAGTAATGATGTTACATGCTTCCACATACAGCGGTTTACGAGCTTCTCCCTGTGCGGCACGTCCTTTAAGTAAAAGTTCGGAAATTTCTCCGTCTCTGGTAAATACGCGATCCTCCCATGCTTCTCTGTCAAGACGATGGGCGGTATACACTCCGTCAGCATCAACAAGTGAGCAGAGATTGTTAATAAGATATGACTCGTAGGTACGATCCTTCCATTCACTCGAGTATGTCTGATAATCGGTAGCCTTGATTTCACAGTTTATTCCTACTTCCATAAACTGAGCCTGGATAATCTTTGCCGCCGACTCAAGAGGTGTGCCGCTTGGAACGGATATAGTAAATTTCTCGCCGTTATAACCGGATTTTGCGAGATAGCTTTTAGCAGCCTCAAGGTCATATGACACAGCCTTAATTCCGTCATCTTTCGTAACGAATCCGCCGTAGTTGGAACACATATCAATATCCAAAACCTCACTGCGTCCGGCGTACACTCCGTCGTTTATCATCTGCTTGTCAATTCCTGCCTGAACAGCCTTACGGAAATTTATATCCTTACACGGACCTGTCCAGTCATTAAGACAAAGGGTTATACGACCGGTAGATAACGTACTGTTCCACGCGACATTAGTGTCTCCTTCAAGGCGGGTACATACATCAATAGCCGGATTGCGGACAACATCATAGTCACCGTTTTGAAGCCCCAAAATTTGAGTATTGGTGTCAGCCACAACTTGGATGGTTATATTTTTGATTGCAGGAACGTTGCCCCAATAATCCTCATTTGCAACAAGGCTTGTGTGATCTCCGCTGACCCATTCAACAAACTTGTAAGGTCCGGTTCCGATAGGTTTCTTCAGGTATACATCATCACCGACTTCGTCAAAGTAAGACTTACAGGCAACACCGCCCAGACGTGACGCAACTCCATATAAAAATGCCGCGTAAGGACTGGAGAGAGTAATGTTTACAGTATGATCATCAACAATATCGCATTTCTGATAGTTAACAAAAAGCGCCGTGCCGATAGGTCCTTCAAAGCCATAGTCGAAAGTGAACTTTACATCTTCCGCGCTCATTTCCTTGCCGTTATGGAACTTTACCCCTTTACGGAGATTGAAAGTATAGACCAATCCATCTTCGGATACGGTATAAGACTCCGCAAGTGCCGGAGTCAACGTGCCGTCGGCTTCAAGACGCAATAAACAATCGTACACGTTGGATAACACCAAATTATCCGCTCCCGAACAACTCTGCTTGGACTGGGCAAAAAAACGGTAAGGTTCATCCGATGTTGCAATGATAGCCGAATCCTTTGTGGAAGCAGCCGTAGGTGCGGATGTAGCGGTCTCGTTTTTACCGTCGGTACCGGCAGATCCGCTTGTCTTAACATCTGTGCCACTCTTCTTAGTGTCGGTACTTGCCGAATTTCCACAGGCATATAGCGAGAACGCCATCGTGGCAACAAGAAACAGTGCAATAAACTTTTTCATAGCTTCCTCCTAAATAAATATTAAAAATCTCAGGCTGACATTTAAACAACTAAAATTTATCATGACGAAATATTTATGTCAATTATATATTATATTTATGAAATTATGTTTCATATTTTGACTTATAATTGCTAATTTTTAATAATAAGTTGAAATATATACTATATATTTTCATCATATTCACCAATAATACAGTTCTCTGGAATTCTGCTCATAATCGCGATATAAAATGTCTATTATTGACTTACCGCCCCGTAAACCCTCCGTAATGAAACTATTTACGCCGTAAACTGCATATTTATGGCAAATATTCGCAAACAAACCTTCCGTTTGAAAAAATTCCTTTGAAATTACCTACTACATAAAAATCCCCGATATGTCTTAGCGACACACCGGGGATTAGATATTTACCGAGCATAACTCACTTCGAAAACATTACCTTCTCCGAAGAGAACATCCTTGCAAGCAGTGCCGCCAACACTCCCGACGCAATTAAAGTTGTCGCCGCCGTAATCACTATATGAGAGGCGGTGTAGGAAAAGGTAAATATGTCATTCATGCAAAGTACGCTTCCGTATAAAGGTATGGCATACATAAAATCCGGGGTTCCTTCCTTTTGTCCGAGTATCATGGGAAGAAAGCTTATAAGCATGATTATTATCATAAAAGGCGATACTATGGTATTAGCCTCTTTCACGCTTTTAGCGAAAGCTGAAACCACTGAGACTATTGAAACCAAAAGAAGAATAGTTGTTATTATAATCACAAAAAGCGCAAAAAGACTGTCAGGACCGTATATATCCACATTTATACCTCCCGTAGTTCCTCCGAGCATTGCGGGAAGCGAGAAATACACCCCGATAAAGCTTGATACTCCCGACATAAGCGCAATACTGCTTACCGCCAATATTTTACCCAAAGCAAGAGAGCTTCTTTTTACGGGAGTTACAAGGAGTGTCGCAATGGTTCCTCTTTCCTTCTCTCCCGATATGGATTCGGGCGCTACCGCTATGCAGCCTCCCCACATAAATGACATAAGTAGCATAGGGAACATGCTGCCGAAAATTTTGCTTGCCATATTATCGGAGCCGGCAAGGTCATATTTTATATCGGTACTCCTGTTTATATCAAATTTGTTGCTTATACTTGTTTCATAAGCATCAAGCATATCAACTATACTTCTGTACGTTTTAAGTGATGAGGTTTCGGATGAATCATAATAAATTTCCACATTCGGCGCTTCTTCTCCGCTTTTTACATCATAAGCCGCTACAGCTTTTGAATAATCATCCGGAAAAATCACTGCCGCATCAGCCTTTTTATCTTCAATAAGCGCTTTTTCGGTTTCTATGTCCTCATCCTTAATATCCGTCACGGACACTCCTATTTCAGAGAATGAAGTTTTAAGCTCCTCCGGCATATTTTTAACATTTACAACCGGTATATAAGTATCTGAAACTCCGAACTGTTTCGCCATTGTGTTTCCTATGAAATTGTAAATCACATAAATCATAAGTCCCGGAAGAAGTACGGTTGTAAAAAACAATCTTTTGTCGCTTATAAATCTGTACATATCTTTTTTAAATATGGTAAATATATTATTCTTCATTTCCGACAACCTCCGAATAAAGCTCAAAAAATCTGTCCTCAAGGCTTTTTCCCGCCTTAAGCGCCTCCACCGTTTCGAAAGCGCAAAGCTTTCCGTTTATTATAACAGCTGCTCTGTCGCATATTTTCTCTATAAGGCTGAAAATATGTGAGGATACAATTATAGTTTTTCCTTCATTTTTAAGATCTATAAGAAAATCGGTAACACTTTTTGCTGTTATTACATCCAGACCGTTCGTAGGCTCATCGAAAATTATTATATCGGGGTCATGCGCTATAGAAATAGCGATAGAAGCCTTCTGCTTCATTCCGGTGGACAAATCCCCCACCTTTACTTCCGCGAATTTCTCTATGCCGAATTTCTTAAAAAGCTTTTCCTTCCTCTCCGCTCTTTTTTCCGCAGATACTCCGTGAAGCTCCGAAAAGAAATCGAACAGGTAATTAGGCGTGAAAAAATCCTCAAGCTTCAGTTCACTCGTAAGAAATCCTATCTCGCCTCTAACTCCGTAAGGATTTTTAACAAGGCTCTCTCCATTTAAAAAAGCATCGCCCGAATCCGGCTTTATAAGGGTCGCAAGCATTCTTAAGGTAGTAGTCTTACCTGCTCCGTTAGGTCCCAAAAGCCCGAATATCTCTCCCTTGTTTACTCCGAAGGATATATTATCCACGGCTACCTTGACCTTTTCTTTGGTTTTTTCAATCTTTTGCTGCTTCGCGGACAGCTTAAAGGTTTTTCTAAGCTCCCTTATAGATATTATTTCTTCCATATCCTGTCCTTTCTTCGCGTTAATAATGAAAAATTGATTTTCTACTTTGATATCACAATGATATCAAACACATTTCTAAATGTCAAGAAATCACTCATCAATAAATTCAAACAATTCTTCCACCGTAACATTAAATACCTTTGCGATGTCCATCGCAAGCTTTAATGACGGATTATATTTTCCGTTTTCAAGATGTACGATAGTTTCCCTTCTGGCTCCGACCATTTCCGCAAGCTCAGCCTGTTTATAATTCGCTTTTTCACGGTACTCTTTTATCTTAGTTTTCAAAGCCATGTTATACCCCTTTCGTATCCATAACTATGAACAGGATTGTTCGAAAAATAGAAAGTACAAAAATTGTCATTACTATAATCCATCCTATAACTGAAGTTGAAATTGCGTTTACATGGCCTAAAATACCGCCCATATACGCTGTAATCAACATTGCCGGGATGAATACCTTCAAGCATATAGAATCGCATCTTCTCAAATTTTGCTCCGCAAGCTCGTCCGCTTGTTCTTTTTTATATTTACTTACCCTGACAGCATGCACAGTCAACATAAGTACAAGGCATATACCTGTTATTCTTTAGATTACGGAATAATACGGCTGCCAGTCTCCCCTCGACCAAAGCCAATAGTAGCCTGCAATCAAAGCCGCAAATACTGTCTTAACCGCTACAATCTCCCTCATTGATACCTTTTTACTCATAATGACATCCTCCTGAAAATTATCAAAGTGATATATTTATAACTTGTGTTACAAATATATCACTCGTTTGTGGGATTGTCAACACTAAATTCTGAAATAATCAAAATACTCTTTATATCCGTCCTTCGCCGTAAGGCGGGCATCAGTGAGATTACCCTTTTTGCCGTCACGCTATTTTAAGAAAAGCCTTATAAAATCAAATGTTTTTAAAATTCCGACATGATTTTTCGGCGTTTTGGCAGAATTCTATAATCGTGCCCTTATTTCCTCCTCGGAAGCCTGAGCACCTTCAATTTCAACAACTGCTGCGGCAATACGTCCCGCGAGTGCCATACTTTCTTCAACCGTTTTTCCGAGAGCAAGCCCCGATAGCACTCCGCCGGCATGAGAATCCCCCGCGCCTATAGTGTCTTTGACTTTAGTTTGCTCCGCCTCTAAATAATGAGCCTTCCCTGCCTCATCTATCCAAACGGAACCCTCTTCTCCCATTGTAATAATGACTAAATTTCCCGTACGCCTGTTCAATATTTTCCCCGCCGTCTCTATATTATGTATTCCCTTTCTTGAGATTATTCCCGCCAGATATACGGCTTCTTCTTCATTTAAATGTAAAATCGGTCCGAGCTCTAAAAGCGCTTCATGTCTCTTAATCGGAATTTCCGTAATTCTCGAACTCGGAGCGTAAAAAATCGTTGTTCGTCTCTTTTTTAAATAATCTATTAACTCCGGTCCCGTCTCCTCCTCTATCTCCAGTCCGCATACGTATGTATAATCAAAATCCTCATTTTCAAATTCCTTCATATAGCTCTCATGAAAGCTGTATTCCGCGCCGTGTATGGATAAAAAAGTCCTCTCTCCGGTGCAGTCCACAAGACAGTAGCAGCATCCGTTTTCCATATCCTGAATTCTGATCGGTCCCCTGAAGCCTTTCTTCTCCATGTGTTTCCATACATAATCGCCATACACCCCCTGTCCCACAGGAGTCAGAAAGCAAACCTCCGCCCCGCAGGATTTTATAACATGAGCCACATTATGTGCGCAACCGCCCACTAAAAATTTCTGATACTCCGGCTCTATATCCTCACCCTGCGCAGGAAGATAATCAACCTTCAGGATAATGTCCACACAGCTCGAACCGATAACCAACACTTTTTTCATTGATACAGCCTCTCTCTTTTTTCTTTTTCAAGTGAATTAACCTGCGACAGAGAACAGGACATCTAAACTCAAATCATCCCGCCCACAGTTTGCAGACCTCTCTCCGGCGGTTATTATGCTTTCGTGCGGCGTATATGAAGCGAAAACGGCAAACCGTCATGTCCGTAGCTATGAGGCGGATATTATTAAACATCCGTATAACGCATAATTGCAAACCTTCGGCATGATTTTCGCAAACAAAACGTCCGCAATCTCTTTTACTATATCATTATGTCAGAAACATTTCCACTTTCCGCTTGCTTTTTCAAACAGAATTACTACATTTTTTTGTAAATACATGTATACTTAATCAGGAATTTGAAAAAATATGTATTGTATAAACTTGAAAAATATGTATAAATGTTTAAAAGTATGCTATACTTGTAGTCAGATACAAACGACAAACGGATTTATGTGAATATTTAACCCAAATTATTTATGAAACATCTTGTAAAAACATAACAACCGCCCGGAAGGGTTCTGTACTCTACAGCATAAATAATTTCGGTTTAATCCCAAAAATTTTAAGGAGCAAAAACATGAAATTTAGCGAATTACCGTACAAAAGAGTAGATATGGAAGAAACCAAAAAAGAGTTTTTAAAGCTCATGGAGGTTTTTGATGCCGCAGAAAGCGGAGAGGAGCAGTTTGAGATTCATAAAAAATACTATGAGCTTACCGAGCATTTCAATACCGCAATGACACTTGCGGAAATTCGCCATGATATCGATATGTCCGACGAGTTCTATACAAAAGAGTCCGACTACTATGATGAAAACAGACCTATATTCCAAAGTCTCGCGGTGGAATATAATAAGAAATTTTTCGCATCCAAATTCAGACCTTTTCTTGAAGAAAAAGTCGGTAAGGTGGCTTTTAAAAATATAGAGCTTGCCATCAAATCCTTAGACGACAAAATAGTACCTCTTATGCAGGAAGAAAATCAACTTTCAAGCAGTTATGACAAGCTCATAGCTTCCGCCAAAATCGACTGGGAGGGTGAAACCCTTAATCTTTCCCTTATGACACCTCATCTTACGGACGGGGACAGGGCTGTAAGAATTAAGGCTTGGAAAAAATACTCTGACTTTTTTATGGATAATAAGGAAGAACTTGACGACATCTATGACAGATTGGTTAAAAACAGAACCGAGCAGGCAGCTAAATTGGGCTATGAAAATTATTTGACCCTCGGCTACTATAGAATGAACCGCAACTGCTACGGCAGAGATGATGTCAAAACCTTCAGAGAACAGGTGAAAAAGGATTTTGTGCCTTTCGCCGAGAAGCTTCATGACAGACGCAGAAAAAGACTGGGACTCGATAAGCTTCATTTTGAGGACGAGGGAGTTTATTTTACTAACGGAAATCCGGCTCCTACAGGTACTCCGGAAGAAATAATGGCTGCCGGACGAAAGATGTATAACGAGCTTTCACCCGAAACCGCCGAATTCATAAACTTCATGTGTGACGGAGAGCTTTTTGACGTATTGGGCAGAAAAACAAAAAAGGCGGGCGGCTACATGACCTATCTGCCTGATTACAAATCACCTTTTATTTTCGCCAACTTCAACAAAACGGCTCATGACGTGGATGTAATGACTCATGAATGCGGACACGCTTTCCAGGGTTTCCTTATGAGAAATTTCCCTATACTTGAGCAGACGGATATAACGATGGAAACCGCCGAAACCCACTCCATGTCCATGGAATTTTTTACCGAGCCTTGGATGAAACTCTTTTTCGGTGACAGAACCGAGGACTATATTGATATGCACATTGAGTCGGCTGCCGCTTTCATTCCTTACGGAACCATGGTTGACGAGTTTCAGGATATAGTGTACTCGAATCCCGGTCTTTCTCCAAAGCAGAGAAACGAAATATGGAGCGATTTGGAGCGTCAGTACAAGCCTCACCTCGACTATTCCGGAAACGCTTATTATGAGCAGGGCGGTTTCTGGCAAAAACAGTTACATATATATAATTCCCCGCTTTATTATATAGATTATTGTCTTGCGCAGACCAACGCTTTCCAGTACAAGGCTTGGATGGATAAAGATTATAAAGCGGCATGGAAGAGTTATCTTGCGCTTTGCAAATTAGGCGCGAAAGACTTTTTTACAGGCTTAATAAAGGAAGCAGGTCTTAGAAGTCCGTTTACGGACGGTTCGCTTAAAGCGGTGGTAGAAAGTCTTTCATCTTCAATAAATATATGATTTAGGCGCTGAAAAATTTCAAAAATACAGTGAAAGGCGGGTGAGGTTATGCACAGCTTTCTAAGATCTGTAGGTTTCTCAAAGATAAAGAGCAGAGAAGAACTTGATAAGATTTTGGGGCTTGTGATGACCAAGCCTTCCTTTAATAAACGCATTTCGTTTGAGGACGGACAGAAAAGAGTTTTAGTCGAAAAAAGTCTCGAATTTGCCGATAGAATAGGAATTACAGTAAGAGGAGAGTATGATGATAAGGGCTTTTTCCACCTTGAGCATTATTTTCCGTATTTTACCGGAAAAAGACCTGCGGCTTATGAGGAAATAAGTATCAATAAAAGAATGGATACCGACGCGTACACGGGAATGGCGGACGATATGCATTTTGGAATATCGCTCATCTTCTATCTTCAAAACTCCCTCGACTACCTTGAGGCGAAGCATCGGATAGATTCTCATTCGGAGCCTCTGCCCCTTACGCTTTCCGCTCTTTCCACCTCGGCAAAGGTGCTTCTTCCCGTGATGAAAACCTCAGAGCAGCTTAAGTTCCAGTCCGACAGAACCAAAAGGCATGACAGCCTTATAATAGAGGCAAGGGAAGGAAGCGAAGACGCCATAAACAGTCTGACCCTTGATGATATAGATACCTACGCTATGGTATCAAGGCGAATTCAGACAGAAGACATATACAGCATTGTGGACAGCAGTTTCATTCCTTACGGCTCCGAGTCTGATAATTACACGATAATCGGTGAAATAAAAGAAGTCACTTTCCATGTCAACACAATGACCGGTGAACACCTTACAGAACTCCTTGTTTTCTGCAACGAGCTTAATTTCTACGTCTGCATGAATAAAGAAGATTTAATCGGTGAACCCGCTGTAGGGAGGCGCTTCAAGGGAAACGTGTGGCTGCAGGGGCTTGTGGATTTCGGATGAACATTTAAAGATAGCTTCGGTTCGGCTGTAAGTATATTTGCAAAACCTAAAGCCGGACCAAGCTATTTTTTATTCTCTAAATTTTTACAAAATCTTCTCTCATAGGAGAAAAAATATCAAGCAAAGCACCTTCTTCGAGACAAATACATCCATGGATTATTCCGTCCTTTTTAAGCATTGTATCTCCCGCTTCAACTATTCTCTTTTCATCTCCTATAGTAAATTCAAATTTCCCTCTAAGTACGTACGTGATTTGAGTATGGACATGTTTATGTAGAACCCCGACGGCCCCCTTCTTAAAACTATTTTCCACCACCATAAGTTCATCAGTATAACTTTTTACAGTTCTTGTCACACCCTCTCCGACAGATTCTCCTTCTAATTCCTTTGAGAATACCCAAACTTGATCTTTCGCAGCTTTCATACATTCCTCCACTTACAAATAGTATTAATATTTTATTCCAACTCTATAATACACTCTCTGGTATTCATGCTTCTTGGAACAATTTGAATATTACCATATACAGTCATAGGAGCATGCCTTATAAACAAGCCGTAAGCCGGAACATCTCCCATGGCACTGTTTTCAGGATAATCAACTATATTTTCATATACTTTATCAAATAGAGAAATATCTTCAATATCATCTCTATAGATAACGTTAAAATTATTTATTGATATTTTTCCAAGGTCTTTGCCTCTTCCGTCTTCCAATCTGTATCCTGTAATAATTGATGGGACTTCGGCATCTACAGCTCTTACATTCTCAATCGTTACCCCATCAATTGAACCGCCCCAAAACCGCTCTTTCTCATCCCGTTCATCCGCGTATCCGAACTTATTCCGCTTACACAGACAGATAAACAACGGACAGGCTACATTTTCCATAGTAATATTTTGGATTTTTACATTTTTAATATTACTTCCGTCTGCGGATTCAATAGCAATACCTGAACAACTTCCCGGAAAAATATCCAACATAAAATGGCAGTTCTCGCAAGTGATATCTTCAATATCATAGTAGGTTTCAGTACCTATTTTAAAAGAATTGGCGACACTTAAAACGGTACAGTCACTAAAACGTACATTCTTTGTACCTCGCATCATACTCTCACCTGATACATTGAGACCATCGTGCTCATGCCACCTCGGCGCCTTAACACACAGCCCGTCATCAGCAGTAGAAATAAAGCAATGCTTAACCTCAACATTTTCACTTCCCATTATATCAATGCCGTCAGTATTGGCAACATGCCTGTTCCCGTTTATGATTATGTTTGATATTTTCACATCCTTGCATCCGTCAATACACAGATTCCAATCCATCGCGTCCTCAAGAATAATATTATCAATTATAACATTATTACAACCGTTTACCCAAAGCATATACATCGGGCGCTTTATAGCGGGAAGTCCGTCTCCGTACTTATCCTCGGCATATCGAATTCGGCTCCTGATGGCATATCGCATCGTATCAGTCGGATATCCCATAGGATCATATAAAAACGGCGGCTGCTTTATTTTCTTTAAAGGTTCAAGCAACGGTTTTTTTGATGGAAGATAAGTAAAATATTCTCCATTTCCATATATCCTTCCTCCACCTGTTACCCTCACATTTATCGCGCTATCTAAAATTATAAACGCATCTATATAATTATCATGATTCTTAGAAGCCGCAAGCACACTGTCACAGGTTATCCACAAAGTTGTATTACTGTAAATACGGACAGTTCCTGTAATAAAACAGCCACCATCCACAAGTACAATCCCTCCTCCTGCATCTTTTGCCGCTTCAGCCGCTCGATTAACAGCTTCCGTATTTACAGTTATTCCGTCAGCGACAGCTCCGTAATCTCTTATATCAAATATCTTACACTCGTAATTAGCAGGTAATTCCTGCATCCTGATATATTTGCCGTACGGTATAGCTTTGTAATAATCTCCATCATATATTATACCATTTCCCGGCAAAGTGGCTTTATCGTTCATTCATACTCCTCCAATTCGACAGTTATCCGCAAATTAGTCCCGTAATCTTTTCCATTTTCAATGATATTTTTATAATACCTGGGTTTCATCCGAGCTCCGGTACCATTTTATGAATTTATTACCGGCAATATTAAGCTCCTTTTTATCTTTGTCGTAAACAGGTTGAAGTCGATCCATTTCTTTGATAAATTTATCAAAGCTTCCATTTTCTTTCATTGAGCCGCAAACAACTACATACGCAACATTCCTTGATTGGCATTTTAACTCGCAGTCAAAAATTCTATCATTATACGGAATATTTTCTTCACTACTCCACAAAGCCAAGTATCCGTTTCCTTTTCTCAAATAAAGCCAATCGCATCTCTTAATCCCTGTCATTTTTCTGTCATTCATAATATTGTCACTAATTTTTACCTCATCAAACCGGTTTATCGGTAAATACATATGGAGAAACCCTACAGGATGTTCCTTAGGAATGTAATATACGGCACCTAAAACACTTTTTGTCTGCTTTACAGCAGGCATTATACCGTTTCCATGCCAGTAACCCGGACGTAGGTCAGCGGACTCTTCCATGCATCCCGGATGATTAACAAATACTATCGCATCACAGGAGAGTGCCGCATACCACATATGCTGTTGGTAACCGAGCGTTCCCGGTTCAAAAAATGATGTTCCGTGAAAACTTTCATTGGCAGATTTCAAATATTCATGCGTTTTCGCTATTTTTGCATTATCCTTTTCATTACTATCAAGATATTTTATTCTAATATTCTCCCATCTGACTTTTCCGTCGTCTCTCGGAGATTTAACGGAAGTCAGGCAATAATCTTCAGTTTTTTTCAGAATTATAAGCGCATTACCGCTGTTATATTCCGTATCGGCGTCATCAGTCATCAAACTCCTGCACTCAGCCGGAATTTTATACCTGCTTCCTATCAAATACGCAAGCCAGCCTTCACCGGTTAAATATGGCGCATCCGCATCAATCAGATACATTATTGCCTGTGCTCCATCGGCAAACGGGTACAGCACATTTCTATACACACGCCCCATAGGAGATATTACACTCCCTTTAAAAGCGTGCATGCAAAGCTCTTTAAGGAGTCTGTCACACAACTTCTCCGCTCTTTTAGAAATAGAATCTTCAGCAAAGTCCACAAGATTTAAAAGAGCCGCAAAGGTAACACTTGAATAAGTTGCGCTCTGAAACTCCTCAAACCCGTATTTTTCAACATCGGAAATCCATTGTAATACCTTGTTCTTTCCCATGTCGCTGATTTCTCTTCCTGACATGCCGGCTCTATTGAATATCTCTTCAGGATACAGTTGTCCTGCAAACATCATGCATGAGTAGAACATGAGAGAATGATTTTCGCTCCAGAAACACATTCCGTCACTCCCATCCATATCCATCCAATATCTGAAATTTAATAGAGTTTTCTTAATATCCTTTTCAAGCTCTTCAGCAACACCATATAGCTTTTTATATCTGAGTATTCCACAAATAAGAAAGTCTGAGCAGTCTACTCTTGTATTAATGAGTTTTAAATCCTCTCTGAAACGTTCATTATCCCTTATATCTTCTATACCGAGATATCTTCTTGCAAGAATATTTATTATCGAAAATCCGAATTCGCCGCGGTTCGCACTCTTTACTTCTGCGACCTTTTTTATGTAATAACTAAAAGTGTCTTCATGAAAATCATACTTAGGCATTGCCAAATCAGCACATTCATATAAATGCTCTATTTCATACCCTTCACCTTTAACTGAAACAAGCGCTTCCTTTCTCCCTTCCGGAAATCCCGCTTCACCTTTAAATATTTGTTCATAATCATTTTTCAAAGTCTCATAGTCTGAGCTCCATATTGGAAAACTGACTCGTATATTCTTATTATAGAGAATATTTTTATTGCCGTCATATTTTAATTTTTTATTCTTTACTCTTATGCATTCCAGAAACTCAAGATTTTCATATACTTCATTCTGAATTGATTCATTCTCTAAAGAGACTCTTATTTCGTCCATTCCTGACCTGACCTGTAATCCGATAATATTCCTGGTATCTCTGACTCCAAGATTCCTGCAAGCGATATTTATAACATTACGTCCCCTTTTTAAAAAAACCTTTACATCCACATAGGAAATAGGCTTATAAACAGGGTGCCCGATTTCGGATTTAAGCTCTCCATTTATAAAAAGAGCCGCCGCCATATACGACCACATTCTTAAATCCGTTTCAGTGTCTCTTTCACAAAATAATACTACCGAGACATTCATCTCTACTTTTTTTAATACAGAATAAAAATCCGAAAAGTCAACAAACCCATTATTACTTGAAACAGCCACTCTCCAAGGCATATCAGAAAACTCTACCCATTCTTTTGGAGATGTTACCGCCTCTCTCAGTTTCTTTTCAACATAAAATTGATCGCTGCCTCTTACATCGGAACAAAATTCGCTTATTTTTGGTCCCGATACCATATACTGGCATACAAATCCCTCATATCCCAATCTCCAAAAGGATAAATTACTCATATTTTTCTCCTACTGCAAAATGCGTACATGGAGTACGCATTTCGAGCTTTTCTTATTTAAAGCTGAATAATTAAGGTTATATTTTTCTATTAGCCTTTTACTGCGCCTGCGGTCGCACCGCCCATGAAAAATTTTGAGAAGCAGGCATATACAATTAACATCGGCACAATCGCAATTGTTGCTCCGGCAAACATGATATTCCACGCAGCTGTTCCGTCACCTGCATTTTTAAGCATATTTACACCGACAGTAAGAGGTCTCATAGCATCATTTGTCATAGTAAACACCAACGGAAGAATATACTCATTCCAGCCCTGTCTGAATGATAAAAGAGCAATTGTAGCTACGACAGGCTTCAATAACGGAGCAATTATCATGCGGTACGTCTGAAAGAATGTACAGCCGTCAATTTTTGCCGCTTCATCAAGCTCTTTTGGAAGAGAATCAGTAAATCCCTTTGCCAAGAAAATATATGTAGCCTGTCCTGAGCCTGCCGATATAAGAATAACCGGCAAAAGACTGGTATTCATTTTAAATTTAACCGCAAGCTCAAACAGCGGTCTTAATGACACGGAACCTACATTGATAAACATAAAAGCAATAAAAGTTCCATATAATAATTTCTTAAAAGGAAATTCCCTCCTCGAAAAGACATATCCAATCATAGTTGAAGTTAA
Source organism: uncultured Catonella sp. (assembly GCA_963545085.1). Lineage (GTDB taxonomy): Bacteria > Bacillota > Clostridia > Lachnospirales > Lachnospiraceae > Catonella. The sequence goes on along the minus strand of CAUUHV010000001.1, from coordinate 3,085 downwards.
TAGGGAGATAAGCATAACCCCTAATGCAAGGATGAGCGAGTTTGCTGTATATCTTGCAAAATTTGCCTGATTCCAAGCTTGAATATAGTTTGAAAAATTAAATGCCTTTGGCAGGATATTCACGCCGCCCACCAAAAGTTCGGCATTTCCCTTAAACGAACCGAATATTATATAAACAACAGGAAATATCATCGTTATACTAAGGATAAAAACAAAAATCCAAGATAATGCGCGTAATATTTTGGTTCCCGTTGAATAAACCGCATGTGTTTCTCTCATAATTTTTCTCCTATATAAACGCTTTTCAATCGGTAATATGATCCAACTTTTTGGCAACAAAAAGATAGACCACAGTTACTGCTCCTACTATTACGGCTGCAACCACACTGAGAAGCGCACCATATCCAATCTGTTGTTGCGCTCCGCCTCCTGCTCCGAAAATAGTATTATAAATATATAGGAACATAACCATTGACCTGTTTCCCGGTCCGCCTTTTGAAAGAACCATGATTGCTTCATAATCCTTGAAGGCTCCTGTAATGGCAAGCATCAGAACTGTTTTAAGCACCGGAGCAAGCATAGGAAGTGTTACATAGGTAAAAGTTTGAAACGCATTCGCCCCGTCAATTTTAGCGGACTCATAGCAATCTTCGCTTATTCCGTTAATGCCTGTACTGAAATAGAGCATATAATTACCAAGCCCTCCCCAAACAGCCAATATAATAACCGCAGACATAATAAAATCCGCACTTGTAAGCCATTTCACAGGTTCACTGATAAGAAATAATTTTTGAAGATACGCATTCAATATGCCGTTCTTTGTTGCAAACAGAAAAGTGAATATCATACCTGAAATTGATGTTGCTATGATAGTAGGCATAAAGAGAACTCCCCTGAACAGACCGGAGCCTCGCATCTTCATGTTAAGCAAAACCGCGACAAACAAAGCAAGCGGAATAATGAATATCAGTTTTAGCCCTGCATATTCAAAGGTTGTTATTACGCTTCCCCAAAATTGTTTGTCATTAAGCATTCTATTGAAATTTGCCGCTCCTGTATATGTTGCAGTAAAACCATTATAATTATAGCAAACATATCTGAATATCCATAAAAATGGATATATTGAGCAAACAATCAGCAATATCGTTGACGGAAGAATCATCAGCATAGCAGATATACTATTGGACGTAATCTTCTTTTTACCTTTCCTTTGTTCCATCCGTTTCCTCCTCTTGGTTTGACTGTTAAAACATGGGAATCAGGCATCATGCTCTGATTCCCATGTTCTCTCAAATATTACTCGGTTAAATATTCAGCTATGCCCTTGCTTGGATGAAGCGAATCATAATCTTTTATTACAAGTCTCTTTGTTGTTCCGGATGCAACATCAGCATCAAGAGCATCATTATACCTTGTATTAAGATCCTCTATTGCTTCATTGATATCTATATATCCCATAACCGCGTTCCAAAGTACTGTTCTGTAATCGTCACCCTGAAGATTGACCCTAGGCGGTTCAGGATAAACCGATTCATACTCAAGAAGTGAAAAATCTGCAAGTCTGCCCATCTTGGACTTATCAATTACCCCATCCATATACGCGGAAATCGGAAGCGAGTAACCGCCTTCATAATATCCTTTAAGGAATTCCTCCGACTCAAAAAACTGAATAACCTTCCATGCGGCATCTTTGTTCTTGCTTGTGGATATAATTCCATAAGCCTTGTTAGGGGTTGTCTGAAGCGCACCTTTAATTTCTCCGTTAAGTGAGGGAACAGTTGCTACGCCCCACTCAAAATCTTTAATCGGAAGTTGGTTTGTAAATACCCCTACTTCTTGCGAAGCATTTGACCAAAGTGCAAACTGCTGCTCCGTAAAAAGAGCTCTCATATTGTCAACGCCCTGCTGGTCGGGATATGCCGCTTTTACAAGTTCCTGTCCTTTCTCAATAAATGGCTTATAGCCGTTAAAATCAAATTTTCCGTTTTTATAATCATAGTAAAATACTCCGGAAACCTGAGCCGACATCTCCAAAAATCTTTCAAACGGTGATGAAGAAGTAAAACCTATTCCATAATAGTTGCCGTTTCCTTTTTCTGTTAAAGTCTTTGCCATTGCAATATAATCCGTAAGATTGTCAGGAATTGAAGTAAAGTTATTTTGCTCAAGCAGGTTCTTATTATACTCTACCCTTACACCGGAACGCAGTCCGCCGAAAACAAAATAAATATTTCCGTCTTTATAATTCTTTCCTTCGTAAGCATGTTCATAAGGCTCATTAACTTTCTGAAACTCCTTATCCGCGTCAATATACTCATTTAACGGAATAAGAATTCCCGTATCAGCAAAAAGATTAAGAGGAAGAGCATTGGCTCCTACTATATCAGGAGCCGTGCCGCCTGTATAGGCAAGATTTATCATATTCTGATAGTCTTCAGTAATCGTTGTCAGGTTTACCTGAATATTATCTGTATTCTCACTATTATACTTTTCTATCATCTTACGAACATAGTCCTCATCATGACGATCCTCCGACCATACTTCAATAACGGTCTTATTACCGATATCCGCGGCTGATGACACCTGCCTGTTTGTTTCAGCTGACGTACCTGCAGTTTTTTTCTCTTCCGTCTTTGAATTGTTCTCAGTTGAAGAACCGCAGGCTGCAAGCGAAAAAGCCGTAGTTAATACCAAAAACATACTAAGGATTCTCTTTTTCATTTTCCCTCCTATTTATACATAGTGCTTTATGCACCGCCTCTTTGATAATCAAGATTTTATCACCTATCCAATAAATCACATAGGACAGATTGTATTAAGTATGTAACATTTTTGCGGAATACTTTAAGGTTATCTATTGTTTTTAAACAACAAAGTGTTTACAATACCAATAATGATTCCTTTGAAATTCCGATTAAAATACAGCTGTTTCATGACACATTAAAGGTAAAGGTAAAAAAATGAGTAACATTCATCCAGCTAAGGTTATATCCGTTCTCCTTGCCGATGACGAGCTGTCAGTTATAGAGGGTTTAAAAGAGGTAATAGAATGGAGCAGATATAATTTAAAACTGATAGGATGCGC